>JBCDDX010000008.1:0-105736 GCA_039180085.1 Pseudomonadota bacterium
AGCAGAAAGGGAATTGCGCAGCCACCGGGACGGAACGCCCCGCGTTCGCAAACATAGTTTACTCAATGGCCAGCGTCCGCAGGGCGTTCCGTCGGTTGACTGAGATGTTTGATCAATCCCCAGACGCGAAACGCGGGCGTGGGAATGGTGAGACTTGTCTGGCTCCCAACCTTCCCCCAACCCACCGATTGTCATCCTCGCCGAAGGCGGGGATCCAGTGCTCTAGTGACGATGAGTATTCAACGGCTCTGGATTCCCGCCTTCGCAGGAATGACAAGAGGTGGGATGCGGGGCGAGACAGATGAACCTCAATTCAACCCACAAGCCGTTATTCCTGTGCCCGTCACAGGAATCCACGCCTCTCCCGTTTCACGAGGGAGCCGGGGTTCGCCGGAGAGGCATGGATCCCCGGTACAAGACCGGGGATGACGAGAGTGGGGTTAAGTGAGGAGCCAGGCGCAGTGCAAATCGCAGGCCGACGGGAAACCTTTCGACATAGCAACCACCACTCCAAGCTGACAGCTGGATTCCCGCTCATGCGGGAATGACAAGAGGAAGATGTGGATGCCAGATCAAACCACCTCAGCACAACGCCAGCCAAGGAGCACCAAGGGAAAGACTTTCATCATAGCGAGCGAAGAGCGAGCCGGCGGGAATCCCGTCGCGCTGCCGCAGCGAAGGGCCCCAAGCGGCGTGGTCGAGGGGACCTCGACCGGGGACAAAGAAATGCCCGACAGCGCGAGGCCAAATCAGCCAAGGAGCACCACGGGAATCCCGCCGCGCCGCCGCAGGCCTGAGCGAAGCGAATGCCGTGAGGCCAAAACAACTAAGCAGAACCAAGGGAAAGACTTTCATCATAGCGAGCGAAGAGCGAGCCGGGGCCAAGCCTCGCGCCGCCGCAGCGAAGGTCCGCGAGGACCGACAGCGTGAGGCCAAAACAAACCCACAGCGTGAGGCCAAATCAAACCAAGCGAGCCCGTTCTCGATATCCTAGCCGATCCGCTCACCCGACGCGCGATTGAAGAAATGCAGATGGGCGGGGTCGGCGCTGAAGGTCATGACTTTTCCGGCCTGAAGCGTGTTGTGAATGCCGGAAAGGCTGGCTGTGAAGGGGTGGTCGGTTCCGTCCAGCCGGCCGTGCAACAGCGTGTTGGCCCCGATGGGTTCAACCAGGCCGATGTCAAGGCGGAAGGGGCCTTCGGGGTCGGGGACGAGGTGCTCTGGGCGCACGCCGACACTGACATCCCCCTGAAGACCCTGATGGCCTTGAAGCGAGGAAGTGACGGCGAGACGTGCGCCGCCTTCCAGTTCAGCCGTGCCGTTGGCGATGGTGCCGTTGATGACGTTCATCGCCGGACTGCCGATGAACTGGGCGGCGAACAGGGTTTGCGGCGTTTCGTAAACCTCAAGCGGGGTTCCGATCTGTTCGGCAATCCCGTCATTCATCACGATCATCCGGTCGGCCATGGTCATGGCCTCGACCTGATCATGGGTGACGTAAAGCGAGGTGATGCCGAGTTTCGATTGCAGCTCCTTGATCTCCAGGCGCATCTGCACCCGCAGCTTGGCGTCGAGATTGGAGAGCGGTTCGTCGAACAGGAAGACCGACGGTTCGCGCACGATGGCGCGGCCCATCGCGACCCGCTGGCGCTGGCCGCCGGACAATTGGCGGGGCTTTCGGTCGAGATAGGGGGTGAGCTGCAACAGGTCGGCGGCTTCCTGGACCTTGCGGTCGATTTCGGCGCTGGAAACCTTCGCGATTTTCAGGCTGTAGGCCATGTTCTGGCGCACCGACATGTGGGGGTAGAGCGCGTAATTCTGGAACACCATGGCGATGTCGCGCTCCATCGGTTCCATTTCGTTGACGCGCTTGCCGCCAATGCGCACCTCGCCCTCGCTCACGCTTTCAAGGCCGGCAACCATGCGCAAAAGCGTGGATTTCCCGCAGCCGGAGGGGCCGACGATGACGATGAATTCGCCGTCCTTGATTTCGACATCGATGCCGTGAATCACCTCGGTCTTGCCGAAACGCTTTTTGACGTTTTCCAGTCCAACGGTGGCCATGGTCCAGTCCTCGCTTACTTTTCGCTGTCCACGAGACCGCGGATGAAGAGTTTCTGCATCGAAATCACCACGATCACCGGGGGGATCATGGCGAGGATCGAAGTCGCCATGATCACCGGCCAGTCTGCCGTATCATCGCCGGAAGGGAACATCTGCTTGATGCCCATGACGATGGTGTTCATGTCCGGGTCCGTGGTGATGAGCAGGGGCCACAGATACTGGTTCCAGCCATAGATGAAGAGAATGACAAACAAAGCCGCAATATTGGTGCGGCTCATCGGCAGCACGATGTCGATGAAAAAACGCATCGGTTTGGCGCCGTCCACACGAGCGGCTTCTGCAAGCTCATCCGGGATCGTCAGAAAGAACTGGCGAAACAGGAATGTTGCGGTCGCTGAAGCGATGAGCGGAAAGATCAGTCCGGAATAGGAATTCAGCAATCCGAAACCCGCCGCGACTTCGTAAGTTGGCACGATGCGCACTTCGACCGGCAGCATCAGGGTGATGAAGATCATCCAGAAGAAGGTCGTGCGCCCCGGAAAGCGAAAATAGACGATGGCAAAGGCGGACAGAAGGGAAATGACGATTTTCCCGATGGCGATACCAAGCGCCATGACCAGCGAATTGAACAGCATCGTTGCGACCGGAACATTCACGCCAGAAAACAGGGCGCGTTTGTAGTTTTCGAAGAAATGCCCGCCCGGCAGCAGGGGCATCGGCGGCGACACGATATCCGGCTGGGTCACGGTTGATGCGACAAAGGCAAGCCAGATCGGGAAGAATACGATTAGAATGCCGATGATCATCAGCACATGGGTGAGCCACAGCGCGCCGCCACGGCGTTCAACCATGCCGGGTGCCGGATCGGCGCCGACGGGCGCGGCTTTTGTGGCTTCCGCAGTCAATAGTGCACCCGCTTTTCAACGAATTTGAACTGGAGGACCGTCAGCGCGCCAACGACAATCAGCAGGATGACGGACTGCGCTGCGGACGAACCGAGATCCTGGCCAACGAAACCATCGGCAAAGACCTTGTAGACCAGAATCGTCGTTGCCTGCTGTGGTCCGCCGGTCGTGATTGTGTGGATCACCCCGAAGGTTTCAAAGAAGGAATAGACCACGTTGACCACCAGCAGGAAGAACGTGGTGGGCGACAGGAGCGGCAATACGATGGTGAAGAAACGCTTCCAGAAGTGGGCACCGTCGATGGCCGCCGCTTCGATGACGGAGCGCGGGACGGATTGCAGCGCGGCAAAGAAAAACAGAAAATTGTAGCTGATACGCCCCCATGCGGAGGCAACGACCACAAGGCCCATCGCTTCGCCTTCGTTCAAGACATGGTTCCAGTCATAACCCAATTGGCCAAGATACCACGACACCACGCCGACCCGCGTGTTGAACATGAACAGCCACAACACCCCTGCGACAGCCGGGGCCACCGCATAGGGCCAGATCAGCAGGGTTCGGTAGGTGCCTGCGCCCTTGATCAGGCGGTCGGCAAGAACGGCCAGAAACAGGGCCGGAACCATCGACACCAGCGTGACGAGGGTGGAGAAGATCGCGGTGGTGACGAAGGAACCACGGTAGAATTCGTCGGTCAGCAGAAACTCGAAATTGCCAAGGCCGACAAATTGAGTGGAAAGGCCGAATGGGTCAGGAATAAAGAGCGACTGCCAGATCGCCTGACCGGCCGGATAGAAGAAGAAAACAGCCGAAACCAGGATTTGAGGGAAGACAAGCGCAAGCGGCAGAAACCAGCCCTGAAAGGTTACGCGTTTTTCCACAATCTCAGCCCCGGAGGAACGACATGACCATCGGCAGCGATTGGTGATTGCCGCCGATGGTTTGTCTGGTCAGCAATCAGCGATTGGCCTGTTCGAAGCGCCGCAGCAGTTTGTTGCCACGATCAACCGCGCTGGTGAGCGCGGCTTGCGCATCCTTGTCTCCGGACCAGACCGCTTCCAGTTCCTCGTCGATGATGCCGCGGATCTGATCAAACGAACCGAGGCGCAGACCTTTGGAATTCGCTGTCGGATCCTTGGTTGTCATCTGAACGACCGCCACGTCGGTTCCCGGATTCTTGTCGTAGAAACCGTCGGCCTTGGTTTTGTCGCCAGCCGCAGCCGTGATTGGCAGATAGCCGGTGTCCTGATGCCATTTGGCCTGAATGTCTGTCGATGAAAGGAAATTCAGGAACTCGGCAACACCTTTATATTCTTCCGACTCATGACCGGTCATGACCCAAAGCGATGCACCGCCAATAATGGTGTTCTGCGGCGCACCCTGTGCGCTCTCCCAATAGGGGAGCGGGCGAACCTCAAAGTCGAACTTCGCTTCGGCCTTGATACCGGCATAACCGGCAGAGCTTTCCGTAAAGAGGGCGCATTCTCCGGCACGGAAGTTCGCACCACCTTCATTGCGCCGACCGGCATAGATGAACTTTCCATCCTTCGCCCAGTCGCCCATCGTTTGAATGTGCTTCACATGCATCGGGCCGTCAAAGGCAAGCTCGGTGTCCATACCGGCAAAACCATTGTCCTTCGTCGCGAATGGGACGTTATGGTAAGCGGAGAAGTTTTCAAGGTGAATCCAGCTTTGCCATGCGGTCGTCAGCGGGCATTTGCTGCCGGAGGCTTTCACCTTTTCCAGCACTTCACCAACTTTCTGCCAAGTGGACAGATCGGTGTTCGGGTCCACTCCCGCAGCCTCAAGTGCATCCTTGTTGACCCAGAGCACCGGCGTGGAAGAGTTGAAAGGCAGTGACAGCATCTTGCCATCAGTCGTGGTGTAGTAGCCCTTGACCGAACCGATATAAGCGCTTGGATCAAAGCTCGCATTGGCTTCGGCCATAACCTCATAAACGGGCTTGGTGGCACCTTCAGCAGCCATCATGGTGGCTGTTCCAACCTCGAAGACCATGAGGATATGGGGCTGTTCCTTGGCGCGGAAAGCGGCAATGCCCGCGTTCAGTGTTTCGGAATAGTTGCCTTTGTGAGAGGCGACCACTTTGTAGTCACTCTGGCTCCCGTTAAAGGTCTCCACCTGTTCGGCGACGAGTTCGCCCAAACGTCCGGTGAAAGCGTGCCAGAACTGGATCTCTGTTGCGGCAAGAGCGTTGCTGCTCCAGACCGATGTTGCGGCGATTGATGCGGACAACAGGAAATTGCGTATTTTCATCATATCCTCCTCTTGATTGTGGATGGTTGGTAAAAAATGACCTCCACACCTAGAGTGTTCCTTTGTTACAGGAACGTGTCAACGGCCCTTCTTTTTTGAAAGCTTTCAACAAGGGCAACGTTTGCTGCATCTGGCGAAGGGCGACAATTGAACATTTGTCGCCCTACGTCAGTCAGGCCGCAACCGGTCTGCTGGCGGATTGAGAGCGGGGCATTGCCTTGTCCGGGCTGACGGCAATGGCGTCGCGCAGGGCGACATCAACCGGCGTTGCCTCAAAACCGGGGAGGGCCGCGCGCAGCTTGGAACCGTCCATGGCGTGCGGCACATCCCAAAGATAGCGCATCTCCATCACCTCGCGAATTGTCGGAGCGAACAGACCGAGCAGTTTCATAAGCGGCCATGGAATCGTTTTCACCTTGAGCGTGCGTCCTGTCACGCCCTCCAGCTTCCCGATCAGTTCGTTGCCGGTTAGATTGAAGCCCTCGAAACCGAATTCGTCGAACGGGGCCAGTTCTTCTCTGCGTTCTGCGAGTTGCACCATCGCCCGTGCCATATCGGGCAGATAGGCCCAGGCATGCACCGCATCGCGATGGCCCGGATAAGTGATGATTCCCTGATGGGTTTTGTTGGCGATATGGGAATCAAACCAGTTGCCGGTTTGCGCCTGTTCGATGAAATCCCCGCCACGCACAATGATCGTCTGAACACCATCTTGGGCCGCGTCGGCATAGCTGCGCTCCATGGCGATGCGCAGTTTCCCCTTTTGCGTTGCGGCGTGGTGGGGCGTGATTTCGGTCAAAACAGCAGGCATGGTCGCGCCGTAATTGTAGACATTGCCGGGTATCATCACCGTCGCTCCACTCGCCTTTGCGGCGGCGAGAACATTCGCCGTCAGATTTGGCAACATCCGTTTCCAGGCCGGGTAGGGCGGGTTGAGGGCATTGACGATCACGTCGGCTCCCACGCAGGCTTTCGCCAATTCGGCCCCGTTCATCGCATTGCCCGCGATATACTCAACACCGGTCATTCTCGGTGCACCGGCTGCTGGCCGGGACCGAGCAAATGCCTTGATGTGCCAACCGGCGTCGTGAAAGGCGGTCAGGGCTGCGCGGCCAAACCGCCCATTTGCGCCAACGATAATAACGGTGGCTCTTTTTGCTTGATCATTCATGTCATGTCCTCGTGTCTGTTGGTGTTGACAAACAAGGTAGTGAATTCAAATATCGATGAGTATTGCCAAAAATTGAATTTTAATATTCAAAAATGAATGGATGAGTGATCAAACGGAAAGCCTCGATTGGGCGTTGCTGCAGTCTTTCGCCGCGGTCGCGGAAAACGGTTCCCTGTCCGCTGCGGCGCGCAAAACAGGCAGCAGTCAGCCGACGCTGAGCCGGCATATTTCCCAACTGGAAGCGCAGGTGGGCGCGCGTCTGCTGCACCGGGTCAGTGGCGGCGTTGAACTGACGGACGCGGGCGCGGCCCTTGTCGAGCATGTGCAAACCATGGCTGACGCGGCAGTGCGCTTCGGCATGGTTGCATCGGGCAAGGACGACGATCACGCGGGTATGAGGGGAACCGTCAGGATCACCGCCAGCCAGATTGTTGCGACCTTCATACTGCCCGATATTCTGACCGCCTTGCGCGCGCAGGAGCCTGGTATCGATATTGAGATTGTCGCCTCCGATGAAACCAACAATCTGCTGCGCAGGGAGGCGGACATCGCCGTGCGCATGTATCGCCCAACGCAGGAAGATGTGATTGCCCGCAAAGTTGCCGATCTCGAAACCGCGATGTTTGCCGCGCACTCTTATATCGAGCGTCGCGGCATGCCGACGTCACTGGACGATATCCTCACCCATGATGTGATTGGCTATGACCGCAGCACGCTTGTCATCGATGGAATGAAAAAAGCGGGATACGATGTTGACCGAGATTTCTTCGCGTTCCGCAGCGATGATCAGGTGGTGTGCTGGCAGATGGTCGTCGCCGGATATGGAATCGGTTTCAACCAGCGGCGTGTTGGGCAGGATGACTCGCGCGTTGTTGAAATTGAAATGGCAGGCACGGTCTCCGTCCTGCCAATATGGTTGGTGGCGCATCAGGAATTGCGGTCGACCCCACGGGTACGGCGGGTCTTTGACCATCTGGCGGAGGCGCTCAAGGCAATCGGCTGATCATTTCGACCGGCGATTGGATTATGCGTCTGTCAATCGCGACCGCCACGAAACCGGCGCTCGCATTTGTAAACACGGCAGCGCGCCCGGTCCGAAGTCGGCACAGAGGTCATCCGACCGAACCCGCCGGTGGTGCATCGCCTCGCACTGTCGGTGTAGAAATCATACATCAACAGTTGCGGATTGCGCCGCGACGGGAAGCGCAGCATAGCCGTGCGTTCGGTTGCCAGGGCGGACTGTAATCGATCACAACTCATGCGTTGGGTGTCGTATCGCGATACCGCTTCGCCAGCCGTGACTGACATCGTCAGTGCCAGCGCTGATAGGAAACACACAAACAGTATTTTCATCTGGCAGGTATCCCGGGCAGGTTTGAAGCGGATATCGAATGTTACAACACCTGCAGCAGTGCCGCGAGCCTCAATTGTGTCGCACAGAGATGTGCGATTTGGCGCTCCCCTTTCGCCAGTCGATCTCCTGACAACCCGCGCAACTATGATGAACAAAATCTAAACGGCCAGTTCAGACGCAGTTCAAATGCGAGAGGGCACAGTGGTTCTCGTCAACACAAACCGCCGAACAATCGGCAAAAGACTTAAAGCCTCAGGAGAACCAAAATGCCCCTTTCACTTGCAAAAACACTCAAAGCTTTCACCCTCATTTCCGTGGTCGCTTCCGGCTTCGCCATGACCAGCACAACCGGTGCATCGGCTCAGGAACTCGGTGGCATCACCGGCGTCGGGTTCCACCAGTCGCAGGGCGGCGCTCGCGCCATGTCCTTGCGTGCATGGACCAACGAAGCCCGTCGGATGTACGGCTATGGAGCTGGCAACTACAACGAAGCTTATGATCGCTATACAAATTGCGATTATCTCGGCAACGGCGGTGGCTACAGCAGCAACAGCGTAGGAGTTGAAGGCGATGCGAATGCCGCATGGACCTGCACATCCTACGGCGTGCCAACCTATGCCAATAACGGTAACACCAACCGTTACGAAAATCGCGGTCCGCGCCAGAACCGCAACAGAAATCGCAATCGCAACCGGGGATAATTTGCCCCCTGCAAAGCTCTTACAAGCTGCAAAACAGGCCCGTCTCAAACATGAGGCGGGCCTGACGTTTTTTGCAGCTATGCCAATACTTCAACACGCTCAAATGTGCGCACGTCGATCAGGCCGGTGTCGGATATCCGCAACTCGGGAATGACGACGAGGGCCAGCAGCGAATGTTGCATATAGGCGTTGTTGAGCGTGCATCCGCAAGCTGCCATGGCCGCCACAAGTTGATCGGCCTTTTTGGCCACGATGTCGGCGCGCTCGCTGGACATCAATCCGGCGATGGGCATTTCGACCATGCCCTGTTCCTCGCCATCGGCAAACAGGGTCACACCGCCGCCAACGGCGCGCAGGCGATTGGCGGCTAGCGCCATGTGGTGTTTGTCGGTGCCCACAACAATCATGTGATGGCTGTCATGAGCTACTGTCGAGGCCATTGCGCAGGGTTTGTTGTAGCCAAACCCTGATACAAAGCCGTTCACCACACCACCCGTCGCGCGGTGGCGCTCCACCAGCGCGATGTGTGCGATGTCGTTTTCCATGTCGGCCTGAACCACTCCGCCGGAAACCGGCAGCGTTGCCTCGAGCGCGCGGGTGGGGGCCTGATTTTCGACAACGCCAATCACCCGCGCTACAACCGATGTCGCGTCTGCGGGACCAGCGAGGTCGAAATCAGCGGCATCGAGATCGCGTTTCATATTGACCGTGTTTTTGGCCGATGCGGGGTATTCGTAGTCAGGCAGATCAACAGAAAGACCGTCGTGGTCGGCAATTTGAACACCGCGGCTGTAGACCGCGCTGATATCCAGAGGCTCGAGCGTATCAACTATGAGAAAGTCAGCAGAACGCCCCGGTGCGATGGAACCAAGTTCCCGCTCCACGCCGAAATGTTGCGCGGTGTTGAGTGTCGCCATCTGAATGGCGGTAATAGGCGCAACGCCACATTCGATAGCGTGCTTCACCACCCGGTTCATATGCCCGTCATTGACCAGCGTGCCGGAATGGCTGTCATCGGTGCAAAGAACGAAGTTGCGCGGATCGAGCCCGTCTTCCGTCACCGCGCGTATCTGCTCTTTCACATCATACCACGCCGAGCCGAGGCGCAGCATGGCGCGCATGCCCTGGCGAACGCGGGCGGTCGCATCTTCCTTGCGGGTGCCTTCATGATCGTCCGCCGGGCCACCGGCAGCATAAGCGTGGAAACTGTTGTCGAGAACCGGTGATGCAAAATGGCCGCCCACGGTTTTTCCCGCCTGCATGGTGGCTGCAACTTCCTGCGTCATGCGCGGCGTGTTGGCGGCAACGCCCGGAAAATCCATTACTTCGCCAAGGCCGATAATGTTGTCCCAGCCAAGCGCTTCGCGCACGTCGTCCGGCCCAAGCGAGGCACCGGCATTTTCAAGTCCCGGAGCCGATGGCACACAGCTTGGCATTTGAACGAACACGTTGACCGGCATCGCCATCGCCTCGTCATGCATCAGCCGCACGCCCTCAAGGCCCAGCACATTGGCGATTTCATGGGGGTCGATGAACATCGACGTGGTGCCGTGTGGCATGACGGCCCGGCAGAACTCAGTCACCGTCACCATGCCGGATTCGACATGCATATGCGCATCGCAAAGACCGGGCACGAGGAACCGGCCCTCAGCCTCCACAACTTTCGTATCTGGCCCGATGCAATGGCTGGCGTCGGGCCCGCAATAGGCAAAGCGACCGCCGATGATTGCGAGGTCCGTTTGATCGATAATCTCGCCGGAATAGACGTTCACCCAACGCCCGTTCCGCACCACGAGATCGGCCGGCTTTCGGCCCATGGCAACATCAACCAGATCCGCGGCCATGGCGTTCCACGGTTGGGGCTTTGAGAAAGGCAGGGCGGGAGAAGAACGGGACATGCATACTCTTGTTTGAAACAGCGCTGTATTGCGCAGGCATTATTGCAGAATACACGCCAATTTCCGGTCCGACCAGCAGCGGCAGCAAGAGCTAACGCATCGCTGAATGCAGCGCTGCGCTCACGCGTGCGCAGGCATCAACATAGGCTTTCGACGTTCGGTAGTCGCTGTTGCGCTCCATATCGGTCGATGTATCGACGATCTCGACCACGCGCCCCGGCCTCGGGCTCATGACCGCAACCCGGTCGCACAGATAAACGCTTTCGAACACGCTGTGAGTGACAAACAGCAGCGCGCAGCTTTCCCGCGCCTGCTGTTCGAGCAACAGATCATTGAGGCGAAAACGGGTGATTTCATCGAGCGCCGCAAAGGGCTCATCCATCAGCAAAAGCGTTGGCTTTGTCACTAAAGCCCGGGCAATCGAAACCCGCATCTGCATCCCGCCCGACAATTGATTGGGATAGGCATCGTGAAATTCCGAAAGCTCGACCCTTTCCAGAATGGCCTCGACATCCCGATGCGCGGCTTCATTGTTATCGCCGCGCAATTGCAGTGGCATCAGCACATTGTTGAACACGGTTTTCCACGGCAATAATGTTGGCGACTGGAACACGTAGGAAAGGCTTTCCCGGCCGTGAGCCGGAATATCGACATCGCCCGATGTTGGCTGATCCAAACCGGCCAATATTCGCAATACGGTGGACTTGCCGCACCCGGAAGCGCCCAGCAGACCGAGCCGTTCGCCGTCATGAAGGTCGAGCGAAATGTCATCGAGCGCGACCAGACCATTTTCAAATGTCTTCCCGATTGAGCGCATGGTTGCGATGGGTGAGGTTCGGGACATGACAGAAGTCGGCACGGTGGAGTTTCAACCTCTTTCAATTTGTGGAAAAACAGGCGCGAGCGTGTTTTCTATAGGCCATCTGCTCACCTGTTTGGCAAGGAATCCGCAAGGATATGCAAAACACGGAACTAAAATTGATATAGACTGTGCGAAGAGAAATACCTTAAGCCCCTAAATTTGCTCTATTATTTGGAAAAATCGCGTGTCAGTAGCGGAAATCGTATCAAAAAACCTGGTTGAGCAGCGCACTGGCGCTCAGCTTCTTGTGGAATGTCTTCTTGAACAGGACGTGGATATCGGCTTCGGCGTGCCGGGTGAGAGCTATCTTGCCGTGCTCGATGCGCTTCACGATGTGTCCAACTCATTTCGCTTTATCAACTGCCGAAACGAGGGCGGCGGCGCATTCATGGCGGAAGCCTATGGCAAGATGACTGGTAAGCCCGGCGTCTTGTTCGTCACGCGCGGGCCGGGCGCGACCAATGCCTCCATCGGCATCCACACCGCGATGCAGGATTCAAGCCCGATGGTCGTTTTTGTCGGCCAGATTGAAACATCGATGCGCGAGCGTGAGGCGTTTCAGGAACTCGACTACAAGGCCGTGTTTGGCACGATGGCCAAATGGGTTGTCGAAATCGACAGCGCAGACCGTGTGCCAGAGCTGGTCTGCCGCGCGTTCAGCGTGGCGCAATCGGGTCGCCCCGGTCCGGTCGTCGTTGCTCTGCCGGAAGATATGCTGGTGCAGACCACCGACGCTCGCCCGCGTGGCAAGGTCCAACCCGTCAAGCCACATATCACCGATTGGGATGCCCAACAGGTGATGGCGCATTTGAAACAAGCTGAACGTCCCGTCTTGATCGTCGGTGGCGGTGGCTGGAACGACAACGGCCGTCGCGCACTGGAAAAGTTTGCCGAGGCCAACAATCTGCCGGTGATTGTGACCTTCCGCAGTCAGGACCTGATCAACAACGACTCACCGTCCTACATTGGCGATGCCGGCTTTGGCCTCGCGCCTGAAATCAGGTCCTTTCTTGATGAAAGCGACCTCCTGCTCGCCATCAATGTGCGGTTCGGCGAGACCTTGACCGATGGCTATCAATTGTTCGATCCGGCCCATTTCGACAAAAAGCTTGTTCATATCCACGCCAGTGAAAATGAGATTGGCAAGATATTCACGCCCGAAGTGGCGGTGATGTCCTGCCCTAACGCGGCGATGACGGCATTGGCCGCGCAACAGCAAGTGGCCGGGGAGAAGTGGAAAGAGCGCACCGAACGCGCGCGCGCCGCCTGGGTGGAAGGATTGAACACAGCGCCTCAGCCGGGTGCCGTGGACATGGGCGAAATCATGATCTTTCTGCGTGACCGCTTGCCCAAGGATGTCATTATCACCAACGGTGCCGGCAATTTCGCCATCTGGGCCGGGCGGTATCTCAAATTCGGCGGTGATGCGCGTTTGCTCGGCCCGCAGGCCGGTTCCATGGGGGCGGGGGTTCCTTCCGCCGTTATGGCAAAACTTCTCGATCCCACCCGTTTCGTGCTTTGTTTTGCCGGCGATGGCGACTTTCAGATGAATGGCATGGAACTCGGTGTTGCACAGCAATATGGCGTCGCTCCAGTCATTCTGGTTCTCAACAACGGCACCTATGGCACGATCCGCATGCATCAGGAGCGGGAATATCCGGGCCGTGTGAGCGGAACGGGGCTGGTGAATCCCGATTTCACCAAAATCGCTGAAGCTTTTGGAATGATGGGTGAAAAAGTCACTGAGACCGCCCAGTTTGCTGATGCTTTCGAGCGCGCTGTCGCGTCCCCAACGGGCGGGTTGCTGGAATTGATGATTGATCCCGAAGGCATCGCCCCGCGCACCACGATTTCAAAACTGCGCGGTCACTAGCGCCGTTCACACACCATATGCGCCGCCCGTGTTTCGTTTCAAAAGACGCAGCACGGGCCTGTGCCAACGCGCGATCGCGGGCGCGCGTTACTGTGCCTGTCACCTCACGGCCTTGACCTTGGGTGGAAATTTCCGCAAACGCTGGCAAACTCCATTCCAATCGGCTCAACAGGAGACTGGACCATGCTGGCACTGACATTTCCCGGACAAGGCTCACAAGCCGTTGGCATGGGCAAGGCGCTCGCAGACACGTTTCCGGAATCAAAAGCCGTTTTCGAAGAGGTCGATGACGCGCTGGGCGAAAAACTCTCGGCGTTGATCTGGGACGGTCCGGAAGATCAACTGACCCTGACAGCCAATGCGCAACCCGCCCTTATGGCGGTCAGCATTGCGGCTTTGCGGGCGCTTGAAGCGCGTGGATTTATTGTCACGACCGCCGCTTATGTTGCAGGCCATAGCCTCGGCGAATATTCCGCTCTGGCAGCAGCACATGCGATTTCCGTTGGTGATACCGCGCGGTTGCTGCGCATTCGTGGCGACGCCATGCAGCAGGCGGTTCCCGTCGGCAAGGGTGCCATGGCAGCGCTGATCGGATTGGAGCAGGCCGACGTTGAAACCATTTGCACCAATGCAAGCGAAGGGGAATCGACGTGCCAGATCGCCAACGACAATGGTGGCGGACAATTGGTCATATCCGGCCATGCTGATGCTGTGGAGCGCGCGATGGAAGCTGCCAAGGAAGCCGGTGCCAAACGCGCCCTGCCTTTGCCGGTCTCTGCGCCGTTCCATTCGTCCCTGATGCAACCGGCGGCTGATCGCATGCGCGAGGCGCTGGCCGAAGTCGATATTGATCCAACCATCGTTCCGTTGGTCTCCAACGTTCTGGCCGAACCGATTTCCCACCCTGACGACATCGCCAAACGGCTGGTGGAGCAGGTGACGGGCCGCGTGCGCTGGAGTGAAAGCGTGACCTATATGGCGGAAAACGGTGTCGGCACGATCTGGGAAATCGGTTCGGGCAAAGTGCTGACCGGGCTCGCCCGCCGCATTGACCGCAACCTGTCCGGCGTCGCCATCGGTTCGCCCGATGACATCGGGTCTGCACTTGAATCACTTTCTTAAGTTGCCATCTTCTGAAGCAGGGCCAATCGCCTGAATCAGATTGGCCAAATGCCACAACAACCTGTTGAAAAATAATCGTTCTGGAGATTTTCATGTTTGACCTGACCGGTAAAAAAGCCCTCGTGACCGGCGCATCCGGCGGCATTGGCGTATCCATCGCGCAGGCGCTGCACGCGCAGGGCGCAACCGTCGGTCTGCATGGCACTCGTGAGGAACGGCTGAAGGAAGTCGCCGACCTGCTTGGTGACCGGGTTCACATCTTTCCGGCCAATCTGGGCGAGGCGGAGTCGGTCAAGCAACTGGCAGCCACCGCTGAAAGCGAAATGGGCGGCGTTGATATTCTGGTCAACAATGCCGGCATCACGAAGGACGGTCTTTTCGTGCGGATGAGTGACGAGGACTGGGATGCGGTGATGGACATCAATCTGAAAGCCACGTTTCAGCTGACACGTGACATGGTCTACCCGATGATGCGTCGCAAGTCGGGCCGCATTATCAATATCACGTCGGTTGTCGGCGTTACGGGCAATCCAGGGCAGGGCAATTATTGTGCTTCCAAGGCCGGCATGATCGGCATGTCCAAATCCCTTGCGATGGAAATTGCCAGCCGCAATGTGACGGTCAACTGCGTGGCGCCCGGCTTTATCGAAACTCCGATGACGGACGCGCTGAACGACAAGCAGAAAGACGCCATACTGGGCACAGTTCCGGCCAAACGTCTGGGAACCGGAGAAGAGGTTGCGAGCGCCGTGGTTTATCTGGCGAGCGCTGAAGCGTCCTATATCACCGGTCAGACCATCCATGTGAATGGCGGCATGGCGATGATCTGATCGCTTGCCAAAGTCTGATCATCCGATGGCTTGTGCGGGCGCTGCTGGTGGTTTAGACGCTGCAAACGACCTTGTCGGCGCCCGAAAACGGACAAATCTGTTGAAATCGGCCCGAACGCGCAGGTCTTTACGATTGCGCTTGATATGCGCTATCGGCTTATCTAGTTAAGGGCCAACAAAATTGGTCGATTTGGAGAACCACTCATGAGCGACACAGAAGCACGCGTTAAAGAAATCGTTGTCGAGCACCTTGGTGTCGACGCTGACAAAGTGGTGGCAGACGCCTCCTTTATCGACGACCTTGGCGCGGACAGTCTCGATACCGTTGAACTCGTCATGGCTTTTGAAGAAGCATTTGGCGTGGAAATCCCTGACGATGCGGCTGAAACCATTCAGACCGTTAAGGACGCTGTCACCTATCTCGACAAGCACAAAGCCTAATCAGTCCCGCTTTGGCGCTGATACCGCTGGGGACCATCGCCTATTTGGGCAGGTCCGATGGCAGTATCGGCGTTTTGCTATGGGCGGATGATCAATGACAGGTGATCAATGAGACGTGTTGTAGTCACAGGAATCGGTATGGTTTCGCCTTTGGGCGGCGATGCTGAAACCAGCTGGAGCAACATTCTGGCAGGCAAAAATGCCGCTCAGAAAGTCGATACGTTTCAGGTTGACGATCTTCCCGCGAAAATTGCCTGCCAATTGCCGTTGGGCGATGCTGCAGACGGCAAGTACAATCCGGATGACTGGATGGAAGTGAAGGAACAACGCAAGGTTGATCCCTTCATTGTCTACGGTGTTGCCGCCGCCACGCAGGCGCTGAACGATGCCGGATGGCACCCCAAGACGGAAGAAGAGAAATGCGCGACCGGCACCTTGATCGGCTCCGGCATCGGTGGTCTGGCCGGTATTGAAGCCACGTCATTGCTTCTGGCAGAGCGCGGGCCGCGCCGTGTCAGTCCGTTCTTCATTCCCGGCCGCCTGATCAATCTGGTGTCGGGTTATGTTTCCATCATGCATGGCCTTAAAGGCCCCAACCATTCGGTCGTGACAGCTTGCTCGACCGGCGCTCACGCAATTGGCGACGCGGGCCGCATGATCGCGCTTGGCGACGCTGATGTCATGGTTGCGGGTGGTGCTGAATCAGCCGTTGGCCGCCTTTCGCTCGCGGGCTTTGCCGCATGCAAGGCGCTCTCGACTTCCTTCAACGACACGCCGGAAGAGGCCTCCCGCCCATGGGATGCCGACCGCGATGGTTTCGTGATGGGTGAAGGCTCCGGCATTGTCGTTATGGAGGAGTACGAGCACGCCAAGGCGCGCGGCGCCAAGATTTACGGTGAACTGATCGGTTACGGCATGTCGGGTGACGCGTTCCACATCACGGCACCGGCGGAAAATCACGAAGGTGCTTATCGCGCGATGTCGGCAAGCCTGAAACGCGCCGGAATTGCCGCAAGTGAGATCGACTACGTCAACGCGCACGGCACATCGACCATGGCCGACACGATGGAACTGGCAGCCGTTGAGCGGCTTGTCGGAGACCATGCGGAAAACATGTCGATGTCGTCCACAAAGTCGGCCATCGGCCATCTGCTCGGCGCAGCCGGGTCCGTCGAGGCAATATTCTGCCTGCAGGCCATGCGCGACGGCCAGTTGCCGCCCACGCTGAACCTCGACAATCCGGCAGCGGAAACCGCTATCGATCTTGTTCCGCACAAAGCGAAAGCCAAAGAACTGACCACGGTTCTGTCAAACTCATTCGGTTTTGGCGGAACCAATGCTTCGCTGGTTTTCCGCAAAGTCTGATCGCGCTCATTACCGCGTTATCAATTGCGGGTGAAAACACTCCATTGTTATGCAGCAGAGTTCAACAACCGGCGACACGAGGTTAAGATCACGTGTTTTTGCCACAAAAGCCTGATTCTTTGGTTTTCTTCGAGCCAGGCATATTTCAGTTTGAACGATGACAGGAAAGTGGAAAGTGGTGTCCAATCCAACGCAAGCCGATGTTGAACGTGCAGCCCGCGCAAGCAAAAGCTGGGGCCGCGATCGGGTGGTTGAAGATGAGACTGCAGAGGTGTTGCGTGAAGACGTCGGAACACCAAAGCGTCGCCGCCGTTCAGCCGGCGCGCGCAGCATGATGGTGCGTTTTTTCAACTTTCTGCTCACCCTGGCGATCATTGGTGGCGTCGGTTTTGCGTTTGCGGTTTGGCACGGCAAAACCCAGTTTGAAGCCGCTGGTCCGCTGGAAACACCGAAGACCTATGTTGTGCAACGTGGCGCTACCTTCAGTTCGATCATTCCTGATCTGGAACAAGAAGGCATCATACCCAGACAAGGGCCGTTGCGCATTTTTCTGAGAGGCGTTCAGTCCGAGGGAAAGGCAAGCGCATTGAAAGCCGGAGAATTCGGCTTCAAACCGGGTGCCAGCATGCGCGAAGTCATGCTGGAACTGACCGAAGGCCGCGCGATTGAATATGCGCTCACATTCCCGGAAGGCTGGACATCCTATCGGATCATGGAGCGGATTGCCTTTGACCAGACACTGGTGGGCGAGATGCCGGACGTGCCGCCGGAAGGGGCTTTGCTGCCAAACACCTATTCGTTTCAGCGTGGCACGACGCGTCAACAGGTGATCGACCGCATGAAGGCCGCGCGCGAAAAAGCCGTTGCGGAAGTCTGGGCCAACCGTGCCGAAGATCTGCCGATCAACTCACCCGAAGAACTGGTCATTCTCGCTTCGATTGTCGAAAAGGAAACCGGCATTGCCAGCGAGCGGCCGCATGTGGCGTCTGTTTTCGTCAACCGGTTGCGCAAGGGCATGCGGCTGCAAACCGACCCGACAATCATCTACGGCATCTGGGGCGGCAAGGGAAAACCCAAAGACCGTGGTGGCCTGCGGAAGTCTGAAATCGCGCGGAAGACGGCCTATAACACGTACCAGATCGACGGCCTGCCACCGACGCCGATAGCCAATCCGGGCATTGAGTCTTTGAAGGCCGTCGCGAATCCGCTGGAAACGGATGATTTGTTTTTCGTAGCCGATGGTACCGGCGGCCATGTGTTTGCCAAAACCCTTGCCGAACACAATGCCAATGTGGCCAAGTGGAGAAAGATCGAAGCGCAATTGCGCAAGGAAGCCGAGGAAGCTGCATCCGAACAGGAGCCCAATGAGAGCGAGCAACCCGAAGGCGGAGCGGACAATTGAGCCTTTCCAGCATGACGGGCTTCGCGCGATGCGAGGGTGATGCCGACGGCACGCACTGGGTGTGGGAAATACGCTCGGTCAACGGCAAGGGGCTGGATATACGGCTGCGCCTGCCTTCCGGGTTTGATCGTCTGGACATGCCATCGCGCAAGGTTTGCAACGCGGTTTTGAACAGGGGCAATCTGCAACTGAACCTCACGCTGACAGGATCCGCCGAGACAGCCGCACTTCAGGTGAACGAGGGTGCGTTGCAAATGGTCCTCAGTCGGATTGCGGACCTCAACAAATCGAACAACTTCAAGAAGTCCACCGCAGCTGAAATTTTGGCGGTACGCGGGGTGTTGGAACCATCGGCCAATGAACAGTCCCCCGATGCGCGCGACAGTCTCGACAAGGCGCTGATCGCCGGTCTTGAGGAAACTGTTCAGTCGCTGGAAAATCATCGAAAGAGCGAAGGGGCGGCGCTGGCTGACATGCTGCTCGGCCACATCTCCACAATCGAAACCCTGGTCGGGCGGGCCAAAGCCGATCCGGCGACTCATATCGATGCCATTCGTGAGCGCTTTGAGAAACAATTGGATCAATTGATCGAGCGAAACGGGAAACTGGATAACGACCGGCTTGAGCAGGAAATCGCGATTTTGGCCACCAAGGCCGATATCCGCGAGGAGATTGATCGTCTTGAAGCGCATATTGCAGCCGCCCGCGATCTGATCGCCAAAGGCAGCCCGGTTGGCCGCAAGCTCGAATTTCTGGCGCAGGAGTTCAACCGCGAATGCAACACGCTGTGCTCGAAATCGAACGCCATTTCCATCACCCAAACCGGCCTCGACATGAAAGTGGTGATCGACCAGTTTCGTGAGCAGGTACTCAACGTTGAATAGAGACTGCCATGTCCGTCGCTGATCCCGCGCTTACCGTCCAATCCGAAGTCGCCCGGCGCGGCCTGATGCTGGTGATGTCGTCGCCCTCCGGCGCGGGGAAATCAACGCTCGCGCGCAATCTGTTGCGGGACGAGGTTGACCTTTCGCTTTCGGTATCCGTTACCACGCGCGAAAGGCGCGGCAGCGAGATTGATGGCAAGGACTATCATTTCATCCCAGAGTCTAAGTTCAAGATGATGCGCGACAACGGGCTTTTGCTCGAGTCGGCCGAAGTTCATGGAAACTTTTACGGAACTCCGATCGAGCCGGTTCAGGAGGCGATGAACCGGGGGCAGGATATGTTGTTTGACATCGACTGGCAGGGTGCTTTGCAGATGTTCAACGCCAATCGTGCTGACATTGTAAGCGTCTTCATTTTGCCGCCATCTATGACCGAGCTTAAAAACCGCCTTGTGCGCCGCGCTGAGGACAGCCCGGACGTAATCGAGCAACGTCTCGTCAATTCCCGTGAGGAAATGCAGCACTGGTTTGATTATGATTACATCATCATCAACAACGATCTGGATCGCAGCTTTGCCGACCTGAAGGCCATTTTGAAGGCCGAGCGTCTGCGCCGTGACCGGCGGGTCGGAATGCATGACTTCGTGGCGGATCTGTTGGAGCAGCCGATTTCCTAGACCCGTGTGGGCGGAGCGATCAGGCTCTCATTCGTTTCAGTCTTATGACCGATGGTCGTCAACGACCCTGGCAAGAGCGGCAAACTGTTCGAGCGTCAGCTCTTCCGCGCGCGCCGTTGGCGCGATATCCGTGCCCTCCAGTATGGCTGGCAGATCAAGGCTTTTCAGGCTTTGCCGAAGCATTTTGCGGCGCTGACCGAACGCGGCCTGTGTCACGCGCTCCAATGCCTTTTGCGAAACGTCGATGGGGTCATGTCTTGGCTCTACAATCACGACTGATGAGGTAACTTTGGGCGGCGGGCTGAACGCCTTTGGTGGCAGGTCGAAGGCTTTTGCCGAATGGGTGCGCCATGCGGACAGAACACCAAGACGACCCCAGGCTTTGTCCTCATGCGTGGCGACAATCCGATCAGCGACCTCTTTCTGGAACATCAGCACCATCGTCTCCCAATAGGGTGGCCACGACTCGCCGCTGATCCAGTTGGTGAACAAAGGCGTTGCGATATTGTAGGGAAGATTGGCAACGATCTTCACCGGGTCTTTCAACAGTTCAACACCGGCATCAGCCAATGCCTGACGGTGGTCGACCTCCAGCGCATCGCCGAACACGATTGTGAGCTTTCCCGGATAAGCCTCGGCAATCTGTTTGAGTGCGGGGCGGCACCGTTCATCCCTCTCGATTGCCACAACGTGTTTTGCACCGCTTGCCAGCAAGGCGCGCGTCAGGCCGCCGGGGCCTGGACCGATTTCCAGAACGGTCGCATCTGCAAGCGCACCCGCTGACCGCGCAATTTTCATGGTGATGTTGAGGTCGAGCAGGAAGTTCTGGCCGAGAGCTTTTTTGGCCGCGAGTACAAATTCCGCGATCACATCGCGCAGCGGCGGCAAATCATCGATATGGCTCATTGGCTTTGTGCACCAACTGAGCCGCTTCGGCTCATGTGATCAGCAAGCTTCAGCGCTGCGCGCGTGCTGGCCGAATTGGCCTTGCCGGTGCCCGCGATATCGAAAGCGGTGCCGTGGTCCGGTGATGTTCTCACAAACGGCAAACCCAGAGTCACGTTGACCGTTTCGTCAAATGCCAGCGCTTTTGCCGGTATCAACGCCTGGTCGTGATACATGCATATCGCCGCATCGTAGGAGGCGCGGGCGGCGGTATGAAACATCGTGTCAGCGGGCAGGGGGCCAAAACAGTTCCAGCCCTGCGCCTTTGCCCGTTCGATGGCAGGCGCGATGACAGTCATATCTTCCTGCCCCATCGCCCCGTTTTCACCGGCATGGGGGTTGAGGCCGCTGACGGCAAGCCGTGGGCTGGCAATGCCAAAGCGATGCCGAAGGTCGCGGCCCGTTATGTCGATGGTTTCAACAATGTGGTCTGCTGACAGAGCCGCAGACACATCGGCCAGAGGGATGTGGATAGTCACCGGAACCGCGCGCAATTCCGGCCCTGCAAGCATCATGACCGGTCTATACGTTTTGCCAGCCGCTCCACCCCAGCCGTTTGCCAGTTCGCCAAGATATTCCGTGTGGCCGGGATGCGAAAAACCGGCATCGTAAAGGGACTTCTTGTTGATCGGCAATGTCACCATCGCCCGAGCATCGCCTGCCGCCAGCCAGTCGACTGCGGTGTCGATTGCTTCGATCACGCCTTTTGCATCCTCAGTGGTCGGCTTGCCCGCGTGACCTTCGAACGATGCGTTCAAGGGAATGACGGGCAGGGCGTCGCGAAACGCCAGGACAGCATTCGCAGCCTCTTCCGGTGTGCTGCAAAGCCTGATTTTAAGCGCTTGCCCCAAATCTTGCGCCCGTCTTGCCAACTGTTCCGGATCGGCAAGAATTGCAAAGGGCGTGACATCGGATTGCGGATCGCCCGATGCCTCATTCCACAGAGCAACAGCAATGTCCGGGCCAATGCCCGCAGGCTCCCCGATCGTCATCAGCAGGCAGGGGAGAGCATTATCCATTTGGCATGTTGAGCGGTTGCATACGCGGGGCGCGAAACGGACGCGCTACCAGCGCTTGATAACAGCCCGCTCTTTCAACTCGTCCAGATATTTCTTTTCAAGGGCTGTCATTTTGTTGCGCAGATCATCGCCGCCAAAGGCATCGCCGCCAGCAGCCGCAACATTAGTGGCCGCTTTGACGTCACGCTCCTTGCAGAGCGCCAGCATCTCAACCCCTTTTGCCGTGACTTTTGTGCGGGTTACCTTGCCTTGTTCAAGGGTTTGAACCTCTTTCGCCCATTCCGGCGGCATTTCATGCTGCCGTACGCGGCCAAGATCCTTAACGCTGACATCCTTGACCGACGCGGCCAGTTGTTTGGCATTTTCACACCCCGAAATACGGCTGCGAAACTGGTTGGCCTCAGCCTTTCGGCGGTTGAGAATCTGGCCTCGCTGCGCGGCGGGAATGGTGAACACGATCTGCTGCAGTGTGTATTCTTTCTCGGTCGCACCTTCTGTCCCGGCGGGTGCCAGCCACGACTGATAGCCATTATTGGCGGTTGTGCTGCGACCCTCAGCCCGGAAACGGGCACCAACAGCTCTCTGCCAACTCATTTGAGCCTTGATGAACTGCTGGAAGCCGGGCTTTGTCACACCGCGGTCGTTGAGCACTTTCGTCAGAATGTGCACAGGCATCTTGTTGCGCTTGGCGAAATTGACATAAGCCGCGTCAACCGATTCCTGTGATGCAACCGTGCGAATGCGCTTGGCTTCTTCCATTTTCATCGCTTCTTCGATCAACTCATCGGTCGCGATCTGATTTGCGTTGCCCTTCATTTTGCGCAGGCGCACGAAAGCGGCGCGGCGCTTGATGTCGTTTGACGTGATGGGCGTATTGTTGACCAGCAGCGATATGCGCGTTCCGCCAGCCTTGTTGATCTTTTGAACGTCCGGAACACCGGTGGTGACCGGCTGATCGGCAATCACCGGTTTTTCAGTGATAACCTGACCAACATCGCTGCCGGACGAACTGCAGCCCGCCAGAGCGGTTGCAAGTGCCAGTGCTGAAAATGCCAAACCACGCATGGCGGTTGTCTCCATTTCGGTGCCGCGCGCATGAACAACAGCGTTTGCGGCGAATTTTGTATTGGTGGACACTTTAACGTGCCCCATGATCATTCCAAAGGTTATCAAAATCGCTTTTCACACCCCAAACAGCGCCTTGCCAGCAAAGTTTGGTCAAATGGTGGTGTTTGGAGCGATATCTGTGTTCAAATCTGTGTTTCCAATCGACATGACCGGGTTTCAGGACGTCTCCCACGCCGCAGCAGGCTCACTCCGAACTATCAAGGTCCGAAAAGTCCTGAAGCGATTCCAGAACCTCGCCCGAAACGGCGGCGTCAAATTCCCCAAGGGTGCGGAAGGCGACGCGGAAACCGATCGAGCGATCTTCCTCTCCGGCGGTGTTCTGTTTCTCGCGGAACGCAAGGCTGAACGTGAAGGACTCTTCATGATAGCTCAGGCCGATGCTGCTGCTGACAAACAAATCGTCCTCGATGTTGTAAACCAGCGATCCGAAAGTCGACCAGTTTTCCGCAAGCAATATGCGCGAAGCAAAGTCGATTTCGTGACGGTCGGATGCAAATCCGGAATCCGGTTGCGCTTCGATAAAGGCGTAGGACAGATCGAATGTCAGTTCGTCAGAGATAAAGCCCGCAGAAACCTGCCCGCGCTCAAAACTGAAAGTATTGCGGTCAAAGCGCCCGTTCGTGTTGAGCGTGAACCCGGAGAATGTTGAAGCCCCAAAGCTTGCAACATAATCGGAACGCGCCTCTTCAAGTCCCGATTCTTCGCCGGTATTGGTCAGGTCGTCTTCCCGGGCATAGGGGTTTTCGCCTGCGATGCTGTAGGATTGACCCACAATCGCGCTCAGCGACAATCCGTTGCTCAGCGCACCGGAATAACGCAGACCGGCATTCACCCGCGTCCCGCTTTCGATGCGGTCATAGCCGGAAAACTTGTCGCGGGCGAACAGGTTGCTGGCTTCAAAGACGAGGCTTTGCGCGTCCTCATTGGGCAGCACGGAATCGTTTTCCAGATCAGGCCGTACGAACAGCTGGGCAATCGGCTCAAACACATGGCTCGAATTGGCCGTGCGCACCAGAACCGGATAGCTGACTTCAAGGCCAGCCGTCGCCATGAAACGCGATTCAGAGCCGTTTGCGACCGGTTCCGATGCCGGATCAGCGGTCCCGTCTATGTGAGACCAGTCGCCCCGCAGCGAGAACGACGGCGTTACCCGCAGGCCGAAAGAGGAATTCAACGTTTTGCGCCATGCGAGATCAGCGCTCAAACGTGTGCTTTCGCCATCAATACCGCTGGTGCGAACGTCGCCGCCCGGCGTGCTGAGGAACGAGTCGATTTCGTCGCGTTCAAGGCTCGTGACATTGACATCCAGCGACACTTCACCGCCGGTCAGGTCTTCCGTCTTGACGTAATTATAGTCGAGCGAAGGGCGTACCAGCGCCTGGTTTTCGTTGGTCTGAAAACCGTTGTCATCGGTCAGCAGGTCGTCCTGAATGCGGAACTGGTAACCGGCGAGGTCAAAATAGCTTTTGTCATGCAGACCGCGCAGATAAACGGTGTTGGTTTGCACGCGCTTGTTAAAATCAGGAATTTGATAGGTGCGCGAGAAGTTGCGGTCGCTCTGCGCCAGCACATCCCAACCGAAAGCCCAGCGCGGATTGATGTCAAACTTACCCGTGGTCGCCAGCATTCCGCGGTTGATGCTGTCGATATCGGGCGAACTGTTAAACGCCGACCGTTCCTGCTGTTTGATACCCGCTGCCTGCAGCGTGTAATAGCCATTCTCAAGTTGCTGGCGCCACCGGCCGTGCAACAGGAACCCCTGACGGGAATATCCGGTGCCTGTCAGTGTAAAATCGTGAGTCTCACCCGTTTTGATGAAAAACGGCTGGCGGTACCACACGCCCAACTCTTCCTGATAGCCATAGGTTGGCCGGATCAGACCGGTTTTCCGTTTCACCGACGGGTCGGCATGACGGAAATAGGGCAGGTAGGCGATGGGCTTACCGAAAAACTCAAACCGCGCATGGCGATAGGTGATCGTTTTGGCCTGACCGTCCAAAATGATTTTCTTGGCCTTGATCTGCCACAGAGGCGGATGTTCCGGGTCGTCCCGGCAGGCCTGACAGGCGGTATAGGTGCCGTTGTTGAAAACGGTCTTCTCACCTTCAAACCGTTCCGCGCTTTCGGCTGTTATGCTGGTGTTGTCCGGCGTATCGACGCGCAAGGCGTTGACAAAGCCAACGCTGAAATCATCCGTGATGTCGATTTCCGAAGCAAAGATGCGATTGCCGCTTGGCTCAACGATTTCGACATTGCCAAAGGCTTTCACCTGACGGGTGCGCTGATTATACGACACGCGCTGCGCCACGACCTGATAGCCATTGTAGTCAAGCTGAACGCTGCCAATCGCCGTGACGATCTCGGCATCATTGTCATAAACCAGTTGATCAGCCTGCAGCAGAAGCTGTGGTGCGGGTTCTTCAACGCCCGCTGCCTGGGCAAAGGCGGGGGGCGCAAATCCGGTTGATGCAACAATGGCTGAACCGGCTGCCAGAGACAGCAGAAGCGCCGTGGTCATCGACCCGCGTGCGACAGCGCGCGCAAACGCGCGCGCGCTCACCCTGTGAGCGCACTTTTGAACAGGTATACGGCCCGTCATTCAGCCGTCCTCCTGATGCAAGAGTACAGTCGCACTAATCAAAGTCCCCACGATTGCCGGTGACCACGCCGCAATAAACGGATCAACCAGCCCATTGCTCCCAAAAGTGATCACCATTCTTGAGCAGACATACAACACAAAACCGGCTCCAATACCAGCCGCAATGGCCTTTGCATCCTGCCCAAATCGCGCGAACCTTAACGAAACGGTAGCGGCCAGTAACATCATGGCAACAAACAATAATGGTTGCGCCAGGAGCGAATGAAACTGGGTGATAAAGGGCAGGGGATTCTTGCCTGCCTGCTCGGCCTGTTGCGCGCGGCCCAAAAGCCGCCAGAAGCTGACATCTTCAGCGCGCGTCTGGCTGGCCACGAGTGACCGCGCGGAAATATCGACCGGCAGTTCAAATTCAGCTTCCCGCACGCTTTGCTGGCCGGGAATTGATCGCACGGCGTCTCGCAGAATGTAGTGGTTCTGGCCGCGTCGGACAGTCTGGAACTCCGCGGTCTTGGCGTCGATACGCTGGGCAACCGTGCCTTCGGTGTTGAACTGATAGACCGAGACCGCGCTCAACTTTTGCCCACCCTGTTCAGCCACACGCGCGCGGACAATGACATCGCCGCGTCTTTGATTGACGCGCAGCCAGAAGTTGTTGGATTTATTAGAAAAATTTCCTTCAACCTTGCCAAAAACTGCGCCCTCGATCGCGCGTGAAGCCTCGATTCCCGCCAGTGAGAGCGGGTTGTAAATCAGCGAAGAAATCAGACCCAATGCGACGGCGGTTGCGCCAAATGGCAGCAAAAACTGCCACACCGACAGCCCGGATGCGCGCGCAACCACCAGTTCAAGACGCCGGTTCAGCATCAAAAGCGCGGCTGCTGCACCAAACATCACCGCAAAGGGAAAGATGTTGCGCGCGAAATTGGGCGCGCGATAGAGCGCGATCTGCAACATCTGAATTGCAGAGGAATCTTCAATGCGTGAGAACTCCCGCGACAGTTCAAACAGATCAATTGTCACGATCAGCGACAGAAACAGGAGGAAGACCAGCAGGATACTGCGCATGAATGCAAAGGCGAGATACAGCCCAAATGTGTGTCCGATCATGGCGCCGCCTCGCTATGAGATGGCGTTGAATCAGGCTTTTTGCGCTTTGAAAAAATTCCGCTCTGTGATGTTTTTGCCGCAAGTGTTTTTTGCCATTCGATCAGCCGGGCGAGCGCGGCTTGAGTCCATTTTTCGATCAGGTTTCGGGCCTGTTGCGAAAGAAGGCTCTTCTCCCGAAGGATGAGCCAGACGCACACCGCAATCGCTGCTATTGGGACGAGATAAACCGGGTAGACCATGAAGGGCACAGTGCCCAATTGTTGTTCGGCGACCATGGTCGTTCCGCGCACCCCGACAAAAGCCGCCGACGCGCCAAAAACCGCCATGCGATGGCCCTGCCGGTGGGAAATCGGTGTTCCCATGAAAACCAGTATGATCAGCCCCACGACGATGGGGTAAAAACCGCTCGCAAGCCGCGAATGCAGCTCGGCCTGCAATTGTCCCGGAGATTTTTTGTACAGTGGCATTTCCGGGTCCGGCGCCCATAGCAGCGTTGTCGGCACTTCGCGCCGGTTGGCATAGCCCGTTTTCTGTTTGCCCGAAAAACTGCTCAGGTTGAAAGCGTAGGATTTGAAATCGATGACCGACAGGTTGCGGGAATCAGCCGACTGGCGCTGAATTTGTCCGTCGGAAAGGATCAGGTATGTGCCTTCATCGGTTTTCGAGATTTCCCCCTGGCGGGCCAGATAGGTGAAGGTTTCGTCATCCTTGCGACCGTCGAGAATGAAAACGCCTTTCAAAATCCCGCCCGGGGCCCGTTCGCCAACGTGGAATGTTAGTCCGCGCCCGACATCGAGAAAACGGCCTTCCTGCACAACCACTGACACCAGATCAGCCCGCACGGCGGTGACGAACTGGCGCAATGTGGACATCGCCATCGGGCCAATCCACAGCGTCAATGTGTAAACAACAATCGACGCGATGATGCACATGGCAAAAAACGGGCGCAGCAGCGCGAAATGCGAAGCGCCCGAGGCGTGCATGACAACAAGCTCTGAATCTTCATTCAGGCTGTTGATCACGCGGATAAGCCCGATCAGCAGGGCGAGTGGCACAATTGCGCCCACAAGGGTGGGGACGCCAAGCGACGTCATCTGCAGATAGGTGAAAATGCCCTGACCCTTATTGAGGATCAGATTCACCTCCTGCACCGCGCGGACCACCCACACAACGCCGGTCAAAGCCAGCACGATGATCGCGGTCGACCACAGCGCTTTCTTCAGGATATAGCGTTCTAGAAGGCCGAGACCCATCGAAACTCCAAACAAACACCCGTCAAATCGTGCTGAAAAGCTGATTGAAGGGTTTCTCATACGCAGTTGTGATAACGCGATATGCGAATCCCAACCGCCAAAACCGGTCCCATAAGTTTAGCATCGCCATCGGGATTGCGCAGTCCGCAAAGCAGGCATTTCCACCATTGGGAAACTGCATCCTGATATCGATCGCATTTGGTCGATCCCATTAAGACATTGTAATGGCTAAAAAGCGGCGAACGAACGGGGTTAACAAACAGTAAGTTCGCAACGAAACCTCAGCGCTTTTTCTGCATGCATAGTGTTCGTACCGCTACGCATCGAGCTGCTGTCGGTCAGCCTGAAATTGTGTGCTGAACACAAACGGTTGTGCCGCGGGTGCGGCGGTTTGAATAAGCCGGATGTGTCGCTATGTATGTTTACTTGGGCACCATCGCGGTCAATCATGATCAGCTGCGGTAAGGCCATCGCAAACAACATATCCGGAGACAGAATGTCCACCATACCGACCATCAGTTTTTCATCCGCCAAACCACCAGCAAAGGGAACAGTTGTTCTGTTGTGTGATGACAACCTGTCCTTTGGCGAAACCGCGCAGGGCATGGAGGGCTTCAATACGGTCGGTAAGGCGATAGCTGCTGCCGAGTTCAAGGGCGGGTTCGGCGACAGCCTCACCATCATGGTGCCGCAGGGAACGGAACTTGACCGGATCACGGTCATGGGCGTTGGCGATCAGGCAAAGCTTGAAGAGTTCTCATGGCTCAAGCTCGGTGGTAAAACCATGACCGCATTGGCCAAAGCCAAGAAGTTTTCTGTCGTTGCCGAACTGCCCGGTACGCCCAAGGCCGAAGACAAAGGCACGCTGACCGCGCGCCAGGCCGTTGATCTGGCTCAGGGCATGCAATTGGCGAGTTATCGCTTTGACAAATACAAGACCAAAAAGAAGAAGAATGGTGAGAACAACGCGCCCGCGCCGAAAGCGAGCAAAATCACGATCCTGACCAGCAAGGCAACAGCCGCCAAAAAGCTCTGGACCGGTCATGAAGGCGTTGGAGAGGGCGTTATGCTGGCCCGTGATCTCGTCAACGAGCCAGCCAATGTGCTCACCCCGAAGGAATTTGCCAAACGGGCAGAGGAGTTGAAGAAGCTGGGTTGTAAGGTCGAAATTCTCGACGAGAAAGCCATGGCAAAACTCAAGATGAACACGCTGCTCGGCGTGGCCCAAGGCTCCCGCAACCCGCCACGCATGGCGATCATTCAATGGAATGGCGGCAAGGCAAAAGACAAGCCCGTTGCTTTCATCGGCAAAGGCGTAACGTTCGATACGGGTGGCATCTCCCTGAAGCCTGCCGGTGGTATGGAAGACATGAAGGGCGACATGGGCGGTGCTGCAGCTGTCGCCGGGCTGATGCACGCCCTGGCCGCGCGCAAGGCGAAAGCCAATGTGGTCGGCATCATCGCCATGGTGGAAAACATGCCGGACGGCGACGCGCAGCGTCCCGGCGACATCGTGACATCAATGTCCGGACAGACCATCGAGGTGCTCAACACCGATGCGGAAGGCCGTCTCGTGCTCGCCGATGCGCTTTGGCACTGCAACAAGAAGTTCAAGCCGAAATTCATGATCAATCTGGCAACGCTCACTGGCGCGATTCTGGTTGCGCTGGGCAACCACCATGCCGGGCTTTTCTCCAATGATGACGATCTGAGCGAACAATTGACCGAATCCGGCCTCGCCACCAACGAGAAAGTGTGGCGCATGCCTCTGGGGCCGGAATACGACAAGATGATCGATTCCAAAAACGCCGACATGAAAAACATCGGCGGCCGTTTTGCAGGCTCGATCACCGCCGGGCAATTCTTGAAACGCTTTGTCGGCGACACGCCTTGGGCGCATCTCGACGTTGCGGGCACCGCAATGGGGTCGCCGCAAACCGAAATCAACAAATCCTGGGCATCAGGCTTTGGTGTACGTCTGCTCGACCGTCTGGTGGCCGATCATTACGAGTGATTTCGCAGCGCTCACGCCCCGCCGGGGCGTGGGTCCGTCCAGATTGTTTTGCGATAAAGGTTGAGCGCGACGCCGTAGGTCATCATCGCCGCCTCGAATTTTTCGCGCACCATTGCATAGTCTTCCTTTGATACCCGCCCGCGCAGGTGGGCGCGCAACTGTTGCCGTGCATGGCGCGCGATGCTGCGCCGGTTGCGTTCGAGCGACCGGCGATAGGTTTCGCGCCGATTGAGCGGGACATTGAAAGCCGGATCGTTCAACAGTCCGGTCAGCTTTGCCGTCGTTTCCGGGTTGGCCATAGCGTCGAGAACAGCGGCTCCATCGCGCGTGTTTTCAGCGCATGTGAGCCTGTTTTCGGTGATCTCGCACACCGGCGCATCTTGTGCGGAAGCGGGCATCGCGCCAACCATTAGCCCCGACGCAATACTGGCCAGAAATCCAAGTGCGATACGGTTTTTTCGATGGAAAATCATGGGCCAGATACCTGAAGATACGTTCCGAAAAGTCGCACGGAAATAAGCACGTTGCCGAATGCAAAGCAATCGCGCGCCACAAGCCGGGGCGCGTATGACAATCCACGCTTTCACCGGTCTTGCCTGTTTCCCAACCGTTCAAACTTTGCTCTAACAGCACTCATGACCGAAGTTCTGTTTTACCATCTCATCGACACGCCTTTGGAGCAGGCCCTGCCGGACCTGATCGAGAAATGCCGTGCGCGCAACTGGAGCGTGGTGGTGCAATGCGGACGGGCTGAACGCTGCGTCGCGCTGGATGAGCATTTGTGGACCTATCGCGACGATTCGTTCCTGCCGCATGGCCGGGCGCTTCTGGAAGACGAACGCGGCGAAGCGCAGGATCCGGCTGATCATCCCGTCTGGCTGACCACGGGAACCGATAACCCCATCAACGCCCATGTGCGCTTTCTGGTCGATGGCGCGGTTCCGGAAAGCATCGTGGAATATGAACGCGCGATCTACATGTTCGACGGGGCCGACCCCGAAGCTGTGAGTGCCGCGCGGACGCGCTGGAAATTTGAGAAAGATGCGGGCCACGACCTCGCATATTGGCAGCAGGATGGCGGGCGCTGGGTGAAGAAGGCTTGAACCCGCCTTCGCCCAAAAGCCCGCCTTCGCTTAAAAGAAAGGCAGGAAGGGCGCAATGAATTGGGCACCGGCCACAGCGATGTGCCTTGCGACGGTTCCAAAATGCGCATTCACACTTCTGCTCGCCCTCAGCGGGCCTGCCCATGCCGTCGAATTCAAGCTGGGTGAGGCCACCACCGCAAATTTCTCCGGCTGGATCAACCGGGGCATTCTGTTTACCGATGACGGGGACGTCGAGGAGACATTTTTCTTCGTCGACAATGACAATCTGAGCACCCGCGCGCGGCTGACGACCTCCACCACCTTGGGGTCCGGGTTCATATTCAAGACCGGTTTCGAGGGGCAATTCGAGCCGATTTCCACATTCAACATCGATATTCTTGATCCGCGTGATGAGGATTTCGAGTTCGACCAGAATGCGATCCGCCGGGTCGAAATTTCGCTGGAACATAAGGATTACGGCAAGCTGAGCATCGGGCAGGGGGCGATGTCGTCGGACGGCGCGGCTGAGATTGACCTGTCCGACACGCAGGTTGTTTCGCTCGACCCGAGGTTCACCGCAGGCGGGCAGTTTTTCCGCTTTTCATCGGGGGATCTGTCTTCCATTCGCGTGAGCGCCGACTTCAACAGTTTCGATGGCGGGCGTCTGAACCGCATTCGCTACGACACACCTGCCTTCAGGGGCTTCACCCTGTCCGGCGCGGTTGCCCACGATATTCTGAACGGTTCCCTCAGCGACCAGTTTGCAGACGTCGCTCTGCGCTACGCCAACACTGTCTCGGACTATCAGGTGTCGGGTGCGCTGTTTTACTTCCACGCGGAAGCATCGACCGATGTCTATGGCGGTTCGTTTGCGGTGCTGCACAAACCCAGTGGCCTAAACGCCCGCTTTGCCGCTGGTGGCAGCGTTGCGGGGGCAGACTATTGGACGGCGCGATTTGGCTGGAAAAAATCGCTGTTTGCCTTCGGTCAAACAGCGCTGGCCGTCGACTATTATTCAGGCAATGACATGCAGTCACCCGGCGCGGAAAGCGAGACCTATTCCGCGTCCATCGTGCAGCGTATCGACCGCTTCAACCTGGAAATCTACGGCCACTACCGGCGGCTGAAGTTCGACACCGTGGCCGATGATTTCAAAGACCTGGATGTCTTTCTGACCGGGTTCCGCTGGCAGTTTTGAGATGAAACTGCTCAGCGCGAAATCGTTGATCGCGTAACGCTTTTTGCCTTCGGATATTTGGCAAAACAGGCTGTTTCCGCTTTCTTGGCAGGCGCGCACGCAACACCGGGTTTGGGTGTCTTCCATGGCTGACCCAGTTTGGGTGCCGGATGCGCTTTCAAACAGGCGACCCAAGCGCGCGTTTCCGCAACGCAGCGCGCGCCCAGCCCGGATGTCCTTGGTTCATCATTGTCCTGCGCCAGAGGCTGCGCGCGTTTTCGCTTGTTTGTGGTCGATGATGAATCCGTTCCCGTATCGGAATTGCCGCTTCCGGAACCGGCGGCACTGCGCGATGTCGATTGGTTCCTGCGCAACGAGGCCCGTCCTGCCTGGGCGGCAGCGGCTTCGCGTTGGGAACGGGTGGTCACGCGGCCTGTATTCGGATCGATGCGCTGGGTGCCGACATCGCGTTGCTGCTGCTGGCGCTGGCGATTGGTTTCGGCAGCGCTTCGGAAAATCTGCGCACGGGCGGCCTCTTCACGGCGGCGGCGCTCACGGCTGCGGGCATTTTGGGCGGTCCAGTTTTCCGCATCCGCGCCGAATGCTTTGGCGAGCTGTCGCGATCTGTTGACCAGTTTTTCGGCCCGCTTGCGCACCTCTTCGGTTGTGTAGATTGGTTTGCGCTGAACGCCGAAACCGGCAGCATATAATCGCCCTTCCTTGCGCCGGAGTTCAGGGAGGGAGCGCTGATAGGATGCGAAGTCATAGCCATCGAGAATGCGGGAGCGGCAGCGCAGCGATTGCAGGTTTTGTCTCACCGCGCGTCGCGCATCCTTAACGCTGCCCTTGGAGGCGCTGTTCTCGTCGCGGCACCCGTCGCGTTTCATGGCGGTTTCCGGAAGGCTGTCCGTGTAGTCTTTCATGAACGCGCTATAGGCCTTATTGGCCGCGGTGGAATCGCGTCGTTTCAGGCGGAACTTTTTCAGACGTTCGCCCATCTCGCGCGCGGCCTGCCGGGCAGCATTGCCCGTCAGCAGGTCGTTGGGAACGCTCGCCTTTGTGCTCAGGGAACTGGTGAATACGGCTTGCGTGCCGCCAAAGGTCCGACTGTGATTTTCCGCAACACGCATGCCTTCCGGTGAATTGTCTATTTTCTTGTTCAAACAGGACGGGCAATACACCCATGGCGTTCTGATTGCCTTGTCGGCTGACAGGCTCAACGGTTTCGGCAAGGGCGCAAAATAACGGCTGTCAACGCTGGAGTAGGGTTTGAAACTCACTGCCGGTCCCCAATTCGCCATTTCGGCGGTTGTGAAATTGCGCGGTTTCAGAACGAGCCGATAAAGCGGAAGGCCGAACTGGTAGTCCTTCTCCAGATGAACATGCATGATCGCCGGTGCCTGCCCGGAGGGGCGATTTCTGGCGCGCCCATCACCGCTGAATCGGCTCATATTCGTCTGGGAGGAATGCATGAGAGAATAGGTCAGGCTGCCTTTGCCGCCGGGCACTGCGTTCTTGAGTTGCCGGGAGAGACTGGCTTTCGCACTGGCGTCATAACGGTAAGCCTTGACCTGATCATCTGGACTGAGTGCTACGCAGCCGGACAAAACAATTGCGCACGCAACAATCGCGGTCAACGCATTCGCGCGTTTGAAAATGATGGTCAAAATTCCCCAACCCGTCCCGGTTACGAGAAATTGCCCGCAACTTCAAAGCTTTGAAAAAGAATAGAGTTGAAATCTCTTGTTTGGCAAGGGGAGTGAGCGGAACTATTCTGTTGACGTTAAGTAACGTCAGGCGACTGATTCACTCAGTTCCAGCCATTCTTCTTCCACTTCTACAAGGCGGCGTTCGAATTCCGCTTTCTTGGTGGCGAGGTCGCGGATGCGTTTGGCGTCGCGTTCTGTCGACGCCGTGGCCAGCAGTTTGTTCAGCTTGGCGATGGCCTCTTCGGCCTTTTTCATGATCGCCTCAAGCTGCTGGATGCGTTTTCGGGTATCAGCCTGATTTTCCCGTTGGGCCGCCTGTGCGCGGCGTTTTTCGGCAGATGATTTCTCCACCACGGGTGCTTCTGGCACTTTCTTGTTTTTCTCCTCCTTGCGCGAGGAGGGCGAACCCGGACCGCGCAGGATGAGGCGGCGATAGTCTTCCAGATCGCCCTCATAGGGGCCAACAGTGCCCTCGTTGACGAGCCATAACCGCTCGGCGCTCGCCTCGACCAGATGGCGGTCATGGGAAATCAGGATCACCGCGCCGCGATAGTCGTTCAGCGCGAGAATGAGCGATTCTCGCGTATCAATATCCAGATGGTTGGTCGGCTCATCGAGGATCAGCAAATGCGGTTGGTTGAACGTCGCAAGACCGAGAAGCAGGCGGGCCTTCTCGCCGCCGGACAGATTTTTAGCCTTGGTGTCCATTTTTTCCGTGCCGAGCCCCATGCGGGCCACACGACCACGCACCTTGCCCTCCGGCTCGTGTGGCACGAGTTTGCGCACGTGATCGACGGGTGTCTGTTCGGGCATCAGATCGTCCATATTGTGCTGGGCAAACATCGCGACGCGCAGTTTGTCGGCCCGCGTCACCCGCCCGCCCATCGCGGAAAGCCGCCCGGAAATCAGTTTGGCGAATGTCGATTTGCCATTGCCGTTTGCGCCCAGAAGCGCGATGCGGTCGTCGGCATCGATACGCAGGTCCATCTTGTCGATCACCGCCTTGCCGGTCTCATACCCGGCGGCCGCGCGCTCCAGATTGATGATGGGTGACGCGACTTCTTTTTCGGGCGAGGGGAAGTGCAGCGGCGCGACTTCGCTTTCGGTGACGGCCGCAATCGTGCCCATGCGCTCCAGCGCCTTGATGCGGCTCTGCGCCTGCGTCGCCTTGGAAGCCTTCGCTTTAAAGCGGTTGATAAACGCTTCCATATGGGCACGTTTCGCGTCTTGCTTGGCCTTCATCTTCGATTGCAACGCCATGCGCTCGGCCCGCGTTTTCTCGAAGAAATCATAGTCACCCTTGTAGGCGGTGAGGCTGCGGTTTTCGAGGTGAACAATCGTGTTGCAACACTTGTTCAAGAGGTCGCGATCATGGCTGATGATGATGACCGTATGGCGATAGCGCGCCACATAGTTTTCAAGCCACAAGGTGCCTTCAAGGTCGAGATAGTTGGTCGGCTCATCGAGCAGCAGAAGATCGGGTTCGGAAAACAACACGGCAGCGAGGGCAACGCGCATGCGCCAGCCGCCGGAAAAATCTGAACAGGGGCGCGCCTGCGCTTCCGCGTCGAACCCAAGCCCGTGGAGAATGGCTCCGGCCCGTGCTTCAGCGGAATGGGCTTCAATGTCGCTCAGCCGGGTGTGAATATCGGCAATGCGCGTCGGATCCGTTGCAGTCTCAGCTTCGGCCAGCAGCGCTGTGCGTTCGGTATCGGCTTCGAGCACGGTTTCGAGCAGCGATTTTTCGGTGCCCGGCGCTTCCTGCGCGACCTGGCCAATGCGCATGCCGCGCCGTAATTCCAGCGAACCGGATTCGGGCGCGTATTCTCCGGTGATCAACTTAAAGAGCGTGGTTTTACCCGTGCCGTTGCGACCCACAAAGCCCACCCGCGCGCCCATGGGCACGTGAAGCGAGGTGTTTTCCAGCAGCAAACGGCCCTGCATGCGGAATGTGAGATCGTTGATTTTCAGCATGCGCGGCTTTTGCGCCAAAATTCCGGCACTGGCAAGCCGTTTTGGCGGTCACATTTCCATCCGGGAAATGTGCCGCAAGTTGAATTGCGAAACAAAAAAAGCCCGCCAGATGGCGGGCCCAGGATGTTGCTGTATATGCGTGGCTTTAAATGCCGTCATAGGGCGAGTTGCAGCGTTTGCGTCCACCACTATAGGGCTGGAATGTTCCATCGGAGCGGCGGTAGCTGCGATAGCGGTCATCACACCATGCATGGTGGCGTGCGGAATACCGGGAGTCGGAATTGGCAATTGCGGACCCTACGATGCTGCCGATCACGAAAGCTGCTGGCGGATACCAGAAGCCATCATTGTGGCGGCGGAAGCCGTTCCGGCGATACTTGTATCCGCGATAACCGCGCAAACGGCGGTCCGCGCGACGGTTAAAGCGCCGGTCTGCACGTCGTTCCGCGCGTCGCTCAGCCCTGCGCTCGGCCCTGCGTTCGGCACGACGTTCCGCCCGCCGGATGGCCCGCCGCCGCTCAGAACGAAGCTGAACCTGTGCGACGGGGCTGTCGAGACTGGCATCGGCTTGCGGTGACACCGCGCGAACCGGAGAAGCGTTTGACTGGGTGATGAATAGGAATGAGCCGAAACTCACCGCTGCACCAAACAATATAGTCTTGAAAGAGAGTGACATGGCGGCACCTGTTTTTGCATTGATTTCACAACACAAACGCCGAAACAGGTGCCGGGTTCCCCAGCGTCACAATAATTTCGCCATGCGGTCAGAACAGAAACCGCAATTTTCCGCTGCCGACATATTCCTGCGACGTTTCGGAAAACGAAACCCGGCCTGCAAGGTCAAGCGCAACGCTTTCGCTGAAGGCGATTGTCGTGCCGCCGCTGATCGATACGCTGTTCAGCGCCTGCGTTGGTGTCTGGCTGAAGAAGCTTGATGTCGAGCCGGAAAGGGACAGGTTGGTGATCTGATTTGTGTCGCCAAACTCATGACGCCATTCCACCGCCAGATTGGCGGTTGCATCGTAAGCGCCCATCTGGAATGCGCTGGCGAATTCAAGGCCAACCACGCTGCGGTAGCTGTCGGAATCGGTTGAAGCGCTGGTCAGGTTCAATGCGCCTGCGCCAGTCTCGGTAAATGAATCCGTGTGGGTGCGCGCATAGTCGAAGCCCAGCAGAGGGGAGATCACAAGATCGCCGTTGCCCATGCCAACCGCCATGCCATAGCGCGCGCGGGCCTGCAGGTTGAACGTGCCGCCATCATAATCGCCGCTGGCTGTGCTCGTCAGCGGGCCGGTTACGATGGTGCGTTCGGTATCGAAATGGTGGAACGTGTAGCTGACGGCTGCGGAGAAGCCGAAGCCCTCTTCTTCAGCCTTGGTGGCACCCAATCCGCCATAGATGCCGATGTGAAAATTGTCGGAATCGGCGTCAAAACCCGATTGGTCGGAATCGAAATTGGTGTGGCTGTAGCCGCCAAACACGCCGAGCAGGGCGGGCATGACCGTTGGAGTCTGGAGCAATTCCGCTCCAACGAACACGCCGCCCGTGCTGGCCTGGAGACCACTGGCATTGCCGTCGCCGTCAATGTCGTTATAGGCACCGGCAATTTCCGTCCAAAGGGCGTAGGTTTTTGGCGCTGCGGTGTTGTTTTCATCAAACGCTGCAACGTGTTCAAACGCTTCTGCGACACGGTCCGTTTTCCGGCTCTCGGGGGCATAGGCATTCACGGATGCACCACCGCCGCCGGACGTTCCAACCGTGCCGACGCGCCCGATGCCAGCGCCGGCAAACGTGCCGCCAATAGCACCGCCCATGGACATGACGGTGCCATGGCCTTCGCCACTCATCTGCTCAACAGCCTGCCGGGCCTCTTCCTTGGTCATGCCCAGCATGGCCTTTGTCAGCCGCGAATTCTCCTTGGAGGAATAGTCAAAATCCTCAAGCGATTTCGCGACGCCTTGCGTGTTGGAACTGTCCGCAAACTCGGTGAAATCGGGAATGGGATTGGGGTTTGTGAGGGTGAGAACCACGTCGTTGCCGTCACCGCCGGTATAGGTGAGGGTTGGATCGAGAAACGCGAGGTTTGTCTGTACGGAGGAAAATTGGTTTAAAACTTTCACCTGCGGATTTTTTACATCAATCAATGTGTAGGTTAAAGTCGGATCCAGCGGGTCGCTCGTCGCATCCACAAAATCCTGAGCCGGTCCAACACCGACAATGTTGAGAACACCTTTCAGCTGAGCGTTGAAACCGGCAATGTTGATCTTGTCGTTGCTTCCGTCGGCCCCCACGTTGAGGCTGACTTGCGATTCTGACGCCCGCAGACTGAGCTCGTTGATATTGAAGACATCATCGGTAGCGCTATTGCTGGTCAGATCGATATGCCCGCCGCCACTTGATGCTGTGACCTGATGAAAGTTCACCGAACCTTCCACGGCTAATGTGCCATTTGCCATAAGCATGGTTGCACGTTGCTTAAACACATTGCCTTTGACCTTCAAAGTTCCGCCGGATGCAATTGTAAAACTCTTGCTGTTGGCAAAGTGACTGTCACCACGGAAGCCCACTTCAAGCGTGGCTTTCTGGACGGCAGTGTTTTGTCGATATGTCAACGCACTTCCAATGGAAAACGTGCCGTCGCCTTCAAAGGTGAGAAAGTCGTTGGACTTCGCTTTTCCGGTTGCAATTTCAACATCAATATTCGTCGTTCCAGTACCTTTGATATTGGCGCGACCTTCAGCGATGAGCTTTCCGCTTTTTATTTGAAATGGTGTGCGTATGTCTTTTTCCAAAGAAGGAGCCGTCAGTGTGTATCCACCAGTCAGGAAATTGATCTTCCTGAACGATAGTGAATCCAGCAAAGTGACTGTTCCAGGCGTGGCAGAGAAGATGAAACTGTTACCGAACCCGGGGGTTATGAGGGTGTCTCCGACGATGCCTCTTCCGATGAAAACGGGTTGGCCGTCCTTATTGAAAGCGCCCGTTCCCCCATTGACACCATTTTCCAGATTGCCATCCGCATCCCACTTGAGGTCAGACGCAAGCGCCGGCGAAAGGACCGCCGTCATGGCGGCGACCGAAATCCCTGCGACCAGAGCCATAGAAAGAGATTTTACAAGTCCGTTGTTTTGGTGTGGTCGTTTGGGCTGTAATTGATCTCCGGCTTGCACAGCGTCAGCAGTCGTGATGCGAGTTCCTGCAGTCATAGTCATGTGGCCCATCCCTAAATTGCGCCCCACGTGGCAGGCGCGATCATTCCTGATTTTCAAATCCCCGAACTGCATCGACATCTTCGAGCCACACACAGTGTGCGCGCCGGATAGCAATCGGTTGTGTTTTGGGACAAGCAGGAGGGCGCAGCTTTGGTGCGCAACACGGTAAACTGGTGCGACGCACATCAAAATTGTGTCTTTTTACACACCGGATTGCGCCCGAAATGGCGGAGTTTCAGGCTGCTTTGAGGAGTTCCCGTACGGCAGCGACTCGGTTACGACTCACCGGGTAGCGGTTGCCATCGATGCCGATCAGCCGCGGGTTGCCGCGATCATAGATCAGACTTTCCATCTGGCTGCGATGCACCCATACCGAGCGGTGCACCTGCACGCCTTCATGACTTCCCATCAGATCTATCGCGTTGGTGAGCGTCATGCGCAAATCGCAAGTGCCGTTTTCGGTGATCACCTCAACATATTGATTGGCGGCTTTGAGCAGGAGCACTTGTCCTTTGACCGCTTCTGGAAGGTGCGTTTGGAACTGATCATTGACCGTTGGCGCGGGAAGCCAATAGGGCAGGTGGTCCGGCTCATGGCTCAGGATCCGGCGCATATCTTTTTCAAAGTACAACCCGCAAATCACGATGGCCGGTGTGATGGCGAACATCGTTGACACCAAATGCCAGCCGAACTGTGCGAGCGATGCATCTGCGCGAAACAGGAAATGGCCAAACGTCGCCTCAAGCGTGGCGATGATCGTGAAATAAAGATAGTAGGCCCAGACCATCGGCACGCCACGTTCAATCAGGAAGTGGATGGGACGCCCCATGAAAGTGTAAAACCCGGAGAAGTAAATCGCGCCCCAGCCGAAGGTCAGCAGGAACTGATCGAGCGTCGTCTGGGCGCTGTAGCGATTGTCTGCATAGAACAGAAAAAAGCAAATCGTGACGGACAAAAACACGACCAGACAAGCCGGGTGAAGTGTCAGTCTTTGCACCTGATTGGTGACGTCCGAAAACGGTTTGATCTGCGGCAAGCGCGTCAACACCAAGTCTCTCCCCACTTGCCGGGCCTCGCTCGCACATCAGCAATCGCACCTTGGTGGCCCGTTTTTGCTGCTGTGGAAAACTGCAAGCTGCCCATTCCCCGAGCGAGAAATGAGGTCCGGTTGCAGAAAAGTCAATGCTGAAAAATGTCCGGTCGCTGGCGTGGTTAAACGACGGCCACACGATTGGCATTTCGAATGCGCATGAGCAGGAAACCGGCGATGGCAATGTTGAGGAAATTCCAGGCAATGCCGTTGTAAAACGCCATGTCATAAGAACCGGTCAGATCGTAAATCAGGCCCGACATCCAGCCGCCCAGCGCCATGCCAAAAATCGTCGCCATGATGACAAAGCCGACCCGCGCTCCGGCTTCCCGGGCGGGCATGGTTTCGCGCACGATGATCGCATAGCTCGGCACGATGCCACCCTGCGAAAGGCCGAAGACGAGGCTTACGATGTAGAGCGAGGCGAGGCCATCGAAGGGCAGGTAAAGGAACAGCGCAAGGCATTGCGCGGCAGAACCAAGCAGCAGGGTGCGCAATCCGCCCAGCCGGTCGGCCAGCAGGCCGGAAACCAGCCGGGATGCCACGCCGCCCATCAGCATCAGCGACAACATCTGTGACCCGGCGACGGGGCCATAGCCGAGATCGACGCAAAGCGAGACGATGTGAACCTGCGGCATCGACATCGCAACGCAGCAAGCAACGCCGGCAAGGCCGAGCATGATTTGCAGCCTGCCGGGTGAAAACCCCGTGTTCAGAACAGCACTTGCGGAAATCGCATCGGCGCGCGCGGTCATGGCTTGCGGCACGCTGCGGCGCAATAGCAGGGACAGCGGGATCATCAAGACAATCGTCGCGACGCCAAGAACGATGTAGGCACCACGCCATCCGTGGGTCACCATCACATCAGCCAGCAGCAGCGGCCACACGGCGCCCGACAGATAATTCCCGCTCGCCGCAATGGCGACAGCGATACCCCGTCGCCGCTCGAACCAGTGCGAGATATCAGCAATCAACGGCCCGAAACAGGCGGCCGTTCCAATGCCGATGAAAAACTGCAATAGCGAAAGAATATACACCGATGGCGCAAGCGCTGCGAAACCGTAGCCGGCTACGCTCAATACGGCAGCACCGATCAAAGCGTAAGCGACACCAAATCTGTCCACCGCCTTGCCGATGGCGAGATTGCCCAGTGCGAACCCGACCATGGTCGCCGTGTAAGGCAGCGATGCATCGGCACGGTCGACCCCGAATTCGCGCTGCACTGCCGGCATGATCACGATGATCGCCCACATGCCCGCATTGCCGATCGTGGCGATCAGCAGCGTGACCGTCAGCCGATACCACGAATAGCGGCTGTCATTGAGATTGAGCGTTGCGTCCATGGGCCGACGCTAGGAGCGGCTGTTGCCAAACACAAGCGGTTTAGTTGCCGGCGTTACCAGCAGTGCTGTTGCGTGATTTCTTCCGCGCAAAGCGCCATATCAGCAAGGCGGTGATCACGGTGAGATAGAACAGTGGCTCAGCCTGCCATGTCTTCGCCAACAGCACATAATGAATCGCACCAAGCAGGGCCGCGGGATATGTGAGCTTATGCAGATTGCGCCAAGCCGCCGCCCCCATTTTCCGCACCGACGCATTGTTGGACGTTATCGCAAGCGGCAGCAACATCAGGAACGACGCTGTGCCGATGGTGATGTAGGGCCGCTTCATGATGTCGGTCCAGATTTCCGACCAGACGAACTGACGGTCAAGCCCGACATAGGTGGACAAATGAAGTGTCACATAGGCAAAGGCAACAAGGCCGATTGCACGGCGATATTTGACGAGGTTGACGCGGAAAATGCGCTGAATGGGCGAGATGGCGAGGCCGATGACCATGAAGATCAGGGCCCATTCGCCCAGGGCATTTTCAAGCGTTGAAATCGGGTCCGGACCCAGCGTGTTGGTGACGCCGCTATAGATGTAATAAACGGCCGGCACCAACCCTGCAGGATAAAGAACCCAGGACGGCAAAGCAGTCCAAAGCGGCGAAGGCCGCCCGTCGGCGCGACTGCTTTTCGTCTGGGCTGACATTGGATGTTGCACGTATGTTTTCAAAGGGCCGTATCCTGCCAGCCATGGCAAAAACCAGACACGGCGTCAAAGGGTTAAAACGATGCGGGCTAACCGGGGCGAAAGCGATCGCTGAGGGGATTAGTAGTTTTTCCGCAAATCCATGCCTTCGTAGAGCGACGCGACTTCATCGGCATAACCGTTGAACATTTCGGTCTCGAGCTTGGCGGCAAACAGGCCGCCGCCGATCACGCGTTCGCTGGCCTGGCTCCAGCGCGGATGGCTGACTTCGGGATTGACGTTGGAGTAAAATCCGTACTCGTTGGGCGCAGACTTGTTCCAGCTTGTGGGCGGCTCGTTCTCGACCAGCTTCATCGAGACAATCGATTTGATGCTCTTGAATCCGTACTTCCAAGGCACGACCAGACGCACCGGAGCACCGTTCTGGTTTGGCAGCAGATCGCCATACAGGCCGACCGCGAGAATGGTCAGCGGATGCATGGCTTCGTCAAGCCGCAGCCCTTCGACATAGGGCCAGGGCAGGGAGCCGAAAATGGCCTTCTGGCCGGGCATTTCCTCCGGCCTGAGAAGCGTTTCGAATGCCACATATTTGGCGCTGCCCTGCACGTCAAAATCTTTCAGCACGGAAGCGAGAGGGATGCCGATCCACGGGATCACCATCGACCACGCTTCCACACAGCGCAGACGGTAGATGCGTTCTTCAAGATCATATTTCGAAAGCAGGGTTTCGATGTCGAGCTTGCCGGGCTTGCCCACCATGCCGCCAATATCGATTGTCCATGGCCGCGTGGTCAGCGAACCCGCATTGGCGGCAGGGTCCGACTTGCCGGTGCCGAATTCGTAGAAATTATTATAGGTGGTGATCTGCTCAAACGTATTGGGTTCATCCGTGGTGGAATAGGGGCTTGGCTTGCCGACAAGATCGCCCTGCGCCGCCTGCGCTTTGTGCAACCCTGCGCCAAATACAAAAGGCGATGCGACTGCGGCACCCGCCGCCGTCATGAACGAGCGGCGATTCAGATACGCTGATTTCGGCGTGATTTCTGATGGCTTGGGTTGAGGATAGCGGTAGACGGCCATGGATTGGTCCCTGAACTCTGTATCGAGGCCCACACAACACGGGCGTTTGTTGTTTCAACTACGAGAATGGGAACCTATCGGTTTCAATGCAACGTATAGCGCCGGAATTTCACGGCGTCGTGAGACGGTGTGAGGAGAAAGAGTGCGATTTGGCACGTTTTCAGCCAATTCCGTAAAAGTTATACAGCGGTTTTGGGCTTTCGGTTGACCAGATAGATGCCGCAAGCCACCAGAATCAATGCGATAATCAGGCTGCCGGTGACCTGTTCGTCGAGGATCAGCCACCCAAGCGCCACACCAAACAGCGGGGCGAGAAATCCAAAGCTCGCCATGTCAGACGCCGGATAACGCGCCAGCAGCCAGAACCAGAATGAAAAGCCGAAGGCGACGACGACAACCACCTGAAACGCGAAAATGAAAATGTGCTCGCTTGTCAGTTCACGCACTGCTGGGCCGAAGAACAGCGATGCCAGCAGGATCAGCGGTGCCGATACGACAAGCTGGTAGACGAGTTGCATCTGCGGTGAAGATTTTGAAAGCCGGGTCAGCCGCGCAACAAGCGCGATGCCCGCCCACATCGTGGCGCCTGCCAGAGACATGAGATCACCCCAGAAAGCTCCGGCAGGGGCTTCTGCAGATCGATTGGCCATGGCAATTGCAATGCCGGCAATCGCCAGCACGAGGCCAAACACCCGCACACGCGTGAGCGCCTCGTCGGGAATGAAGAAATGTGCTCCAAGTGCCACCCAGAAAGGCATGGTGTAGAAAAAGATCGAGGCGCGGGAAACAGTCGTGAAATCCAGGGCGAGGAACAGCAAAATGAACTCGCCGGAAAACAGCAACCCGCAAAACAGGCCCGCCAGCAGGCTTCCGTCGGTGAAAGACAGTTTCTTGCGGGCAACCAGCATGAACAGCAACACAATCGGCAAGGCAAAGAGCGAGCGAAGCCCGGCCTGAAACACCGGGTTGAGGCCGGAATTGACGATCTTGATGAGAACCTGATTGAGGCCCAGCAGGGCCGAAAAGATGATGAGGCTGGTCGCGCCAAAGGCATCGATGCGGGTTTTGCGTTCCATGGGCGAGGATATCCAGCTTCTGATCTCTTCTGCATAAACACAACGCGTCTCAACAGCAAAGCGATGTTGCCAACAAGCCAAGACGTGTTAACGGATAGAAAAAGGGAAATCTGGAGAGCGACGATGACCATGAAACTGTATGAACTGTGCGGGGCTGATGAAACGAACCTGTTCAGTCCGCATTGCTGGAAAACGCGGCTGAGCCTTGCGCACAAGGGCCTGGACTTTGAATCGGCTCCTGTGCCTTTCACAGGCGTTGCTACCATCGAAGGTGGCGAAAACCGCAAGGTTCCCGTCCTGCGCGATGGTGACACGGTTGTCGAAGAAAGCATGGAGATCGCGCTTTATCTCGACAAAACATATCCGGACGCGCCCAGTCTGTTCAAAGGCGAGGGGGCAAAGGCCATGACGCGGCTGATCATCACCTGGTCGCAAAGCCAGATCCACCCGATCATCGCGCGCATGAGCATCATGGACATTTTTGCTCGTCTGGCACCGGCTGATCAGCAGCACTTTCGCACCACCCGTGAAAAACTGTTCGGGATGACGCTGGAGGACTTCTCCACCAAAATGGCAGCGACGCCTGATGATCTGAAAAAGGCCATTCTTCCGCTCGAAATGCTGCTGCGCGATCAGCCTTATATTGGCGGCGATACGCCTTTGTTTGCCGACTATGTGGTGTTTGGTCCGCTGCAATGGTTGCGCACCATGCAGGGCGAGCAGGGCCTGCCGCAGGACGGCACCGTGGCGGACTGGTTTGGCCGGTTGCTCGACATGTATGACGGCATGGGACGCGCGCAAAAAGCAGCTTGATAAAACAGGTCTTTGGGGAGGCTGATATGACAACCATTTTGAAACTGGTTCTTGCCGCGTTTTGCGTGGTCCTTGCACCCGCTGCAAACGCGCAGGTGATGGACTGGCAGGACATGCGCGACTGGTCAGTGATGTGCCGCGACAACCGCTATTGCATCGCCTTCACCAGCGGCGAGTCCAAGGATGGAGACAAACTCAGCCTCAAGCTCGAACGCAGCAACAAGGAGCGTTCGAAAGTCTTTGTAACGGTCAACCCGAAGGAACAGCCTTTGACGCTTGGCGACACGGTCGCCGTTTCCGTCGTTGGCCACGAGTACACGCTGCAGGGCGAAGTCGACAAAGTCTACAAAGGCAATGAAATGGCATTCGCCGTGGAAACACGCAGCGAGACCATCGCCAAACTGCGCGAAGGCCGGTTCGGCCAGGTCGATGTGACCTTTCAGAAATCGGGCCGCACGATCCGCTATGATCTTTCGCTGCAGGGCGTCGCGTCCGTGCTTGCCGCAATGGACGTCGTGCAGGGCCGCATGGACCGCGAAGATGCTGCCATCATTCACGGCGGCGAGGCGGCTTTTGTGGGGTCGGGCTACGATCTTGCCGCAGCCAAAGCGCCGCCAGCCACGGCAGATGACGAAAAGGAAAACGCGGGCGTGGACCCGGAAGAGAACATCGAATATCCGCCGGATGACGAGCCAACGGCGGAAAATGCAGCGCAACCGGGCAATGCTGAACCGAATGAGGAATCCGGCATCGGCGTCGTCGATCTGGTCTACGATCCAAAACAACTGCCCGACAGGGTCTTGATGCCGGGCTATCGCATGCTGAACTGCGATCTGGCGACCACAGTACCCGGTTTCGGCGCGCAGGTGATCAACCTGGCCCCGGCGATGTTTCTCTACATCGTGCCATGCAGCAATGCGGACATGAACGTGCCTTACTATGTGGCGCTGGAAGATGCCGGAGAAATCGATACACTCGAATTTCAGGAGCCGGCCAGCGCAACCGGCAACCGCGTTTCACTGATCACGAACGCCCAGTGGAACCCGTCAGCGGGGACGTTGACATCCTATCAGTATTATTCTCCCAATCAGGATTGCGGCCGCCATGAAGTGCACGGCTTCTTTGAGCAGGAAAAGACCTTCTATCTCAGCGAATATCGTTTGAAAGACAGCTGCGACGGCAAAGTCTCATCGCCCGCCGACTACCCCATAGAATGGAACGGCGAAGGGGATTGAGGGTGTCCATCAGTGTGGGGCGCACACTTGTAAGATTTGGCGCGTTCACCCGAATGCCCCGGTGATTTACCAAGAATCATCTTCGCCCGTTTATTCGCTGGAAAAGACATTGGGAGAGGTGTCCTGACTAAGCCAAAAATCGTATAGCGTACCCGTGCATGAGATTGCTTCACCACGTAATTTCATCTGAAATTCCAACGTGACTGTTCTGGAAGGCCTGCGACTTTGAAAAAACTACTGTTCTTGTTGTCGGTGGCGACTTTCGCCATCCCCGCCCATCTTAGCCTGTCTGAAGCAGCATCCAAAAAGACCTGCAGGTCATTTACGGTGACGTGTTGGGCAAGCAGCAAGGCAAGATGTGAACGCGAGGCGCGGCGGGGTGCTCAAAAGCGCCTTGTCAAGTTTTGCCCCGCTGGTAGCAGAAGGCGTCATGAGACAACAATGCTCGGCCCGCAAACCGTGAAAAGAATGTACCAAAGAAGAAACTGGATTTCAAAATGGAAGAGCTGCGTGACCTGTACCACGCGGTAACAATCCGACTGAATGAAACCGCATACGCATGACTCCGAAAATGCCTGCTCAATCGGCAGATGGCGTGGCAGAGGTTTTGTTTCTCAACCGTGCGAAAAACGGGCTGAGCATCGGCACAATCAGACACGCGACTGCGATCAGCAGGATCGTTAAAGTCAGTCCGCGCTCCCACAGGAACGACCAGCTGTCATTGTTGATCAGCAGCGCACGTCGCAGGTTTTCCTCCATCATGCCGCCGAGGATGAAGCCCAGAATCATCGGCGCGAGGGAGAATGACAGCAGCCGAAGCACCGTTGCGGCAAGGCCGAACAGCACCATCAACTGAATGTCGAACGTGTTGAACGAAACGAAATAAACGCCGATCAGCGAGAAGAACAGAATAAGCGGCAGCAGAAAGCGCGCGGGAATGGCAAGCACCCGCGCGATATAGGGAATGAGCGGCAGGTTGAGCACCAGCAGCACAATATTGCCGAGCCACATCGACACGATGACCGACCAGAAGACATCCGGTTGATCGATATAGAGACGCGGGCCGGGCTGGATGCCGTAACCAATCAGCGCACCCAGCATGATTGCGGTGGTGCCGGACCCGGGAATGCCGAGCGTCAGCAGCGGAACGAAGGAGCCGGTGGCGGCTGCGTTGTTGGCGGTCTCCGGCGCGGATAGGCCGCGCACGGACCCTTTGCCAAATTGTTTGCCTTTCTCTGCCCCCGAAATGCGTTGTTCCGTGCCATAGGCGAGGAAGCTTGCGATCGTTGCACCCGCACCGGGCAGCACGCCGATCAGAAAGCCGAGAACGGAGGAACGGCCGATCACCGGAACCATCTCCTTAACCTCGTCCTTGGAAACGGCCATGGAACCCAGTTGAGATGCGGCCTTGCGCTCAGCCTCGCGTTTTGACTCATCAACGCGTTTGATGATCGCCATCAAGGCTTCCGACAGCGCAAAGGTTGCCATCACCAGAAGTAGAAACGAGATGCCGTCGACCAGATCAATCATGCCAAGGGTGAAGCGGGGAACGCCAACGGTCTGGTCCGTTCCAACGGTTGAAAGCATCAGCCCAACCACCGTCATCAGCAGAGCTTTCAGCACTTCGCCCTTGCCCGCAAATGCCGCGACGGCTGACAGGCCCAGAACCATCAGCGCGAAATAGTCTGTTGACTGGAACGACAGGGAAACTGATGCCAGATAAGGCGCAGCGACAAGCAACAACAGCGCGGCGATGACCCCGCCGGAGAACGACGAATAGGCGGCGATGGCAAGCGCCTTGCCGGCCTTGCCGGATTTCGCCATCGGGTATCCGTCAAACGAGGTGGCAACGGTTGACGCAACGCCCGGCGCGTTGATCAGGATGGACGATGTGGAGCCGCCAAAGATTGCTCCGTAATAGACCGCCGCCATCAGGATGATACCGGCAGACGGTTCCAGGCTGGCGGCGATGGGGATCATCAGCGCGATGGCCGACATCGGCCCCAGACCCGGCAACATGCCGATGAACGTGCCGACCAGACACCCCATGACGACGAACAGAATATTCTGCAGTGAAAATGCGGTGGTGAGGCCGATTATGATTCCGTCCAGCATCGGTCTAACCTCTCAGGAATACCGGCAGCGGTTCAATGAAAACGCTCAACCCGTAGTTCATCAAAATCCAGAATGCGACGACCAAAGGAACGGAAACGAGAACCAGCTTGACCGGGCTGCGTTCGCCTAGAAGTGCAAATCCCACCATCAGAAATACGGAGGTGGACAACAAAAAGCCAAGGGGGCGCACCGCCAGCCCATAGGCCGACATCAGCGCCAGAAAGGCCAGCCCAAGCGGCCAGTTCAGGCCACGCAGATCAAACCGCTCCCGATTGCCGGGAAACAGGATGATCAGAACCGAAAGGCCGATGCCGAGATAGGCGAGAATTTCAGGAATTGTGCGGGGCGTGAACGCCTGATTGGCCTGAAACGGCAGCAGGCGGATGTCCGCAATTTTCGACCAGTACAACACGCAAAAGGCGAGCATGAGTATGCCGCCCAAACGGTCCTTTGAAAAAAGCATCGCGAAATCCCCGTCGAGTGATGAACAGAATGCCGGGCTGCAAGCAGACCCGGCATTCAGATTTTTCAGCGTGTGGCTGGTTTCACAACGTCGGGCCTAGAGAAAGCCGAGTTCTTTCATCAGGCCGCCGATCTGCTCTTCCTGACCTTCCAGGAACTTCACAAAATCAGCGTCAGCATTGAAAATGTCGACCCAGCCGTTGCGGTCGCGCACGGTCGCCCATTCCGGCGTGTCATACATTTTCTTCAGCGCGTTGATGTAGGCTTCCTTCTTATCGTCTGACAGACCCGGAGCGGCAAAGAACCCGCGCCAGTTCACAAAGCTTGTGCCTTTGGAGCCCGCCTCGTCACAGGTTGGCACGTCCTTCATCGCGGGGCTTCTTTCCGTTGATGTCACGCACAGGATTTTCACTTCACCCTGACGCGCCAGTTCAACAGCTTCGCCAAAGCCCGTTGCAAGGGCTTTGATTTCGCCGGAGAGCAGACCGGCCATCGCCTTGCCGCCCGCGTCATAGGGGATATATTTCACCTTGGTCGCGTCCGTGCCGGCGTTTTTCATCACCAGCGCTGCGATGAGGTGGTCCATGCCGCCCGCAACCGAACCGCCGCCAACCGCGACATTCGTCGGGTCGGCCTTATAGGCTTCAACCAGCCCGTTGAGGTCGGTCAGATCGGAATTCTTGCCGACAACGATCGCGCCATAGTCGCCAATGGTTCCGGCAATCGGGGTCAGATCGCGAAACGATTGCGGAAACACTTTGGTCAGCGAGCGGATGACGATGGGCGTGGAATTCACCATCAGTGTGCCCTGATCCTTGGTCTCGATGATGTGGGCAATCGCCTTGCCGCCACCGCCACCGGACATGTTCTCATAGGTCGCGGTGCCAACCAGACCGGATTTCGTCAGCGCTTCGCCCGTGCCGCGGGCCGTGCCATCCCAGCCACCGCCAGCACCGCCGGGAATCAGAAATTTGATTTCGCCAACAACCTGATGGCCATCAGCATGAGCCATCGAATGCGCGCCAAACAACACCGCGCTGGCAGCCAGAGCCACCTTAAACATCTTCAACATAAGTTCCTCCCAAGGATATGGCGCTCGTACAATGCGCGAACGTTCAACAAGTTCATCACACCAAACTGACAATAGCCTGACAATACGAAACTGGTCGGCCGCGTTATTCACCGCGGAGGGACTTGTTCCATTTTCGAATGAAACGAGCTCTTTTGACTTGATCGAGATATGCGACGAGACCAGGGCCTATAGTGATGGGCCTCAGGCGCGCGCCAAACTGTTTGCGATAACCGGAAGCTGTATTGGGTCCACCCACTGCGGGATGAATCGCCGGGAGCTTTAAGTCATTCGCCATAATGGTTTGCCCGGTTTCGGACATCAAATATGAAAGCATTTCCCGACCCAGGTCAGGATTTTTCGCTGATTTCGGAACCAGCGCAATGCGCGACATAACAACAGTAAAATCTTCAGGATGAATGATACCCAATTCTGGTTGTTTATCCGTCCAAGCCTGAGCATATGAACCCAGAATATTGTAGCCGACCGCCAAACGTCCGTCAGCTACGCGTTCGAGAATTGATGAGGAAGAAGAATACAGTTTCACTCCGGCATTTCCCATCGCATTCACAAGCTTCCAGAGATCCCTATCATGCTCAGCGTCGCGAGCAAGGAACAGATAGCCCAGACCTGAGCGTTCGATGTCATAGGTGCCAATCCTGCCAAAGTAGGCATCATCGTTCAGTAGTGTATTCAGTTCTGAACGATTATCCGGCACATCGTTTCCGGCAAAACTCGGCTTGTGGTAGACGATAACCGAAGGCTCGAATGTCAGGCCGAAAACGCTTTCACGCCATTTGGCCCATTTCGGCCAGGGCTGCTGGATATCGCTGACAGGCTGCGAATATCCGTCGTTCGCCAACTTTATCTGCAGATCCATTGCGGATGAGATCAACAGATCGGCAGTCGGACGTCCCGCATCTGTTTCTTCGATGGTGCGTTCATAGATTTCCAGCGACTGCAGGTCGTAATAGTGGATTTCGACGTTCGGCCGCTGTTGTTGAAAAGCCACCAGCAAAGGTTTGGACACGTGCTCATCAAGAGATGAGTAGATCGTCAAAACACGCGTATTGCCATCTGAACGTGCGGGCATAATGCTCTGCGCCTGGGCACCCTGAAATGCTGTCAAGCAAGCGAACGCGAACAGAAAGAAGAGACGAAAAGTCATGACATACATTGGCGACAAGGTTTTGAGTTCACAAGATACAATTTCTCAAATAGCGTAAATCCAAGGACGGGTTATGCGAATTCTCTTGGTAGAAGACAATGAGCAGTTGGGGAGTGGCTTGAAAAAGCTGTTCGACAGAACCTATGCCATCGATCACATTCTCAATGGCGAAAGTGCGTTATTGGCTGTACAAACGGTCGCCTACGATCTTGTTGTGCTTGACCTCAGTCTGCCCGATATTGATGGGCTTGAAGTGTTGCGCGAAATGCGTAACCGGCGCTTGTCGATGCCGGTTCTCATTTTGACCGCCCGCGATAAGCTCGGCGACCGTATAAGCGGTCTGGATCGCGGTGCAGATGATTACATGACCAAGCCATTTGAATTGTCTGAGCTGGAAGCGCGCATTCGCGCTTTGTTGCGGCGGGCGTCAATTGAGAAAACCTCCTTGTTGAAAATGGGCGATGTGGAGTTCGACCTGCGTAACAACAGCGTAACGGCACGGGGCGCGACGCTTGACGTGTCGGCGCGCGAAACCATGGTTTTGCGCGCCCTGATGCTGGCGCATGGGCGGCTTCTCTCCAAGGTTCAACTGTTGGATACAATGACGCATTTCGACGACGACGTGAGCGAGAATGCCATTGAGCAATATGTCAGTCGTCTGCGCAAGAAGCTTTCACCATTTGGTCTGGCTATTAACACTGCCCGAGGGTTGGGTTACCATTTGAGGGAGGTGGAATGAAAGAGTTGATTGGGCAGCTCTCGCCGACCTCGGTTCGCGGGCAACTCTTGATTTGGCTTATTGGTCCTTTGTTGTTGATTGGGGCAATTGCGATCTACGATGGCTATCGAGCGGCTCGCGCGACGGCTGACTCAGTTTCCGACCGCGTGCTGTCCGGGTCTGCTCTGGCTATTGCCGAGCGGGTTTTCGTCAACGACGACAATGATCTGGAAGTTGATATTCCTTATGTCGCTCTTCAGATGTTGACATCGTCGGAAGATGATCGCGTGTTCTACAAAATTGAAACGGACGCGGGAGCGTTCATCACGGGATATCGTGATCTGAGATTGCCAAAGCCGGATCCGACTCAGCTTGAAGTGGCTTTCTCAAACGACGTTTTTCGTGGCGAACCGATCCGCATTGCAACCTTTATCGGTGCAGCATCCTCAAACACCAAGTCTTTGGGCTATCGCGTCGGTGTCGCCGAAACCACAAATGCAAGAGCCGCTATTGCCCGCGCCATCTTGCTCCGGTCGCTTGCGCGTCAGGCAGCGTTGATCTTGGGCGTTGCAGCCCTGATCTGGTTTGCTGTCGCCAGAGCCCTGCGGCCGTTGCGGCGGCTTGAAACGGCCGTCGGCCGCCGAAGCCCGGAGGATGTGCGCCCGATTGAACACGTCGTTCCCAATGAGGTTCAGGGCCTTGTCTCCACAATCAACGAACTTGTTGGTCGTTTTGCGTCGTCGATCAGGGCGCTGGAGAACTTTACCTCAAATGCGAGCCATCAATTTCGTACGCCGCTGGCACTAATCAAAACCCATCTGGAAGTTGCAGCCCGTGAAACCAAACCTGGAAAACGGGGCGAAGCCATTCAACAGGCGCACAAGGCCGTCGGTGAAGCCGAGCGGTTGATGTCACAGATGCTGATGCTGGCGCGTCTGGATGCATCTTCGACCCGTGATCTGCGCAACCAGACCTGCGATCTCGCTCAGGTCGCACGGGAGGTTTGCGAGGAATTTGTGCTGCAAATGGCTCATCATGGCCGGTCTGATGTTGATCTCGGTTTTCAGGCGGAAGACGCCGTCAACGTCTACGCAGAAAAGACACTCGCCCATGAGGTCGTGCGAAATCTGATCGACAATGCGATAAAGCACAGCGGTGCGTCTCCCAAGGTCGATGTTCAGGTCACGACTGATGGAATGTGCGGAACGGTATGTATACGTGATTCAGGAAACGGATTTGAACTTGAAAGCGGCCATGACGGCAACGCCCATGGCAATGCAAGGTTACTCAAGTCCAGTGACACCAGGCCTGGCCTTGGCCTGGCGATCGTCAAGGAGATCGTCACCCTGCTGAAGGGTGAGCTGACAGCAACAAAGTCATCAACCCCGTCCGGAATGGTGGTAAAAGCCGCTTTCAAAGCAGCTCATTGAATAGCTCCCGCTTGCCCGTCATGGCTGGGTCGGGTATAGGCTCGCGCAATTGATTTTCCCACATTCAAGAACACAGGAACCATTCGATGGCTATCGAACGCACTTTTTCCATGATCAAACCAGACGCTACGGCGCGCAATCTGACCGGCGCTATCACCGCCAAGCTGGAAGAGGCCGGCCTGCGGGTTGTGGCTTCCAAGCGGGTGCACATGAGCCTGCGTCAGGCTGAGGGCTTTTATGCCGTCCATTCCGAGCGTCCATTTTTCGGTGAACTGACCGAGTTCATGTCCTCCGGCCCGACAATTGTTCAGGTGCTGGAAGGCGAGAATGCCATCGCGAAAAACCGCGAAGTCATGGGCGCAACCAACCCGGCGGAAGCCGCAGACGGCACAATCCGCAAGGAATTTGCCCTGTCGCTGGGTGAAAACTCCGTCCACGGTTCGGACGCGCCGGAAACTGCAGCCGAAGAAATCGCCTACTGGTTCTCTGAAACCGAAATCGTCGGATAACCCGTTTCCGAGCCAATAAACTCCAAGCCCCGGATGGCGACGCCTCCGGGGCTTTTTCATGTCTGATGATATTTCAAACCCGGTTGAAAGGTGTTTTCAAAACGGGCCGGACATGAGAAATTGCCCACCATTGTTGTGCGGAGGTTGTGATGCCGCTTTCCATTCTGGTGCCCATGATTGTGGTAGGGCTGGCCGCCGTGTTTGCAGCCGTGCATTTCGGCGGCGGCAGCAAGGCGTCCGTCCCCATGGATGACCAGACAGCACGCGACCGTTTCCTGCAGGATTATCCGCGCGAAACCGTCAGCGCCGTGATGCTGTCAAACAAGGGCAGGCTTGCCCTGCTGACGCTGGAACAGAGCGACCATCTTGGTATCGTATACAGCTTTGGCCAGTCCTTCGTGACGCGGCTGATCGCGCCGCCCACCGTCAAATCGGTATCGCAGCGCAGTGATAAGGCCGTCGAAATTCGCCTGCGGGATTTCACCCTGCCGCGCCTGCGGTTTGAGAGTGATGATCCGGCAAAAATCGAACAGGCCATGAAAACGTTTGAACGGATGGAGCCGATTGTCTGATGATTGATGCCGTGCCCAACTTTCCCAATGTCACGGAACTGGCGATCCCGGCCTTCGTGATGCTCATTCTCGTGGAATTGCTGGTGCTGCGCCGGTTGCGCCGGGGCGAGGGGTTTGAAACGCGCGACACCATCACCAGCCTGATGATGGGTGTGGGCAATGTGGTCAGCGGGCTGCTTTTCGGCTTCGTCGCATTCGGTGTTCTGGTCTGGGCTTATCAATACCGTCTCTTTGAAATCGGTTTTGAATGGTACTGGATACTGGCGTGTTTCGTGATCGATGATCTGCGTTACTACGCCTATCACCGCATCGCCCACCGCTGCCGCTGGGTCTGGGCGGAACATGTCATCCATCATTCCAGCCAGCACTACAATCTGTCGACCGCGCTGCGCCAAAGCTGGACGGGCGTGTTTACCGGCATGTTCGTTTTGCGCATTCCGCTCGTGCTCGTGGGCTTCCACCCGGCGCTGATCGTTTTCGTCGGCGGCATCAATCTGTTGTATCAGTTCTGGATTCACACCGAAGCGATTGGCAAAATGCCCCGCTGGTTCGAGGCGGTGATGAACACACCCTCCCATCATCGGGTCCACCACGCCACCAATCCGCGCTACCTGGACGCCAATTATGCGGGCACGCTGATCATCTGGGACCGGATGTTCGGCACGTTTGTGCCGGAGCTGGAAGAAGACATGCCGCGCTACGGGCTGGTGCGCAATATCGCGACTTTCAATCCGTTTCGTGTCGCGGTGCATGAATGGGTGGCGATGTTTCGCGATGCGGCGCAACCCGGTCTCAGCCTCGGGCAGCGCGTGCGCTATCTGTTCAATCCGCCCGGCTGGCGTCACGACCGTGACATATCCGGTTCAGCTGCGCTGAAGACAGATTTCGTCGCCCGCAACCCGTCAGAGGCTGGAAAACCAGGGCTGCCGAAGTCGGTTTAATGCTCAGGACTGCCAGCGGTTCCTGGCCGTTTCGTCGCTTTCGCGCGCATCGACCCACCCGCCATCCGTGCCGTCTCTCGGGTGCTCTTTCTTCCAGAATGGCGCGTCGGTTTTCAGAAAATCCATGACATAGCGCGCGCCGTCAAAGGCCGCGTCACGGTGTCGGCTTGTGGCGATCACGAGGACAATCTGCTCGCCCGGTGCAATTTTGCCAAAGCGGTGGATTACCGTCAGCCAGTCAATTGGCCAGCGCGCCATCGCTGCGTCAACGGATTTCTGAATTTGCGCTTCGGCCATTCCGGGATAGTGCTCAAGCTCCAGGGCTTCCAGCGTTTCGCCTTTACCACGGCACAGGCCCACAAAGCTGGCGACGGCACCGATATCGGTGCGGCCACCCGTCATGCGTTTTATTTCTTCGCTTTGGTCAAAGTCTTCCGCCTGCACTTTGACGATTGCGCGGTTGCCATCGGCCCCGGCCATGGTCACCCGCCCGTCATGGGTGGGAACAGGGCAATCTCGCGAGCGGACCCCAAAGCCTCATCATGCTCGACATGGTTCTGGTCGAGCGCCACGCGGATAATGTCGGGAAATTCCAGCGCGGCGGCAAAACCCTCACCACGGGTTTTCAGCCAGTCCAGCAGCGCATGCACGGTGGTCACGCCGTCCGGGAGAGCAACGATTTCCTCGCTGGTGCCGATGCGTTCGCGCACCCAGGAAAAATAGACCAGCTTGACTTCGTTTCCACTCACGTTGTGATCCTCAGTCTTCCGTCATGTGTTTGAGCCCGGCCCGGAAATAGTCCCACCCGGTCATCAGCGTCACCACAGCTGCGATCCACAACAGGCCGATGCCCACATCCGTACAATAGGGGAAAATTTTGTCACCGGCGGGACCCGCCAGCAGAAAACCGAGCGCGATCATTTGCAGCGTGGTTTTCCATTTTGCCAATTGTGTAACGGGCACGGAAACTTTCAGATCAGCAAGATATTCCCGCAGACCCGATACCAGTATTTCGCGGCTGAGAATGACAATCGCGGCCCAGATGGTCCATCCGGCAATCGTGCCGTCAGCGGCGAGCAGTAACAGGCAGGCTGAAACCAGCAGCTTGTCAGCGATCGGATCGAGCATTTTGCCCAGTGAAGATGATTGCTTCCACGCCCGGGCGAGATAGCCGTCGAAGAAATCCGTCACACTGGCGATGATGAAAAGGCCAAGCGCTGACCAGCGTGCGATGTCGGTCGATTTGCCCCGTTCTTCCAGATCAAAGCACAGCACGACCAGTGGCACGACCAGAATGCGCAAATAAGTCAGCAGATTGGGTATGCTCCAGGGACCGGCGGTCCGCATGGGTGTGTTTGATGTGCTCATAAGCCACTGAAACCTGATTGAGGGCGATAATTCAAGCGCCGTATACGCCGCGCGCCGCCTTTATGCGCGTCATTTTTCAGTGATGGCGGCCGCGATACGGCGTGTGAGAGTAAACCGTATCGTAATGCAATCGTGTGACATTGCATTGCAGGAATGTCTCGTTGAATCAATTTGTCCGATATCTTTTTGAAAGCATTGGCCATATGGAATTTTTTGAAAAAAAAGGCATGCCCGAGAAAGGCATTGCTCATGTAGCCGCCGCTTTTGGCTATTCCATGGCGGGACTTGGCGTTTTGCTGCGCGAAGAGGCCGCACGGCTCGAAGTCGTGATGTTTCTGGTCGCGACGCTTCTGTTTGCAGTCTCCGGTGCGGCGTTCCTCAACTATGCTGTCATGGTCGCAATTCTGCTTTTCGTGCTGGCGCTCGAAGCCGTCAATACCGCTATCGAACTGATTATCGACCGCACATCACCGGAACGCAGCGATTACGCAAAACAGGCAAAGGATCTTGGATCGTTCGCCGTTTTCTGCGGGCTTACACTTTTCGTTGGTTATGTCAGCTGGGTGATGCTGAGCCTATGGACCGAACTAATCTAACTTTTCTGAAAATGGTCGTAGATTTTCTGCGCCATCGCTTCTGAAACGCCGTCCACGGCCATCAGGTCTTCAACAGCGGCGCGGCTAGCAGCTTTCGCGCTGCCGAAGTGATGCAGGATCGCGCGTTTGCGGGCCGGCCCCACGCCATCAATTTCATCGAGGGGATTTTTCACCATCTCTTTTTTGCGCCGCGCACGATGGGTGCCGATTGCAAAACGGTGGGCTTCGTCGCGCAAACGCTGGATGAAATAGAGGGTTGGATCGCGCAAGGGCAGTGAAAAAGGCTGTGCCCCGGGCATGAAAAACCGTTCGCGCCCGGCATCGCGGTCCGGCCCCTTGGCGACGCCGACGAGTGCCACTTTTCCTTCCAATCCGAGTTCCTGCATGACGCTCTGAACCGCCGATAATTGCCCCGCCCCGCCGTCGATCAAAACGAGATCCGGCCATGGCGGCAGTGTATCTGTATCGCCGTTGTCCTTGTCCTGGCCCGGCTCCTGACCATGTTCCTGCCCGTGTTCTTTGACCAATCGTGCAAAGCGGCGGGTGAAGACTTCGCGCATCATGCCAAAATCGTCGCCGGGGGTGAGGTCTTCGTTCTTGATATTGAACTTGCGATAGCTGTTTTTCAAAAACCCTTCCGGGCCTGAAACAATCATCGCGCCAACGGCGTTGGTGCCCATGATGTGCGAGTTGTCGTAGACTTCGATGCGCCGGGGAGGGTGCTCAAGTTTGAACACGTCCTGCACACCGGCGAGCAATTTGGTCTGCGTGGCCGTGTCGGCCAGTTTGCGCCCCAGCGCCTCGCGGGCATTGCGCAACACTTGTTTGACGATATCCCGCTTCTCGCCACGCTGCGGTTTGGTGACTTTGACATTGTGGCCGGCCTTGGCCGTCAGCGCTTCGCCGAGCAGCTCTGCCTCTTCGATGTCGTGGGACAGGAGAACGAGTTTCGGCACCGGCTTGTCATCGTAAAACTGGCTGACAAAGGCCGCCAGAACTTCCGGCTCGCCGAAGCTCTTGTCGGCGCGGGGGAAATAGGCGCGGTTGCCCCAGTTCTGGCCGGTGCGAAAGAAGAACACCTGAACGCAAAAATGCCCGCCCTCCTGATGAACGGCGAAAACGTCGGCTTCTTTCACCGTTTGCGGGTTGATGCCCTGATGGCCGGTGATGTGCGACAACGCAGAAAGGCGGTCGCGGTAGAGAGCCGCCGTTTCGAAATCAAGCGCTTCGGACGCGACCTGCATGCGTTTGGAATATTGCGATTTGAGTTCGCCCGATTTCCCTGCGAGAAAATCGCGCGCCTGTTTCACCAGATCACCATATTCCTCGACCGACACTTCACCCGTGCAAGGCCCCGCGCAGCGCTTGATCTGGTGCAGCAGGCAGGGGCGTGTGCGATTTGCGTAAAATGAGTCTGTGCAGGTGCGGATGAGGAAGATACGCTGCAACGCGTTGATCGTCGTGTTGACCGCTCCGGCGCTCGCAAACGGGCCGAAATAATGCCCCTTGCGGCTGCGCGCACCGCGGTGCTTGAACAGCCCCGGCGCTTCATGATCGCCGGACAGCAATATGTAGGGGAACGACTTGTCGTCGCGCATCAGCACGTTGAAGCGCGGGCGCAATCGCTTGATCAGATTGGCTTCGAGCAGCAGCGCTTCCGTCTCGGTATGGGTGGTGACGAATTCCATGGTCGCCGTTTCCGCGATCATCCGCGCCGTGCGGTTGCCGCCATGCCCAACGCCGCGCGCATAGTTCTGCACGCGGTTTTTCAGGTTCTTGGCCTTGCCGACATACAAGACATCACCAGCCCGGTTCATCATGCGGTAGACGCCGGGTTTGCCGGGCAGCAGTTTGACGAGATCAGCGATAACCTGCGGACCGGTCTTGCCAGTTTCGGAAACCGTTTCCTCCCACATCACATCACCGGAATCGCGCGGCTTGGCGCTCACGGGTTTGGCCCCGTGCGCTGCGGCCTGATCAGGCTGTTTCGGTGAATCGTCCATGATGCGGTTTTAGCATGAAGCAAAAGACCCGTCGCTATCCGCAACGGTGTATGCTGACTTATTCCGGCACGCGCTGGTCGGCCGTGTCCCAACCCAGATGCTGCCCGCCATCAAGCGCAATCATTTGCCCGGTCACGGCGGAGGCGTTCGCGAGATAAAGGATGGTGCTCACAAATTCGTCCAACTGCGCCGGGCGCTGAAGAAGCAGAGTGCTGATCTGGCGATCAAAATCATCCTGCGTCTGGCGTTTGCTGGGAAGAGTCGGGCCCGGCCCGATGGCATTGACCCGCACCTGCGGCGCAAAGGCCTGAGCGAGTGTGCGGGTTGCCGTCCAAAGCGTCGATTTGGAAAGCGTGTAGGATGTGAAATTCGGTGTCAGCTTCCAGACCCGCTCATCAATCATGTTGATAATCAGACCCATATCGGAATTGTCACCGCTCGCCCGAGCGTCATCGAACTGGGCGTTGAAGTCTGCCGCCAGCAGGGTGGGCGCGCGCGCATGGACATTGAAATGCGCATCCCACAGTTCGTCATCGATTGTGTGCGGTGCATCTTCTTCAAAAAGCGATGCATTGTTGATCAAAACGCCGATGGGACCAACGGCATCCACAGCCTTGCCGAACAAGGATCGCGTTTGTGTCGAATCCGTCAGATCGGCCTGCACAGCAACCGCCTTTCCACCCGCGCCCTCGATTTCGGCAACGATACGGTCAGCGCTTTCAGACGATGAATTGTAGTGCAGCGCGATTGCGTATCCAGCCTCGGCGAGCCCCTTGCAAATGGCCGTGCCAATGCGCGTTCCACCACCCGTGACCAATGCCGTTTTTGTAATTGTCATAGTGCTTCAGAGCCCGGTTCGGGTCCTGCCCGTTTCATAAAACATCAAACTAGAATGTTGCCGTGATGCCCAGATAGATCAAATAAACCGCGCATAAAACCAGTCCGGCCTTGCGGCCCAGAGACACTTTGAACACGGGCAGGGCAATCAGAAACAGTGTCGCAGCCAGCATCACCCACATGTCAAATTGCAGGATATGTTCGCCAATGGGCACGTTTGTCGCTGCTGCCGTGACGCCCATGATGGCTGCAATGTTGAACAGGTTGGAACCGATCACATTGCCCACGGCAACGGATGTGTTTCCGTGTCGCGCAGCGGTGATGCTGGTTGCAAGCTCCGGCAACGAGGTGCCGATTGCGACGATGGTCAGACCGACAACTTCGTCGGGAACGCCCCAACGGCTTGCAATCTCGACGGCGGCATCAACACAAAGTGCAGCACCGGCGGGCAACGCCAACAGGCCTGCAATCACATAGCCGGCAGCCAGCCATCCATTCTGCGGCGGTTCGCCAATTTCGTCGTGAATGTCTGCCGCGAGATCGGCGGCCTTCTGTTTGCGGGCGGAGAGAAACTGCATGTACAGAAATGCTGCAAGGCAGAGCAGCAGGATGATCCCGTCAAAGCGCGTGATCGGCCCGTTCCACATCTGCACCATGAACAGCACGGTCACGCCGATCAGGAATGTGAGCGTGGTTTTCATGCCCTTGTCGGCGCAATAAATTGATGAAAACAGCAGTGGAACGCCGAGAACCAGCAGAACGTTTGCGATGTTCGAACCGACAACATTGCCGACCGCGATGCCGCCATTGCCGGACAGCGCGGCCCGCAGCGAAATCACAAGCTCTGGCGCAGACGTGCCAAACGCAACGATTGTCAGACCAATGATAAGGGGTGCAATGCCCAGCCGTTCTGCAACCGCGACCGACCCTTTTATCAACCATTCGCCGCCGAAAACCAGGAGAGCCAGGCCAATGGCGAAGAGCAGGTAAACCATCACGGGCGTTGTCCAGAAATTGCAAACAAATATAAAAAGGCAGCGCGGTCCCGTGAGAGCGCGCTGCTTTCGTCAAATGGGTGCAATAGTTGCAGAATTCAAGGTCTGTCAGTTGCGCCGACCGTTTTTTGCCCAAAACGCTGTGGTCAGAGCCATTCGGGCCAGCGAGGCTGCCAAAATTGAGACTTTTTGGTTCGCCAGAGCGGCTATGCCGAAGGTTTCAGCGCGGCGAGATCGGGATGGGCGGTATCGAACCGCTGGTTCCACTCGACCAGTGAACCACGGCCATCTTCCCATTTGCCCGCAAAACGAAGGTCGAGATAGCCCAGAACCGCCGCGAGCGCCAATGTGCCCATATGCGCATCATCGCCGACCGGAGGCAGGTTCGCCCCCATCGCATCGAGGCCGCGGTTCACCTTGTTCCACTGGCGGTCGAGCCAGGGCTGGTGAACTTTGTCTTCCGGGCGAAACCGCATTTCGTACATATAGGCGACGGCGCAATCGGAAATCCCGTCGCAATGCGCTTCCATCAGTTCAACCTGCAACCGTGCCGGGTCTTCGGCGGGAAACAGTTTCCAATTGCTCAGGCGGTCAAGATACCGCGTGATGGTGCGGCTGTCGTAAACGCCGGTTCCGTCGTCCAGAACAAGGCAGGGGATTTTTGACAGAGGATTGGCGGCATCCAGCGCGGGGTCGCCATTGGTCGCGTCCACAGCGACGCTCTCCACATCAACCCCGGCAAAACGCGCAGCCATTGCGGCTTTGGCAACAAAGGGGGATGCCCCTGCAGACAGAAGTTTCATCGTCGTGTCCTTCAATAATGTCTATGAATTACCAGCGCAGAACGCGGCATGAACCGTCATATTCGTTCCACGGGTCAAGCCCGTTGAGGCAGAATTCCACGTTGAAACTGTTGCCGGCAAAACCTTGCCCGCCTTCAATGAGGTAAAACACCGTCGGGTGGTTGCCGTTGGTCAGCAGCGCATGGGCCCGGCAATAGCGGCGCGGTATCTGCCGGTCGCCCGCATTCTGGACGACACGTTCACGAATGCGCTCAATGCTTTCGAGATAAAAGCCGCGTTTCCAGTTGTAGTCTTCAGCCCAATTGAAACGCTTGACGATCTTTTTAAGCACTTTGGCATCATCGCATTGTGGGAAGCTGCCACGAACGAGAAGATCAAGCGGCCCGGCGGCGACACGCACCGGCGCGAACGCTGTGAGTGCAAAACTCACAAGAGCAAGGAGAGTGAACAGTTTGCGCGGCATGCCAGTATTCCGTTTTTAAGTGGTTCTGTTGTTGATGAATGCGATTCATGCGCCAGCGATAGCGGCCCTAGTGTTGCCTAGCACACATGCCCGGTCAATTCACGCCTTGCGCTTATGGCAAACATTAATTTTCAGCCAGACAAATCCATAACCCGGTGACGGTGGAAAAAACCTTTGTCACCCGGTTTGGTGCCCGCTTTCACCTCTGGCGCCTGCATCGTCTGCGCGAGCCAGGGCAGCAGGGTGCCCAGCTCACCGCGCAGGGTATAAGGCGCATTGGCGATCACCATGCCACAGCCGTTCAGTTCTGAAGGCGAGCGCGGTTCGCGAATGTAGATTTCGGCGGAAATCAGATCGTTGAGTTTAAGGCCCTTCAAAGTGCCGAGCCATTCGTCGGTGTGGTCACGTCGCTTGACGGGATACCAAAGCGCCATGGTGCCGCCCACCCAGCGTTTGCGGGCCTTTTCCAGCGCATCGATCATCCGGTCGAAGTCATTGCCGTCCTCAAATGGCGGGTCGATGAGCATCATGCCGCGCGCTTCTTTGGGTGCAATATGCGCACCGGGAGCAAGCCAGCCGTCAAGGTGGTTCACCCGCACCTGATAGTCGCCGGAAAACTGTTGGGCGAGGTGCGGATAGTCTTCGTCATGCATTTCATAAAGCGACAGCCGGTCCTGTTTTCGCAACAGATGACGGGCAACCATCGGCGAGCCGGGATACCGCCCTTCGCCAGCCGCGCTGACGGCATCAAGCCATGGGGCAAGCAGCGGCGCGATGTGTTCCGGAACATCAGTTGAAAGAATGCGCCCGACGCCTTCCTGCCATTCGTTCGTTTTCCCGGCTTCAACGGAAGCAAGGTCGTAAACACCAAGACCGGCATGGGTGTCGTAGACGCGAAACGCCTTATCCTTGCGTTTCAGATATTCGACAATCCGCGCCAGAATAACGTGTTTGAACACGTCTGCGAAATTGCCGGCGTGATAGGCGTGGCGATAGTTCATGGGAGCGGAGCCGACAATTGAAGAAGTGTTACGCCACTGCTATCAAGCAGACACTCGTTTGAACAGCGCATTGGCACTTTCTGATGAATAAGCCGCTTAAGACCAGGGTCTTTCATTCGGCCTGTCCCCACGATTGCCCGTCAACCTGTGCACTGGATGTTGAGGTGATCGACGGTGTCACGATTGGCCGGGTGCGCGGTGCGGCTGACAACACCTACACGGATGGCGTGATCTGCGCCAAGGTGGCCCGCTATGCCGAGCGCATTCATCACCCCGACCGCCTGCTGAAACCCGTTCAGCGTGTGGGCGAAAAGGGATCGGGGGAGTGGCGCGGCATCGACTGGACCGATGCCCTCGATCTGATGGCCGAGGAATATCTGAAGGCGGAGCAAGCGCACGGCTCCCAATCGGTCTGGCCCTACATTTATGCGGGAACGATGGGGTTGATCCAACGTGATTCCGTGCACCGCCTGCGCCACGCCAAACGCTGGTCCAACCAGCATGACACCATCTGCATCACACCGGCATGGACAGGCTTCAGCGCCGCGACCGGCAAGATCATGGGGCCTGATCCACGCGAAATGGCGGTTTCGGATTGCGTGGTGATCTGGGGCACCAATGCGGTTGCCACGCAGGTCAATGTGATGACCCATGCGGTCAAGGCCCGCAAACAGCGCGGCGCAAAAATCGTCGTTATCGACATCTACCAAAACGACACCATGAAACAGGCTGATCTTGCCCTGTGCCTGAAACCCGGCACCGACGGGGCCTTGGCTTGTGCGGTGATGCATTGCCTGTTTCGCGACGGCAAAGCTGATCGCGAATTCATGAACAAGTACAGCGATGTGTCAGCTGAACTTGAATCACATTTGCAGTCCCGGACGCCGGAATGGGCGGCGCAAATAACCGGCCTGTCGGTTGCCGAAATTGAGGCCTTCGCGGAAATGCTCGGCGAACGCCCGCGCAGCTATTTCCGCCTTGGATACGGTTTCACCCGCTCCCGCAACGGCGCCACGAACATGCATGCGGCAGCCTGCATCTCCACGGTCATGGGCGCATGGGCCCACGAAGGCGGCGGCGCATTTCACGGCAATGCCGAGATTTTCAATGTTGACGGCAGCCTCATCAAAGGCACCGCTTTGAAAGACGACAGTGTGAGAACGCTCGATCAGGCCAAGATCGGCCGCATTCTGAACGGTGATCGGGAAGCCCTCTATGGCGGGCCGCCTGTTGCGGCTCTGTTGGTGCAGAACACCAATCCTGCATCCGTTGCACCTGAGCAGGAACTCGTGAAACGAGGGCTGGCGCGCGACGATCTGTTTGTCGCGGTGCATGAGCAATTCATGACCGAAACAGCGCAGTTTGCGGATATCATCATCCCGGCCACCATGTTCATGGAACACGACGATATCTATCGCGGCGGCGGCCATCAGCACATTATTCTGGGACCGAAGATCATCGATGGCCCACCGACTTGTCGCACCAATCTTTTCGTCATTGAAGAACTGGCCAAACGTCTGGGCGTGGCAGATGAGGCCGGATTTGGCATGACCGAGAACGAGTTGATTGACGACATGCTCAAGCGCAGCAATCTCGGTTCGCTGGAGGATATCCGTCGCGACAAGTGGATCGACTGCCAGCCGCCGTTTGAAGAAAGCCACTATCTCAATGGCTTTGCCCATGAAGACGGCAAATTTCATTTCGCGGCCAACTGGCATGCGGTGCCCTGGGGGCGTCCGCCGGAAAGCATGGGGCTGCAGGGGCCGGTCGATGATGCCCCGCAATTGCCGGACCATTGGGAGGTTCTCGATCAGACCGATAAGGATCACCCCTACCGGCTGGCCACATCGCCCGCGCGGTCGTTCCTGAACTCAACCTTCAATGAAACGCCGGGTTCGCGCAAACGCGAGGGTCGGCCAACCGTGAAAATGAATCCATTGGACGCTGAACGCGAAGGGCTTGAAGCGGATGCCAAAGTGCGGCTGAGCAATCAGCGCGGTGCCGTTCTGCTGCATCTGGAGATCTTCGAAGGCGTCAAATCCGGCGTGTTGATCACCGAGAGCCTGTTTCCGAATGATGCGCACGAAGATGGGCGGGGAATCAACACGCTCACCAGCGCTGATACATGCGCACCCCATGGCGGAGCGGCTTTTCATGACACGCGGGTCCGCATCGAAGCGGCTTGCGCAAAAGCCCGAGGGGCTTAGTCGTCCTCTTCGAACAGGGCCAGATCTTCCTTGGTGACCTCATTATTGGCGACGGCCTCGTCACCCGACCAACGCACCTGATTGCTCGCAATCAGTTTCAGCGCGTGGGGGTAAAGACGGTGCTCTTGCGCCAGCACACGTTCGGCCAACGTTTCTTCCGTATCGTTCGGATCAACCGCGACAATGGCCTGAGCGATGATCGGGCCGCCATCAAGTTCGAGATTGACGAAATGGGCCGTGCATCCGTGAAACCGCGCGCCCCGTTCCAGAACCCGCGCATGCGTGTCGACACCGCGAAATGCGGGCAGCAGGCTGGGGTGAATGTTGATGATGCGTCCACGCCAGTGGTTCACGAATTTCTCGTTGAGAATGCGCATGTATCCGGCAAGACAGACAAGCTCGGCTCCCGCTTCTTCGATGGCTTCGGTAACCGCATCTTCATGCGCGTCGCGATCGTCATATTCCTGATGATGGACGACGGCGATGGGGAGATCATGTTCCATCGCCAGTTCCAGCCCGGCAACATGCGGGCGGTTGGAGAGCACAAGAACGATTTCAGCCGGATAGTCCGGGTCCATCGCCGCCCGCGCGAGAGCGCCCATGTTGGACCCACGTCCGGAAATCAATACGGCGATTTTGACCTTGCTCAAGAGGGTGTTCCCCGATTGAACGTCACATCACCGCGCATTTGGACTTCACCTGTTCCCGCTTCCAACCGGCCGATTTCAGTGACTGTCTCACCAGATGCCGCCAGATGCTTTGAAACCGCGTCAGCCTCTTGCGAGGCAACGATAACGACCATTCCGGTGCCGCAATTGAATGTGCGCAGCATTTCGGCGCTTTCAATATTGCCCGCCGATTGCAGCCATCCGAATACCGGTGGCGGTGACAGTTTTTCGGCCTCGATGACGGCATCGAGTCCCTCCGGCAGAACCCGTGGAATATTCTCCAAAAGCCCACCGCCAGTGATGTGGGCGAGTGCACGGATGCCATTGCATTCCCGCAGCGCGCTCAATAGCGGTTTGACGTAAATCCGCGTCGGGTCCAGCAACGCTGCACCAAGCGTTTGCCCCTCTTTCGTGTCGAATGGGGCCGGAGACGCCCAATCCAGCCCGCTGCGCTCAACAACCTTGCGCACCAGCGAAAACCCATTGGAGTGAACGCCGCTTGATGCGAGACCAAGAATGACGTCGCCGAAAGAAACTTTGGCGGGCAGCAGGTTTTCGCGCTCCACAGCGCCAACGCTGAAACCGGCAAGGTCGTAATCACCATCGTCATACATGCCCGGCATTTCCGCCGTCTCGCCGCCAATCAACGCACAACCGGCAAGGCTGCACCCTTGAGCGATACCGGCAATCACCTTCTGCGCCGTGCCATTGTCGAGTTTTCCGGTGGCGAAATAGTCCAGGAAAAACAGCGGCTCGGCACCCTGAACGATCAGATCGTTGACGCACATGGCTACAAGATCGACACCGACGGTGTCGTGCGCATCGCAGTCGATGGCGAGTTTCAGCTTGGTGCCAACACCATCATTTGCCGCAATCAAAAGCGGGTCATCATACCCGGCCGCCTTTATGTCGAACACGCCGCCGAACCCGCCGATCGCTCCATCGGCTCCCGGGCGCGCGGTGGCTTTGATCAGCGGTTTGATCGCGTTGACCAATGCATTACCGGCATCGATGTCAACGCCAGCGTCGGCATAGGACAGGCTCTCTGCGCCGGGATTGGTTGAAGAGGACGTGCGATCTTTGGTCATGCACACCCTATAAGACGCGCATGCTCCCGCGTCTTGTGGCATTTGCTCTTAAAGCATCAAAAAGGGTGGAAAACCTGCGCAGCCTCGCCGCAAACAATCCTGTTCAGCGGATTTCAATCCGGTGGGCGATCTTGTCCCCGTCCGAAATGGTCACTTTGGTAAAACCGGTCAGTTTCGCGATATCGAGGAAATTGAGATCTTCCGGATTCTGTGCCTGCTGAAAAAGCGGCGATGTGCGCGCTTGCGCTGTCATAGCCGCCAACAACGCACGAAGCCGGAACAGTGTGTCGTAATGGTTTGGCCCGGTCGCAACAATGATCAGCTTTTCAGCCTCCGCGCCCTTGGCGAACGCGTGATAATTGGGCGGGTAGGGCAGTTTGCGCTGCTGAACGCCCAAAGCCACTGTGAAACCAGCGCGCGTGCGTTTATCGGCATTGGGCAGCACATCCAGCGACGACACGTAGACTTCAGAGGTCTGCGGCTCCGGATAATAGTAATTCGCGTGACTGTCGCTTGCATTTGCGGGACACGTCATCGCAAACAGCCAGATCGTCAGCACGATCCCCAGTGTGAAGATGGCGAACACCCCTGTGGTGTCAGGGGCTGGCTTGGCTTGTGCTTTGATTGCGCGCATCGGCTGGGGCATCTCATCTGTAACCATGTTTTTGTCTGATGAGAATTGTGGCTGTCTTTGCAGGCCTGTCAACTCGATAAGACGTGATCGGTGTCGCAGGCGGCGGGCTTTGGACGCAATTTGGTGTTGGCATTGCCATGTGCCGCCATCAAATTTCTTGAAATCGTCTTTTCCGGGCTCCAAAGTCCTGCCAGATCAATTTGGCATAATCTGCGGGCCGAAAAATCAGTGACTATTCCCAACATCCTGACGATGGGACGGGTGATCCTCGTGCCCGTCATAGTCTGGGCGCTGCTGGCCGGGAAACCGATGACGGCATTTGCCCTGTTCTGTGCGGCCGGCCTGTCGGATGCGGTGGACGGTATTTTGGCCCGGTTGCTCAATCAGCATAGTGAACTGGGGGCCTGGCTTGATCCGATTGCGGACAAGGCCATGCTGGTATCGGTCTTCGTGGTGCTCGGTATTCTCGGTTTTCTTCCGCTTTGGCTCACGATTCTGGTGGTGTTTCGCGATTTGCTGATTGTTGTCGGCGTCATGCTGACCTTCGCGCTCGGATATCAGATCGAGATGAAACCGCTGGCGGTTTCCAAGGCCAACACCGCCGCACAGATTGCACTGGCGGGCTTTGTGCTTGGCATTCTCGCCTTTGAGCTGGAAATGCCGATGACCCAGCAAGCGCTGGAAATTCTGACGGGAATACTAACAGTTGCCTCCGCTATAGCCTATATAACGCAGGGACTTGTGCTTCTTTCCGACGATGGGCGCACAAGCTGAACCTGCGATTGAGAGGAATTCCAGTTTGGCCAATTCAGAGCAGCAAAACGGCGAACCCGAAAAAGTGGAGCATGTGATCTATCGCTTTCCGCTTCAGGCGCGCCGCCAAATGGTGTTCTGGCTTGGCGCTTTGGTGATTTTTGCGCTGTTTCTGTTCGTCTTCCGCTCCATTCTTTTGCCGTTCATAGCCGGAATGGCGCTGGCCTATATGCTTGATCCCGTCGCCGATCGCTTGCAGGCGATGGGCGCAAGCAGGCTGGTGGCGACATGCCTTATCCTTTTGGTTTTCATCATCCTTTTCGCTTTCGCGCTCATTTTGCTGGTGCCGATCCTGTCGAACCAGCTGGCAGGGCTGATCGAGCGTATGCCGTCTTACATCACGCAATTGCAGGCGCTTATCGCAAACTCGGAATCACCCTGGGTTCAGGAATTGGTGGGCGAGAGCACGACCAACATCCGCGAGAACCTCAATTCGCTTTTGCAACAGGGTGCCGGCTGGCTGACCACGCTGCTTGCGTCCATCTGGAATTCCGGCAAGGCGCTGATCGATGTGATTTCGCTGTTCGTGATCACGCCTATTGTTGCGTTTTATCTGTTGCTGGACTGGGACCACATGGTCGAGCGTCTCGACTCGTGGCTGCCCCGCGACCACGAAGACGAGTTGCGTGGCCTGGCGCGCGACATGGACAGCGCGATTGCCGGTTTCGTGCGCGGGCAGGGGTCTGTGTGCCTTTTGCTCGGAACATATTACGCCATCGGCCTCACGCTGACCGGTCTGAATTTCGGTCTGCTGATCGGCATGTTTGCCGGTCTTGTGAGCTTCATTCCCTTTGTCGGGTCACTGCTTGGCCTCATCATTGCGGTTGGTGTGGCGCTGGTTCAGTTCTGGCCGGAATACTGGATGATCCTGCTGGTGATCGGCGTTTTCAGTGTCGGGCAGTTTTTCGAAGGCAATTTTCTGCAGCCAAAGCTTGTTGGACAAAGTGTTGGCCTTCATCCGGTATGGCTGATGTTTTCCCTGTCGGCGTTTGGTGTGCTAATGGGGTTCACCGGGCTTTTGATTGCCGTGCCTGTGGCGGCAGCAATTGGCGTTCTGGTGCGGTTTGCACTGAACAAATATCTCTCAAGCCCGCTTTATCTGGGTCACGATGAGGATGGGAATCTGATAACCGGTGATCGTGTGGACGAAAAAACCGCATCCAATTAAGTGACGCATTCGCACTGGCAAAAGTTTCTCGTTGATGGCCAAGAAAACAACCTCACAGCAATTACCGCTCTTTTTGCCGATAGAGGCTGCCAGCGCGCGCGATGATCTCGTGGTGGGACCGTCAAATCATGCGGCGGTCGAGTTTCTCGACGCATGGCCGCAATGGTCAACCTCATTTGTCGTTCTGGCCGGACCGGTGGGTGCGGGCAAGTCCCATCTTGCCCAGGTCTGGGCTTCACGGGCCAGTGCGACCTTCCTCAAACCGCCGCTCGGCAATGCGGAATTTGATCTGCGCGAAGCGGGAAATTTCGTCGTCGAGGACATCGCTCAGGGCGCATTTGACGAACAATGGCTGTTTCATCTTTTCAATCTGGTTCGTTCAAACGGTGGGTCATTGCTGTTGACCAGCAGGCGATGGCCCGGCGAATGGGGCATCGCGCTGCCGGACCTGCAATCCCGCATGAAAACCGCCCATCTGATTGAACTTGCAGAACCGGATGACGCGCTCCTGAGTGGCGTTTTGTTTAAACTGTTGTCGGATCGCCAGATGACAGTTGACCATGCAGTCATCGACTATTGTACAAAGCGCATGGAGCGTTCTCTTGCATTCGCGCGACGTCTGGTCGACACCCTGGACCACATGTCCTTGTCACAAAAGCGTCCGGTGACCGTGCCACTTGCGGCCGAGGCTTTGGAAATGATTGAACTGGTGGGCAATTCCGGTGTTGATGATACAGTTTAATCAAGCGACCCTGTCGCGCAAACCCTCTGGCCTGTCATTGGCCGGAACAGGCCCGTAATGGACATTCAGGAACTGAAACAGTCACCAAAGCGCTTCATCAACCGCGAGTTTTCGTGGTTGCAGTTCAACCGCCGTGTGCTGCACGAGGCGGAAAATCAGCGCAATCCGCTTCTTGAGCGCCTGCGTTTCCTGTCCATATCGGCCGACAATCTGAACGAGTTTTTGATGGTTCGGATTGCCGGGCTCGCCGGTCAGGTGCGCGAGCAGGTCGCCACCCTGTCGGATGACGGCCAGACCCCAACCGAACAACTGAGTAGCGCGACAAGCGAAATCGCCGATTTGCAGAAAAGGCAACTGGCTCTGCTCGGCGATGTGCTCGCCGACCTTGAGGAAGAAGGTCTGGTGATCGTACCAAACGATCGCCTGACGGAAACTGAGCTGCAATGGGTTGAGGACTATTTCCTGACCGAGATATTCCCAATGCTCACGCCACTGTCGATTGACCCCGCGCACCCGTTTCCGTTTATTCCGAATCTTGGTTTGACCATGGTTTTAAGCCTTGCGCGCAGGCAGGACGGCAAGTCGATGACGGCTCTGCTGCGCCTGCCGGAACCGCTGCAACGCTTCATTGGCTTGCCCGGCGTGCTGACGGCGGACGGAAAACGGCGAAAGGGATCAACCCGTTTCATCGCTGCCGAAGACGTCATCAGCCTTTTCATCGAACGCCTGTTTCCCGGCTACGAGACACTCCAGAAGGGCCTTTTCAGGCTGGTTCGCGATTCTGACATAGAGGTTGAGGAGGAAGCTGAGGACCTCGTTCGCCTTTTTGAAACCGCGCTCAAACAGCGTCGTCGCGGGCAGGTGATCAGACTGGAATTCACCGGCGACACGCCAGACAATCTGCGCAGTTTCGTCACCAAGAATTTGAAGGTCAGCGACACGGAAACCATCGTGCTTGATGGCTTTCTGGCACTTGATCATCTGTCTCAGGTGGTCAGTCAGGGGCCGAAATCGATGCGCTATCCGCCGCATCACCCGCGGTTTCCTGAGCGCATTCGCGAACACAATGGCGACTGCTTCGCCGCCATTCGTGAAAAGGACCTCGTGGTTCACCACCCTTATGAATCCTTTGACGTCGTTGTGCGTTTCATCTTGCAGGCGGCGCGCGATCCCGATGTCGTCGCGATCAAACAAACCCTCTACCGCACATCCAATGACAGCCCCATCGTGCAGGCCCTGATCGAGGCGGCCGAGAGCGGCAAGTCGGTGACAGCGCTTGTCGAACTGAAGGCGCGGTTTGACGAGGAGGCTAACATCCGCTGGGCGCGGGATCTTGAGCGTGCCGGTGTACAGGTCGTATTTGGCTTCATTGAACTGAAAACCCACGCGAAACTGTCGCTCGTTGTACGGCGGGAGCGCGGACGGCTGGTCAATTTCGTCCATATCGGCACGGGCAATTACCACCCGCAAAATGCCCGGCTCTATACCGATCTTTCCTTCTTCACCGATGATCAGGAAATTGCGCTGGATGTTGCGCGCGTGTTCAACTTCATCACCGGCTATGCAAGGCCCGAGGGCGTTGAGCGCCTGCTCGTTTCGCCAACATCGCTGCGCCGCGACATCGACGCCCTCATTTCAGCCGAGCGCGAGCATGCGCGGGCGGGCCGTCCGGCGCAAATCTGGATGAAAATGAATTCCCTCGTGGACCCGGCGATGATTGACGCGCTCTATGCCGCCAGCAGCGATGGTGTGCAGATTGATCTGATTGTGCGCGGCATTTGCTGTCTGCGGCCACAGATGGAAGGTCTGTCGGAAAATATCCGTGTGAAATCCATCATCGGCCGGTTCCTCGAACATGGCCGCATTTTCTGTTTCGGAAACGGCTATGGCCTGCCATCGAAGAAAGCCAAGGTTTTTGCCGGTTCTCCTGATCTGATGCCCCGCAATCTTGACCGCCGCGTGGAGGTGCTTGTCCCGGTCGAAAACCCGACCGTGCATGAGCAGGTGCTCGATCAGATCATGCTCGGCAATATGATGGACAACCAGCAGAGCTGGGAAATCCTCCCGGACGGTACATCGCGGCGTGTTGAATTGCAGGAAGGTATGAAGCCCTTCAGTGCGCAGGACTATTTCATGACCAACCCGAGCCTGTCGGGAAGGGGCAAGTCACTGAAGAAAGATGCACCGCGCACCATTGCTGACCCCAATGTCACGCATTTCAAATCGAAGAAGAAAGCGTCGCGCGCGGGTGTGAAAGACGTGAAAGACAAGCGCTGAATGGCCAGAACGCTGAAATCCATTCTCAAGGCTCAGGGCCGTCTGCGAAAGCTGTCGCCGGTTGCGATTGTCGATATCGGGTCGAACTCGGTTCGTTTGGTGGTTTATGAAGGCCTGTCACGCTCCCCGACGCCGCTGTTCAACGAAAAGGTGCTGTGCGGGCTGGGCGGTCAGATCGCGCAGACGGGGCGATTGAACGAGGACGGTGTCGTGCGCGCGCTGGCGGCTCTGCGTCGTTTTCGCCTGCTGGCACAACAAACCGGTGCCGATGACATGTTCATTCTGGCAACAGCCGCGGCCCGTGAAGCCAGCAATGGTCCGGCTTTCATCAAGGAAGCCGAGGCGATTCTCGACCGGAAAATCCACGTTTTGACCGGTCCTGAAGAAGCGAAATTTGCGGCCTTCGGCATTGTCTGCGGCTTCAAATCGCCCGTCGGGGTGTCGGCAGACATGGGCGGCGGCAGTGTGGAATTCACGCTGGTCGACAAGAACCCGGTCGGGGAGGGGCACACCCTTCCGCTCGGTGGCCTGCGTTTGCGCGACGAGTCGGAAGGTTCGCTGAACAAGGCGCGTCAACTTTGCCGCAAAGCACTGGCCAAAAATCCGGTGCTCAAAAGCTCCGTTGGTGGAATGTTTTACGCTGTGGGCGGCACATGGCGTGCTTTTGGTCGATTGCATATGGCGCGGTGTAAATATCCGCTCCATGTCATGCACAATTACGAAATTTCGGCCGAGGAGGCCAAAAAGCTGTGCGGTCGGCTGACGCGCGACAACAATTCGGCTGTGCGGGGCATGGAAGCCATTTCCTCCAGCCGTCAGGCGCTCATTCCATTTGGCGCTGTGTTGCTGCAGGAAATCATGCGCATCATGAAGCCGGAAAAAATCGTTTTTTCAGGCCTCGGCGTCCGCGAGGGGTATCTCTATTCGCTGCTGCCGGAAAAAGTTCAACGCGCGGACCCGTTGCTGACGGCGGCGGAAGAGATGGCAGTCTTGAGGGCGCGCTCACCCGCTCACGCAAGAGAGCTTGTGAAGTGGACGGGAGCCGCCTTTCGCGCGCTGGGACTGAGCGAAACCAAGGATGAAAGCCGTTATCGCAAGGCGGCATGCCTGCTTGCCGATATCACATGGCGCTCTCACCCGGACTATCGCGGCGACCAGGCGCTGAACCTGATCTCGAACGCCAATTTCGTGGGGGTTGACCATAGCGGCAGGGCCTATCTCGCGCTGGCGAGTTATTTCCGGCATGAGGGCGTCAGTCTGAACGGCTACAAGCCGCCGCTGCTAGCCGTTGCGGAAGATCGCGTTGTGCACCGCGCGCATGTTCTGGGCGCCTTGTTTCGGGTCGCCTATCTGTTCTCAGCTGCGATGCCCGGCGTTCTGCCGCAGATCAGACTGGTCAAAGGCGATGAGGGCTTTGACATTGTGGTTCCCCACGCGCTTCGAAACTTCGAAGGTGAGCGGCTGGACAGGCGATTGTCCGGCCTTGCCGAAGTGGTGGAAGCGCCTGTTGCCTGGCAGGTTGAAGAACGGCTGATTTAACCTGCGATATAGCGCTTCAGTTCTTCGGCATCACGCTCGGTCTGCTCGATCTTGCGTTTGACCACATCGCCAATTGAAATGAGACCGCACAATTCGCCGTCCTCAATCACCGGCAGGTGTCTGAAGCGGCCAGCCGTCATCTGTTCCATAACCCGGTCAATCGGGTCGGACCGGTGACAGGAGATCACGTTCGTGGTCATGCAGGATGAAACCGGCAGACGAAGTGCATCCGCTCCCTGGCCTGCAATTTGCCGTACAAGATCGCGTTCTGAGACAATGCCGCAAACCTTGCCATCGGTTTCCAGCACGACAACGGCACCGATCTTGTTTTCAGCCAGCAGTGAAGCCACAGCGGCAATATCGTCGTCCTGCCGAACGGTTATGACCGAATGGCCCTTCTGGGCCAGGATTTCCGAGACTGACATAGCAATGCTCCTCCTATCAGACGCCCCCGATCCCGCAACTTGGCAGTTGTGTCATGTTCGGGCGCGAACGCGGCCTTGTCAATCACCGCGCCCGAACCGTTTTGCGGCTCTATTTTCCTAGCATCAGGTCAAGCGCCTGCACGCAGGCACCGGAAGCGCCTTTGCCGAGATTGTCGAGATGAGCGACCAAATTGACATGTTTATCATGCCCGAAGACGTGCAAGTCCATCGTGTCGAGACCGGCAAGTGCTGCTGGGTCGAGCCGCACGATGGCGTCCGATTCTTCCAGCGGCGCAACGCGAACGTGTTCACAATCGCGATAGTGGCTGACCAGCGTTTTGTGTACTTCCTGGCGTGAAGACGCGTTCAGGTTCGTCATGTGCAGCGGCAGTTGAACAATCATGCCCTGCGGGAAACGTCCAACGGATGGCGAGAATATCGGCTCGTGGTCCAGCAATCCATGTTCGGTGATCTCCGGAACGTGTTTGTGGCCAAGCCCGGTTGAATAGAGAAAATGCGGAGCGGAAATCGCGTCTTCACCGTCGCCTTCCATTTTGGCGATCAGCCCCTTGCCGCCGCCTGTATAGCCCGACACGGCGTTGACGCTCAAAAGCGCGTCGCGGCCCAGCACCCCGGCCTGCGTCAATGGCCGGATCAGCGCAATCGCGCCCGTTGAATAGCACCCGGGATTGGCAACAAAACGGGCTTTGGCGATTGTTTCGCTGTGGCCGGGTTCAAGCTCCTTGAAGCCGAACACCCAGTCCGGGTGAGTTCTGTGCGCTGTCGAAGCATCGATCAGGCGCGTCGTTCCATCGGCCACCATGGCAGCCGCTTCCCGAGACGCATCATCCGGCAGGCACAGGATCGCAAAATCAGCATCGTTCAGGAATTGCTCACGCACCGCGCCGTCGCGCCGCTGCTCATGCGGAATCGACAGTAACTCGATGTCATCCCGGCCTTCCAGCCGTGTCAGAATTTGCAGGCCCGTGGTGCCGTGTTCGCCATCAACGAATATCTTGGGTTTTGAAGTGGTCATAATAATCTCATTATATCAGAAGCTTGCTGTATTTTCTGGAATCAGAAACACAGCCGCTTGAATCAGTTTGTGAGGATCGGATATCTCGCCGATCCCACATCGGCAGCTTTTTGAAGATATCAGGGCTTGTATCGTCGTTCCCACAGATTGCCCAACATATAGCAACCGATCGTTGCGCCGATGATGGATGTGATGGCCGCGTGGTCATAGGGCGGGGCGACCTCAACAATGTCTGACCCAACGACGTCCAGATTCTTCAAATGACGCAGCAGCGCCAGCGCCTGCGCGGACGACAGCCCGCCCGATACCGGCGTCCCGGTGCCCGGCGCGAATGCGGGGTCAAGGCAATCGATATCGAAGCTTTGATAAATTTTCTTGCCGGCCGTCCGCTCGTAAACGCGTTTGGCAACTTCCGTCATGCCGATTTCATGGCAGGTAAGGGCGTCGATGACCTCGATCCCGTAATCCTTGGGCGCATGGGTGCGGATGCCGATCTGAATGGAGTGCTCCACATCGATCAACCCTTCATTGACGGCGCGGGTGATCATCGTCCCATGATCGACGGAGCCTTCCTCATCATCCCAGGTGTCCTGATGCGCGTCGAACTGAACCAGCGCGAGCGGGCCGAATTTTTCGACATGCGCTTTCAACAGCGGGTAGGTGACAAAGTGATCCCCGCCAATCGACAGCAGATAGGGCGATGAGTCCGCCGCCAGAACATGCGCCGCATTGCGCTCAATGATTTCTGAAACCCGGTGCTGCCAACCATAGTAGAAATAGACATCGCCATAATCGATGGTCGCCATATCTTTGAAAATATAGCTGCCAAACGGATATTGCGGATCATTGTCCAGAATGGCCGATGCCTCCCGCACTCCGCGCGGACCAAACCGCGTGCCAGGCCGGTTGGATGTCGCCGTGTCCAGCGGCACGCCCATGACCACGGCATCCACGCCCGCCAGATCGGTTGTGTATTTGCGCCGCATGAACGAGAGCGCCCCGGCATAAGTCGGGTCCGACGCCTTGCCGCGCAGGTCTTGCGCCGTAAAGGCGTGATCCATACCGGGATATTTTTCGAGGGTCATGGGATGCTCGCTTGGAAACAAAAAAGGCGGACCGTGAGGCCCGCCTTTGTAAATACCCCAGAAGGGGAATTTCGGTAAGCCTTAACGCTTGGAGAACTGGAAAGAACGGCGGGCTTTCGCGCGGCCATACTTTTTACGTTCCACAACACGGCTGTCGCGGGTGAGGAAACCACCGGATTTCAGCGTTGGGCGCAGCTCAGGCTCAAAATGCGTAAGCGCTTTTGAGATGCCGTGGCGCAGCGCGCCAGCCTGGCCGGAAAGGCCACCGCCGGAAACGGTTGCAACGATATCGAACTGCGTTTCGCGGCCTGTTGCAACGAGCGGCTGTTTCACAACCATCTGCAGCACGGGCCGTGCGAAATATTCCGTGAAATCCCGCTCTTTGGACGCCTTGGCGTTTTCCTTACGGTTTTTCTGCTGCACGGCGCGCTTTTTCGTAGCGCCGGCAATGATGATGCGGCCGGAACCGGGCTTCAGCCAGACGCGGGCAATCGCGTCTTTACGCTTGCCGGTTGCATAGGCGCGGTTGTGTTCGTCAACCTTGCGCTCATAAACCGGTGCATCAGCAGCGGCTTCCTGCGGCTTGTCGATGCCGCCAACAGGCGTGTCGCCTCCGCCTGTGCCCTGCATGGCGCTGCCGAGATCTTCAAGAGAGTTGATTTCAGCCATGGTTTAGGCGCTCCGTTTGTTCTTGGAATTCAATGCGGCCATGTCCACGGCGACGGGCTTTTGAGCCTCGTGCTTGTGGTCCGGGCCAGCATAGACATAAAGGTTTTTCATCTGGCGGCGCGAAAGCGGTCCACCCGGCATCATGCGCTCAACGGCTTTTTGAACCACGCGCTCCGGAAAACGGCCTTCCAGAATGGCGCGCGCCGTGCGCTCTTTAATGCCGCCGGGATAGCCGGTGTGCCAGTAATATTTCTTGTCGGCAAACTTGTTGCCGGTGAAAGCCACCTTGTCAGCGTTGACGATAACAACGTTGTCGCCGTCGTCGACATGCGGGGTGAAGGTCGGCTTGTGCTTGCCGCGAAGGCGGTTTGCCACAAAGGAAGCGAGACGACCGGGAACGACGCCTTCAGCGTCGATCAAAATCCAGCTTTTCTCAACTTCTGCAGGTTTCTGCGAGAAGGTTTTCATGAAGGATGAACCCTAAAGTTTGTTGAAATACCATGCCAATCGCGCATGTGAGGCCAATCCTCGCCAGCGCAACAGCAACAATACGGCCCAAAGGCCCAATGTTGCCGCACCGTGTAAGCGAAGACGGCGGGATGGTCAAGAGCAGAATTTCGATGAAAAATATGGAAAAATGTTTATTTTCAGATATTTAAAGATAAAGGTATTATAATACCATGTTAAATTCTGTGTTTTTCACATCACCACAGCCCCTAAAGTCGATATCGTGCAAAATAGCCAGATCTCTTCAAATTCCAGCTTGACGAAATATCTTACGTTACGTAAGAAAAATCACCCTTTGCCTTCAGGGGCGGCTGGGATGCTTGCATTGCCGGTTTCGAGGGACGCGCAGGATTTCCCCAAGTTCTGTGCGGGTGTGCGGTCCCCAATTGCCCAAACGGGGGCCGCATGCCAGCCGCTTTATCCGGTCTTGGCATTTTCAACCCAATCACGCCGCGCATTCATTTCGGCGGAATGGCATAGGTGCCGGTGGCGTGGGCTATGACGTCCGTTTCGCCACCGCAGCGGATTTCGATATCATAGACCATCAAACGCTTGCCGAGTTTGAGAATGCGGCTGTGGCCTTCCAGACGACCGGGCGGGGCCTTGCGCATGAAATTGATGTTGAGATTGGTTGTGACCGCCAGCGCCTCACGCCCGACATGTGACAGCACGCAGGCATAACCGCCCATATCAGCTAGAGCGAACAGGGTGGGGCCGGAAACCGTGCCCCCGGCGCGGATATGGCTGTCATCGGTCATCATGTCGACACGCACGAAGCCCGGCGAGACTTCCACGACCTCATAGCCCGGAAACTGCTCCATGATCTGCGGATAGACCTCAGCGATATAAGTGTTCAGCTCAGCGGCTGTGAGAACAGGTTTCAGCATAATATTTCAGGCTTTCGGATTGATCGGGCGGTTTTCGGTCCAGTCGAACGGACCGGTGTCGCGTTCGCGGCCGGCCTGTTCCCAGCCATGCGTCTCGCTGCGGACTTTGAAAGTCCGGCCCTCGGGGGAATGGCGGGTGATCCCGTCGAACACCGTTGCCAGACGTTGGGCGGATTCAAGCCCCATCGCTTCAATCGCCTGATTGATCACCATTTTATGCATCATCAGATGATTGACCGGGACCGTGCTGATGCGGTGGGCGAGCGCGTCGACCGCGTTTGCAAGTTCATCGGCTGGAACGGCCTGCAGCGCCAGCCCCAAACGTTCGGCTTCTCTGCCATTGATGCGGTCGCCGGTGAACAACATGCGCTTGGCCTGCTGCGCGCCGAGGCGATAGGCCCACATGGCCGTGGTCGGGCAACCCCACACGCGGGCGGGCATGTAGCCAATCTCGGCCTCGTCTTCCATCATGATCAGATCGCAACACAGGGCGATGTCCGACCCGCCCGCTGCCGCGTAGCCGTGGATTTGAGCAATCGTCGGTTTGTGAGAGCGCCACAGAGACATGAACAATTCGGTATTGCGCGCCATGAAGGTGTAGTCCTTCATCGGGTCCCAGGGCATATCCTGCGTCAGTTCACGCCCTTTGCCCTGCGTCTGTTGCGCATAATAGGTCAGATCATAACCGGCGCAGAAGGCGCGACCCGCGCCGGACAGCACGATGACATGGATGTCCGCATCGGCATTCGCCTGCGCCACACGCTCGGCCAGTTCGCCGGGCAAATCATCGTCAATCGCGTTTAGAACATCCGGCCGGTTGAGAACAATGCGCCCGATGCGGCCATCTTTCTCAAGCAGAACCTTTTCCATTGGATTCCTCCCCAAAACACTGTCGCTAGGATTGGATGAGGACCGGCGGCATTGCAAGCATTTGGTATTTTGCGATAGGTCTCGGCACAAGCAATGACCAAACGGCCTCCGCAAACCGGAAAAGACCCATGGCAGAGATACTGAATATCAAGACACCGGACGTTCTGGCTGACACGCCCCTGGCCGAGCAATATCTTGATGGCGGTGTGCTGCGTCTGGTTCTCAACAACCCGCCCGCGAACACACTGTCTGAAGCCATGCTGGACGCGTTGCAAAGCGCCCTCGACCGGGCGCAGAGCGATGACAATGCGCGGGTGATCATCATTGCGGCCAACGGGCATCTGTTCTCCGCCGGGCATGATCTGAAGGAGCTCACGCTGCACCGCGCCGATGACGACCGGGGCAGGGCCTATTTCAAAAGCCTGATGGAACAGTGTTCGGCGGTTATGCAATCCATCGTCAATCACCCCAAGCCGGTGATCGCGGAGGTCAACGGTCTGGCAACAGCGGCAGGGTGCCAGCTGGTCGCGTCCTGCGATCTTGCTATCGCCAGTGAAGACGCAACGTTCTGCACTCCCGGCGTGCATATCGGGCTGTTCTGTTCAACGCCAATGGTTGCTCTTTCGCGCAATGTTGCACGCAAACATGCGATGGAAATGCTGCTCACAGGCGAGGCGATCACCCCAAGCCATGCCCGCGAAATCGGCCTGGTCAACCGCGTTGTGCCCGTGGACTATCTGCAACAGGTAACACTGCAATACGCCCGCAAAATCGCGGGCAAGAGCGCGCACACGCTCAAAGTCGGCAAACAGGCCTTCTATCAGCAGGCCGAAATGCCGCTGGCGGATGCCTATGCGCACACAGCAGAAGTGATGGCGCAAAACATGATGGCCGCTGACGCCGAAGAAGGTATTGGAGCATTCCTGCAGGACAGAACGCCCGAGTGGCGTGATGAATAGCAGCGACCACGATCATTATTCCGACGCGCATCTGCGCGGTATTCTGAAATCGGTCCGCTCAATTGCGATGATCGGTGCGAGCGCCAATACGGTGCGCCCGTCCTATTTCGTTGCAAAATATATGACGGCAAAGGGCTATGAGCTTTTCCCGATCAACCCCGGGCAGGCGGGCAATCTGATCGCCGGTGCGATGACCTACGCAAGCCTTACGGATCTGCCGGGGCCGGTCGACATGATCGATATCTTCCGCAGGTCGGAAGCGTTGCCCGGCATCGTGAGTGAAATCATGCGCATGCCGGAACTGCCAAAAGTGGTGTGGCTGCAACTGGGCATTCGCGACGACGCGATTGCATCTGCTTTGGAAATGGCCGGGATCACGGTCATTCAGGACCGGTGCCCCAAGATCGAATATGCGCGCCTGTGCGGTGAAATCGGCTGGACGGGCTTTAATCGAAAAACAATTTCCAGCCGCAAACCGAAACTGGCTGGCGGGTTCCAGCATTTCGGTCTGGAAGACGACGGCTGATGCGCACCTGAATCAGTTTTTCACGAACCGTTGGCAAGTGATTCAAAAGACTCCCGATTTCAGGGCTGCCGCATAGTTCATCCTGATTCAGAACTTGAACACGCAAAATCATTTCCCGCAGCCTTCACTATGAACAGCGTTGCCCTTTGACGTGCGCCCTTCAGTGGCCGATAAAGCCATTTGATGACGCCCCAATGTGGATGAGGATATTTCTATGAGCAGTCGCGAACCCGGATTCGAAACCCTGGCCATTCATGCAGGCGCGCAGCCGGACCCGGCCACCGGTGCCCGCGTGACGCCGATTTACCAGACGGCTTCGTTCGTGTTCGACGATGTTGATCACGCAGCCTCGCTGTTTGGTCTGCAGGCCTTTGGCAACATCTATACGCGCATCACGAACCCGACGACCGCCGTGCTTGAAGAGCGGGTTGCAGCGCTCGAGGGCGGCACAGCCGGCCTCGCGGTGGCCTCCGGTCATGCAGCGCAACTGCTCGTCATGCATGCGTTGATGCAACCGGGCGATGATTTTGTAGCGGGGCGCAAACTCTATGGTGGTTCGGTGAACCAGTTTGGCCAGAGCTTCAAAAGCTTCAACTGGAATGTGCAGTGGGCCGATGGGCTTACGCCAGAAGATTTTGAAAAGGCGATCACGCCGAAAACCAAGGCAATCTTTATCGAAAGCCTCGCCAATCCCGGCGGCGTTGTGATGGATATCAACGGCATCGCCGAAGTTGCGCGCAAGCACCACATTCCGCTGATTGTCGACAACACCATGGCATCGCCATACCTGTGTCGCCCGATCGAACATGGCGCGGATATTGTCGTTGAATCCCTGACCAAGTTCCTGGGCGGTCACGGTAATTCCATGGGTGGTATCATCGTTGATGGCGGCACGTTCGACTGGTCGAAGGATGACCGCTTCCCGATCCTGTCCGAGCCACGCCCGGAATATAACGACATGGTTCTGCACGAAACATTCGGCAATTTTGCCTTTGCCATAGCCTGCCGTGTGTTGGGTCTGAGGGACCTTGGACCGGCCATTTCTCCGTTCAACGCATTTCAGATCATCACCGGCATCGAAACCCTGCCGCTGCGGATGCAGCGCCACAGCGACAATGCGCTCGCCGTTGCCAGGCACCTGCAGAAACACGACAAGATCGAGTGGGTGTCCTATGCCGGCCTGGAGGACGACCCGTTCCACGAATTGCAGCAGCGCTATATGCCCAAAGGGGCAGGGGCGGTGTTCACCTTTGGTTTAAAGGGCGGCTATCAGGCGGGCGTCGATCTGGTGTCGAATGTCGAGATTTTCTCGCATCTGGCAAATATTGGCGACACGCGCTCATTGATCATCCACCCGGCGTCAACAACCCACAGGCAGTTGAATGACGAGCAGCAGGCCGCTGCCGGTGCGGGTGCAGACGTCATTCGCATTTCCGTGGGTATCGAAGATGTGGCTGATCTCATCGCCGATCTCGATCAGGCGCTGAAGCAGATTTAACGGCTGTAGCGCAACCAGAATTTCACCCGGGCCGACCCGTCACATCATGTCGCCCGGCCCGGGTGAAAAACTTTGAATTCGTTCACGACTGCAACATAATTGTTTGCTAGATCACAAAACATGACATTGCGAAACATGGCAGCAACCACCCGCAAATTGCGCGATGTGGCCCTTTTGGCTGGCGTGACGCTGGCTTTGTCGGGCTGTCTGACGGGTTCGCCGGATTTCGTTTTCACAACGCCGCCGCCGACGGTCACCAAGTCCGATTCCGAAGAGCCGGTCTGGAACCCGTCGCCGCGCCCGGAACAGGCGTTGTTGACGCCGCTTCCGAAAGCGCCAACACCATTGCCTCCGGCACCCATTCGCAAGGCGACCGGGCAACCCATTGGCGCTCCACAAAATACCGGGCAGCTTTCCCCGCTCGCGTTTCAGCGTCAGCGCGAAGCCGAGCAGATTTCCAAGGCTGAGGCCGTGGCTGTCAAAAACGAGTTGCGCAATGCCGCCGCGCGCGGAAACGCACAGGCGGCCCAGAACAACGAGAGCACGTATCGCAACGAAGTTAAACGTCTGCAAAATCTGGCGCGGTCGCAAACAAGACGCCGTGAGGCGGCCATCGCCGCGTCCGGAAAGACGTCTGAATAGCGGCGGTTTGCGTCGCCTCACTTCTCGGCGATTCTCTTTCAAATTGACCGTCAGCTGTCTTGCATAAACGGGGCAAACGGGGCACTTACTGAGGGCGAAAAACGCTTGCCCACCCGCCGTCAAACGGGTTTGCAACCAGCATTCTTGACGGAACGTTTTCATGAACAATGCTCTCAATATCGCCATTGCCGGTATCGGCACGGTCGGCACATCGCTTGTGCGCCTTATCGAACAGCAGGCCGATCTGCTGACTGAACGGTGCGGCCGTGCGATCCGGGTGAAGGCGGTGAATGCGCGCGATAAGAACAAGCAGCGCGATGTGCCGCTGGACGATTACACCTGGTATGATGACCCCGTCGCCATGGCGAAGGCCGATGATTGCGAGGTTTTTGTCGAACTGATCGGCGGCGAAGATGGCCCGGCTTATGAGTCTGTCAAAGCGGCTCTGCAGTCCGGCAAACATGTCGTGACCGCCAACAAGGCCTTGCTGGCCAAACACGGCGTTGAGCTTGCTGAAATTGCCGAGCAATCCGGCCTGTTGCTGAACTACGAGGCGGCGGTTGCGGGCGGCATTCCTGTCATTAAGGTCATGCGCGAGAGCCTCACCGCCAATCAGGTCAACCGCGTTTACGGAATTCTGAACGGCACCTGCAATTACATCCTCACGCGGATGGAATCGGATGGCCTTTCGTTTGAAGACTGTCTGACCGCGGCGCAGGAACTGGGGTTCGCGGAAGCTGATCCGACCTTCGATATCGAGGGCAATGACACCGCCCACAAGCTGGCAATCCTGACCAGCCTTGCCTTCGGCACACGCATCGCACCGGAGGCGATTTATCTCGAAGGTATCACCCGCATCACCATCGAAGACATCAATGCCGCGAAAGATCTCGGCTATCGCATCAAGCTTCTGGGTGTTGCCACCAAGACAAACGCGGGCGTCGAAAGCCGGGTTCACCCCGCCATGGTGCCACTTGGGTCCGCGATTGCCGAAATTGGCGGCGTGACCAATGCGGTTTGCGTTGAGGCCGACGTTGTTGGTGGCCTGATGATGTCTGGCCCCGGCGCCGGTGGCGATGCGACCGCTTCTGCCGTCGCGGGTGACCTGTGCGATATTGCAAAATCAAAGCCGGGGCACCAGCACGGCCCGGCGCTTGGCCAACCAGCAGCAACGCTTCGTGCGCACAACCGTGCGCCCATGCTCGCGCATGCGGGGGGCTATTTCATCCGCATGTCCGTTCTCGATAAACCGGGCACGATGGCCGCGATTGCAACCCGCATGGCGGAGCAGGACATTTCCCTTGAAAGCATTGTCCAGCGCAGCCGCGACGCGAAGGCAGCAGCGGGCGAGGGCACCGCACACGCAACCATCATTCTGATCACCCATGAAACGACCGAGCAGGCCATCAACACCGCCCTTGATGGCGTGCGAAGCGATGGCCGTCTTGTCGATGATGCTCAGATGATCCGCATCGAAAAACTGAGCTAGTTCTTTCAGCGCGTTTTGAAACCGGCATCATAGACGCTGAGGCGGCGGATCGCGGGTGCTGATCCGCCTGTCGCAGCATGGGTCCATCCATAGACGGACATGGGAAAACGGTCCGGATAGTTTCCGGGTATTTTTACAAATGCCGGGATCATGAAGGACAACACACGGTAAAGCCGGTTCGACCCGGATCCCTTTTCCTCGGCTACAATTTTGGAAGATGAGACGTCGCGCAGCCAGTAGATGTTGTGATTGTTGTGCTCGGTCCCGGTCGCGGGGTGCGTTTGCCGGGCCGCGATGCCCTCGCCATCAACAGTCGATCCGTAAACCGTATCAAGCGGCATATCGGTTTTCTCAAGCGTGAAATTCGATGTGATCACCAGATCGCCGCCATATCCGGTTGGCCTGTTGTTGGTATTGCCGCCTTCATAGGCGATGACATAGGGCCGGTTTGGCCCGCTGCTGATCAGATAGGGCGTCAGCAATGCCAGAACGCGAATGCGCACACTGGAATTGCCCACCTGATGGGTGCCGTAGATTTCGCGTTCAAACAGCCATTGCAGGTTGTAGCGGCGGCTTTGATTGTTGTCCTTGCGAATGAACAGAAATGTCTTGGGAGAAATCCCGGTGCTCGATGGGGCCTGAGCGTGGGCCGCTGGCCCGAAAGCCCCAAAGTTCGAGGCCAAGACGGGCAGCGCCAAAAGCGCTGCCAATATGAATGAACGGGAAAACAATCGACCCTCCTGAAATATGCAAACCCCAATGCCGCAGATTATCGGCTTTCACGCGACTTGCAATCAGCCGAAAGACGCAGGTTTGCGCTTGGTTCTGATGAATAAATCAGGGATGCTTAACCGTGAAAAGCCGCGACGCGTTGCCTTTTGCAGCGGCCTCTGAAATCACTGCTTTAACGACCCAACCTGACCGAATCGGAACAGCCCATGTCCATTGCCTCCAAACCAAAAGCCGGCCAGCTCGACCGCATGCTGACTATGGAAATGGCCCGTGTGGTCGAAGCAGCCGCCGTTGCGGCAGCGCGCGAGCGCGGCATGGGAGACGAAAAGAAGGCCGATCAGGTGGCCGTTGATGCCATGCGCACCGAGCTCAACAACCTGCCGATCAACGGACGGATCGTCATCGGGGAGGGCGAGCGCGACGAGGCTCCCATGCTCTATATCGGCGAGGAAGTGGGCTATGGCGGCCCGGATGTTGATATCGCCCTCGACCCGCTTGAAGGCACCACGATCTGTGCCAAGAACCAGCCGAACTCGCTGGCGGTGATTGCGATTGCCGAGCGGGGCAAGCTTCTCTATGCGCCCGACGTTTACATGAACAAGATCGCCATTGGCCCGGGCTACCCCGACGGCGTGGTGGATATCGATGCGTCCCCCACAGACAATCTCAACGCGGTGGCCAAAGCCAAGGGCGTGAAAGTCTCCGAAATCGCGACTTGTGTGATGGACCGCCCACGCCACGCAGCGCTGATTGAGGAAATTCGCGCTGCAGGCGCTTCCATTCGCCTGATCGGCGATGGCGATGTCGCCGGTATCATTCACGCGACAGAGCCGGAACAGACCGGCATCGATCTTTACATGGGCATTGGTGGCGCGCCGGAAGGCGTGCTGGCTGCCGCCGCGCTTCGCTGCACGGGCGGTCAGATGCAGGGGCGTCTTATTCTCGACACCGATGAAAAGCGGGCCCGTGCCGAAAAGATGGGTGTGACCGAACCCGAAAAAGCCTACACCATGGAGGAAATGGCGGGTGGCGATGTGCTGTTTGCCGCCACCGGCGTGACCGACGGCAACATGCTGCGCGGGGTGCGTTTTACACGCGAGGGCATTATCACGCACACGGTTGTCATGCGCTCCTCAACCGGCACCATGCGCTGGATTGAAGGGCGTCATGTGGACGCCAACAAATTCTGATCGATATTGGTTTTAAGTCTTTAAGGGGCCCACGGGTGCGCGTTTTTGGGAGCTGTTCGGATGTCGAAACCAAAACCGGCACTTGTCGGCGTGATGTTTGCGCTGCTCGCCTTCGCGATATTCTCAACCCATGATGTGATCGTGAAAGTGCTGGGTGCGGAATTCTCCGTCTTTCAGACCCTGTTTTTCGCCGGCCTGTTCTCCTTCATTCCCGTCAACATAATGATGGCTTCGGATCGCGAAGTCAGCAATTTCATTCCGCGCAATCCCGGGCTTTTGCTGCTGCGTTCACTCGCCAGCGTGGTGTCGATGTCGGCTGCTTTTTATGCATTTTCCGTGCTGCCGCTTGCTGAAGTCTATTCCCTGATCTTCGCAACACCGTTGCTGATCACCCTGCTTGCGATTCCGGTTCTGGGTGAAACCATTCGCTTCCGCCGGGGCATTGCGGTTCTGGTTGGTCTGATCGGCGTTGTGATTGTTCTGCGCCCCGGCGCAACCGATTCCACCCTGGGCCATGGTGCGGCATTACTGGCGGCATTTGGCGGCGCTCTTGCATCCATTCTCGTGCGTAAGCTCGGGCGCTCTGAAAGGACAGCGGTGCTGATCCTTTACCCGATGATGGTGGGTTTCATCACGATGAGCGCATTGCAGCCCTTCGTTTTCAAGGCGATTGATCTGGCATCGCTTTTGCTGATGGCGCTTGTCGGCTTCATGGCGCTTGCCGCGCAGATGTGCATCATCGCGGCCTACAGAAATGCGCCCGCATCCATCGTTGCGCCCATGCAATACAGCCAGATGATCTGGGCAATCATTTTCGGCGCGCTGGTGTTTTCCGAATATCCCGACATGTGGGTGATGATCGGCTCAGCCATTATCATCGCCAGTGGTATTTACATCGTGGTACGCGAAGCAACCTCCAATGTGTCCGAGACGACGCCACTGCTGCGCAATCCAAGCGTGCGACCGGACGCTGGCCCCACACCGAAACCCAAGATTCACCGCGAGCTGAACCCGCAGGACAACGTCGTTCCCGACATGCCTGACAACCGTTAGCAGGTCTCGGTGACCCTGATTGCTATTCAAGCTCGATAATCTGGATCTTCTTGTCTTCGAAGCCCAGTGAGATATCGCCGCGCTTGAGTTCCAGCGCCTGTTTGCCGAACAGGTCATAGCGCCAGCCGCGCAGGGCGGGGACATCGGCATCGTCGTTCGCGGCAATTTTCTCCAGATCATCGACATTGGCGATCACCTTGCTGGCAACGCTGTGCTGTTCAGCCACCACTTTCAGCAGCACTTTCAGCAATTCTGTTGCAGCGCCCGTGCCCTCCGGCGAACGGGTTGGGCGGGGCACGCGTGGCAGTTCGTCCTGCGGGATATCCATCGCCGCCTTCACGGTTTCCAGCAGGCCTTCTGCATGGGCGGAGCGTTCAAACCCGTTGGGCAGAGCCCGCAAGCGCCCTAGCGCTTTTTCATCCATCGGGTGCTGTTGCGCGATCTCGTAGATGGCATCGTCCTTGATCACCCGCCCGCGTGGCACATCCCGCGCACGCGCGTTCTCCTCGCGCCATTGGGCAACTTTTTGCATGACCGCAAGATCGCGGGATTTTTTCACCCGCATCTTCAGCCGCGTCCACGCCTTTTCAACCGGCAGATCATAGGTTTCAGCCGATGTGAGAATGCGCATTTCCTCATCGACCCACGGCGCTCGTTTGGTTTTTTCGAGCTTTGCTTTCAGGTACAGATAGACATCGCGCAAATGGGTTACATCGGCCAGCGCGTAGGTCAGTTGCTTTTCCGTCAGGGGACGACGCGCCCAGTCGGTAAAGCGCGATGATTTATCAATCTGAACATTGCAGATCTTGTCGACCAGCATGTTGTAGGCGATGGAATCACCATAGCCGCACACCATGGCGGCCACCTGCGTGTCGAACAGTGGCTTGGGAATGCGGCCATCAAGATGGTGGAAAATCTCGATATCCTGGCGGGCAGCATGAAACACCTTGACCACGCTTTCATCGACCATAAGGTCGAACAGTGGTTCAAGATCAATGCCTTCGGCCATCGGATCGACGATGACTTCATCGCCCGGTCCGGCCAGTTGAATGAGGCACAGGATCGGCCAGAAAGTGGTTTCGCGCAGAAATTCGGTATCGACTGTTACGAAATCATGCTCAGCAAAGCCTTTGCATGCGTTTCGCAAGGCCTGCGTATCGGTAATAATTTTCATGCGCGGGGTATAGCGGCACGCCCCGGTGGTGACCAGATAAAATTTGGCGGGCCTATTTCGCCATCACGTCCTTGCCCTTATGGCGTTCCCGATTGCGGGTCATCTTCTGCATCACCGGCGAGGTGCGAAGCAGCATGCGGAAGCGGCCACGCGCTTCGGTCGGCACAGAACCGCGCGCCACCATGCGCCACACCGTCATGATCGCCAGCGCTCCATGCGCCAGGCTGGTGAACATGAACAGAGATGTCGGGCCATACATGCTCAGCAAGAGCGAAGACAGTGGCGGCCCGAGCGTCGCGCCCAGCCCGTAGAAAAACATCAGGCCAGCAGCCAGCAGGACGAACTGATCGGGCGTGGCGCGATCATTGGCGTGGGCTGCGGAAAGGGAATAGAGCGGCAGGGAGAATGCGCCGAATACGAAAATCCCGATATAGACCATCGTGACATTCTCGCCGGAAAGCGTGCTCAAATAGCCGCCGGCGAGAACCGCGCCGATTGTGGCGCCAACGAGCACGATGCGCCGGTCGAAACGGTCCGACAACATGCCCAGCGGATATTGCAATGATGCACCGCCGATGACGCCGAGCGAAATAAAGGTCGCAACGCTGCCAAGCGACAGTCCGATGTCCTGCGCATAAAGCGGGCCGACAAAGCGGAATGCGGTGTTGGTGATCCCGATCACCAGACAACCCGCACAGGCCAGCGGCGAAATCGCCCAAATAGCGGGTATATCAAACTTCACCACCTCCGGCGCGCGGGGTTTGGAGCGGTCGCCAATGGCCAGCGGAATGATGGAGAGCGAAAGCAGCACCGCCATGATGCCAAACAGGGTGAAACCTTCCGTTCCGAAAATCGGCATCATGTACTGAGCACCAGCGACAACAACGATATCGAGCACGCGGTAAACGCCCATCACCCGGCCCCGGTCAGCATTGGTCACGCTGGAATTCAGCCAGCTTTCGATTGTGGTAAAAAGCCCGGAGAAGCAAACACCGATAACCAGACGCGCCGCCATCCAGAAATAGGCATCCACCACGATCACCATCATCAATGTGCTGGACGCTGCAAGAGCGGCAAGCGCAGCGAAAGTACGGATGTGGCCGACACTTTGCAGCAGGCGGGGCGCTGCAATGCAACCGACGAGAAACCCGATGAAATAGGTGGTGCCCATCCAGCCGATCTGGCCGGAGCTCATACCCTCCTGAGCGCCGCGCACGGCAATCAGCGTGCTGAACAGTCCGTTGCCGCCAAGCAAGACACCGGCCGCGAGCAGAAGGGGGAAGAGGGGACGGAGCGATAGCATGAGAAGGGGCTCGGGGCAGGGCGATGCGTCGCCATCTGCAACCACCCTAGCGACTGCGAAGTCGGCGGGATATGCTCTATTTCGACGTGATTTTCACAATATCCGGCGCAGGCTGGTTGATGACTGTCTCAAATCCGCACCGATATGCACGTGGAGGGCGCGCGTGGTGTTGATCGCGCCTGTTGGGCAAGTGGTTACTTGACTTTCCGCCCCTCTCATGGCCAAACGCGCGCAAGATTTCAGGTGCCGCACCGCGCACCCATGTTTCCATCAAATTGGCAGGACAAAACCATGCACCGCTATCGCAGTCACACCTGTGCCGACCTCCGCGCAGCGCACGTTGGCACCACCACGCGCCTTTCCGGCTGGGTGCATCGTGTTCGCGACCACGGCGGCGTGCTGTTTATCGACCTGCGCGACCATTACGGCATCACCCAGGTGGTGGTTGATCCCGATTCCGCCGGTTTCGCAACCGCCGAAGCGGTGCGTTCAGAATGGGTCATCCGCCTTGATGGTGATGTGAAAGCGCGTTCGGCTGATACCGTGAACGCGAATCTGCCGACCGGTGAGATTGAGGTTTACGCCCGCGAGATCGAAGTTCTGTCGCAGGCCGCTGAACTGCCGCTGCCAGTGTTTGGTGAACTCGAATACCCGGAAGACATTCGCCTGAAATATCGTTTTCTCGATCTGCGTCGCGAAACGCTCCACAACAACATTATGACCCGTATGGACGTGATCCACGACATGCGCACCCGCATGCGCGATGCCGGGTTCAACGAGTTCTCGACGCCGATCCTCACCGCATCGTCACCCGAAGGCGCGCGCGATTTCCTCGTGCCGAGCCGTATTCACCCCGGCCAGTTCTACGCCCTGCCGCAGGCTCCGCAGCAGTACAAACAACTGATTATGATGTCGGGCTTTGATCGCTATTTCCAGATCGCGCCGTGTTTTCGTGATGAAGACCCGCGCGCTGACCGCCTGCCGGGTGAGTTCTACCAGCTCGACCTCGAAATGAGCTTTGTCGAGCAGGAAGACGTGCTGTCCACCATGGAGCCGGTGATCCGGGATTGCTTCAAGGCCTTCGCCGGCGACAAGACGGTGACCGAGACTTTCCCGCGCATCGCCTACAAGGACGCAATTCGCAAATACGGTTCCGATAAGCCGGACCTGCGCAACCCGATCGAAATGCAGGACGTGACCGAGCATTTCCGCGGCTCCGGCTTTCAGGTTTTCGCCGGTATGATCGAGCGCGACCCCAAGGTCGAAGTCTGGGCGATCCCGGTCAAGGGCGCTGGGTCGCGCAAACATTGCGACCGCATGAATTCCTGGGCGCAGCAGCAGGGCCAGCCCGGCATGGGCTATATTTTCTGGCGTGAGCTGGAAGGCAAGTTCGATGCCGCCGGTCCCATCGCCAAGAACATCGGGCCGGAGCGCACCGAAGCGATCCGCACCCAGCTGGGCCTTGAGATTGGCGATGCCGTGTTCTTCGCAGCGGGCGACCCGGCGAAATTTGCGACATTTGCAGGCGAGGCCCGCACGAAGGCCGCTGAAGAGGCAGGCCTGATCAACGAGAACGCTTTCGAATTCTGCTGGATTGTCGATTTCCCGTTTTATGAATGGGATGAGGACAACAAGAAAGTGGAGTTCTCCCACAACCCGTTTTCCATGCCCAAGGGCGGACTGGAAGCGCTCGAAAATCAGGACCCGCTGACCATCGATGCCATGCAATATGACATGGTGTGCAACGGCTATGAAATCGCGTCCGGTGGTATCCGAAACCACCTGCCGGATACGATGGTCAAGGCGTTCGAAATTGCCGGTCTTTCCCGGGATACGGTCGAAGAGCGCTTCGGCGGTCTTTACCGCGCGTTCCAGTATGGCGCGCCGCCTCATGGGGGCATGGCAGCGGGCGTTGATCGCATTGTCATGCTGCTGTGCGGAACGAAAAACCTGCGTGAAATCACCATGTTCCCGATGAATCAGCAGGCAAAAGACCTGTTGATGGGTGCTCCCAGTGAAGTCGACAAGCCGCAGCTGAAAGACCTACATTTGAAGCTGAATTTGCCGAAGCAATAGGGCATCAGATCGCTGATGCGTTCGTAATGCAGCGCATCAGGCCGGACATCCCAACGCTTCTGCGCAAACGATACCGGCTGCCGGTCATTGGCGAATGGCTGTCGCGGCGGCGCATTTTGCGGCGCTACAAGCGGGCGTTTGGCGAATACCCGCAACTCGATCCGCCAAGGACATTCAACGAGCGCATCACCCATCGGTTGCTCTATGATCGCGACCCGCGATTGCAGATCATCAGTGACAAGATTGAGGTGAAGGCATTTCTGGCGCAACGGGTGCCGCACGAAAATATCGTGCCCTTGCTGGGCCAGTGGAGCGACGCGCGGGATATCGATTTTGAAATCCTTCCCGATGCGTTTGTCCTCAAACCAAGCTTTGCGTGTGGTCGCACGCTACTTGTGCCCGACAAGCGAAGGCTCGACACCGCCCTGGCTGTCCGCACCGCAAACAATTGGCTGAAGCGCAACTATTACGACTGGTCATCGGAATGGGGTTACCGCGATCTGCCACATCGTTTGATGGCCGAGCCGTTCATGATGAATGCGCAGGGTGGTCCGGCTCAGGAAATCAGTGTCCATATTGTGCGCGGACGCCCGGGCCATATGTTTGGCTATCTTGAGCCAAGGGGCACACCCGACCGCAAGTACATTGCGCTCACGGCAACCGGAAAACCGCTGGACGCATTTGCGGACCCCAACCACGCCCAAATTCATCGCGGTCACGCCCGCCAGATTGAGGAAATCCGGCATTGGCGAGAGGACGTGGTTTCTCTGGCGCTGATGGCGGCCAAAGACTTTGACTATATGCGGGTCGATTTCTATCTGACGCCTGAGGCTCCCCGCATCGGCGAATTGACGCCCTACACGTCGGCCGGCCGCGAGAACAACATCACCCGGGAAATCGATCTTCTGCTTGGGCGTTGTTGGGAAGACGGTTTCGATCTGGATGCGCATCAGGCTGAGCGCAAAAGCGCCAATTGAAGGTTGCGCTGGCTTCGTGCCCATCGTTTCGATAAAGCTGCGCCGACACCAACGCGCAGTCGGCTCCTGTCTGCGACCGAAAAGTATCCGACATTCAATATGCTCACATTCGCAACGGCCATATTCTTTTTGCTCCTGTCGCCGGGGCCGGGGGTTCTGTCGCTCGCAGGCGTTGGTTCCGCCTTCGGCTACAGGGCCGGGTGGCATTACGGGGCAGGGCTGTTTTTCGGCTCCAACGGCGTGATGCTCGCAGCCGCAACGGGGCTTGCGGCGCTGTTTCTGGCCGATGAGCGCCTGCGGTTGATTTTCACCGTTCTGTCGACGCTCTATCTTCTCTATCTGGCAGCAAAAATCGCCTTTGCCGGGTCGAAAATCGCCTTCATCGAATCGACAAAACCACCCGGATTTTGGGGTGGTATTGCACTGCAAATGATCAACCCGAAAGCCTATTTGGTCGGCACATTTGTCTTTTCAGGCTTCCCGATATGGCCGCAAAGCCTGCTGGTTGAAGTGATCATCAAGTTCGTCATTTTGAACGTGATATGGATCGGCATCCACATTCTGTGGCTGGCGGCAGGCGTCACGATCAACCGTCTCGAACTGCCGCTCGCGACCCAACGCGCGATCAATATCGTGATGGCTCTTTTGATGCTTCTGGTCGTTGGCCTTGCGATCAGCTCAACCCTTTTCGGCGGCTCGGCCAGCTAAAGCAGGCATGGCTAAAGCAGATAGGGGAACCCGCCTTCGAGTTTGAGCAGTTCGATCTTCCGCTCCACCCCACCTTCGCCGGAATAGCCGCCAAGGCTGCTCGCGCCGAGGACACGATGGCAGGGAATGATGATGGGTATCGTGTTGCCGCCGCAGGCATTGCCCACGGGCTGGGCAGCGGTGTCGAGCTTTTTAGCGATATCGCCATAGGTCACCGTTTCGCCATAGGGAATTTCACACATGGCTTCGCAAACCTGCTGTTGAAATTCATCGCCACCTGGTTCAAGCGGCAAGTCGAAGTCCCTTAATTCTCCCGCGAAATAGGCGGCAAGCTGCCGTTCCCCCTCGCGCAGCAGCGGCGTGTCGTCGTTCTTTTCCGGTTTGCACCAGTCCAGCGCCACAATGGCGTCGCCGCGCTGGCTGAGCATCAGCGGGCCGAAAGGGCTCGCGACTTCTCGGGTCAGCGCCGGTGCCGAACCCTTGTTCATCGAACGGTGCTCATTGTGCTGTGATTTGCAGATTGATGAGTTCCGGAATCCGCGTTGGATCGGCCTGACCGGCAAGAACTGTTGTCATGATCGGCACCGGCTCAGACGGCGTGGCTTCAACGGTGAGTGTGCCCTTGGTGGAAAGGAACGTGCCAACTGCCTTGGTCACCATGTCGGTGAATTCCGGCATACCAAGTTGTCCAAGCCCGATCCCGATCATCATCGGTGCACCGGCAGCCAGTTGATCGCCGGTTGTCCCCATCTGTGCTGCCTGAAAGTCCAGAAGTCGGCTGGTCAGGGAGCGGTCGGTCAGTGCCAATTTGAAATTGCTGAGTTTTAGTTTGGAAAGTTCCGGCAAAATAGCGCCAAACGCCTCTTGGGTGGGTGTGCCACTGCCCGCTTTGGCTTGCGCCTGTGCGATGGCTTGCGCGACATCAGCGGTGTAGCCCTCAATGCCATAACTCAAAGCCAGATCGGCCATATCCTTGAGTTTCAGCACCGTACTGTCCAGCACCGCTTTTCCGGTTTTCGGGTTATACGATCCTTCTGCGGTCATCGACCCGGTGACTTCCGTGTAACCGAGTGTTTTGAAAACCTGTTGCGAATTCGGGTCCGGAATGGCTTCCAGATTGATCTTCAGACCGTCCACCGCTCCCCGGCTGCGCGAGGTCCCCTCCGCATCCGGTGGGGTGATTTGCCCGGTCATGGAACCGACACCAAATACATCAAGCCCGGCGACCGCAACCTTGATTCCAGTCATGGAAAATGTGCTGTAGACCTGCATCCAATCGCCAATATCGGTCATTGCGGTTGGAAACTGGGCATCGGTGAGGCTCACGCCGCCCAACTGCCAGGTGACATCATTTTGCGCGGTGCCCGCCATATTGGAAACGGTGAACTGATCGAAGGTCAGCGGATCGGCAATTTCCGATTGGTTCGCATCGGGATTGTTGAACCGGTAATCGAGCGGGATATCGCCATTGATCATCGCAATCGTGTCGATGGTCAGATCTCCCTGTTGCGAGCTAATCGCTGTTCCGTTGATCGCGAAAGTGCCGAACGAGATACGTTGCTTCCTTTCCTCGTCCGTCAAGCCGTCTTTCCAGATTTCGACGGGGAAATTGCCGTTTTCGATCACGAAACCATTGATGATCATCGCACCGCTGTCGGTAGGGCCTGTCAGTTTGGACAGAGACAGGGAATCAATCGTGACACGCCCCTGCGAGGCCTCGCGCAACCCTGAGACACTCATGGCTTCCGCCTGCATTTCCCGCCCTTTTGGGTTCACGAAGGTCAGTCTGGTGGCGGTGAAGGAATCTGGCACCTGTTCTGAAATCTGCTCCCATTTCACCGACCCACCGGCGTCGGTGATCAGTTTCTCAAACAGGGCGCGCCCTTCAAGCGCATGGGCGGGCAGCGATGTCGTCAGATACAACGCGGCAATGGAAACCACGCTGAGCGCTGAAGCTCTGGTTTTCGAAGAAGAGAATGAGTGTGAAAGCATGCCTGAATGTCCTCGAAGGGAAATGTTGCGCCGTGGATTGGCCTGCCAGTCTAATGACTTCCCATCGTGGCGAAAGTGCAGGTTCGCACATTTCTTGACGCAAAAAGGGTCGATTGACGCTGATCGCTGTGCATGCCGCCCCCAAGTGCCTGCCATTGCAAAGCTTCACGCTTGTTCGCGACCTTTGAACGCGGTATCGCGAACATATGGGAAACGAAGTGATTCATCCGCCCTCCGGTGGCGGCTCGGGTTCTGATGGCGATATCCAGTCGGTCGACCTGAAATCGGCGCTGGAAGAGCGCTATCTTGCCTACGCCCTGTCCACGATCATGGGGCGGGCGCTGCCCGATGTGCGCGACGGCATGAAACCGGTGCATCGCCGCATCCTGCACGCGATGCGCCTTTTGCGGCTGAACCCCGATGCAGGCTTTGCAAAATGCGCGCGCATTGTCGGCGATGTGATGGGTAAGTATCATCCGCATGGTGATCAGGCGATCTACGATGCGCTTGTGCGGTTGAGCCAGAGCTTCGCGGTGCGTTATCCGCTCGTGGATGGCCAGGGCAATTTCGGCAATATTGATGGCGATAACGCGGCCGCCATGCGCTACACCGAAGCGCGGATGACGCAAGCCGCGACCGAGTTGCTGGCGGGCATTACCGAAGATGCCGTCGATTTTCGCGCCACCTATAATGAAGAAGATGAAGAACCTGTTGTTTTGCCGGGGGCTTTCCCAAACCTTCTGGCCAACGGGTCAGCCGGCATAGCCGTTGGCATGGCAACCAACATTCCCCCGCACAACGCGGAGGAGCTCTGCAACGCGGCGCTGCATCTGATCAAATTCCCGAACGCCGGTTTCGACAAACTGCTGGAATTTGTGCCCGGTCCGGATTTTCCGACCGGCGGGGTGATTGTCGAGCCGCGCGAAAACATTCTGGAAGCCTACAAGACCGGGAAGGGCGGTTTTCGCACCCGCGCGCGCTGGGAGCAGGAAGATACAGGCCGCGGCACATGGCAGATCGTTGTCACCGAAATTCCCTATCAGGTGCAGAAATCAAAGCTGATCGAAAAAACGGCCGAGCTGCTGCTGGCGCGCAAACTGCCATTGCTCGCCGATATTCGCGACGAATCCGCCGAAGATATCCGCCTTGTGCTGGAGCCGAAGTCCCGGTCCGTCGACCCCAATATCCTGATGGAACAATTGTTCCGGCTGACGGATCTGGAAACGCGCTTCCCACTCAACATGAATGTGCTTTCGCACGGCAAAGTGCCGAAAATCATGTCCATTCGCGATGTGCTGCGCGAATGGCTCGATCACCGCAAGGATGTTCTGCAGCGCCGTTCACGCCACCGGCTCGCGCAAATAGAAAAGCGGCTGGAAATTCTCGGCGGCTATCTCATCGCGTTTCTGAATATCGATGAAGTCATCAGGATTATCCGCACGGAGGATAAGCCGAAACAGGCCCTGATCGACCGTTTTGAAATCACCGAAGTTCAGGCCGAGGCCATTCTCAACCTGCGCCTGCGCGCCCTGCACAAGCTGGAAGAGATCGAACTGCGCAAGGAGTTCGATGATCTGACCGAAGAAAAGCGCGGCATCGAAGAACTGCTCTCCAGCGACGAGAAGCAATGGAAAACCATCGCCTGGGAAATTGGCGAAATCAAAAAGAAATTCGGCAAGGACACTGAACTCGGCGCCCGCCGCTCCAGCTTTGCTGAGGCCGTGGAGATCGATATTGAGGCCGTGCAGCAGGCGATGATCGAGAAAGAGCCGATCACCGTCGTCATCAGCGAAAAGGGCTGGATACGCGGCATGAAAGGCCATGTCGCAGACTTCTCGACCCTGACGTTCAAGGAAGGCGACCGGCTCAAAGTGGCGTTCCCCGCCCAGACCACTGACCGCATTCTGCTGTTCACGACATCGGGTAAGTTTTTCACCCTTCAGGGCGACAAACTGCCGGGCGGACGCGGCCATGGGGAGCCGGTGCGCATCATGATCGACATGGAAAATGATGCCGATATCATCACCGCGTTTGTTCACGAGCCGGGCCGCAAGCGGCTTGTGGCATCCACGCTGGGCAACGGTTTTGTCGTTGCTGAAAGCGATATCGTCGCCAACACGCGCAAGGGCAAGCAGGTGCTGAACGTGAAACTGCCCGTGGAGGCACGCTTATGCGTGGAGGCGCAGCCTGCGCCCGCTGACGGAGAAGCATCAGCGGTAAACGATCATCTTGCCGTTGTCGGTGAAAACCGCCGCATGATCATATTCGCCCTTGATCAGGTTCCGGAAATGAGTCGCGGCAAAGGTGTGCGGTTGCAGAAATACAAGGATGGCGGCATCAGCGATGCGCGCGCTTTCCGCATGGAAACGGGCCTGACATGGACCGACAGCGCCGACCGCACCCACACACGCTCCGCCGAGGAACTGCTCGAATACAAGGGCGAACGCGCCCAGGCAGGGCGGATAGTTCCCAAGGGTTTCCCGCGCAACAGCAAGTTTGAATAGCCGATCATAGCTGATCTGGCACGGGGCGGGCAGAAGCTTTCGCCGCCTTAAGCCCACGTTAAAGACAATGATGCATCTTGCTGTTGATCGCAGGGGTGCAATCATTTGGGGTGGGACGGAAATGCCACGGAATTTCAAGAAGGCGCTTGATCGTCTCGCACATTTCACACGCGACCAGAGCGGCGCTACGGCAATGGAATATTCCATTATCGTTGCGATGATTTCGACCGCGATGGTTGTAGGGCTTGCCGCCAGCGGCATCACCATAAAGGAAATCGCGGAACTGATCGCCCTCGCGATTGCCAGTGGCGTGAGATAACGCTCACATAAAGCCGTAAAGCCGAACACCCAGAATAATCAGCAGCACAACGGCGCTTAAAAAGGCGATCCGCAGGCACAGGAATTTCTGCCGCAAAACGCGGGCGACTTTGACATTCGCCATCGCGGTGGAATGAACCAGCTGAGACATTTCCGATGTCTGCATAAAATCCGAATAGTCCACCGGCTCAATCGTTTTCGACGAAAGGCTCGGCCATGACCACCGTTCCTGTGCTGCCAGTTCCCGGCAAACCGACCGTCTTGGAAAACGGGGAAAAACGGCAATCATGCAAAACACGATGGTCAGGGCGCTGGCTATTCCAAACGTTGTTGCGACCAGCGTTCGGCCCGCGTCTGCAAGGTCGACCGGCCCCCGCAATGCGATCAACCCGACCAGCGTCATCAATGCAGCGGCCTTGGCGTCTGCCAACTGGCTTTGCTGCATGAATGCGTTGTGCTGCTGAAACAGGAATTGCCCCCGAACACGGCTGATATAGTTGAGGTCAAGCCCTTCCTTGCCCGTCAGATCGAGCGTGAGATCGACGTCTTCAATGTTGCCGGTTTTGGGCATCTTTATATTTCACCTGTCGGATCGGGCATCACTGCTGAACAAATGGTGGAAGGGCGTTGGCTCATGTTGCTTCAATCCGCTCCCAGCCATTGTTGCCCAATCGTTCCTGCGGCCGGAACCGGGATTTATATTCCATTTTCGAGGAACCTTCGACCCAATAGCCGAGATGGCAATGGGCAAGGCCTTCCCGTTTTGCCCGCATGATGTGGTCGAGAATAAGAAAGGAACCCAGGCTGCGGTGGTCTTCGTCGGGCGTGAAAAAGCTGTAGACCATCGAAAGGCCGCTGGACAGGCGGTCAAAAAGCACAACCGCGAGCAATTCCCCCGTTCCTTCGCCGGTGAAGGCGCTGTCGGGCCCGCGCCGCCGGTACTCAAGCACATGGGTGTCGACATGGCTGTCTTCCACCATCATGGCGTAATCGAGAACGGTCATCGACGACATGCCGCCATCGCCGTGGCGCGATTCAATATAGCGGCGAAACAGGGAATATTGCTCGGATGTCGGCGTATTCGCCACCTCGACCGCAATCAGATCGCGGTTGCGTTTCATCACGCGGCGCAGCGATTTCGACGGTTTGAACTCGTCGGCAAGCACACGCGTGGCAATGCAGGCCCGACAGTTCTCGCAGGCCGGGCGGTAAGCAATATTCTGGCTGCGCCGGAACCCGCCATTGGACAGTTCCTCATGAACCATCGGCGCGCGCTCTCCCACAAGGTGGGTGAACACTTTCCGCTCCAGCCTGTCCGGCAGGTAGGGGCAGGGGCCCGGTGCCGTGAGATAAAACTGGGGTGTATTGACGGAATGCGCAGTCATCACCAACCCATATCGCAGTTTCCCGCCTTGCGAAAGCCGCCCGCAACGGGCCTTTTGTGAATTACGAAAGATCGTAAAACATCGGCGCGGTGAAGGTGAAAGTCAGCCAGAGCAGCAAGATCAAGGGCACTCCGGCGCGCAGATAGTCCTTGAACCGATAACGACCGGGGCCGAGTACAAGAAGATTTGTCTGATAGCCCACAGGCGTCGCGAACGAACAGTTCGCCGCCATGATCACGCAGACCACAAAAGCCTCGATAGGCGCGTCCAACCGCTGCGCAACGCCGATTGCAATCGGCGTGAACAATACAGCGGTTGCATTGTTAGACAGAACATTGGTGAGGATCGCGGTGACCAGAAAGAACGCTGACAAGACCACGATCGTCGGCTGGCCGTGCAGGACATCGATGACCGCCTTTGCAAGATACGCCGCGCCGCCCGTTTGCTCCATGGCCGTGGCGGCAGCCAGTGACGCGCCGACCATCATGAAGATTTGACGGTCAAAACTGCGCGCCGCCTGACGGATCGAAAGACACCCGCTCACGATCATTGCATACGCACCAACAACCGATGCCGCGACAATGGGAATGATGCCGAAAGACGCGAGCGATACGATCAGCAGAAAAATTCCAATTGCCACAGGTGCCTTGGACCGAAGCGGCACGTCAATCGCAGATCGTTCAAGCAACAGCAGATCCCGGCTGGCGCGCAGGCGATCAAGATCATCGCTCAGCCCGCCGATCAGAAGCGTGTCGCCGGGCTCAAGGCGGATATCCCGCATCAGACCCCGCGACATGGCGCTGCGCCGCTGAACGCCCAGCACCATGGTGCCGTAGTTCTGGCGAATGCGGGAGGCCTCAATCGTCCGCCCGGCATAGGGTGAGCCGGGGGCGACAACGGCTTCTGCGACCACAAAATCCTCCGCCACCCGCACCAGCGAGTTGCTGTCGCGCTCTTCATCGCGCTCGGTTTCCGCCATTTGCGGAAGGCTCGCTGCGCCGGTTGAGAGCGCCTTGATCAGTGCCCTGCGCGTCGCAGCGACCACAACGATGTCGCCGTCGCTCAGCGTGGTGTCCTCAAACGGTGGCAGGATCGATTTTTCGCCGCGTTGCACCGACCGCACAGTGATATCGACCAGCGAGGGAAAAAGTCCCAGCGTCGCCATCTCACCTTTCATCGGGTGATCGGCATGAATGTGGATCTGCGCCAGAAACTGGCGTCCGCTGGAGATCGGCTGGCCGCTGTCCGACGCGCTTTTGGACGTATTGAGATGCAGCAGGGCCGGCATTACGAAAAGCACGAAGAGAAAGCCGACAAAAGCCAGTGTCACGCCATGAAGGCTGAAATCGAAAAAGCCGATTTTGTAGCCGTAACGCTCGGCAACACCTGCAACCAGCAGGTTGGTGGAGGAGCCGATCAGGGTCGTCATCCCACCCAGAATGCCCACGAAAGACAGTGGCATCAAAGCGCGGGACGGGTGGAAATTGCGCTGGGCGGCAATGGCCACAATGATCGGGATGAACATCACCACAACCGGCGTGTTGTTGAGAAACGCGCTGGTGACCGCGGCTGCGAGCAACAAAACGAAAATCGTTCGAATGACCGATTGTCCGCCGATTTTGGAAAGCGCGCGGGCAGGGGCCTCCAGCGCATCCGTGTTAAACAGCGCCTGACCGATAACCAGAAGAGCAAGGACAGTGATCAGCGCCGGGTTTGCAAAACCCAGCAGCAGATCAGAGGCAGATACCGGATTGTCGCCGCTTTGGGGTATCAGCGTGAAGATGGCCAGCAGAGCGGCAATAGCAGCCAGCGACACCCCCTCGATAGACCATTTCTCGCTGGCGAATGCGACGATGGTGGCGGCGATCACCACAAAGGTGAGCCAGGTGTGGATGTCTTCCATCAAAGGAGCAGGTTCCCGACATGTGAACGGCCTGCGAGATGAACATCAGTTCAAATGGCCAGCGAGCCTTATGCGGCTCTTTTGCCCACAATTCTAGTCGCGACCCACATATGTGCCAAGCAGAACGTCGTGCAACAGCCGTTTCTTGGACGAAAAAAAGCTCACGATCAGCGGGATTATCACCGCGAAGGAGTGAATGACCCAAAACAGTACCGAATGAAGGACGGCCAGAAACGGATCGACGCGCTGCCCGTCAAGGCGCTTGAGCCGAACGCCCGTGAAGCGCATGCCAAGCGTTGCCTGACGCGGGCCACCAATGGTGATGGCAACGTAACAAAGCGCCACGATTGCCGGGAGAATAGCGTAAAGCCCCCAGGCGAGGCCAAGCGTCAGAATACCAAGGAACCCGATAATCAGGGCAAAAGGAATGCACAGCACGGCAATGATGAGCCAGTCGATGAAAAAGGCGAGAACCCTTGAGGTGCGCACACCATCCAGTTCGCCGCGCTCAAGAACGCGCTGCCCGGTTTCGCTGTCAATTGTAATATTCTCAGCCATGTTTGTCCTCTCTCAATAACAGTCTCCAAATGGGAGATATAGCTGAAATTTCAAGGCAAAACACAGGTTAAGTATTGTAAAGAAGTTTGGCGGCTTTCAATGCGTGGTAGCTCAAAATACCGTCCGCACCGGCACGTTTGAACGCCAGCAGGCTTTCCATCATCACCCGCTCGCCGTCGATATATCCGTTAGCCGCCGCACTTTCGATCATCGAATATTCGCCGGACACCTGATAGGCGAAGACCGGCATGCCGAACATGTCTTTCATGCGCCGCACGATGTCGAGATAGGGCATGCCGGGTTTGACCATCAACATGTCGGCGCCCTCGGAAATATCCAGTTCGGCCTCGCGCATCGCGTCTTCGCTGTTTGCCGGGTCGATGTAATAGGTCTTCTTGTCACCCTGAAGCAGGCCATCGGTTCCGATGGCTTCGCGGTAGGGGCCATAAAATCCAGAGGCATATTTCGCCGTGTATGACATGATGGCCACCTCGTTATGGCCTGCGTCGTCCAGCGCTTCGCGGATGGCCCCAACGCGCCCGTCCATCATGTCGGACGGTGCGATAATGTCAGCGCCCGCGTCAGCCTGCCGAAGCGCACCTTCGACGATTTGGGCAACACTTTCGTCATTTACGATCACACCATCGCGCAACACCCCGTCATGGCCGTGGTCTGTAAACGGGTCGAGAGCTGAATCGGTAATGACGCCGATATCCGGCACAGCCGATTTTGAAGCGCGCACGAACTGGCAAATCAGATTGTCGGCATTGGCAATCTCGCTGCCGGTCTGGTCGCGTTTGTCGAGAGATACATTGGGAAATGGCGCAATGGCGGGAATGCCAAGGTCGCGGGCCTCTTTTGCGATATCGACTGCCAGATCAACCGAATAGCGCTTGACGCCCGGCATGGCGCTGATGTCCTCCGACCGGTTGGTCCCTTCGATAATGAAGATCGGCAAAATGAAATCATCAGCCCCAAGCCGTGCTTCCTGCACCAGTCGGCGGCTCCAGTCGAAGCGCCGGTTGCGCCGCAGTCGGCGCCCCCCGGTCACGCGGTCAACCGTATCGGCCATCGGGTGGGGCGAAGGGGCGGGCTGCTTTGACGACATCAATCACACTAATAGACTTGGACACTGGTTTGTGTGTGATTTACACGACAAATCAGCACAGGAAAAGCGCACCGCCAATGCCGGTCCACATTGCCCAATATGAGAGGTGGCACTAGTGTCAGGCAGGCTGGTTTGGTGCGTGTTGTATAAGTGGGCAAAGCGCGATGAGTGATATCCGTTTCGAACAGATCGGGCGCGCAGGTGTCGTCACCCTCGCCAGGCCGGAAACGCTCAACGCCGTGACGGGCGCCATGGTGTCGGCACTGTCGGAACAGCTCGATATCTGGGAAGCGAACCCCTCGGTGGAGCGTGTGATCATCAAGGCTGTGCCGGGGCGCGCCTTTTCCGCCGGTGGCGATATTCGTTCTTTATACGAGCATGGCCGCGCGGGAACGCCTGATTTCGATTTCTTCGCACGCGAATACGTGCTGAACGCGCGGATTGCGCGTTTCCCGAAACCCTATATCGCGTTGGTTGATGGCATCGTCATGGGCGGCGGTGTCGGTGTCTCGTTTCACGGGTCGCATGTTGTCGCGGGCGACAATATCGGTTTCGCCATGCCGGAAGTCGGGATCGGCTTCTTCCCCGATGTCGGCGGGTCTTACCTGCTGTCGCGGCTTCCCGGCCTTGTTGGCCTTTATCTTGGGCTAACGGGCACGCGCATCGGGCAGGCTGATTGTCTTTGGTCCGGTCTGGCCACCCACGCCGCGCCATCGGAAAAGCTTGGCGACATCAGAAACGCGCTTTGCCATGAGGCCGATATCGATGCGGCATTGAAACTGGCCACCGGAGCGGATCAGACCGGCTCGCTGGCCCGCCAAGCTGATCTCATCAATGAAGCCTTTGCCGCAGAAACGGTTTCAGGCATTCTCGAAAATCTGGCTGCTATGGCTGAGCAGGCGGGGGAGGCGGGTGACTGGGCGCAAAAGACCCTTGAAACATTGCAACAGAAATCGCCCACCAGCCTTGCCGTCGCCTACCAGCAGATAAAGCGGGGGCGGGAACTTTCGATGGAGGAATGCATGCGCATGGAATACCGCATCGTCCACCGCGTTCTGGTTGGTCATGATTTCTACGAGGGCATCCGGGCCGCGATCATAGACAAGGACCGCAAGCCCGCGTGGGAACCCAAAACACTTGCAGCCCTTGATCAGGACTCGATAAATGGTCACTTCGAAACTCTTGGCGACAGGGAACTGGTGTTGTGACGTCGACCGACCACGCAATTAAACTGGCTCAGCCAAGCTGGGCCGTCACCGCGGCGACCCGCGCTGAGAACATCTATTTTCGCGTCCTGTCCGTCGTCTTCTTCGCCATGTCCATTTTGATCTGGATGAAGGTCATCGGTTTCTGGCCGGGCGCAGAAAACCGGTTCGATACGATGAGCGTGCCTTGGAAAGTCTATGCATCGGTTCTGCTGGTCCTGGCACCCGTGGTCAGCGTCGGGCTGTGGACCACGCTGTTCTGGGGGCGCGTTGTGTGGTTCATCGTCATCGGATTTCAGTCCGTCGCGATCTTCCAGTATCCGGTGGAGTTTGGCGGCCACAAATCCATCGTTTTTCTTCATCCTTGATCACATCCAGCAAACGGCGGTGCAGACGCTCAA
>JBCDDX010000009.1:0-103096 GCA_039180085.1 Pseudomonadota bacterium
CGAGCCCATACCTACTGAGTTCCTGCGACGCGGCGAAGGTCTTGCAATCGTCTTCTTTGCTGCCAATCTTCGTCGAAGTTTTCGGGCCGAAACCATTCTTCGAAGGCTGTTCTACACAAGGGCCATTCGCTTCGAAGAATGGAAAACCAAGCAACATCGCGCTGCCAGTTGTCGTAAACCATCGCATTTCGCCACGTTCCCTCGTGTTTAAAACCGAGGTTGATTGCTGCGTGGAATGAATCTTCGTTTTGCGCCTGACAACGCCAAACAAGCCGCTCGTAGTGAAAGTCATCCATACCTAAACACATCAGTAGAAATATTGCTTCACGGGCTTCGCGAGACCCCTGAAGTGACGGTGCGAACCAGATGCTTCCTATCTCGAATGCGCCATCGCCTTGATAAACATCGCAAATGGACAGCCACCCTTCGGCGCGACCTAGCTTTCCGAGCACGGCGTAGAACGGTTGATCTTCTCGTGAACTCAAGTCTGAAATCAGCTCGGCTAGCTGTTCCCGCGTTTGGAAAGGTCCGTAGCGCAAATAGGTAAAGCTCTCTGGGGCGGCACTCGCAAAGGACCAAAGATCGTCAATATGCTCGTCGGTGAGTAGTTCCAAACGAACATAGCTGCCTTGAAGCTTCGACTTTCGGGGAAACTCCCATGGACCACGATTGATGGGGTTGCCTAGTGACAAATTCTTTAGCTTTCCAAAATCCGATGTTGACTGCTCAATTGCCAGCATTTCGGAAAATCCTCAATGGCAGCTTTGTCCGCCGTGCCGTCATTAACCGCTGATTGCAGTCCCAACATCTGAACGGCAGTTCCGAGTCCACAACAGGCGTTGCTTGCTTTTCGCATTTGCGCCCGCTTGAATATCCAAGTCATAGAAGTGTGGGAAAGTTGGCGAAAACAATGACTGTACTCGCCAACTTAGCTGTTATTGCGCGTTGGCAACAATTTGCCGCCAATCCTGGGGTTCAATATAGCCGATAATGTCAAACCCATCGCCAGTTGGGCGCACGATGTAGGCAACCCCTTGAGGTTCGGGATAAATTCCCGTCGCAGCTTCAAAAGGATCATCATGGCCGACGATGACTGTGTTCGTTCCGTCTTCCGGCTTGCGTTGAAGCATCGGCGTAACGCGCGCCCTCATTTTGGACACTTGTTCGGGGGTATATTCCTCCGACGGTTCAAAATTAAGTTTGGCTAGCTTTTGATAGGAACCAAAAGCGATCTTTGCGGTTTGCCAGGCGCGACAATATTCGCTGGAATAAACCGCACCGACTGGAATGTTCAACACGTTGAAGGAAGCGCCAACCAGTTCCGCTTCTTTCCAACCGTTCTCACTGAGAGTTCTTTGCGTGGAACAATTCGCAGGATCAGCCGATACCTGGTCTGCGTAGTCCTTCTCAGTTGAGGCATGGCGCATGTAGATCACATGGCCGCCTTTTTGAAGAAGTGATGCCAAGGCACCGCCCTCCAATCTGTCTGTTGTGTAAGCAGTTGTTGACGTTGTTATCGCTGCAATTATGCCAAAGAATGTTGCCCCGGCAACCACCCGAGGACGAAGCAAACGGTTCATTTTTGATACGTTTTTCATAGTCAATTCTCCAATCTCTTATGACGCGGGGCCGTTGTCGAAATCAGTCTTGTCGACCAATTCCGAAGCCTGCTTTCGGTTTTTTGCAACATCCGCCAAGGGAAGCGCATCCGCTTTCAAAGTGCCCCATGAGGTTGTGCGCTCATCGGCCTGCACGCCAGGTTTGACGGGGTATTCGAAATTTGCAGCGCCGTAGATTTGCTGAGCTTTCTCGCCAGACAGAAACTCCATGAGTTTCTTAGCGTTTTCAGCATTTGGCGCATTCTTTGCCATTACCATTCCGGAAATATTGACATGGGTTCCGCGGTTGTCCGCATTTGGAAATAGAATTTTCACTGATGAGGCCCAGTCTTTCTGTTCAGGCTCCTTCGTATTCGTCTGCATCTTGCCCATATAGTAGGTGTTGCCGATTGCGAGATCGCATTCCCCCGCATAGATGGCCTTCACCTGCGCGCGATCGTTTCCAGTCGGCTTTCTTGCAAGGTTGTTTTTTACACCTTCAAGCCACTTCTCGGCCTTTTCCTCGCCTGCATGGGCAATGATCGAAGCAATCAGACCAATTGAGTATACGTGCTGGCCGGAACGAGTGCAGATTTTGCCCTCCCATTTGGGATCAGCAAGCTCTTCGTAGCTGATGGAGTCCTGGTTCACCCGATCTTTCGAGGCGTAGATAATTCGCGCCCGCGTTGTGACGCCGAACCAGTGACCCTCCGGATCGCGATACGCTGCTGGAATATTTGCAGCAATCACGTCGCTGGAAACAGACTGCGTTATGCCCAACGCCTTAGCGGCATCCAGCCGCCCAATATCGACCGTCAACAGAACGTCGGCTGGAGAGTTGGATCCCTCAGCTTTAATGCGTTGACCAAGTCCTTTCTTGGCAAAAAGAACATTGGTCTTGATGCCGGTTTCAGCGGTGAAAGCGTCTGTGAGAGGCTTCAGCAAGCTGGCCTGGCGGTAGGAGTAGATGTTTACCTCGCCTTCCGCGTAGGCGTTAAGCGGAAACAAAGCCGCAAGAGTTGCGGAGGCGACTGCAATTTTCATGATCTTCATAGTGTGAACTTTCTTAGTGGAGTTTGGGTGGTGTTTGACGAGAAATCACATCGGCAATGATGTGAGTTGGGATGGGCAAAAGCCGCTGATTCAAACTAACCAGCGTCTTTGCGAATATCTGAGCTGCGGACTCCACTTCGTGGCAGCGTGCAGCGCAGGCGAGGTGCTGAAGACAAAGTTCTGCAGCGTCGTGCCCATGCTGAATCCCGGCCACCAAACCCATGGTCAGGCACTCTTCAATGCACAGATGATGGGAGTGAAAAGGGAAAGCTTTCAGTGGGCAGGCTGCACATCTGTTGAGTGTTCGAACGAACGTAGAGAGCGCGCCCACAGCAGTGCGCGCATCGTCTGAGCCCAGCGCTTCGTCATAAATTGCCCAAGCCATTTCCCAGGGTTGAATCGATCCCGTGGCGAAACCAGCGGACCAGTGACGATAGCCTTCAAGGACCAAACGTTCGGGAACCCGGTCAAAATAGCATTGGTTCGAACCTTGCGCAGACACGAAATTGCCAGTCATATTTGATCCCTCATACACGGGAGTTGAAAGCTCCCGGAAAACGGCTGGATCAGCTTTGGAAGTCCGACCCTTTAAACATGACTATAATAATCCACTTTTAAAATTGGCAATGGAACACGGCCAACTATCTTTTAGAAAATTTCCAAGGGAGGGCTCATGCGCGGAGCGGAATTTCTTTTGATGCGTCGAGCTGAAGCAAGACGTGCAGGTTGCGCTGATTGTTCGTCAGATCAGCAAGAGTGTAGTTATCAAGCACGCTCATAAATGCGTCCAAAGCCTCAGCAAGTGCTTGATTAAGGCCGCAACTTCTAACGAGTGGGCACATTGCTTCACCGGCTTCGAAGCACTCCGCCAGAGCGAAATTATCTTCCGTCACACGGACGATCTCTCCAAGGCCAATTTCATTGGCCGGGCGCGCAAGTCGAATTCCCCCATTTCGACCGCGAACGCTCTCCACCAATCCCGATTTCGTAAGCGTTTGAAGAATTTTCAATAAGAATTGCTCAGACAGACTGTAGAATCGCGCAATTGAACTCACCCGGCTAAGCCCAGAGTTTGAATCGCAGTACATCATCATACGGATGGCATAATTTGTTTGCTTCGTGAGCCGCATCCGAAGCCCTCATGGTGAAACTAAGTGGAGTTTTAAAGTAAGGATTGATTGCTTTTTGCACAACCAGGAATGTAGGAACGGCTCTCTTGAAGCCATTTTGCTAAATCGGCACTTTAAATGGTAGGCCGGACGCAAAAAGAGTGAAGTGGGATGTTAAACAAGGTGGCTTTGTCCGCCTTCCCGACCTCTGGCCGAATTAACTGACGCATCTTGCCAACGTCGGCTTTGGCGAAATCGGCTTAAGCGAATGGAGATGCGCCAGATGTCGGCTAAGGGCCGTGAGTGCCACGGACACGTGGAGTAATTTCGAAACGGGGAACGGCAGTTCCGAGTCCAACTTGCCAATTCGCTTCTACATCATGAATGTCTGCTGTTGGGAGCACCGAATCTCCAGATGCCCCCGATTGAGTTAGACTTCGATTCCCTCCGAAATCGAACGTGCATCCTCTGGATCAACGCCGAGGTACCGCACAGTGCTGTCCATTTCAGTGTGCCCAAGGAGCAATTGAACTGCACGTAGGTTGCCAGTCTTCTTGTATATCTGGGCAGCTTTGGTTCGGCGAAGCGAATGAGTGCCATAATCGCTTAGCTCAAGTCCGATTGATGAGACTCAGTCTTTTACCATTCGTGAGTATTGTCTTGTTGAAATATGTAACCGCTCATGGAAACGACCGGGCCACAGAAACTCAGAACCACGTATTAAAGGATGATCGATCCATTCAGATAGCGATGTTCTCGTACATTCTGTGATTTCAAATTGAACAGGCAATTTGGTCTTGCTTTGCAAAATTGAAGTTCGCTCCTTCACGCGTCCGGCAGCATAAACGTCTACCACTTTCAAGCAAACCAAGTCACATCCTCGCAACTTGCTGTCGATGGTTAAATTGAAAGGAGCGAGGTCTCGGAGGCTTCCTGCTAGTTCAAGTCGCACGCGTATGGCCCAAACATGTTTTGGCAATAGTGGGCGTTTCTGTCCGACAATACGTCCCTTGTTCCAAGCTTGTCTTAGTGGGATTACCATTGGAAGGTTTGGAGTGGTCATGACACTTTCCCCAAGCCGTCCCTCGCCACCTCATCGTCAACGGGCTGTTGACCGCAGAATTCTATCACAGTCACCAGTATCTGCTGACTATCTTAAAGCGGCTCGCGCACATCGGCGAGTGATGTTGCTGAGAGGCGTTCGATCAGGCTCTGCTCAACGTCGGTCATGATGGCGGACACGCGCGCATGCAACGCATGCTCGATGGAACAATGGGGCTTGTCGGTTTCGTCAGGCGCCGGGACCAATTGCTCATCCAACGCGAGGTAGATATCGGCCAGGGTGATGTCGTTAGGCGTGCGAGCAAGCTTCCACCCTCCAGAATGGCCCTTTTCTGAAACCAACAAGCCGGCCTCACGCAACTTGCCCAGCACTCGGCGCACAACCACTGCATTTGTTCCGGCGTGGTCAGCAATTTCCGCTGAAGTCTGCACCCGGTCTGGCTTACCCGCCATGTGACCGAGCGTGTGAAGAGCAAGCGAAAGGCGGCTGTTGCGTTTCAAGGTTTGGCTCCCGTTAAACAACCTGGAACGTCGCACAGGTGAAATTTCATCATCATACGTAACAAATTGAGTTGCATGTATCTAGTAACCAAGTTAGTTACGTAACCTGTTCTGTTACAGGAGATGTTTTATGCACGATGAACGCCTTCCCGTCACGGTTCTTTCCGGCTTTTTGGGCGCAGGAAAAACCACGCTTTTGAACCGTGTCCTAAACAATCGCGAAGGCCGCAAGGTCGCTGTTATCGTCAATGACATGTCTGAGGTCAACATCGACGCTGACCTTGTAAACGCCAATACAGAACTTTCACGCACGGACGAGACACTGGTTGAAATGTCCAATGGCTGCATTTGCTGCACGCTGCGCGAGGACTTGTTGCACGAAGTTCGCCAACTGGCTGCTGAGAAGAAGTTTGACTATCTGCTGATTGAATCCACCGGGATTTCGGAGCCGTTGCCGGTGGCGACGACATTCGATTTTCGCGATGAAGACGGTCAAAGCCTCGCCGATGTTTCGCGCATTGATACGATGGTCACCGTAGTAGACGCAATGAATCTGTTGCGTGACTATTCTTCCCATGACTTTCTGGCAGATCGAGGCGAGTTCCTGGGTGAGGATGATGAGCGCACGCTTGTTCATTTGCTGACCGACCAGATTGAGTTTGCCGATGTTATCATCCTCAACAAAGTCAGCGACGCCGGGCCGGAGCGTACCGATGCCGCGCGGAAAATTATCCGCAGCTTGAACGCGGATGCGCAAATCATCGAGACAGATCATTCTGATGTGCCAGCGGATGCCATCCTCGACACAAAGATGTTTGATCTGGAAAAAGCGCATGAACACCCGATGTGGGCGAAGGAACTCTACGGGTTTGCCGACCATGTGCCAGAGACGGAAGAATACGGTGTTGCCTCCTATGTGTACCGTGCCCGTGCGCCCTTCCATCCGCAGGCTATTTTTGCCTTACTCAACGGCCCAATGCCCGGCGTTATCCGCTCCAAGGGTCATTTCTGGATTGCAACCAGGCCAGAGTTTGTAGCCGAGTTCTCGCTTGCAGGGGCTTTATCTTCCGTCTCGCCGCTCGGCACATGGTGGGCGTCCGTGCCGCAAGAACGGTGGCCGGACAACGACAGCGCCAAAGCCTATCTGAAAGAGAAGTGGCAGGAACCATGGGGTGACCGCCGTCAGGAGATCGTCTTCATTGGCGCGGGCATTGATTGGCCCGCCTTGAAAGCACGGCTTGATACGTGCCTTGTGCCCGAAGAGGTCGCCATGGGCTGGACCGATGTGCCGGATATGTCAGACCCATTCCCGCAATGGAGCCGCGCAGGCTAAGCATCATGACGGCACTTCTTAGAGAACAAACAGTTTCCGAGGCGAAGAGTTCTTCAACTGGCGTAGTCATTGCAAACGGCCCTGAGGCTTTTGACGCCCTTCATAAGGCAGATTGCGCGGCCTCTGTCTGGCAGCGAACATTCTTGCCGAACTTTCAGAAATGGTTGGACGATCTGTCGCCCAAAAGTCTGCCGCAAGGTCGATTGATCCTTCGCCCCGCAGCTGTTGCAGACGCTGTTACGCAACTATGCGAGATCGCGCAAACACCAGCTTCTGAAGAACGCGATCTGTTCATCAACGACATTGCCGTTCTCGCCGAGTTGTTCGCGGCAAGCTTCAAATGTGCCTATTTGCGGCTGCGCATCGAGAAGATAACCGATAACGCCTGCTCCAAATTCCATCGCGATACGATCAAGGCGCGACTGGTCTGTACGTATCGCGGCACGGGCACACACTATGGCATTCCGGTTGGTGATAACGAACCGAGCGAAGTTTTCACCGTACCCACGGGCTCAGCGTTTCTGATGCGCGGCACGCTCTGGCCAGAAACCCCCTATTCAAATCTGAAGCACCGCTCTCCGCCGATCAACGGCACGGATGAGACGAGGCTGCTTCTCGTGCTTGATCCGGTTTTCGACCCGGAAGACGCAATCTGATCGCTCTCCCTTTTTCAAGACTGAAGGAAAATCATCATGTCAATATTAAGACGGCTCGCTCTCGTGATCATGCTGGCTTTAACGCCGCTTACTGCCGCTGTGGCGGAGCAAGACGACCTCGCCATTGCTGTTACATTCGGGCCGAACGCAGAGGTGCCAGATCCGCGGGCCGGATACAATGGTTGGACCTCGAACCAGACCGGTGTCACTGAAACGCTTATGGGCATCGACTATGACATGAATCTCTACCCGCGCGTGGCGGAGAAGATCGAGCAAGTTGAACCGACCAAATGGCAAGTCACGTTACGTGCTGGCATCAAGTTCCACGATAGCACGCCGGTTACCGCCGCAGCGGTGGTCGAAGCCATCTCGGCAATTTCAGAAGAAGGCCATCCCGGCAACAACGCCCGCGTTGCGAAACTGCTGAATTTGAAAAGCATCGCGGCAGATGGTGATTTAGGCATCCTATTTGAAACGAATAGTCCGAATGCGGCCTTCCCATGGTCTTTGTCTGATCCGGCAATCGCAGTGCTTGGGAAGTCGACTGAAGCGTATCCAATCAACGCAACCGGCCCTTATGTGTTCAAGGAAGCCATCCCGGAGCAACTGTACCGCGCCGAAGCAAACCCGGACTATCGTCTTGGCAAACCCGGCTTGTCTGGCGTTCGCCTTGTGGTGTCACCAGACCCGGCGACGGCGGCACTTGCCTTTGAGGCAGGCGAAGTGGACATGGTGGTGAATTATCCGGAAGCGGACTTCAAACGCATTCAGGAAACGGGTGCGCAAGGCTTCTCCGCGCCAACAAGTCGGCTTTACTTTTATACCGTGAATGCTGCGAGCGGCCCGATGGCGAACCCGCTGATCCGTGAAGCAGTCTCCCTCGCGATTGATCGCAGCGGCGTTGTGGAAGCCGCTCTTTCCGGCGTTGGCGGAGTGCCTGCTGGTACGATTTACCCCGCAGGTAAAGGCTGGGCGGCGGATATTCCCGCAACCTACGACCCTGCCAAGGCGGAGAAACTGCTCGCCAAGGCCGGTGCAGTGAAAGAGGGTGGCGTATGGATGCTGGACGGCGAGCCGCTAGAAATCGATATCGTGACCTATTCCGGTCGTGCCGCCCTGCCGCCAACCGCAGAACTTACCCAAGCATTCTTGCAAGGTATCGGTGTGAAGGCAAAAGTGAGTGTTGGAGAATACGGCGCCAGCAACGACGCGATTGCAAATGGTGAGGCCGATATGTTCCTCCAAGCATGGGTAACGACCCCGCAAGGCGACCCCGGCGCGGTGCTGGAGGCGTTGCTGAAATCCGATGGCGGGTCGAATGCGGGCAAATACAGCAATACTGAGCTTGACCAATTGCTGACCGATGGCCGGACTACATTTGAACCGGCAAAGCGCCGGGAAATCTATAACAAAGTGCAGGAAATCATCGCGGCGGAGGCTGCCATGATCCCCGTTTTCCATGTAAGCCAAACCAATGTCGCTAAAGCTGGTCTGACAGGCTATCAAGTCCACCCGACTGAGACCTATTGGATCACCCACGAGACGACTTTCAAGAAATGACACTCAACGTCTCCGGCCTGAGTGCAATACGCTCAGGTCGGACCATTCTTCATCCAACATCGCTTACTATCGAGCCCGGTGAACGCATCGGGCTCGTTGGCGCTTCAGGGTCTGGTAAATCTACGCTGGGCCATGCACTGATTGATGACTTACGGGCGCAAGGCAAAAGCGTCGCCCATGTGCCGCAAAGTCCAGATGAGGCGCTGGACCCACTGCGGTCACTCAGTTTTCATTGGCGCGAGGCGGAACGCGCTCTCGGCACCGACCATGACAAGCATCGTCAGGAAGACTTGTTTCAAGCGCTGCGTATCAAAGGTGGTGATTTACGCAAACGCCCATGGGGCTGGAGCCGTGGCATGCAGCAGAGGTTTGTCATCGCCATGGCGTTGATCGGCACACCTGAGCTCATCTTGCTGGATGAGCCAACATCCGCGCTCGACCCGGTTGTGGCGGCGAGCACGATAACCTTGCTGCAAAACTACCTTTCAACTCGCCGCACTTCCATGCTGTTGGTAACACATGATCTTGGACTCGCCGCTCAGCACGTTGACCGGTTAATGGTGATGCAGGACGGGAAGATCGTCGAAGATGCTCCGACCGGGCAAATGCTGCATGCCCCTGCCACGCCCGCTGCTAAAGCACTTTGCGCCCATCGAAATTGGTTGTCGTTGCCATGTTAAAGCTTCAAGACGTCTCGGTCCGCCGTGGCAAAGTAATAACATTGCGCAACGTTTCTCTTTCTCTCGGCAAAGGCAAGACACTAGCTATCGTCGGCGAAAGCGGTGCGGGTAAATCGACCCTCATTTCAGCAGTCTTGGGGTTGGCGAAGCCCTCTCTGGGCACCATAACATGGAACAACGCTGCGGTTCATCACTGTCATCCGGCCTTGGTGATGCAAGAGCCGCGCGCTGCTTTCAATCCTCGCCTCACTTTGCGCCATTCAGCCATGGAGCCAGTTATCGGGCGCAGAATTCAGCTCGCGCCGGACAGGTTGGCTCGTCTTTGTGATGGGCTTGAATTGCCCCTTGAACTGCTGGATCGCCGTCCAGGTGAGGTCTCCGTCGGTCAAGCACAGCGCGTTGGCATTGTGCGTGCTTTGATCGCCTCACCGCCGCTCGTGTTGTTCGATGAGCCGCTCTCTGCCCTTGATGCTGTCACCCAAAAGCACACAGCAGGACTGATCGCTGATCTCCAAAGCGAGGAAGAATTCGCCGCGCTCATCGTTACCCACGATCTCGGCTATGCGGCAGCATTCAGCGACGAAATAGCTGTTTTGCGCAGCGGATGCATAGAAGAGCAAGCTAGAACCACCGAGTTCATCCAATCGCCGAAATCTGATTATGGCAGGGTACTGCGCGATGCCGCCTTTGCACTGGGCGCTTTGGAGCACTTAGCATAATGCGGCTCCTCCTTAGCCTCTTGTTGCGGGCAGTCGTAGTGTTGACGGGCGCGGCGTTCGCCACCTTCGCTCTGCTCTGGCATGCCCCTGGTGATCCCGCGCTTGCGATAGCCCTTGCCCGTTACGATGCTCTGGTAGACGCGGACCTTGTCAACCAAGTCCGCGACGAGGTCGGCCTCAGCGCTGGATTCTGGCCAGCCTTTTTCGGATGGATCGGCCCGCTCCTTCAGGGGGATTTTGGCAATTCATCCGTTACGGGGCGCCCGGTTTTACCGGACATGATGAGCGCAATTTCCTATACATTCCCCTTGGCATTAGCGGCGTTGGTGGTCGGCATCGTGCTTTCCGTGCCACTGGCGCTGTTGGCCGCCAAGCGCCCCGGCAGTTGGGTTGATCGTTTTGCGATTGCAATTTCCTCCCTCGGCGCGGCGATCCCCACCTTCTGGCTCGGCCTGCTGCTGATCTTACTATTCGCCGTACAGCTCTCGTGGCTGCCCGCCATGGGCGCGCGCACCCCGGCCCATGCCGTTTTACCTGCTTTGACCCTCGGCCTCGGTGTGGCCGCCTCGCTTACACGCATCATTCGCTCTGGAATTCTGGAGGCGCGGGGACAGCCGTTTCTGCCCGCCTTCAGGCGTCGCGGTGTAACGAACGCCGCCCTGAACCGCGACCATGTCGCGCCTCATGCGGCCATTCCTGTGATTACTGTTCTTGGATTGGAGATTGCCTTTCTGCTAGAAGGGTTGGTGGCGCTTGAGGTGATATTCGCACGGCCGGGTCTAGGCAGCTTCCTTGTTCAGGCAATCCTTGCGCGAGATTTCCCCAAGGTGCAGGCGGTCGTCATCTTGACAGCGCTCGTCTTTGTCATCGTCAATCTGCTGATCGACCTCCTCTACCGTGCTGTGGACCCGCGAATAGAAGTAAGCGGGAGTGAGTGCGATGCGTAGCGTTGTCATCCTGGTTGTCTGCTTTGTTTTGTTCGCGATACTTGGTCCACTTTTCGCACCTTATGACCCAACAGCGATCAACATACCCAATAGACTGCAACCACCATGCGGTGAATGGCTGCTAGGAACGGACGCGCTGGGGCGAGATATTCTCTCACGCCTTCTCCATGGTGCTCGCTGGTCGCTGGGGCTGGCGTTCCTGATCTCTGCCATCGGTCTTGTCATTGGAACACTCACAGGTCTAACCGCCGCCCTTGGTGGAAAGGCCGCCGACTGGGTCATGATGCGCACGACAGACACGTTCCTGGCTTTCCCTGAACTGGTGGCCGCTGTCGTAATTGCCGGACTTTTGGGCGCGAGCACCGAGAGCCTTATTTTTGCGCTCACGATAACCGGCTGGATGCGGTACGCACGTGTGGCGCGTGGCGTGGGCTTATCACTAAAATCACGCGGCTACGTAGTGCAGGCGCAGCTTGCGGGGCTTTCCCCTGTTGCTATTGCTCGCTGGCATTATCTGCCAGCGCTTCTTCCATCCCTGACCGTTGTTTGGACAGGCATGTTTGCGCGCGCGATCTTAGGCATTTCCACGCTTGGCTTTTTGGGGTTTGGCGTGCAACCACCCACGCCGGAATGGGGCACCATGCTGCTTGATGCCCGCATCCACATGCGCTCTACACCGCTCCAGATGATCTGGCCGGGCCTCGCCGTTCTTGTCTGCGTGATGGCGATCAACTTAACGGGCGATGCGCTTCGTGATGCCATAGCAGAGGAAAAACAGACTTGAATATGGTGGCGTTCTCATCGGACAAGCCCAGCCTAGGCATCGCGCTGCGCATTCTATCCGGCGTGCTGGCAGCGGGCATGTTGATTTGTGTGAAAGCTGTGAGCGATGATGCGCCGCTCGGCGAGATCGTTTTCTTTCGCTCGTTCTTTGCAATTATCCCGCTCCTCATTTTTCTGTGGTTTCGCAATGAATTTCCGCAAGGACTTGCGACGAAGCGACCGCTTGGTCATTTCATTCGCGCAAGCTTTGGCGCTTTGGCCCTTTTTGCAGCTTTCGCCGCGCTTAGCTATTTGTCTGTCGCTGAAGCAACCTTGATCGCGCAATTGACGCCCATACTGACGGCTATCACCGCCGTCTGGCTTCTTTCCGAGCGGCTGACAATATGGCGCGTAGGTGGTCTCGTTCTTGGCTTTCTCGGCGTCATCGTTTTGGTGTGGCCAGACCTCACAGCCGCCAATGGCGATGAAAACCGTCTCATCGGTTATGGTCTCGGCATTCTCTCTGCGGCCCTTGCAGCCTTTGCGCTTACCATGGTGCGTAGCCTCGCTCACACTGAAAGCCCCGGCGCGATTGCACTTTATTTTGTGCTCGCCTCAATAGTCGGCGCGATGTTTACGCTGCCTTGGGGATGGATTGTGCCGGATGGGTGGACACTGACCTTTCTCATCTGCTCAGGGCTTTTCGGCGGTTTCATGCACATCGCGATGACGTTGGCCTTCAAATACGCTGAGGCTTCCCGTCTCGCGCCGTTTGAATATATCGCACTTCTTTGGCCCCTGGCAGCGGATCTTCTTATCTTCAGTTTGCCGATTTCAACCGCATTTTTCCTCGCTGCACCAATTTTGCTTATGGGTGCCGCTTTTGCCAGCGTTGAAGGGAAGAGTCAGAGAACTTGATAGCTGACATTCGTAGTGCGGAAATGAATGGCAGCAAAGTCCGCAAAGCAGACGATCCAGCAGCAATCTGAATCTCTTTGATTTCGTTCGGTCCGAATTGAGTTTTATTTCTGTGAGTTGAGAGCTAATGTGGTCTTGGAGCTGATCGATTGGATTGGCTCTGGGGCGTCGTAACCCCTCTGAGAGCGGTCGGTGCGACCGTGATGCACCTCCTCGACTATGGTCGGGGAGGCTGCGGCGTATGTCCAGAGCTCCGGCTTAAAGGCCGTAGCGGTCGTCTCTCGGCGGCTTACGAACTCCCCGGCTGCCAGAGGAACCTCTGGTGGCCGATTTCTTTCTTTTGATGGGAGTTCGAATGATGACCACTATTTTTGCGCTGCTGGCTGCCCTGTTTGGGCTGATGCTGATGGTTTCGATTGTCAGTATCATAGTGCCCTTGAAGAACCTTCAATTTGAAAGCCGGAAGGATGCTGCCCAAAAGGCCGTCGGGAGCTTTGTGCTGCTTGTTACCATGCTCACTCTTTTGGCGATCTTTGTGGAAACGCCAAAGCCAACAGATATCGCCGTTACCCCGGCAGAACCAAAGCAGGTACCGGCAAAGGCGCCAACGAAGACCGTTGAGGTTTCACAGTCCACCTTACCCGAATGGCGCAATCAAGCGCTGAAGAGGATCTCAGCCGATAATCGATCGATCCGAGAGGCTTTGTGGTCTCAACGACGGAGCTTTTGGGTGTCTCGCGATGATGATGGGACCAGACATGACGGCTTTGCAGAGTATCTGTGTTTGGAACTGAAGGGCTTGGGCAAACCGATCGATGAGAGTGTGATCATCACCATCTGGTCACATCAAGACATGATCCGTGGGGATTTCAAAGAGCTTGGTAAAATGAGATGCAAATGAGGTGGAACGAACGAACCCGAAGTCGGTCTGCTTTTCTTCCATCTCCTTAATGATGGTCCCTTATCCAACATTGTCTAATGTGTAGGTCGAGCGCGTTCGTTTCCAATTGATGAGTTGGGAAAGAGCGTCGACCTGATCGTCGTAGCGTCCATCGGGAAAGGCCATCAGCTCCGTCTGGAAGTCCTCAAGCCAGTCAGCACGTTCAGGAAGAACGACATCGCCCCGTTCGATCTGGGCCGTGCAGGCATCCATTCGCACGACCTTGTCGGCTTCGGGTTTGATTGGAAGGGCGCGTATGCCATCGACCTTCAAATCTTGAATGAGGCTCATCCCAGAACCCTTGTCTTCGATCAAAAGGGTATCCGCCTTCCAGCGATCGTATTCGCGCGCAATGCGGCTTTTGAGAGAGGGATATTCAGAACGAATGCGAACCACGTCGAGAATGTAGAAGGTTTTGTCTCGAAGCAGAGCGGTGATGCCGACCGAGTAGTCGGACAACTCCGTTGCTTTTGATGCCGTATCCCAACTCTGGATAATCTTGTCTCGATACGAGCTTTTGGATGGTAGCAATGGGGTACGGCGGAACCAATCCCACTTGATCATGTTGCCACCGGGCGGAACGGGCTGCTGTTGATATTGAGCGGAGAAGGCGGCGGAGCCTAGCCCGGTCTTCAGTTCGGCAAGAGCTTCTTCGTTCTCGCGTTGCGGCTGTAAAAGATCGCCGATGGTACGGTTGTGGAAGCGGTCTGGGCCGATCGGAATGCGCATCGATACATCTGCCATGGCGGGCAGGTTCAAATGGGTCCAATTGCCCTTCGCCAAAACGTGCCCTGCTAAATCATCAACATGGAGGCGTTGCATGACGACGATTATGGCGTCCTGCTTCTTGTTGTCGAGACGGGAGAGAACGGTCTCGTCGAACCAGCGATTGACACGGTTACGGGCAGCTTCTGAGCTTGCATCGGCCGCCTTCATGGGATCGTCGATAATGATGATGGAGCCGCCGCGTCCGGTCAGGGCACCGCCGACGGTGGTGGAGAGGCGGTAACCCTTGCGAGTGGTGCGCATCTCTGTCTCAGTATCTTTGCGCGGATCGATGCGGGTTGTTGGGAAGAGGTGCCGATACCAGTTCGTCTTCAGGATGGAGCGGAAGCTGTTGGAATATTCAATGGACAGATCCTGTCCATAGGAAGCGCAAATGATGCGCCGCTCAGGCTGGTGGCCTAACAACCAAGCCGGGAAGGCGACCGAGGCGGAAAGGGATTTGAGTGAACGCGGCGGTAAGGTGATGACCAGACGCTTGATCGTTCCGTTTGCCACCTGCGCCAAATGATATGCTATCGCTTCAAGATGCCAATTATGGTGGAACGCCTGACCGGCGTTAAGCTCGTAGAAACACCTCTCTATGAAGGCCCCAAGGTTCTGCCGCTGGATTGCAGCGGCAAGTCGATGGGGATCTATTGAAAGGACACTTGGCGTCTTGGGGGCTGGAATGCCGTTCATGACGACCGCTCGCCGCTTTCAGAAGCCGAGTTTGGTTCTGCAAGAGTGGCTGCATCTCCTATATCGCCCTCATCGGCTGACTGTTCCGCATGTTCTGTTGAGCTGCTGGGAGCTTGAGAGCCCTGACCATTCCTTTGTGTCTGTTCTCCGTCCGCTTGTTCGAGGCCGTCTGTTCCAACTGCGCCTAAACCCGGTTCCGAAAGCTGCGCGGTTCGGGCATAGCGTTGCAGGATATTGGCATCCTCAGCAATGAGCGCCTGCATATGACCTTCCTGCAAGGCTTCCTCCACCGGGTGATGCATACCAGTCGCCTGCATCATGGAGATCAGCAGACGGCTGGCGCTAATGTCGCCCTTGAGCGCGGAGGCAAGTAGGCGCTTGGTAAGTGCCTCAAGCTTACTCATGCGAACCGACCTCCCGCCTATCTCAACCGATACCTTTTCGTTGAGCGCAGCTCGCATCACGCCCTCAAGCGACTTTGCCCCTTTCTTCCGGCCCCTGGGATTGCCGGATTGGCCGGGCTTGAAGTGGTTCGCCTTGGGCGGCTTGCCATACCCGACCTCGTAGCTGCGATCGACTTTACCGCGCCCGGTCATGGCGTGACCTCCTGTACAGAAAAGGAACCCTGTGGCTCGAGCGGCTTAAGAGGCTTATCGTTCGTCGAACCGGCGTCAGGATCAGGCCTGCGTTCTTTCGCGGTCTCTTCGAACGTATGCCCCGTAGCCATAAGCACCGCATCGTCCTTGGCCCATGCCTGCCAGCGGCGGATGATTGTATCACAATAGAGCGGATCAATTTCGACCGCCCGGGCGCGACGACCGGTTTTGTGAGCGGCGATAACGATTGAACCGGAGCCTGCAAATCCGTCGAGCACGATCCCGCCGCGCGGGCAGCAATCCTTCAATGTATCTGCCAACATGGCTGCCGGCTTTACGGTAGGATGAAGAGAAAGCTCCTCGCGGGCTTCCTTCGTGGCTGATGTGATGCCACGATAATTCCAGACATTCGTACGGTTCCGCCCGTATTGGCCAAGCTTGAATGCGTTGTTGTGAGAAGCCGTACCGTTTTTGAAGGCAAAGACCAGTTCATGGCGGGACCGATAGAAGGTTCCCATGCCGCCATTGTCCTTCGCCCAGACAATAAGATTCTTCATTTCGTCATAGACTGTCTGGCCCGCATCCATCACCTCGCGCATATGGCGCCAATCCATGCACACGAAGTGGATCGACCCGTCGCGTGAATGATCGGCCATTAGCTGGAGACTATCGGTCAGGAAGGCGGTGAACTCATCCGGGCTCATCTCGCCCGAGGCCATGGCAAACTCCCTGTGCTTGGTTTTGCCAGAACCGCAAACATGGCCGTCCACCGGGACATTATATGGAGGATCGGTGAACACCATGTCGGCGCTCTCGCCTTCCATGAGCACGGCATAGGCGGACACATCACGCGCGTCGCCGCAGACCAGACGGTGAGGGCCGAGCTGCCAGACATCTCTCATTTGTGTGACAGCACTTTCTGCGTCTGCAACTGGAGCGGGTAGCGCATCGTCTCGCTCGGCATTCGCTTCTTGTGCAGTACCTCCCGGCTCCAGCAGCACATCCACTTCCGCAATCGAGAAACCGGTCAGCGCAATGTTGATGTCTTGCCCCTCATCCAGCAGTAAGCTCAGTTCCTTGGCAAGCAGGTCCTCGTCCCAGCCGGCATTCTGCGCCAACTTATTGTCGGCCAGAATATAGGCGCGCTTCTCCGCATCACTCATCTGTGCCAGACGCCGACACGGTACACTCTCCATTCCCAACACCTGCGCAGCCATTACCCTCCCATAGCCAGCAAGGATCATGAAATTATCATCCACTAGAATGGGGTTGGTGAAGCCGAACCGCTGGATGCTGTCCGCAATCTGTCGAACCTGCTTCTTCGAATGAGTGCGCGCATTACCCACATAGGGAATAAGGTCCCCCAATGCGATCATCTCAACGTGGGTGTTGGTTGGCATAGTCTCAGTCATCGCTCTTCTCTCCATCGGACCGGGGTTTGTCTGATGCGTTTTGGCGTTCAGAGTTGGTGGCCTTACGATGTCCAGACTGTCTTTGTATCGACTGGCCTTGCCGATCGTGCGCTTGCAGCGCCAAGTCGTGGTAGAATAGTGCCAGCGCGTAAAAAGTCTGCCACACCGGCAAGTCACTTAGTGTATGCTTTGGATCAAATTCGGCGGTCAAATCCTCAATAGTTTGATAGTCCCGGTACTCAAACCTTTGCACAGCGCCTGCTGCGTAACCCGAATCGAATGAACGGCGCCTCTCTCTAGGATTGGGCTCTAGTGCCTTCGTCTCCAGCTCACCCTCTTCAGATTGCAATCCTTCAGAATGGTACGGCTGATCAGTGGCATCGCTTTGTTTTTTGGTTTTCGATAAATGGTGCCGCGCAACCGCCGCTTTTTGACCACTCTCCGCGTCCTCACCAAATCGTGCGGCGACTTGCAGATAGGCTTGACCGATTGGAGAGACCTTCCAAGCTTCGACCTGCAAGCCAAACGATGTAAACCCGGTGATGACAGAACTGAATGGGCTCAGTTCGGGCGTTGCATCCAATTGCAATTGCGCTGCCTGCAACAACTGATCTCTGTCCCTGCGCCAACCAGCCTGGAGGCGAGCGAGTTCGCTCCGGCTTTCATATCGAAATTCTTTGAATACAGCGGTTGGCTTTACCGCGGGATCACGAACCATACGATCTGCGAGTGCGAGCAAGACTTTATGATCTGACTCGACAAACGCTCCGCTTCCCTTTGGACGCCCACGTGGCCTCTTTGGCGAACGTTCTCCGTCGGATGATGGGTTACGCTGAGATTTTTGGTTTAGCTTGCTCATACCCCACAAATAGCGGGCAAGCTCGTATGCGTCGACACATATAAAATGTCAGAACGCAATTTAAATGATTTTGTTCCCCACCAAAATCAAATGCGCATGGGTGCCCTCAAACATCAATCCCTGCAATACTAAGGTTTTCACTACAGCCGAAGAAAATTTCCGTGTTCACTTCGCAAAATTCCCTGCTTGACCCCGTAGGGAAATCGTGACGCAAGTGACTGCAATCATTGCATCTTGCTCCCACAAAATACCCCCAAACGAGCGTAAAGGGCTCAAATTCCCTGTAAATCGCATCGTAACAGGGAAAATAGCAAACAGAGACGGGTTCGCTGAAGACTGAATGCTCCGCCATTTAAACTGTGCTCGGGCCTTAGGATCGGATTGATCCCTTTCGGTATCAGCTCAGTTCTTTAAACAATACGCTTGGATCAAGAAAATAACGGTCCGACAGGGCAAGGCTTGCTCCGCCAATCGCTCTTGCGTTCTGACCAATTGTTCCGCCGATGACCTGTGGTCTGCGGATGCCCTGGCAATCCAGTTTTCCGATCTCGTGATCGACCAGTCCGACCAGCTTATCGCGAACATCGGCTGGAAAGGCTCCATCAAGGACGGCGGCCTGAAAATCGATCACCGCGCAACTGGATACAATAGCAATCGCAAGATGACGTGCCGTCGTTTGCAACCAGGCATCCACCTGTTCGCGGTGGCTGGACCAGTCATCCGCGTCACGCCAGAGAGGAGTGACGGGTTCATCACCGGACTGAACGCGCCTCTCCAGTTCGGCGATGGAAGCGTGATGAATCAGTTGAGAAAGCGATCCATCCCTGTTTTGCACGGGCATGGAGCCAAGCGCTCCGGCGCTGCCGTTGCGCCCGGGATAAAGCGTGTGATTGAGTACGATCCCGCCACCAACAAATGTTGCGATATAGAAATAGACGAACTCTGAAAGCTCCGTGCCCAGACCAAAAGCCAATTCAGCACCGCATGCGGACGTTGCATCATTCAGAACGTGAACGATGAGGCCGGTTTCTTCGGCCAGACGATGCCCGAAATGGAAGTCACGCCACACCTCCATTCTGTCTACCGGAGCGCCCGCTTCCGATGGCCAGTTCCACAACTCAAACGGCATAGCAACACCGATACCGCACAGGCGCTGGCGCTCCGTGGCGTTGAGTGCTTTCAGAAAGATGCCAACCTGTGTCGAGATGAAACCAAGTATGCTTTCCGGCTCTGCCCAACGGTAGGTTGTATGAACGGCGTTGCGTATCTCGCCCAGAAAATCCACCAACACGAGGTCGGCGCTTCTGCGCCCAATTTTGACACCGAGTGCAAACGCGCCGGCTGGATTGAGTGTCATGGGAACGGAGGGTTGGCCGACTTTCCCGCGCTGCGGTGCGCCCTTCAGCAACAGGCCCTCGGATTCAAGACTGCGCATGATCACTGACACCGTTTGTGCAGACAGTCCGGTGCGACGCGCAATATCCGCTTTGGCCAAGGCTTCGTGCCTTCGCACCAAAGACAGGACAAGACGTTCGTTATAAGCCCGCACGCGCACCTGATTTGCCCCACCACTGGGGTCAACCGTTTGTTTTCCAGTGCTTTCATTATTTGCTGATGGAAGGAGCATGCGTGGTTTCTCGATTGCGTGACGACAAGGATGAACGCCCCGATCAGATAAATCAATCAAATTTACTTATTGACTCGCAATTGAGCGAATGTCAGCCTTGTGGCTGAAAGCACCCCTGCGCTCGCAGGCGCAGCAGGTTCTTCACAAACTGTCGTTCACCAAATGATGGGAGGAAACCTCATGAAAAAACATCTTATTGCATCCGCAATCGGTGCCCTGGCTCTCGGCACGGTCTCAACTGCGGCAATGGCAGATGGGCACGCCACCAGCGCCTGCCTGATCACCAAGACTGATACAAATCCGTTCTTTGTAAAGATGAAAGAAGGCGCGACCGCCAAGGCCGAAGAACTGGGGATCTCGTTGAAATCCTATGCCGGTAAGATCGACGGTGACCATGAGGCGCAGGTTGCGGCAATTGAAACCTGCATTGCTGATGGCGCTAAAGGCATTCTCATCACAGCGTCGGACACCAAAGCTATCGTCGGCCCGGTCAAACAGGCGCGGGACGCGGGTCTGCTGGTCATCGCGCTCGACACGCCGCTGGAGCCGATTGATGCGGCTGACGCCACATTCGCAACCGACAATTTCCTCGCAGGTGAACTGATTGGGAAATGGGCGGCGGCTACAATGGGCGACAAGGCAAAGAACGCCAAGATCGCTATGCTCGATCTCGCCATAAGCCAGCCGTCGGTTGGTGTTTTGCGCGACCAGGGTTTCATGCAAGGGTTCGGTATTGACCTCGGCGACCCCAACAAGTGGGGCGATGAAACCGACAGCCGCATCGTGGGCCATGAAGTGACAGCGGGCAATGAAGAAGGTGGCCGCAAGGCAACGGAGAGCCTTTTGGCCAAGGACCCGAACATCAATGTCGTTTACACGATCAACGAGCCGGCTGCCGCAGGCGCTTACGAGGCTTTGAAAGCCATCGGTCGTGAGAGCGATGTGCTGATCGTCTCCGTGGATGGCGGTTGCCCGGGTGTTGCCAATGTCAAAGATGGTGTGATCGGAGCCACATCACAGCAATATCCGCTGCTGATGGCATCGCTTGGTATCGAGGCCATCGCCGCCTGGGCGAAGGATGGCAGCAAGCCTCAGAACACGCCTGGCAAGGAATTCTTTGATACCGGCGTTGCGCTGGTGACAGACAAACCTGTCGACGGTGTTGAATCGATCGACACCAAGGAGGGCACTGATCGCTGCTGGGGTTGACCCGTCTGGTTATGCAACCAGACTATGTGACACAGAAAAGAGCGGCCTGAGCCGCTCTTTTTTGCGGTCTAGCAATTTGAAGACAACGGATGGGGCTTTCGAACATGACTGAGGCGCAAAGTGATCGGAACGTGCATTTCGAAACCGGGCTGGACGAAAGTGCGACAGATGTTGTGTCATTTGAGAGTGATGAAAAAACATTGCTCGAAAAGGTTCATCACTGGCTGCACAAAACCCCCGCTGCGGTGCCGCTGATTGTTTTGTTGGCCTCCATTGCCCTTTTTGGTGTGCTTCTGGGATCAAAGTTCTTCTCCCCCTTTGCCCTCACACTCATACTGCAACAGGTCCAGATTGTCGGTATTCTGGCTGCGGCGCAGACGCTGGTTATTCTGACCGCAGGTATTGATCTAAGCGTTGGTGCAATTGCAGTGCTTTGTTCGGTCATTATGGGGCAGTTCACATTCCGTTACGGTCTGCCGCCGGTTGCTTCGATCGCATGTGGTCTGGCGGCGGGTACGCTGATTGGTGCGCTGAACGGCTGGCTGGTTGCTCGCCCCAAATTGCCACCATTCATCGTGACCCTTGGCACGTGGCAGATCGTTCTGGCGGCCACCTATATTTACTCTGCCAACGAGACCATTCGTTCGCAGGATGTTGAGGCGAATGCTCCGTTCCTGCAATTCTTCGGAACGAAGTTCAATCTGGGCGGGGCTTCTATCACTCTGGGCGTGGTGGCGATGTGTCTGCTGGTTTTCATACTGGCCTATGTTTTGAAACACACTGCCTGGGGGCGGCATGTTTATGCCGTGGGCGATGACCCGGAGGCTGCTGAACTAGCGGGCGTTCAGGTGGGGCGAACACTGATTTCCGTCTATGCCTTGGCTGGGTTGATCTGTGCTCTGGCGGGGTGGGTGATGATTGGCCGTTTTGGCAGCGTCTCGCCATCGCTTTCAACGGGTCAGATCGGCAATATTCAGGCCATCACCGCTGTCGTGATTGGGGGAATATCACTGTTCGGCGGACGAGGATCCATTCTTGGCGCGTTCTTTGGCGCTTTGATCGTCGGCGTGTTCGAACTGGGGCTGCGCATGGCGGGGGCCGACGCCCAGTGGACCTATTTGCTGATCGGCATTCTCATCATATCGGCGGTTGCTGTTGATCAATGGATCAGAAAGGTTGCGGGCTAGCCATGGAACCCATTCTCACAACGCACGGTCTGGTCAAACGATATGGGCGCGTAACCGCGCTTGATCATGCGGATTTTGATTTGTACCCGAACGAGGTTCTCGCTGTGATCGGCGATAACGGGGCTGGCAAATCCACACTCATCAAGGCCATCTCCGGAGCAATCCAGCCAGATGAAGGCGAAATCAGGCTGGAAGGCGAAGCGGTTCATTTCTCATCACCCCAGGCGGCGCGTGATGAAGGCATTGAAACCGTGTATCAAAATCTGGCTCTCTCTCCGGCCCTGTCCATTGCCGACAATATGTTCATGGGGCGGGAAATTCGAAGTTCCGGCCTGATGGGCAAATTGTTTCGAAAGCTTGACCGGGCCGAAATGGAAAAACAGGCGAGGCAAAAACTTTCGGAACTGGGTCTGCTGACCATCCAGAATATCAATCAGGCGGTCGAAACCCTGTCCGGTGGACAGCGGCAGGGCGTGGCGGTGGCACGGGCAGCGGCTTTTGGTTCGAAAGTTGTCATCATGGATGAGCCGACTGCAGCGCTCGGTGTGAAGGAAAGCCGCAAGGTGCTTGAACTGATCGAGGATGTGAAAGCGAGGGGGCTGCCCATTGTTTTGATCTCCCACAACATGCCCCACGTCTTCGAAGTGGCGGACCGAATTCATGTTCATCGATTAGGTCGACGTCTGTGTGTGATCAGGCCGCAGGATTATTCCATGTCGGACGCGGTCGCATTCATGACTGGAGCCAAAGAACCGCCACAGGACGCGATAGCAGGTTGAACATCGAACATATCACCAACCGGATTGTTGAAGGAGCGCGCGGTAAACAGCGTTTTCTTGTCGCTATTGCCGGCCCTCCGGGATCAGGCAAGACGACCTTGTCACAAGCTCTTCAAAAGCAGATTGCCACGCTTGGAGAACCGGCAGCCGTCGTTCCCATGGATGGCTATCATCTCGCGAACCAGGAGCTGGATAAGCTCGGCCTGCGGCATCGAAAGGGTGCGCCACAAACCTTCGACGCCGAAGCCTTTGTCGCAATGGTGAAGTCCTTGAAGGACTGCGCGCGCACGACGAGTATACCGGGGTTTGATCGTCAGGCAGATGCTGTTGTCGAAGATCATCAGCGCATTCCGGAGGGTCGGCAGATATTGCTGATTGAGGGCAACTACCTGCTGCTGAACGTGCCGCCATGGAACGCACTAAAGCCGCATTTCGACGTGACGATTTTCGTCAATCCGGGGCTACCCGTGCTTGAACAACGCCTTGTCCAGCGGTGGCTGGATCATGACCATTCGCGCGACGATGCCATTGTGCGGGCGCAATCCAACGACATTCCCAATGCTCAATTCGTTCTCGAAAACTCAAACCCGGCTGACATCATGATCGGCGTGCCATAATGGCGGGCAGGATAATTGTTTTCGGTTCCATCAATCTGGACATTGTAACAACGGTTGCAAGACGACCGGTGGCCGGAGAAACGATTGCCGGTGAAAACTGCCTGTTGTTGCCGGGAGGGAAGGGCGCCAATCAGGCGCTGGCGGCACAATCGGCTGCGAGAAAAGATCAAGAAGTCCACATGATCGGCGCGGTGGGCAGGGACGCTTTCGCTCCCATAGCGCTCTCCAATCTGAACAAGAGTGGGGTTGATTTGACACGTGTTGTCGAAACTGATGCCATCACCGGGACCGCGATTATCATGGTCGATGCGGATGGCGAAAATATAATTGTCATCAATGCCGGGGCCAATGCTTTGGCCAGCGCTGATCAGATCAAAAACGTTTCCTTCAAGGTCGGTGATGTCCTGCTCACACAACAGGAATTGACGCTGGAAGAGGTGTTGGTGGCTCACAAGCGTGCGCGCCTTTCCGGCGGTATAGTAGTCCACAACGCTGCACCAGCTTACCCCCTGTCACAAAGCCAACTGGCAAACATCGACTATCTGATTGTCAACGAAACGGAAGTCTTGGCCATAGCCGACGCGCATGGATTTCAGTCTAGCGATCCTGAAATGGCGGCTAAAAGCCTATCTCAAACACTATCCCTCAATACGGTTCTGACGTTGGGGGCCGATGGCGCGATAATGTGTTTTGGCGAGGAAATTGATCATGTGTCTGCACCGGAAGTGGATGTCAAAGACACAACTGGAGCAGGTGACGTGTTTTGCGGCACCTTTGCCGCACAGATTGCACAAGGCACCGCCCCGCGGCAGGCGGTTAAATTGAGTGTCGAAGCTGCAAGCGCAGCCTGCACCTGGTTCGGCGCTCAACAGACCTGAATTTGCCAAACGCCTTGTCTTCGACGCGGTAAGCTGAACTTCCCGCTTTCACCGTTCAATTCAAGGGCGGGGTCGAAATGTCGGCACAGTCACGCTGTCGGCAACCAATGCATCAGCCGCACTGGCAGCCCGACTGGCGACCGGGGTTGGCACAAAAGCCTGTCCGTCGGTGAGCGTTAAAGTCGCTGCTTGCGCATTGACTGGCGCAGGTGCTTTCAAAACAACCCGGCAGGCTTGGGGCAAGTCACCCAGACGCAATTCTCGTTTCTTTGCCACCTTAACCGGCTTCTTCTTTTTCTTTGCCACTGTTTTCTTCTTGACCCGCTTTGGCGGCTTCAAGAGGTTTGCCCAATATTTCAATTCCGCACCGCATCCATCATTCGCGGCGGGCTTGGCTTGCGGACGGCAGTTTGGCGATCCGGCAGGGCAGCTCAAACGCACATGCATGTGGTAGTGGTGTCCCCAATAAGGCCGCACTTTATAGAGCCAACGGCGATCACCCGTTTCCATGCGGCAAAGTTCGGCCTTGATGGTTGGGTGAACAAGCACACGTTCCACCCGTTTGTAACTCGCGGCTGTCTTGATGATCCCGAATGTCGCTTTGTTGAAAGTCTTTTTGCTGATCTTGGTTTGATCCAGCCCATTGGCTGTGCGACGCAACATCGAAACGGCGCTGGTTTGCTCGCGTTGCTTGTAGGTGTAGCGCTTGTTGGGCATCTGATTCAGCCAGATGTCGGCATCCAGCCCGATCTGGTGGGACGCGTGGCCGGTCAGCATTGGTCCGCCGCGCGGTTGCGATATGTCCCCGACCAGAAGGCCGTTCCAGCCGACTTTCTTGCCGTCCTCGGCAAGCTGTGCGACGAGTTTAATCGTATCCGGATGGCCCCAGCGCCGGTTGCGCGAAAGGCGCATGGCCTGCCAGTTCGGTCCGTCTGTTGGGATAGCGATGGCACCCTGCACACAGCCTTTGGAATAAAAGCCATGAACGGCGGGCTCCATAACTGCGGGCAATTTCTTGCCACCAAACAGCCTTTTTGCAGGTGTTTGCGCCTCGGCAAATGGCATGAAAGACAAAGTGAATGCCGCAGCCAGGACACCCGTGGATGCAGTCGCACAAATACTCAGGAAACGCTTCATATCTGATATTCCATCAAGAATTCTGGTGTTTCTACTGCGTTCAAATCAAGACTCGCGAAGCAGTTTGACAATCATGATCATAAATCGTGCCCCAAATGACGCAACTCACTTTGTCGAAATCGCATTTGCAGGCCAACTGAAGAACGAACAGTACCACAATACGAGACCTTTGCAGCCGCGATCTTATCGACCATGATTGTGGCATTCATAAAGTTGGGAAAGCTACAATGATCGGCCGCGTCCAGTCTCCTCAAATCATCCGCATTGGTGGCGGTGTCGCCAGAGAAACGACTGATGTCCTGCGCCAATTGGGCCTGTCGCGTCCGCTGATCGTCACCGATAAGAACCTTGTTGCCCTGGGCCATGTGGCGCGCGTGACTGATATTCTGGATGGGGCGGGAATTGCCTGGGGTGTGTTCGATGGTGTGGTGGAAGACCCGACCGACACCTGTGTCGATGAGGGGCTGCGGGCGCTTGGCGAAGCTGACTTCGATTGCATCATCGGTCTGGGTGGCGGTAGTCCGATGGATACGGCAAAGGCGATTTCCTTTATGGTGGTTAACCCCGGTCATGTGCGCGACTACAAGGCACCGGCACAGATCGATAAGCGTGGCTTGCCGATCATTCTCATCCCAACGACCGGAGGAACCGGGTCTGAACTCACCCGCTGGTGCGTGATTACCGACACGCAGCGCGTTGAAAAATATAATCTGTCCGGCCTCGCCTGTGTGGCCACTGCGGCTTTGATTGACTGGGAGTTTACGGTCACCAAGCCATGGCGCATTACCGCCGATACGGCTGTCGACAGTCTCACTCACGCGATTGAAGCTTATGTCAGCCGCAAAGCCTTCGCCTATACCGACAGCTTTGCCCTGTCCGCCATGCCGCTGATCGCGCACAATGTGCGGCTCGCCTGTAGGGACCCGCAAAACGCGACGGCGCGCGAGGCTCTTATGCTGGCAGCCAGCCAGGCGGGTATGGCGTTTTCCAATGCGTCAGTTGCGCTGGTACATGGCATGAGCCGCCCGATTGGCGCGCATTTTCATGTTGCTCATGGCCTTTCGAATGCCATGTTGTTACCAGCCGTCACTGCATTTTCTGTTAGCGCTGCACCGGCACGTTACGCCACCTGCGCTCGGGTGATGGGCTGGGCGGACGCTTCAGACAATGACACAACTGCCTGCGATAAACTGGTTACAGGCCTGGAGGCGCTTAATACCGATCTCAAGGTGCCGTCACCAAGCGAGCAGGGCCTCGACCGGGATGCCTATTTCGGCAAACTCGATCTGATGGCTGAGCAAGCGCTCACCTCCGGCTCACCGCAAAACAACCCACGCGTGCCGACTGCGAGTGAAATCGTCTCGCTTTACAAACAGATCTGGTAGCTCATTGCCGGGTGTTTCAGTTCTACCTGAAACACCCGGTCGCGATGAATGCTCGCGCGTCTCGTCTGTGTCCGGCCTGACCAAACAGGCGTACGCGCGAAGCGCTTTATCCGCGCAGCGTTCCGCCGGTGGATTTCTCGACATTGGCGACCACCTTGGCAGAGATCGCGTCAATCTCGTCATCGGTCAGGCTTTTGTCTGTCGGTTGAAGTGTCACTTCAATGGCGACAGACTTTTTGTCTTCGCCAAGCGATGCGCCCTCAAACAGATCGAAAACGTTGACTGAAGTTATCAGTTTCTTATCCGCACCGGACGCTGCGCGCAGCAGGGTCATGGCTGGCACGGCCTTGTCGAGCACGAAAGCGAAATCACGCTTCACGGGCTGCAACGGGCTGATCGTCAGCGCGCCCTTGCTGCGATTGGCCTTGGCGCGTGGTTCCGGAATTGCATCCAGCATGATTTCAAATCCGCAAAGCGGGCCGCTTACATCCATCGCTTCCAGGGTCATCGGATGAAACTCACCAAAGGTGCCGAGAGTAACTTTGGGACCGAGTTTCAGCGTGCCGCTGCGGCCGGGGTGATACCAGTTCGGACCTTCCGCTTCGATTTGAACCTTGGCCGGGTCCATACCACAGGCGGCCAGAACGGAAAGCGCATCTTCCTTGGCATCGAATACGCCAACAGGGCGCCCCGGCGACGACCAGTGACGCCCGGTGCTTTCCAGCCGTGATGTACCGCGGCGAATACCGCTCGCGGCGCGATGCTGGTTTTCCGGCTCGACACCGTCATAAACATGGCTCACTTCAAAGATCGCGAGGTCACCCGTACCGCGGTCGGCATTACGCTGCGCAGCGGCAAGAAGGCTCGGCAACAGGCTGGGGCGCATATGCGACATATCGCTGGCGATCGGATTGGAAAGAGCCAATGCCTCGTCACCGCCGCCGAACAACTGGGCATGAGCCTTCGGAATGAACGAATAGCATACTGCCTCACTCATGCCGCGCGCGGCCAGAGTGCGGCGGGCATTGCGCGTGCGCAACTGGCCAGTTGTGAGGATTTTGCTTCCGACCGATGACAGGGCCGGCAAGGGCTGCGGTTCAATGGAATTGACGCCGGTTATACGCATCAATTCTTCCACGATATCAGCCTTCCCATGGACGTCAGGGCGACTGCCGGGCACGGCGATCCGCAACACGTCGCCATCGCCGGAAACGCCGAAGCCGAGGCGGGTGAGAATGTCGGTTGCATCTGTTGCAGAGACATCAATGCCAGTCAGACGCAGGGTTTCCGACAATGGAAAATCGATAACGAGATCAGGTTGCGGAATCGTTCCTGCAATCTTTGCCTCGGTGGCTGTGCCGCCACACAAGTCAAGGACCAGCTGTGTGCCGAGGTCGAGGCCGGGTTCCATGAACTGTGGATCGACACCCCGCTCAAACCGATAGCGTGCGTCGGTGATGATCCCAAGATCACGCCCTGTGCGCGCAACGGTGAGTGGGTCCCAAAGCGCGGATTCAACCAGCACATTCACAGTGTCCGGACCACAGCCGGATTCCTCGCCACCCATGATCCCGGCAATCGATTCCGGGCCATTGTCATCAGCGATCACGAAATGCTCACGGCCGGGCATGTAGGTCTTGCCGTCGAGACCGAGGAATTCTTCATTGCCCGTGCCCCGGCGCACGACAAGATTGCCGGCAACCTTATCAGCATCAAACACGTGCAGTGGGCGGCCACGGTCGAAGGTGACGTAGTTCGTGATATCGACAAGCGCGGAAATCGGACGAAGGCCAATCGCCTTCAGCCGCTGCTGCATCCATTTGGGCGATGGTCCGTTCTTGACATTGCGCACCAACCGTAGGCCGAAAGCCGGGCAGAATTCCGCTGCACCGTCACTTGAAAGATCAACGCTGACCGGGCAGGGGCCTTCGCTGTCAATGGGTTTGATTTCTGGAGTCTTGACCATGCCCAGCCCGGCGGCTGCGAGATCCTTTGCGATACCGGAAACGCCCAGCGCATCAGGCCGGTTGGGCGTGATGCCGATTTCGATCACCGGATCATCAAGCCCCGCATAAGCCGCGAACGGCGTTCCAACCGGTGCATCCTGCGGCAGATCAATAATACCGTCATGATCGTCAGAAAGTTCCAGCTCACGCTCGGAACACATCATGCCGAAGCTTTCGACACCGCGAATGTTTCCAACGGAAAGCGTCACATCGATGCCCGGCACATAGGTGCCCGGCCCGGCAAATGCGCCCACCATTCCTGCGCGCGCGTTGGGGGCACCGCAAACCACCTGAATGGGATTGCCATCGCCCTTGTCGACGGAAAGCACCTGCAGCTTGTCGGCATCAGGATGACGTTCCGCACTCAGCACCTTCGCAATGGTGAAAGGCTGGAATGCTGACCGGTCGTCGACAGACTCAACTTCAAGCCCAATCATCGTGAGCGTTTCCACGATCTCGTCGAGCGAGGCTTCGGTTTCAAGGTGTTCCTTGAGCCAGGAAAGGGTGAATTTCATCGCTTTGGGGCCTTCTTGTCGGCGTTTTTCTTGGTCTTCCGCGCGGGTTTTGCACCTCTGGCGGGCTTTTGTTTGATCGTTCCGGATGTTCTGAGCGGCAGACCGTCGGGCTTGCGTCCTCGTTGCTCCTGACGCTCTTTCAATTCCTCGAAAATGACGAACCCGATTTCCAGACCGTCGTCAGCTTCGTCCGCGTTTTTCAAAGCAGCTTTAGTGAAGGTGAGCGCCATTTGCGAAACGTGCTGAATATGCGCCGCGGGTTGGCCGTTTGGCAGTTCGCCATTCAGTCGTATCAGGTCGCCTTCTCCGGGGCTGAAACCGGTTACGCGTATCGGGCCGACAGCCGTAAGCGCGGTGATTTCAAGACGTTCGTGCTCCGGGTCGATTTCCTGCTGGAGGGCGAAAATCTGCTTCGCCACTTCTTGTGCAGCAATTTCGGCCCCTGCTTCACAGGCGACTTTGCTCCAGTCGCTGCTGTTGGGAGATGCCCGCTCACCAGCGCGCAATTCAGCCGCCATGTGAGCAAATTCACCTTTCAAAAGCGCAGCATCGGAAAAACGGGTCACCCGCTTAACCCTCCAAGCAGTGTTGGCATATCAAGGGGGCGGAAACCGTAATGGTTGATCCAGCGTTGGTCCGCCTCAAAGAACGGGCGCAGGTCCGGCATGCCGTATTTCAGCATGGCAATGCGGTCGATGCCGATGCCCCAGGCAAAGCCCTGATAGACATCAGGGTCCAGTCCGCCAGCGCGCAACACATTGGGATGCACCATGCCGGAGCCCAGAATTTCCATCCAGTCATCGCCTTCGCCGAATTTCACTTCGCTACCCGACCGGTCGCACTGAATATCGACTTCAAGGCTAGGTTCCGTGAAGGGGAAGAAGGACGGGCGGAAGCGCATGTTAAGGCTCGGCACCTCAAAAAATGCCTTGCAGAATTCCAACAAGGTCCATTTCAGATTGGCGATATTCGCTTTCTCGTCGACCACAAGCCCTTCCAGCTGGTGGAACATGGCCGAGTGGGTCGCGTCGGAGTCCTGACGATAGGTCTTGCCCGGAATGACAATACGGATCGGCGGTTTTTGCGTTTCCATCGTGCGGATCTGCACCGGCGACGTGTGCGTGCGCAGCACCCGCCGCTCGCCATTCTCATCCGGATTGAAGAAGAACGTGTCGTGCATTTCCCGCGCGGGATGGCCCTCGGGAAAATTCAGCGCGGTGAAGTTGTAATAGTCCGTTTCAATATCCGGTCCTTCCGCGACCGAAAAACCCATATCGGCGAAGATCGCTGTGATTTCATCCATCACCTGGCTGATCGGATGAATACGCCCTTTTTGCAGTGGGTCAGCGCGCACTGGTAATGTAACATCTACAGTCTCGCCAGCCAGTCGGGCGGCGACACCCTCGCGCTTCAGCGTTTCTTTGCGGGCTGCAATCGCATCACCAATGCTGGCTTTGAGGCCGTTGAGCAGCGGTCCCATGGTCTGGCGTTCTTCAGCAGACATCTTCCCGAGCGTTTTCATCTGCTCGGAAATCGAACCCTTTTTGCCAAGCGATGCAATACGCACGGCTTCAAGGCCTGCCTCATCGGCAGCGCCCTCGATCTGCGCCAGAATATCGGCCTCAAGTGTTTTAATATCGGTCATTTTCGAGTCCTGAAAACAAGAAAACCCGTGTCAGCGCCAGGCTGCCACGGGTTCCCAAATGAGCAATTGCTTTTCGGAAAGCGCGGTCAGCTGGCGACTGCGCTTTCAAATGCGTTTGGTGTTGTGTCTTTGAGGTATTCCAGCGCGGTCTTGGCCTGGGCAACAACCGCTGCAAAGGCGTCAGGCTGGTTGATCGCCATATCGGACAGGTTTTTGCGGTCAACTTCAATACCGGCCTTGGTCAGGCCATCGATCAGGCGTGAATATGTCAGGCCGTGCTCGCGGGCTGCAGCGTTGATGCGCTGGGTCCACAACTGGCGGAACGTGCGCTTGCGCGCCTTGCGGTCGCGATAAGCGTATTGTTGCGCCTTTTCAACGGCCTGTTTGGCGGTTTTGATCTGCTTGCGGCGGGCGCCATAATAGCCCTTCGCTTTTTTGAGAACTTTTTTGTGTTTGGCGTGGGCGGTTACACCGCGTTTCACTCGAGCCATGATGTCTACTCCTTAAAGGGAAATACGGTTTACTTGTTGCCGTAAGGCATGAATTTCTTGACGATGCGGGCATCTGGATCAGAAAGAACCATGGTGCCGCGTGCATTGCGCAGAAACTTGTTCGACCGTTTGATCATCATGTGCTGCTTGCCGGCAGCTGCCACCTTCACCTTGCCGGTGGCGGTGATTTTGAAGCGTTTTTTGACGCTCGCTTTGGTTTTCATTTTGGGCATTTCGCGCTCCTTAACATGCCGAAATCCGTTAGGACCGCGAACGGCCTTCTGGCGACATTGATCTCGTTTGAAAACAATAAAACCCCATAAACCTTGAAATGAGGTCTTTCGCATTGATGAACCGCCAAGGCATGCCCTGCCTGCCGGTTCCAAGTGCAGCGGTGAAATAGCCGCAATGGGAAAAAAGTGCAAGCCTTTGACCGATGTTTCGTTCGCGCCTATGACAGACCATCATGTTTGGCATTCAGGACGCCTTTTCGATGTGGCATCTGCGCACTGTTCGCTGCAGTCTGGTTTCGGTTCTCGCGGCGATTTCTCTGCTCGTAACCGGAACTGGCACAACACTGGCACAGCAATCGGCAGGGCCAACAATACCCAATTTCTGGGACCCTCAGGAACGCATGGTCAAGCCAAGCCTGGGCAAACTCTCTCGCCTGCGGTTTTTGACGGTCACGGACTTTCCGCCGTTCTCCTATATCGACGAAGACAAGCGCCTGTCAGGCTTTCATGTCGATCTTGCCCGTGCTCTGTGTGCAGAGCTGGAGGCGCTTCCAGTCTGTCAGATTCAGGCTTTGCCCTTTGAAGAGATCGAGCAGGCTCTGCGTGGTACCGGTGGGGAAGCCGCGATGGCAGGCCACAACGTGAGTGCCGCTTTGCGTGAAAGGCTGTTGTTCACGCGCCCTTATTTCTGGTTGCCAGCGCGGTTCGTGGGGCGGACAAGTTCGAATCTTCAGGAACCGCTCAGTCGTGCTTTGAACGGGAAAGAAGTCGCAGTGGTGGCCGATACCGCGCATGCGGCTTACGCTCAGGCCCACTTTGGCGACATGCTGGTTCGGCAATTTGAAACTCTGGATACGGCTCTGGCGGCGTTGGAAAAGGACCAGGTTACTGCCGTATTTGGGGATGGTCTGGCTCTTTCATTCTGGCTGCAGCGCAACGAGGCGCAGGCCAGCAGCCAGAAACGGCAGATGTGTTGCAACTTCATTGGTGGGCCCTATCTCGATCAGCCCTACTTTGGCAGCGGTCTTGCCATAGCAGCCAGTCAACAAAACCCCGAATTGATTGATGGTCTGAATTTTGCTTTGCGGGCCATCAACGACAAGGGCATATTTCAGGAACTCTACCTCCGGTATTTTCCAATCAGCCTTTATTGATTGCGGATGTTTGGTCGCCACTCTCGAGCGCCAGCAGTGGGACTTTGAGCGTCCAGACCAGATTGGCAGGTTGGCTGTCCTGCCACTCTTCCAAGCCGACAGTCATGCCCTCATGGCCAAGGCTCGGCTGGTCGGTATAGGTGCCGAATAACCTGTCCCACCAGGGCAGGTTAAAGCCGTAATTGGAATCCGTCTCGGTATGGATGATAGAGTGGTGCACCCGGTGCATGTCCGGCGTGACAACCAGCAATCGCAATATCCGATCGACCGCCAATGGCAGCTTCAAATTGGCATGGTTGAAAATCGCTGTTCCGTTGAGCACGATTTCAAAAAGGATCACAGCAACCGCAGGAGCACCGAGCGCGACAACCCAGGCCACTTTCCAAAGCATGGAACCGACGATCTCGACCGGGTGAAAACGCAAGGCCGATGAAACATCGAGATCACGGTCGCTGTGGTGCATCCGGTGAAAACGCCAAAACACAGGTACTTTATGCGACAGCAAGTGTGACAGCCAGACGGCAAAATCCAGAATAACAAAACTGACAAGAATGCTCAGCCAGAGCGGCACTTGCAGCACATTGAAAAGGCCGTAGCCATTCGCCTGCGCCCAAAGCGCAACGCCGACGGCAGCGGCCGGGAACAGAAGGCGCACGATCACGCTGTCCAGAATTGCAATGGCAAAATTGGTGAACCAGCGTTGCCCTTGTGACAGAACCCGTTTGCGGCGGGGCTTTGCCCATTCAGACAGCCCCAGAACGAACACGAGCCCCAGAAAGACGCTCAACCGGATGGTGCCTTCATGCGTGCCGATGAACTGGGTGACATCCATGATTATCCAGACTGGTGACGTGCACGCGCGCCAAGTTCGAGCGCCGCGCAGGTAAGTTTGTCCAGCCCAAGACGACCGCGCAGCAATTGCAGCAAGCGCACCTCTTCTGCTGTAACGCTCAGGTCTGCGGCGGCAATCTCGGAAGCCAATGCATAGGCTGTTTCCTGAAGATTACGCGGCAAATCAGCAGCAATCGCCAGCACGGTATCCAAGCCTTCGTCGTCCTGCAGGATATCGCGGCAGGTCTTGGCTGCATTGACCATCTGGTCACCGCTATAGCCTGAAAATATTGGCAGTGTTTTGACAATATTGCCGATGCGCAACATCTCGGTTTCTTCCATTTCGCGATCAACCGCTGAAACGGTGACCATCACGTAAACCAGAGTGTCCTGAACTGAAATTGCCTGCATTTTGTAATCTCTCTTGAAGGGCGTGTTTCAATCCCTAGCCGGGGTGAGTGTCGCTTTCAACAAATTGCTCATAATCCTCAGTCAAACAGGCGTGTAGTCCTGTCGCATGGCGGCCCTTGACCTGTTGACGTTCGCCATCGTCGCACATAGTTTCCCGCGACTGCTGCGGGGGAAATTCCCCTGCATCTTCTTTCCTGTTTCCCCGCACTTCCCAAGACATCAGGCCATCTCATGCCCAATTCCGCATTTCCACCGCTCGACATATCGCCGGAAGCAATTGAAGCTGCACAAGCCAGCAAAGCCTGGCCGTTTGAAGAAGCGCGCAAGATTGTCAAACGCTATGCGCGCGAGGGCTATCCGGATGAAGTGTTGTTCGAAACCGGCTACGGCCCGTCTGGCCTGCCGCATATTGGAACCTTCGGGGAAGTGGCTCGAACGTCCATGGTGATAAATGCCTTTCGCCTGCTGACGGGCGATGAGGTGCCGGTGCGCCTGTTGTGCTTTTCCGATGATATGGATGGCATGCGCAAAATTCCGGAAAACGTACCGAACAAGGCGATGCTGGAAGAGCATTTGGGCAAGCCGCTGACCCAGGTGCCGGATCCTTTTAGCGATGAACATCCGTCCTTCGGCGCCCACAACAACGCCCGCCTTCGCGCCTTCCTTGATCGCTTTGGCTTCACTTACGAGTTTGCCAGTTCGACGGAATATTACCAGAGCGGTCGTTTTGACGACATGCTCCGGCGGTGTGTTGAAAAATACGATGAGATCATGGCGGTCATGCTGCCAACGCTGGGCGAAGAACGGCGAGCGACCTACAGTCCATTTTTGCCGATTTCGCCATCGACGGGCCGCGTTCTTTACGTGCCAATGAAAAGCGTGGACGCTGAGGCGGGCACCGTCACGTTCGACGATGAAGACGGTACGGAAGTCACGCTGCCGGTGACCGGCGGTCACGTTAAGCTTCAGTGGAAGCCGGATTTTGGCATGCGCTGGGCAGCACTGGGCGTTGCTTTTGAAATGTACGGCAAGGACCATCAAAACAACAGCCAGCTCTATGACAAGATTTGCCGTATTCTGGGCGCGCGCGCGCCGGAACACTTCATCTACGAACTGTTTCTGGACGATCAGGGCGAGAAAATTTCGAAGTCAAAAGGCAACGGCATTTCCATGGAACAATGGCTGGCCTATGCCTCGCCGGAAAGCCTGTCGCTGTTCATGTACAGCAAGCCGAAAACGGCAAAACGGCTTTATTTCGATATCATTCCCAAACAGGTTGATGAATATTTTCAGCATCTCGCCAGCGTTCACGATGCCGATCTGAAAACAAGGCTCAACAACCCGACCTGGCACATCCATGCTGGCAATCCGCCGCGCATCGATATGCCTGTTTCGTTCTCGATGCTGCTCAATCTCGTCAGCGCCTCCAATGCGTCCGACAAGGCCACGCTTTGGGGCTTCATCAGTCAGTATGATCCACAAGCCACGCCAGACAACAACCCAAAGCTCGACGAACTGGTCGGCTATGCGATTACCTACTTCGAAGACTTTGTGAAGCCATCCAAAACCTTCCGCCCACCGACGACACAAGAACGGGCAGCGATGGAAGATCTTGCCAAACGGCTTGCCGGCATGCCGGCTGAGTCTAGTGGTGAAGACCTGCAAACGATGGTCTATTCGGTTGGCAAGGACCACGGCTTTGAAAATCTGCGTGAGTGGTTTCAGGCGCTGTATCAGGTGTTGCTGGGGCAGGATCAGGGACCGCGCTTTGGCTCATTTGCGGCTCTTTATGGCACCGGCCCTACGGTGACCATGATCAACGACGCGCTAGCGCGTGATGGCTGAGATGTCGACGACGACCCCATCAGGGTCGCGCACCAGCATACGGGTTTGACCATAGAACATGAGGCGCGGGGCTTCGACGATATGGGCACCTATTTCGCACGCAGCACTGTGAACAGGCTCAATATCGTCGACAACAAATGTCGGGTAAAACCCTGCATGCCTGTCGGCCATCCCGGGCGGGACGACGTCGTGCGTTTTATCGATCAGTCCCAGCTCAAAAAGGCTGTCCCCGTTTGGTTTGAGAATCACAAACCAGTCGCTTTCGAAGTGAACCTTGAGGCTGAGAAGCCGGGTGTAAAACGCAACCGAACGCTCGAGGTTCTCACATGTCAGGTTAAAGAAAAAGCGTTGAACAACCGTCATTGACTGGCCCACACAATGCGGGCCACCCAATCGATTTCGACCATTTCAAACGTGCGGGGTTCATGATCGGGATTGAGTGACTCCAACTCCAGCGTCTTTGCTGTTTTGCGGGCCAGAACCTTGGCCATAACCTCGCCGTCGAGCGTGCGTACCACGACGCGGTCGCCGCGGCGGATGGATGCACTGGGATCGACGATAATTCGGTCCCCGTCGCGATAGAGCGGCAGCATGCTGTCGCCGGAAATTTCCAGCGCGTAAATATCCTCGCCATAGCGTTGGGGGAACTCAACCGCATCCCAGCCCTCACCTTGTGGTAACCCTGCCTCATCAAAGAAGCCGCCGCTCCCGGCTTGCGCCATGCCGAGCAGCGGAACAGAAGCGGGGGTTTGAAAAATCGATTGCGGCGTTTCCGCAAACCCTGTTTTGAGGCTTTCAAACTGATTGATAAAGGTTCGCCGGTCGGCCTGCATCAGGCTCATGAAATCTTCGAGGCTGGTTCCGGTCGCCTGCATAATCTTGTGCAGGGATTCGGTCGATGGCCAACGCAAGCGGCCATCTGCTGACACTCGTTTCGACTTGTTGAATGTTGTCGGATCAAGGCCGGCATTTCGCGCAAGCCTGGATACCGACATATCATTGTCTTGGGCCAGCCCGTCGATGGCTGACCAAACTTGATTATGAGACAGCACTGGAACAACACTAGGCCGATTAGAGGAAAATTATCCTATAAATAGATTTGTGTTCCCTTTGTGTCTAGGGCGAAAATGGGATTGGGGATAAATCATTCCCGATCCAATCTGGCTATTCGGAAACGACTATGGGCGCGCGTCCGGTTGCAAGAGCATGATCGATAAATTCAATTCTGTCCTGTCCCCAGAAAACTTCACTGTTGAGGACATACGCCGGAACGCCAACCGCGTCGCGCTCAACGGCTTCCGCCGTGTTCGCGGCGCGAACGTCTGCAATGTCGGTAGATTTGGCCGCGTGGATGATTGCTTCACTATCAAATCCTGCAGCATCAAGGCGTGAGGCAATTTCCGTCTCGTCGGACATATCGGCGTCGTCTACCCATACGCCCTTCAACACAGAACCAATATAGGCCTCCGGATCTTTCCCTGCCTGCAGAAGAGCGATTGCGCTGGAATCGGCCAAAGTCGTATCGACAGGGAAATGAGCAGGCTTCAGGTTGATCGGCAGATCGCGCATATGGGCGATGCGCTGCAATTCGATAAGGCGATAGCGTTGACGAACTACCGGTCGTTGGCCTGGCGGCACGGCACCGGAAACTTCCCAGATGCCGAACAGGTTTACAGGTTTGAACGCAATGCTCGCGCCATGTTTGCGCGCCACATCACAGATTGCCTTGTGCCCAAGATAGGAAAACGGAGAGGCTCCATAGTAGTAGTAGTCAATGTTCTTGTTCATGGCCGCACTCCACTTGGACGTCCTGGGTTTTGATCGGTTATCTCGCGATACGCGCTCCGTTGAGTAGACGCATGACACCCTTGCCGACGGTCATAAGTCTTTTCGCCAGTGGCCGCAAACCATTGGTCCAGCAGCGAAGCCAGGTCGCGCCCTTTGCATTGAGAGCCAGTTGATAACGTAACAGGGGTTCCTGCGCATTGCTCCAGACGGCTTTGTAACGTGTTGGATATCCCAGGAAACTATATGCCTGAAGACTATCATCAATGGTGTGTTGCACGGAAATCTGATGCCCGATCGTGCCAGGCGAATGCTCCGCCAGTGCATCGTCGTAAGCGCTGAGGTAGCAATGCCGAACCCCATTACCGACGAGATTGATGCAAATGGAGAGAACCGACCCGTCAACATGCACCGTCTCGGCCTCGATGTGGAAAGCACCGTCATGGGCAACGAATGACGTCAGAAATTGGTCCACATCGGTATAAGTCAATCCAAGCGAATAAAGGCCTTCGCGCCTCAGCCATTCCCGCTTGAGTTTCAATGCCTGCTCGATGGCAGGGCGGAACCCGGTGTCTTGCGGGCCGAGCCGCTTGAACTCGACCTCGCCAAGTTCCGTCAGCCGTCGGTACTTCTTGTTGAAAGTCTTACGCTTATTTTTGCTCAGCGACTGAAGATAAGATTCTGATGTCGTGCTTGTCGGCCATTCGATCAGCGAAATATATTCGGCCGGATCGGGTGTGAGAACATCGTGCCCCAAAACGGCAACCAATGGGGAGCGGGCGGGCAGGGGGCCAAGCGCCATCACATCCGCCTGTGCCAGCAACGCAGCCTGTGAGATGCACAAGCGCAAACCGTCGGTGCAATCGACCGTGACGTCGCACAGCGCGTTGGCAAGCTGGCTATGGGGCTCGCCGAGATTGGTCAACACCCGCGCACCCATGTGCGATTGCACCATCATCGGCAAAACGGCGACCAGCGTATCGGCGAAATAGATGAAGAAGACCCGTGGCTCTATTCCACTATCGGGTCGGCAATAGACCGATAGCCACGCTTCGCACCACACATAGCCTTGAAAGGCGGCGTTGGGGTCTGCGCTTCGGCGTTCCAGATCAAGCCATTGATAGGCGTGCTTTCGAATATCTGCCGCGGTTTTCAGCGTGTCGATGCGCCAGATCCCGCGCGCCTTTGCATGTGTTGCGTCAGATGGGGAGTCGGTTTTCCGCGCTGCCTCATTGTTCGAGGTTGCCGGTTCAACCGGCTCAAGCCCGGCGCGCGCAATGATCGACACATCACTCAAGGGTGCTGTCTTTCTGTCGTAGCGGCCGGTTCTGATTTAAGAGCGGCCCAAAAATGGTCTGCGCTCACTATAAGGCCCGCGACGCGAAATCGACGTCACGGGCCCATAAACTTAACGTGTGGTTAACAAATTCCGACGCTTTGTCGGTATTGTTTCCCGATCAGGCCGCTTGTGCTGCTGCCTGCTTGCCGAACCGGTTGTAGAACGTGTCGTTTGTCTTCGCCATGTCTTCAATCAGCGATGTCGGCTTGAAGTGGTCGCCAAATCTGGCGGCCAGTTCTTCAGCGCGCTTTTTGAATGCCGGCAGGCCAACCTCGTCGATGAACGACAGAGGACCCCCGGTATAGGGTGCAAAGCCAAATCCCAGAATGGCACCGACATCCGCTTCGCGGATATCCGTCACCACGCCTTCCTCGACGGTGCGCGCGGCTTCCATAGCGATTGTGTAGAGATAGCGATCCTTAAGATCCTGCACATCAATCGTGTCCGGATCGAGCTGATCGAACAGATCTTTCAGCTCAGGCCAAAGACGCTTCTTGGCGGGTTTTTCCGGATAATCGAAAAAGCCCTTGCCGGCCTTCTTGCCGATGCGCCCGTGGTCATCCACCATGGTGTTGACCAGTTTGACGTGGCGAGGATCAACGGCCCCTTCGCCAAGATCGGCAATTGTCTGTTTGATCACCTTCTGGGAAAGATCGATGGCAACTTCGTCGTTCAGAGTCAGCGGACCAACCGGCATGCCGACCATCTTGGCGGAGTTTTCAACCATCGGTGCGGGAACCCCTTCCGCCAGCATATTCCACGCTTCGTTCATGTAGCGCATCACGCAGCGGTTGACGTAAAAGCCGCGGGAATCATTGACGACAATCGGCGTTTTCTTGATCGCCAGCACGTAATCGATGGCCATCGCGAGCGCTTCATCACCGGTGTTTTCACCCATAATGATTTCAACGAGCATCATCTTGTCGACAGGCGAGAAGAAATGGATGCCAACGAAGTTCGACGGGCGCACGGATGCTTCCGCCAGTTCCGTGATCGGAATGGTGGATGTGTTGGAGGCAAAGATCGCCTTGTCGCTGATCACAGCTTCGGTGGATTCCGTCACCACCTTCTTGATGCCCTTGTCCTCAAACACGGCTTCGACAACCAGATCGCAGCCATCAAGCAGCGCATAATCATTGGTCGCCGTGATGCGATTGAGCAGTTCCTCTTTCTTCTCCGGCGTTGAACGCTTGCGCGAAATCGCCTTGTCGAGAAGATCGGCGGAATATGACTTGCCCTTGTCGGCGGCTTCTTGATCGCGGTCGAGCAGAACAACGTCGAGCCCAGCTTTCGCCGTGACATAGGCAATACCCGCACCCATGAAACCGGCGCCGATGACGCCGACTTTTTTCAGGTCGGATTTTGCGACATCGGGGCGGCGCGCGCCCTTGTTCAGCTCCTGCATATTGATGAACAGCGAGCGGATCATCGCCTTGGCTTCCGGCGTCGTCAGCGTGTTGGCAAAATACCGGCTTTCCACTTTCAGGGCCGTATCGAAAGGCAGCAACAACCCCTCGTAAACGCACTTCATGATGTTCAGCGCATTGGGATAGTTCGCATAGGTTTCCTTACGCAAAATCGCGTTGCCCGCAGAAAGCATCTGCACACCGGCTGGAGACCAGACATTGATCGGGGCCTTGAACCCCTTCTGGTCCCATGGCGCTTCGGCCTTCAAACCGTCGCGGAGCATCTGTTTTGCCGTTTCAACCACGGCATCGGCGGCCACAACTTCTGTGATGAAGCCAAGCTGTTTCGCCTTTTTGGCCGGGTGGGTTTTGCCCTGCAACAGCATCTGCATGCCGTCCTGCGGATTTACCAGGCGGGCAATGCGCTGGGTTCCGCCGCCGCCGGGCAGCAGACCAACTTTCACTTCGGGAAGGCCGAATGTGGTTTTTGGATCGTCTGATGCAACACGCGCGTGGCAGGCAAGCGCGATTTCAAGACAACCGCCCAGCGCCATGCCGTTCAGCGCAGCAACCCAAGGTTTATCGCCGGCCTCAATGCGGCGCAGGGTCTTGTTAAGGCGATAGGCTCCATCAAACAGCATCTGCGCTGCGGCTTGCTCGTCCCGTGCTTTTTCTTCGGCATAGGTGCCCAACATGCCCTGCAGCATGGTGAGATCGGCACCAGCGCCGAACGTCTTCTTGCCGGAGGTGATGACCACGCCCTTGATGGCATCGTCGGTCTCAACGGTTTCGATAATCGCGTCGATGTCTTCCATCACGGAAGCATCGATCACGTTCATGGATTTGCCTGGGCTGTCCCAGGTGATCAGCGCAATGCCATCGGCATCGGTTTCAAGGGTGAAATTGGTGTAGGTGGTCATGACATGCTCTCCTTACACGCGTTCGATGATGGTAGCAGTACCCATGCCGGCACCGATGCAGAGTGTCACCAGTGCGGTGTTGAGGTCACGGCGCTCAAGCTCGTCCAGCACGGTGCCAAGGATCATAGCCCCGGTTGCGCCGAGCGGATGCCCCATGGCGATGGCACCGCCATTCACGTTCATCTTGTCATGAGGAATGTCGAAAGCCTGCATGTGGCGCAGAACGACCGAAGCGAAGGCCTCGTTCAGTTCGAACAAATCGATATCCTCGATTTTCATATTGGCCTGTTTCAGAAGCTTTTTCGTCACATCGACTGGGCCGGTTAGCATGATGGCGGGCTCGGAACCGATATTGGTGAAGGCGCGGATTTTGGCGCGGGGCTTCAGGCCCATCGCCTTGCCGCCTTCCGCAGAACCCAGCAACACGGCGGCTGAGCCGTCCACGATGCCTGATGAATTGCCCGCATGGTGAACATGGTTGATGTCTTCCAGCTCCGGATAACGCTGCACGGCAACCGCATCGAAACCGCCCATTTCACCCATCATTGCGAAAGACGGGTTGAGCGAAGCGAGCGACTGCATGTCGGTTGAAGGGCGCATATGCTCGTCCTTGTCGAGCAGAGTGAGACCGTTGATGTCTTTTACTGGGGCGATCGAATTATCGAAACGTCCATCTTCCCAGGCTTCACCGGCACGGCGCTGGCTTTCCACCGCATAGGCATCCACGTCGTCACGTGAGAAACCGTATTTTGTGGCGATCAGGTCTGCTGAAATACCTTGCGGCACGAAATAGGAAGGGACCGCGATGGAGGGGTCCATCGGCCACGCATTGCCCGCAGCGCCAATGCCAACCCGTGACATCGATTCAACACCGCCGCCGATGGCCACATCGTCGGCTCCAGCCATAATTTTCGATGCTGCGAAGTTGACGGAGTCGAGACCCGATGCGCAGTAGCGGTTCAGCTGGACGCCCGCGACGCTTTCATCATAACCGGCCTGCAAAACGGCCGTCCGCGTGATGTCGCCACCGGCTTCTTTCACAGGGTCAACGCAGCCGAATACGACATCGTCTACCAGTTTGGTGTCCAGCTCATTACGGTCGCGCAGCGCTTCCAAAACGCCGGCAGCCAGGTGGTTGGTCGGTACCTCGTGCAGGGAACCGTCTTTCTTGCCCTTGCCGCGCGGGGTGCGCACGTGGTCGTAAATAAATGCATCAGCCATTGGTTTGGTCCTCCAGGGGTATATTGGGTGCGCCGATCAGGATGTCGGCAAAATCTGTTCAGGGGTGGCGTAGTTGGGAAGGTTTTCAATGCGTTCCAGCCAGGCTTTGATGCCCGGATAGTCGTTCCAGTCCGTCTCGTAATGGTCGGGCCAGAAGCAATATCCGGCCAGCGAAATGTCTGCGATTGTGGCGCGATCTGCGGCAATCCAGTCGCGGGATTGCAAACGGCGATCAACGGTTTTGAAAGCCTGAATCATCCGGCCTTTCATAAACTGTGCTTCCGGAGAATCGCCCTGTTTCATGAAATGGTGCATGAAACGAAAGACCGAAAGACTGCCGGTGAATTTATGGTTGTCGAACAGGATCCAGCGCAAAACTTCGCGATGCTCTTCAGCATTGCGCGCCGCGAATTGGTCAAAGCGGTCAGCCAGGTGCCACAGCATGACGCCGGATTGTGTGATAACGGCGTCGCCCTGTGTGTGATCGATCAGAACCGGCACTTCGCCCATCTCGTTGATCGCACGGAACTCGGGCGACTTGTGAGCACCATTCATGAAATCCACAAAGGCTGCATCCCAGTCCGCCCCTGCCAGCTGCAGCATCAGCGCCGGTTTGTAAGCGTTCCCGGATTGCAAAAAACAGTGCAGGGTATAGTCAGCCATTGGGCGAAGTCTCCGTTTCGAATTGAAGGCCCGTAAACGGGCGTAACTTGCAGCTCGATGTGGCACGTGCGGCAAGATCGCCGTCACAATCGAACAATTGGGCTTCGACAAAAGCTACACTTTTGCCACTGCGTGTCACGCGCGCCTCCACGATGACCGTTCCCATCTTGACCGCTTTGAAGAAGTGGGTGTGCAAGTCGATGGAAGCAAGGGCGTATTTCATGCCCAATGAAATGAAAGTATTGAAGCCCATAGCGTCATCCATCATGGCGGTCAGAAAACCGCCCTGAATAACGCCGCCGAAATTGATCATGTCTTTGTTGGGCGCGAAGGATACTTTGGAAAAGCGCTCATCGGCCCGGTGTTCGATGAGTTCCATCCCCATCCAGCGGGCGGATGGTGGTGCCATTTCGGGGCTGAACTGAGCGGACATATCCATCGGCTCAAAGGCTCCGCGAGATCAGAACTTTCATGATCTCATTCGTGCCACCATAGATGCGTTGAACCCGTGCGTCGCGGAACATGCGCGCGATGGGATATTCATTCATGTAGCCGTAGCCCCCGTGCAACTGGACACATTCGTCCATCACCTTGCATTGCAAGTCGGTAACCCAATATTTTGCCATTGAGGCTGTTGTCGCATCGAGACCACCTTCCAGATGACGCTCGACACAATGGTCGACAAACACACGGGCAACTGTGGCTTCCGTCTTCAACTCCGCCAGTTTGAATTGCGTATTCTGGAAATCGATCACACGATTGCCAAACGCCTTGCGCTCTTTCACGTAATCAATTGTGAGTGCCAGCGCGCGTTCGATAGCGCAGATGGCCTGATTGGCGATCAGCAGACGTTCCTGGGGCAATTGCTCCATAAGCTGGTAAAAGCCACGCCCTTCTTCGGGGCCCAGAAGGTTCGACGTCGGCACGCGTACATCGTTGAAAAACAATTCAGACGTATCGTTTGTTTTCAAACCCACCTTGTCGAGATTGCGACCACGTTCAAAGCCTTCCAGATCGTCAGTTTCAACTATGATAAGCGATGTGCCCTTCGCGCCCTGTGATGGGTCGGTTTTCACCACGACCACTATGATATTGGCGTGCTGGCCATTGGTGATGAAGGTTTTTGAACCGTTGATCTTGTAGTGATTGCCGTCTTTAACAGCGCTCGTCTTGACACCCTGAAGGTCAGAACCGGCACCGGGTTCCGTCATGGCAATCGCACCGATCAACTCACCGGTCGCCATTTTGGGCAGCCACTTTTCCTTTTGCTCTTCCGATCCGTAATGCAGAATATAAGGCGCGACGATGGAATTGTGCAGCGCGAGGCCAAACCCGTCGACGCCGACATGTCCCATCGCTTCGGCGATCACTGCTTCATGGGCATAAGTGCCACCGGCACCGCCATAGGCTTCGGGCATCGACGCGCAGAGCAGGCCCGCTTCGCCCGCTTTTTCCCAGGTTTCACGGTCGACCATTTCCTGCTTCTCAAAGCGCTCGTAATGGGGAAGAACCTCTTCCTCCATGAACCGCTCGGTCATTTCTTCCAGCATCGCAACATCGCCCGTGCGCCATTCTGGGGCAGGGACATCAAGGGCTTCAGAAGGCAGTGTCATGGCTTTGTCTTTTATAAAAATGGTATGGGACGAAAATAGTAGAACGTGACAGCAAGAGTAATGCCAAGAGGCACCGTGAACCAAGTAAAATACCCATTTACCAAGTAGAACACTGTTGGCACGGCAGCAGCGATGAGGATTGAAATTGCGGCAAGGGCTAAGTCCAGAATCTTCATTTCAATGGAAGCCGCTGCTATCATCACCCTGAAGCATGGCTTCAAGGTGATGACTTTTCGGTGGTAACGTGGGCTTCGTTGTCAAAACGCTTCGACGTCCATCGACATCATGGTGTCGCATCCGGTCTGAATGCGGGCCAGATGAGCGCTGGATTCAGGCATCACGCGTTCCATGAAAAACTTGCCGGTGAGCAGCTTGTTTTCATAGAAGGCGGATGAACCATTGGCACCGGCAGCGAGCTTTTCGTTCGATGCGGCGGCCATAAGGCCCCACATGTGACCAAAGGCAACCAGACCGAACATGTGCATGTAGTCTGTTGAAGCCGCGCCTGCATTATCGGCGTTCGACATGCCATTCTGCATCAGCCACATCGTGGCTGTTTGCAGGTCTGTCAGCGCCTTCGACAGCGGCTCGACATAGGGCTTCATCTTCTCGTCGTCCTTGTGTGCCGAGCAGAATTTGCCGACTTCCTTGAAATAAGCCTGCACCGCGCGACCGCCCTTGCTGGGCAGTTTGCGGCCCACGAGGTCGAGCGCCTGAATGCCGTTGGCCCCTTCATAGATCATCGCGATACGGGCATCGCGGACGAACTGCTCCATGCCCCATTCCGACACATAACCGTGGCCGCCGTACATTTGTTGTGCCATGACCGTATTGTCGAAACCCTTGTCGGTGATCACGCCTTTGATGACGGGGGTCAAAAGACCCATCATGTCGTCGGCAAGTTCTTTGTCCTCGTCGCTGTCGGACCGGTGGTGAATATCGCCTTTCAGCGCCGCCCACATCACCAGGGCACGAGACGCTTCGTTGAAGCTCTTGATCGTCATCAGCACGCGGCGAACGTCCGGATGTACGATAATCGGGTCAGCCTTTTTCTCAGGCTCTTTAACGCCGGAGATCGAGCGGCCTTGCAGACGCTCCTTGGCATATTCAACGGCGTTCTGATAAGCGACTTCTGATTGGGACAAGCCCTGAATGCCAACGCCCAGACGCGCTTCGTTCATCATCACGAACATCGCTTTCAAACCACGGTTTTCAACGCCAACGAGATAACCTGTCGCGTCGTCATAGTTCATCACGCAGGTTGAGTTGCCGTGGATGCCCATTTTTTCTTCGATGGAACCACACACGACGCCATTGCGCTCACCGGGTGTCCCGTCGTCATTGAGAATGAACTTTGGCACGATGAACAGGGAAATACCGTCAACACCTTCCGGTGCGCCTTCGATACGGGCAATGACGAGGTGAATGATGTTTGAGGTGAGGTCGTGTTCGCCGGCGGAGATGAAAATCTTTTGTCCGGTGATCTTGTAGCTGCCATCGTCCTGCGGCACCGCTTTTGTGCGCAGCAGGCCAAGGTCGGTTCCGCAATGTGGCTCGGTCAGGTTCATGGTGCCGGACCATTCGCCCGAAATCATTTTGGGCACATAAGTCTGTTTCTGCTCATCCGACGCATGTTCCAGAATAGCTGCAACCGCACCGCTGGTGAGACCCGGATACATGCCGAAAGCCATGTTGGCTGATGAAACGTACTCGCTGGCGGCAGCGTTCAAAATGGCTGGCAGGTTCTGACCACCATATTCTTCAGGAAACGGAAGGGCACCCCAGCCCGCTTCGCGATAAGTATCGTAAGCCTCTTTAAAGCCGGTTGGCGTTTTCACCGAGCCGTCGTCACTGCGCACACAACCTTCGTGGTCGCCCACCTGGTTGAGCGGTTGCAGCAATTCTTCGGCCATTTTGCCTGCTTCGCCCAAAATGGCTTCGAGCATATCCGGCGTTGCATCGGCAAAACCGGGCAAATTGTTGTAGCGTTCGATGTGCAGCACATCATTCAGAATAAAAAGGGAATCTTCGACAGGGGCTTTGTACGTAGGCATCTATATTCTCCTCCGACCGTACGGGACGTTCTCAATTGTTGTCATCACGCCAGCATGAACTGCAAGCGCTCAATCAGTAAAAATCGTTGCAGCGGATGCGCCAAATTGACCGTTGAAATAGGTCAGATTTTCAGACCATCGGCATAAGGCCTTGCTGCTGAACGGAATATAATTGACGTTTGCGTAAACGTCAAAGAAATTCACCGCAATGTGAGTTGACGTGAAATTGTTCAGTCCGAGGTGAATTTTATTTTTGAATTCAATGGTTCGCCCGGTTGGACGGTTTGTCGAAACGCGCTCTTTTGCGCTTTCGGCAATGATGAAATGTGCGGTGGCGGCGTATATTGGTACGACGAACGCCCACCCTAACAATGGGTGTCGATCGGGAAACGGCGCGGAATGCTCTAGTGAGCGTTTTGAACACTCACCCGCTCTATAGCGCGTTCAAGGTCCACAATCGCTTCCTGTGTGGCCTGCTGTTGCTTGACCAGCGTTTTCAATTGCGATGTGTAGACTTCCTTTATGCGGGACGCAGCATCGTCACCGTGCTGACGATCGTGCAATTCCAGCATCTCGCGAATCTCGCCAAGCGACAAGCCAATGCGCTTGCAAAACAGCGCCACGCGCAACCGCTCACGATCCTGCTCGCTATAGAGCCTTGTCGTTCCCGATCTTTCGGGCGTAATCAGTCCGCGATCTTCGTAAAACCTGAGCGTGCGCAAGGTCACGTTAAATTCACGCGCAAGATCACCAATCTTATAAATCATCACAGTAAGCCGGCCTTGTTCAAATCAAAAAGGCCTCCCCAATTCTTTGTCAGTACACCATTCTGGTCATGACGGAGCAACGATGGCAGTGACAGAACGCACCCGCCAGACGTGCAGACCTGCCCCAAAGCTGCAAGTCCCTTCATAAACAACAATCTCAAACTTGGCTATCCGCAATTGATGTTTTGAAACTGATGGGCGACACGCGCCTCAACAAACCTAGGTCATCGGTTGCCACCCGGCCAACTGTAAAGACTGTTTGATCCGCATTTCGACCCCCAGCACAATTTTTCATCTGCGTTAACCGTTATTAACGCGGTGTTTACCATGATTGTCGAAAGTGACGCCGCAAAGGCCACAGGTTTGCGTTGCAACCTCATGGCTACAGCTGAATGTTTCCGAAACTGCTTCGGGATCTGAAATTGGATTTTGTCATATGCGTCAGGCTTATTCGGGTCATCATGGATATGCACCATACGGTGCGCCACAAGCGGGCTTTTCAGCTGAGTCTGATCGCTTGAACAGCATCAGGCAGGCTATTGATTCCATTGAGCAGCGCCTGAACACAAGCGCCCTCGGCGCCGGGCAGGCAGGCGTCTCCCGGCCGATGGCGGCTGGCGGGCATGATTCTCGCAGTCTTCACAATCCAGGCTTTGGCATGGAGCAGCATGCACAGGCGACGAACAGTCAACTTGGTATGTTGCAGGAAGAAATTCAGAGGCTGTCCAGCCAGATTATGACGCCACCAGCGGCCGGTTTCCAGCAGTCTGGGTCCATGTCTGCCGGCACGCCCGATTTGGCCCAACAGGTCGCCGCTCGTCAGCAGATGCTGAATAATACAAACACCGGCAACAGGCCGGGCTTCCCATCAGGTTCCGCTGGACCGGGCGAAAGTGAGTTGCTGACCAGTGTTATCGAACAACTCAAAAGCCTGAAGGATGAAGTGTCCGGTTTGAAGACACAGGTTGAAAAGCCTGTAGCGATCAAACAGGATGTCCCGCAGTCCGATATTGATCGCATAGCGCAGGCTGTTGCTGATCTTCACAAGGAGCCTGAGTTCAATGAAGCAGCTTTCAAGCAGCTTCAGCAGGAACTCGATTCCATGCGCGGATCGGTCGTGCAGGATATGCACAAAGCAATGCGGCGGGAAATCCAGGCATCCGGCAACCGTCAAGCCAGCAATCTGAATGCCCGCCTTGACGCCTTAACGCAGGGCATTGATTCAGCATCATTAAGTTCCGCCAATTCCGTGCGTCCGCTGGTTGATACGATTGCGTCTCAACTGGACACATTGCGCATGTCGGTCGACGACCTGCCACAAACTCTTGCCTTGAGTCGGCTTGAAGATCGCTTGGCCCAGATGGGAGACCAAATTGAAGGTCTCGTTGGTCAAACGCAGCAATCGTCTGGACACGAATCCGTCGGAGGAATCTCCAATCAGGACATGGCATCACTCGAAGGCCGTTTGGATGAAATCGCACGCGCGCTGGTTGCCGTTTCCAATATGGGCAACAAATCTCCGGCCCTTGATCTTTCCGCTGTTGACCGTGTCGAAGCGCGAATGTCAGATCTTGCGCGCACAATTGATGCGATTGCGTCGCGCGATCCGGCCGACGAACTCAATCAGTTGGCCATTCGGATCGATGGCCTGACCGAACGTCTTGGCTCCTTCGAAAAATACGCCGAAAACGGTGATCTTGGCGGTGCAAGCGCTATGTTTGCAGCCCCGGACATCGGTGTGATCGAAGACCAGTTGCGCGCGCTCAACGCACGTATGGATGACGCGGTTGCCCAGTCTCAAACGCATGATCTTGAGCAACAGGTTCAGCAACTCTATGCGCGACTGGAAGAAACAGCCGCAGTGAATTCAACAGCGGCTCAAATGTCGAATCTTGAGGCGCAGGTTGGGCAGATTATTCGTCATCTGAACAAGCAGGGCGGTGCATCGAATGTCCAGGTCGACTTTTCGCCTGTTGAGGCGCGTTTAGGCCAGATCGAACAACAGATCGCGACAACCCAGAATTTCTCCCTTGAAGCAGCCCAGCAGGCGGCCCAGCAGGCTGTGGCGCTGGTTGGCAGCAGCAGCGAACCGGGTCAGATTATCGAGGCTCTGTCGCAAGACCTCAAAGCCTTGCAAACTGCAGCCGAAGCCGGAAACGCGTCCACAGCACACACGGTTGATCAGGTTCATGCGACCTTGGCCAGCGTTGTCGAACGCCTTAACTCCATTGAAACGGCGGTGGAAAAATCCAACGCCAATTCAGCAGTGCGCGAAGCAAGTTTTGTAACACAGCCAATCAACCCTATGCCGCAGGCAGCAACTCTGGACGGCGTTGCTGAAAACCTGTCGCAGCACGCCAATGAAACGGCTTTCGCGGCGGATGGCTTGGCAGAAGCTGCCAGCGCTGATGAACAACTGGGTGTCATGCACCGGGTTGCGGTGGAAACCGGATTTGTGGATGCGCCGAGTATTGATCCCTCGGATCACATCGAATCCGGCTATGGCGCCGATCAAACGTCTGGCGAGCAACCGCCGGAAAACCATCAGCCGTTAGAGCCAGGCTCCGCAGCGCCCGACCTTGAGCAGATGGTGCAACAAGCGAATGCGGCCTTGAAAAACAAGACTGCTCCGGGCACCGAAGCGCCAACACCCAAAGAGCCGGTTTCCGATCAGGTCTCCGCGCCTCACCGCATGACCGAGGATGTGCGCCCGGATGCTGTAGCCGCCGCTCGTCGTGCCCTGCAGGCCACCACAGCTGAAATGAATTCGGTTCGCGAAGAGGCCGTGAAATCCAAGACGTCCGCGCTTGCGGGCGTTAAGGCCAAGGCCGGAGGCTTGCTCGGCAATCTGAATATGGATCGCCTGCGCAAACCGGTTGTCATGGCTGCTGCAGCGGTGTTGCTCTCTTTGATCGCGTTCAAGGGTTACCAGATATTTGCTGGTGGTGATCCTGCGCCAATGGCGAAGGTTGAAGAGCCGGTTTCCAAACAGGGCGCAACTGAAGGGGCTGTCACACCATCAAAGGAATTGGCGAACACTGATGCGCCGACCACCGAACCCGAAGCCACAGATGTGCAGCAAGTCGCTGAAACACCGCCGATCGGGCCTTCAGACACCGAGCAGGATGCAGCATCTGCCTCTCCACCTGCAGATGAAGTAGAGATTGCAGCTGTACCCGAACAGCCGCCGGTCGCAACGAACCCCACTGAAAGCGCGCCTGTCGAGGCGAACACAGACCAGCCGACAGTGTCTGATGTCGTGGCGGAAGCAACGTCTGATGAAGATCAACCCGTCGAGCAATCGGCCCGATACGAAGTGCCGGCTTCGGCTGGACCTGCTGCACTCGTTACAGCTGCTGCAACTGGAGACGACAAGGCTCTGTTCCATTTGGGCATGCGCTATTCGGAAGGCAAAGACGTTCAGCGCAACATGACGGAATCCGCCAAATGGTTTGAAGCCGCGGCCAACCAGGGTTTCGCACCAGCTCAATATTCAATCGGCAGCCTCTATGAAAAGGGTATCGGCGTCAGTCGCGATATCAACACGGCCGCTGCCTGGTACGAAAAAGCGGCTGCTGCCGGCAATGCACGCGCGATGCACAATCTTGCGGTGATCCATGCCATGGGCAACCCGCCGGAAATTGCAGCAGACATGAACAAGGCTGTCGACTGGTTCAAGAAGGCCGCCAATTTCGGGATCAAGGACAGCCAGTTCAATCTTGGCATTCTATACGGTCAGGGGATGGGCGTTCCGCAAAATCTGATTGAATCATACAAATGGTTTGCTCTGGCTGCAAAGACAGGCGACACGGATGCGTCGAAAAAGCGTGACGAAGTGGCCAATGCGATGGATCCTGATGATCTTGATGATGCGCGTCTGCAAGTCGGTGAATGGAAACCCGCCAAGCTTGACGATGCCGTCAACCGCGTAACTCCGCCACGCGAATGGCTTGGCAAAGCTTCCGGTACCAAGACAGTTTCGGCCGGCAGCCAGCAAGTCATGATACAAAAAGCACAAGCCAAATTGAACGAGCGGGGCTTCGCAGTCGGCGAACCGGACGGTCTCATGGGGCCGAAAACCAAGAATGCAATCATGGAGTTCCAGCGCTCAGCCGGAATTCCCGTAACCGGCAAAGTCGACTCAAAACTTCTTCAAGCGCTCAATATTTGAGACTCAGGCTACACGATTTGAGACTTCGCAGGCGGTAATGGAGCCTGTCGGCTGTGCAAAATTGCTTTTTTGCCAAAAAAATTTGACACGCCATAACCATAGGCGCATGTAGCCAAAACCGGCTGAACAACCGCATATGTTGCGCCGGAATGTCTTGTCTACGGTCGGTTTTTCCGGGTCTCGTGCTTTGAACTTATATCTTCCAATCGCCGAAATGTCGGTCAATGTTCTCGTGCTTTTCAGCATGGGTGCTGGCGTTGGATTTCTATCAGGCATGTTTGGTGTCGGCGGTGGTTTTTTGATGACGCCGCTGCTGATATTTTATCAGATTCCCCCTGCAGTCGCAGTCGCTACCGAAGCCAACCAGATCGTTGCGTCTTCATTTTCGGGCGCACTGGCGCATTTCAGACGTGGAACGCTGGATATCAAATTGGGTATCGTTTTGCTGATTGGCGGTGTGGCCGGATCAGCAATAGGCGTGGCGATATTCTCATCCCTGCGCCAGGCCGGACAACTAGATCTGATCATTTCAATTCTCTACGTTTTGTTTTTGGGCACTATTGGCAGCCTTATGGTTGTTGAAAGCCTGAACGCGATCAGGAAAAATCGCGGCAAGGGCGCCGAAGTTGCGGCGCCTCCACCGCCCCAGCAAAGCTGGATCAACAACCTGCCCTTCAAGATGCGGTTTCATCGCTCGCAACTCTATCTGAGTGTCATTCCCGTTTTGGTGTTGGGAATGGTGGTCGGCATACTGGCCTCCATCATGGGGGTTGGCGGTGGCTTCATCATGGTTCCCGCCATGATTTACATTTTGCGGGTTCCAACGAATGTCGTGATCGGAACCTCGCTGTTTCAGATCATGTTTGTGACCATGTTCACGACGGTCGCCCAGTCTGCCACCAACCAGACGGTGGACATTGTACTGGCGCTTATTTTGATGGTCGGTGGTGTCATCGGCGCTCAGTTCGGTGCGCGTGCCGGGCAAAAGCTGAAAGGCGAACAATTGCGAGCGCTTTTGGGCCTCATTGTTCTCGCCGTTTGCATTCGTCTTGGATGGGATCTTGTGTCCACACCTGCTGAATTGTTTTCCATTGGAAGTGTGGGTGGCCACTGATGTTGCGGCTGATCACTTTTATCATAGCATTGATCTGGAGCTTTCCTGCGTTGGCCCAGTCGGAGGCCGATATCCAGATCGGCCTTTCTGATGAGACGGTTGCAATCACATCCAGTTTCGATGGAGCTGAAATCGTTGTCTTCGGATCCGTCGAAAATGCAGACGAAAATCTGTTGAAACAGGACAAATATGACATTGTCGTCACGCTGTCTGGTCCACCAAAGCGGGTTACCGTCCGCAAGAAAGAATGGAAGTTTGGCATCTGGGTCAATGGAGATGAACGTTCCTTCGTCGGTGTGCCTTCGTCTTATGCTGTCGCAACGACCCGGCCTCTGGATCAGATTACCCAGGCGAAAGACCTGAAAATTCTGGAGATTGGTTTCGACAATCTCACATTGCGTCAGCAAGCGGTGACAGCCGAGCCTCAACCGGAGACACAGACTTCCGCTGAAACCGATCAAGCAGAAGAAGATGAGGATTTGGACTCTTTCCGAAGATCCTTGGTGCGTCTCAAAGCATCGCAGGGGCTGTTTGTCAGAGGTATTGGAGATATTCGCTACTTGAGTCCAACGCTGTTCAAGGCGACGTTGCGTGTTCCAGCAAATGTTCCCATAGGTCATCACCGCGCGCGTGCTTATCTGTTTGCAGACGGGGAGTTTGTCACCACTCGGTCTGTGTTGCTGAACGTGCGCAAACAGGGGTTTGAGCAGGCAGCCTACGATCTCGCACACCGTAATGGATTGCTTTATGGAATTATTGCCGTGCTCGTTGCCATGGCAACCGGCTGGCTGGCGAGTGTCGTGTTCAAGAAAGACTGATTGAAGTGTCGTCCACCAGGCTTACACGGGATGATTCCAAGCCCAGTCTTGAAGCAGCTTTGAAGCCCGGTTCCGCGCGCCACAGCACGATTGCAACCCGCAATCGCCGAACAGCATGGCTGCTATCACTGGCCGGTATCATCCCCTTCGCGTTTCTCAGCCTGACTCTCGTGCTGATGGAAAATTCAAATCCGGCATATGCGATCTTGATAGATGGCCTGAAAACTTATGCCGCAGTTATCCTGTCGTTCCTGGGTGGTATTCGATGGGGCAATGCCCTTCACAGCCTCAGCGATGAGGGGGCAGGCACCACCTTTGCGATCTCTGTCGTGCCGTCGCTTGTTGGCTGGTTTTCACTGCTGTTGCCATTGCCTTATGTTTTTGCCGTGCTTGCATTGGCTTTTGCAGCGCAGGGCGCGTGGGACACGTTTGCCGGCCAGTTTGGTGTTTTTGGTCTTTGGTTTGCGCGTTTGCGTATGGTGATAACCGGTTGCGTTGCCATCTGCCTCGCGGTGGCCTTTTTTGCAACTGCATGATACCGCGCTGTTGCAAGGGCTGATATGAACGCAGCGGTCAATCGGGATTTGAAGGATCTTCAGCTATGAGCGGTGGTTTGACACGTTTTCTTGGAGACTCTCCGGCGCGGGTTTTCGTAAAGTTGCTGATCCTGTCGCTGATTGTTGGCGTGGTTATGAGCACAATTGGCTGGTCACCTCGTGATATCTATCAGGGTGTCGTCAATTTCTTTCAGCGTCTTTGGAACCTCGGCTTTGATGCCGTTTTCAGTTCGCTGGAATATCTGCTGATTGGCGCTGCGGTTGTGGTCCCTGTGTTTCTTGTGTTGCGCATTTTGAGCTTCCGCTCGCCCCGGTCCTGACATGGCTGCGAATGGGCAGCAGGTTCGCCCTTTCACAATCGAAAATCGCCATGTTCTGGCAATCGCATGGCCGACCACACTCGCGTATCTTTCGACCCCGTTGCTGGGTCTCATCGATACCGGCGTCGTAGGTCAGTTGGGTGATGCCGCTCTCCTGGGCGGTCTGGCGGTTGGTGCAATTCTGTTCGACGTCATTTTCACGTCCTTCAACTTCATTCGCGCTAGCACCACCGGCCTTGTTGCCCAGGCGTTGGGCGAGGGGGACGACGAGCGCCAGCGCCTTGTATTGGTGCGAGCTCTGCTTCTTTCGCTGGCGATGGGTTGTCTTGTTCTGCTGCTTGCGCCCTTGCTTCTCGCAGGCGGGCTTTGGGCCATGGGTGTGTCTGAGGCGGTAGAAAAGGCGACCATCGCCTATTTCACCATTCGTGTTCTGGCGGCCCCGCTGACCCTGATCAACTATGCTGTGCTTGGGTGGCTTTTGGGACAGGCGAGAGCAGGTCTTGGCCTTGCACTCCAAACCATTCTGAACGGCACGAATATTGTGCTTTCAATCTTTCTGGGCCTACATTTGGGGTGGGGCATCGAAGGCGTGGCATGGGCAACGGTGATTGCCGAGGGCGTTGCAGTTTTGTTTGGCCTTGCGCTCTGTTGGCTCGCTTACGCAAGGAGCGGCAGACCGGACTGGAAACGCGTATTCGACGGGTCTGCATTGCTGCGGCTCTTCGCGGTCAATCGAGACATCATGATCCGATCCTTCTGTCTGCTTTTTGCTTTCGCTTTCTTCACCGCACAGGGCGCGAAATTCGGCGAAACGCAACTGGCCGCTAATGCGATTTTAATGAACTTCTTTTTGATATCGGGATATTTTCTGGATGGATTTGCGACCGCAGCCGAGCAACTCGCCGGCAAGGCGGTGGGCGCACGTTATCGCCCGGCATTTCAGGCAGCAGTTCGTCTTACGCTCATTTGGGGTTTCATATTGGCAGGCATCGCCACCGCGGCCTTTTTCCTGTTTGGACCGTGGCTTATCGATACTTTGACAACCGTAGAAGATGTCCGGACCGCAGCCCGGACCTATCTGCCATGGGCGGCACTCACCGCTTTGGCGGGCGTGGTGGCATTTCAGATGGACGGCGTTTACATCGGCGCGACTTGGTCGGTCGAGATGCGCAACATGATGTTGATTTCACTGGCTGTCTATTTGCTGGTGTGCTGGGCCATCATACCTGTGATGGGCAATCATGGCCTGTGGCTCGCGCTTGAGGTGTTTCTGGGGATGCGCGGGATAACGCTTTTCTATCGTCTGCGACCCAATGCTGACCGGACGTTCAGGCCGGTGGAAGGGCGCGGCTAGCCCACTCGTTCGTGCTGCGCCCGACAATGTCCGATATGGACGACAGCTTTTCAAGCGACAGCCGTTTTGAAAAACCAGCCAGAATATCCTGTGGCAGTTTGGGCCCGCCATAGATCAACCCGGAATACAACTGAACCAGCGACGCCCCGGCCTCCATCTTCTGCCAAGCCGTTTCCGCACTATGAATGCCTCCGATGCCAATCAACGGGGTTTCCTTCGCCAAACGTTGTGCAAACTTTGCCAGAATGATTGTGGATCGCTCAAACAGTGGCGCGCCTGAAAGGCCACCGGCTTCGCTTGCTATCTCAGTGTCACGCAGCCCGTGGCGGGAAAGTGTCGTGTTCGAAACCAGAAGCGCGTCGATAGATGAGGAACGAACCGCGTCCGCAATCGTGTCGATTTCCGCCTCATTGAGATCTGGCGCGACTTTCAGGAATACCGGTACGTGGTCGCCCGTGCCTTCTTGCACACGCAGACGCGCTTCACTCACGCGCATGAGCAGATCGTCTAGCGGCCCCTTGCCCTGCAAAGCGCGCAGACCGGGCGTGTTGGGCGAGGAGATGTTGATCGTGATGTAGTCGACATAGGGTTGAAACCGTTCAATGCCCACAACATAATCGGCCGCAAAATCCTCGCTCAATTTATTCGCACCCAAATTGGCACCGACGAGCCCTTTGGGACTGAGACGCGAACCTGGGCGTTTCAGATTTTGCAAACCCAGATCGTGCCCACCGGAATTGAATCCCAGCCGGTTGATGACGCCCCGATCTCTTACGAGCCGGAATATTCTTGGTTTGGGATTGCCGGGTTGCGGCTGCGGCGCGATGGTGCCCACCTCGACGTGCCCAAATCCCAATGCCAGAAGAGCATGAGGTGCATCTGCGTTCTTGTCATAACCTGCTGCCATACCCAATGGATTCGAGAACTTGAGACCTGCCAGTTCAACCTGCAAACGTGGATCCGCATCGCCACGGGCCTTCGGATGCATACCCATTTTCAATGCTTTGATGGACATTGCATGGGCTTGCTCGGCGTCAAGCTTGAACAAGGCCGGCCTTACGAATGCTGAATACAAATCCAAACCGCTAAGTCTCCAGATTGGGCAGAACGTGGTTGCCGTTTGCATCGACGCCAATGGGGCGTTCCCACACGACATGCGATATGGAAAGCGGTTCGTAGAGATGCGGAAATAGCGCACCACCCCGTGACACTTCCCATTTCAAAGCATTGCCAAGCGCGCTGCTATCCACAGCAATCAGCAACAGATCGGTCTGGCCGGCAAAGTGCTTCCTCAGAGTTTCTGCTGCCTGACCGGCGGTTGAAAAATGGATATAGCCATCAGCAAGATCGACCGGCGCACCAGTAAAAACACCAGCGATGCACGCTTTTTCCCAAGCGTCAGATGGTGTGATTTTGAATATCAGGCCATGCATTGAGGGATCTTTCGAGACATTCATTCGGATTCGCCAATCAGTTCAGACAGGCGGGCGGCGAAATCCGGGGGCAACGCGACGGCACGCCGTTCCGTCTGGTCCATCATCAATGCGGTAACCGCGCCGCTATAGAGCGGTTCACCCGTTTGCATATCGCTGACTTGATGACGGAAGGAAAACGTTTTCTCCCGCACCGTTTCGACCCAGGAAACGATCTCCACCATCATTCCTGCTTTAACCGGTTTGTGGCGGGTGGCAGCCATCTCGACCGCCACGCTGCCCAGGCCTTTGTCGGCCAGCCAGTCGTAACTCACACCCAGATGATGCCACAAATGGCCCGCCGCATCGCTGAACCGGCCAATGTGCCCTTCGTCCAGTAGAAAGCCGTGTTCGTCGCACTCCTTTGGTGTAACCATGGAACGATGTGTCAGCAGGCCAGCTTTCGAGTGAACTTTCTGGTCCGCATCAACAGGCAGGATGTGATCTTCAGGCAAACTGCGCGCTCGCGCACTTTCCGGCATGATGGCGAGTGTGCTCGCCCCCGGTTGAACAGGCACTTCAAACGTATCGATGGCTGTTGCGCTCAAGCTTACGCCATCGGTTCCGAGAAGTTGGTGAACAATCGCTCCGTTTTCTGTAACCGAAGCTGAATGGACTGTGGTCGTTGCTGATTTTCGCAATTCGCTGTGATAGCGCACATGCCGCGTTTTCCACGCATGCCTGGTTTGACCACTCAAATGCTGAAATATCTGCAGTGCATCTCCAAACCGGCGCCAGTAGAATTGAACATTGAGATGATCGTTTTCGTCGCATTCCCAAGTGTTCACGAACCCTTTGTGCGTGATTGTTCCCAACGTCATGAACTGTCTTTCCTGCGCTCGTTCAGGAACGTGTCTATACGTTCATTGCTTTGCTGAGCAATGTCCAATTCGCGAAACCTCTGGAAGTCGTGACAACCGCCCGGTGCGATTTCCAGTTCTGCATTGTTGTTGGCAATTTTCCAGCGCGCCGCCATTTGAATCGTATCATCAAGTAACATGTCGTGCGTGCCGATGCTGAAAAGAGCTGGCGGCAAGTCGTGCAAATCGGCAAATAGCGGCGACACATCGGGACTGCGAACATTTCCGCAATCCTGCAGATAGTGAGCGATGAACATCTCAAGGTCTGGTGTGTTCAGGATAAGTCGCTCGGTTCCCCAGTTGCGCGCACTTGCACTCAGGCCAAGATCATAGACACCCGCAATCAGAATGGCGGCATGAAAGCGACTAACCAAATTGCGCTCACGCAAGCGCAGCAGTGTTACCACGCTGAGGTTTGCGCCGGCGCTTTCACCACCGATTGCCAGGAACTCTTTGGGAAATTGTTCTTGATCCTTCACCAACCAGCGGGCGACGGTTTCGCAATCATTTGGCCCTGCGGGGTAAGGGCTTTCAGGTGCCAACCGGTATTCGACCGAAAGGCATGCCAGTTGGCACCGGTCTGCGATTTCCTGCATGCGGGCGTCTTGCCCGTCGGCGGAACCAAGTGTCCAACCGCCGCCATGAATATGAAGATAGCTGCCCTTGGGCGATCCGGCCTTTGGTTTAAAAACCCGCACTGGAATGCTGTGATCACCGGCGTCGACCGAAATAACGGTGGCCGTTTTTTCCGGCGGGCCAATCGGAAATGGACCCTTGCCTTCTGTCCGTGCTGCCCGAAGCTGAGAGGGTGTCAGCCGCCATGGACTGCCCAGACCTTCAAGCATTTCAACAGTTGTTCGATTGAACTCTTGTGTCTGTTCAGAAATGCGGTCCGGGTTGAAAGCGCCGATGTCAAATGAAAGAGGCATTGGCAGGCCTCATGTCGGATTGCGCAGTTGAGCGAGACGTTTGTCGGGCTTGCCTGCTGGCCGGAGAGCACGCAGCAAAGTCCCGGCGCACAGAACGGTCAAAGAGGCCATCATACCAAGACCTGCGGCAATAGTGATCGAAACCTCAGTGATTGTCGGCAGTAAAGTCGGAACAATCTCATAGGGTCGGGCGAGGATCACAACCGTTGCAGAGCCGGCGAGGCTGGACAAGATGACCGTTCCAGCCTGTACACGTTCGAACCAGAAGCAAAACAGAAGTGGAAAGAACAAGCTTGCTGCACTCAAACCAAGAGAGAGCAGCAGGTATGTGGAAGCGGTCAGCATGAGGCTGGCGGGCACAAACGCGTAAGCCAGAGCGGTCAAAACACCGAGGCCGCGCGTCAGGGACATTGAACGCTCGCCGGGGTCCAACTTACGGGATCGGCGAAATGTACGTGCCAAAGTGCTGGAGAACGCAAACAGCGTTACGCTGGCGCCATTGATGGCAGCCAGCCAGATGGCAAAATGGGGCAGAATGGTCAGCACAGGCTGGCTTTCGAGCAACTCGGTTCCAGGCGGCAATTCAGCAAGCGCCAGCAAGGCGACTGATAGAGGAAAAGCGCTGAACGCCAGAAACGCGCAGAGCGCTGTCCAGGCCGTTCCTTCGAGCGCTGCGATGTTGTTTTTCGAAAGTGACAGGCGCGCAATCGCGTGGGGCAATGCCGCAAACCCACAGGCAAAAACGGCGATGGCGATGATTGAATAGCCGGGGTTCGTTCCCATTTCGGCCAGCGGAAAATCACCGGCCAGGTCCGCATATCGAATGGTGCTGAGCTGGCTTTCCGCATTGTCCAGAACTGTGCTGGTGCCTAGGACAGGTCGAAAAATCGAAACCAGAATGGCTGGAGCCAGCATGCTGATAAGGACCCACAAAGAGAAGACGGCATTGACAACTGCTAACGACAGCCAGCCCCCAAAGACGGTCGGCAACACCACCAATAGCAGCATGATCCATCTGGCAGTTTCGATATCGATATTGGCGAAACTGCTGGCGAGATATGTTGCAATGCGCATTTCAGCAAAGAACAGAATAAGGAGTATGAGGGCTGTAAGCAGCGCGAACACGACACCAACCCCCTGATTTTGGTGGCGCCAAGCCATCAGGCCTGAAAGTGTGGAAACGCCCACCCGCCGAAAACCCGGCACAAACAACGTGCTGCACAAAACCATGCCCAGCATGAGCGCCGGCACCAGCAGAAACGGATTTCCCAGTGTTTCAAACTGGTCCGGTGGAATGCTGATAAGGATCGCCAAGAAAGCGCCTCCAATCCAATCCGCCAGTCCTCCAAGGCCCAGCACTCCAACACCCAAACGCCGACCCGCAAAAAAATAGTCAGGGCTTGTGAGCGTTCGGCCAAGCCAGCAACAACCAACCAAAGCGAGGCCGAGTAATCCGACGAACCAAAGTCGGCCGATGCTCACGGGAAGGCCAAGCCGTTCCAGCACGATAAACAACAGGAGGATGCCGCCAATAAGGGCACCGCAAAACCAAAGCACCGCCTTGACGCGACCCGGTGTAACACTTTGTCGGTTACCAGGAACAATTTCAGACAGGCTCATTCCGATGTCGACTCCGATGATTGGGTCGCAGGAGAAGACTTGTTTCGCGCAGGGTTGAAACCGCCAGAGCGTACGAAAAATCTATCGCTCAACTTGGCATGGAACGATACCAGAACGAGCGCGACAAAGGGAACACCTGAAAGCAGCCACCAGCGGTAGGAAGCATCGACGTTGCTTGCATCGCTCGACAGTAAGCCCGTGGCAAGAACCAGCGCGATAACGATGACAAGGATGCATACAGCTTCAATTACGGTTTTTTGCCACCAGGACAAGTTCGCCCAAAATTGCGCTCGCATTGCAGCTTTATACCTTATGATTGGGTGTATATGAGATTTGCCGACAATTGTGCCAAAGTGCAAGGCTCACATGTATCGCAATCGGGTTATACAGGTTGGCTGCGACGAATGTGTAATGGACATCGTAACGTGCTGGCCCTAACAGCAGCCTTGCCTGTCAATATGAGAGTGCTTGTTATGAACGCGATAGATCAGCCATCGGGTGAGACGCCTTCGACACTTGTCATAGTGGACGACCACCCCTTGTTTCGTGGAGCGATGCGCGAGGCTCTGCGCGGCGGCTTGGAGACATCATCAGGCGCTGGTGGAGAAGTCCGCATATTGGAGGCTGGTGATTTCTCGCAACTCCAGCAACTGCTTACAGAAACAGCAGATGTCGATCTTGTACTGCTGGATCTGGCTATGCCCGGTGTAAGTGGGTTTTCCGGGCTGCTCGCACTTCGTGCAGAACATGCATTCGTTCCAGTAGTCGTGGTCTCAGCCAGTGATGACCCGGCAACGATACGCCGAACGCTCGAATTGGGAGCGTCCGGCTTTGTCTCGAAATCTGCCGGTATTGAGACCATTCGCACCGCGATATCAACGGTTCTGCGTGGCGATGTCTGGAAACCGGATGACGTCGATCTCGCAGCGGAAACCGACCCGGAAATGGCAGAGCTTATCAAGCGATTGTCGACACTGACACCGCAACAGACCCGCGTGCTCTCCATGATTTCGCAGGGCCTGCTCAACAAGCAGATCGCCTATGAACTGTCGGTTTCGGAAGCAACGGTAAAGGCGCATGTCTCAGCGGTTTTGCAAAAACTGGCTGTGGACAGCCGCACCCAAGCGGTGATTGCACTTAATCGCTTAGGTGCTGATGCGATTTCGGATCACCATACGATATAGACAGACTATTCAGCGGCTTCATGTCCGGCCGTCTGCGACGTTGACATTTTTTCGGAGTTGCTTTGCGCCGATTTCAGCAATTGAGCGAACATGGCCCGCAGCGCTGCGGGTTTCAGCGGCTTATTCATGAGTGCAACTTCTGCCGCCTTTGCTGACAGACGTACGGACGCGCTGCGGTCTGCTGTAACGAGGGCAGCGGTGATATCTGCAGCATCGTTTTGGCGGTTGAGGGCCCGCGCAGATTCAATCACGTCGAGACCATTTTCATTGTCGAGATGATAGTCCGCAATAAGAATGTGCGGCCTATGCTTTGCAAGATCCTGCAACAATTGGCTCGAATGTTCATAGGTGTGAACGGTGCACCCCCACCCTTGGAGAAGCGTTTTCATGCCGTCGAGAATGCGTGGTTCATTGTCGATGCAAAAGACGATCAGGTTGCTGAAATCGAGGTCTTTGCTCGGCTCGATTTTTATCTCATTGGAAACTTCAGCCTTGGCGACAACCAAAGGCACAGCAACACAAAAAGCCGACCCTTTGCCGGGTTTTGATTCGAATGTGAGCTCATGCCCCAGTGTGTCAGACAGACGTTTGACAATTGAAAGGCCAAGCCCCAGACCCGATGCTGCTTTCTTGCCGGCGTCCAGCCTTTTGAATTCCTCAAACACGTGGACATGGTCGTCGCGGTGAATACCCGATCCCGTATCTTTCACTTCGATCAGAATGCGGTTGCGTACAACGCGCGCGTCCAGTCGGATCGAACCGCTTTCGGTATATTTGATGGCATTGGAGACAAGATTTTGCAGCAAGCGGCGCAGCAGACTGTAGTCTGACCTGATGTGAAAATCATTAGAAACCACCTCAAACGCGAGACCTTTTGCGTCTGCGCTTGGACGGAATTCAATGTCCAGACGGCGAAATAGTCGGTCCACCTCGAACTCGGTCACATTGGGCGTCAAAACCCCCGCATCCAGCCGCGATATCGCCAACACGCTGCCGAGAATGTCTTCCACGGATTCAAGCGATTCATCGACGTTCAGCGCGAGGCGCTGATTTTGGTCGTCGTTTAGGTGTTCTGCCAGGCTCGAGGCATAAAGGCGCGCAGCATTGAGCGGCTGGAGGATGTCATGGCCAACAGCAGCCAGAAATCGCGTCTTGCCCACATTGGCGGTTTCCGCGGCTTCGCGCGCCAGAGCAAGGTCTTCGTTGAGCCGGGTCAGCTCCTCCGTGCGCTCACGAACGCGCCGTTCGAGAGTTTCATTGGCCTCCTGCAAGGCGCGCGAAGCTTCTTCCCGTTCTGTGATGTCGTTCCACGAAATGACAAGCCCGCCGTCAGGAACTGACTTCGTTTCGACTTCGACAATACGGCCCGTTTCGGCCAATGAAACGATGAAGGGTTCGCGTGTATCAAGCAGTTTCTTGACCAGGTCATCAGTTTTGGGGTCGTAATGCTCAATGTGCCTCGACAACTCGTCAGAAAGTGCGGACAGGGGAAGACCGGCCTGTCCCATATGCGTTGGCAGAGCGAGCAATTGTCGAAACTGGCGGTTCCAGCTCGAAAGCTTGAAATCCCGATCAAACACACTGATGCCTTGTTCGACCTGATCAAGCGCAGTTTGAAGCAAATCGCGATTATACTGAATGGCTTCTGATGCATCATCGAGCAGTTGAATTGTCGTTTCTGCTGCGGGTTCATGTTTCTTCAGCAAAAGCGATATCACCAGCCGTGAGGACGCTGCTCCGATGGCGCTTGCGAGCAATTGTTCAGAAAAATGAATGAGGTCACCAGTTGCGATTTCGCGCGTGTCGTATGGCAGGTTCCGGGTGTTGAAATAGCCCTCAAAAGCACGCTCGCAGCGCTCGTAACCAAGATAGTTCGAAATCGTAGCGCGCAGTTCCGCAACTGTGACGACTGCGCCGGATTGCGCCATGGGAGATGTGCCGGACTGCCCGCGTATCCAAAATGTATTGGCCTGCAACCGCTCAATTGCCTTTGGTTTGCGGGTCAGCGAAGCGATAATAAAAGCGAGCGTATTGGCCAGCAGACTGAAGAACACGCCATGGTCGAGCGGCGCTGCGGTGGTGCCGAACAGGGCTTGCGGGCGCAGCCATTCTATCCCGAAAGCGCCTTCCACCAGAAGCGGTGCATTGGCATCCAGCAAGGTTGGAATGAACAGGGTGTAGAGCCACATACCAAAGCCCGCGATCATGCCCCAAACGGCACCACGAGCGGTTGCCCGTCGCCACAACATGCCGCCGATGAAAGCGGGCGCAAACTGGGCAACTGCCGCAAATGATAAAAGGCCGATGGCGGCCAACGCGGCTGAGTCTCCCGCCGCCTGATAATAGATGTAGGCGAGCGCGAGAATGATAAAGATTGCAGTGCGTCTTATATTCAGCAGAACCGGCGCCATGTCCCGCAACCTGCGGCCTCCGTCGCGGCGCAGCATCAGGGGCAGGATCATATTGTTCGAAATCATGATCGCGAGCGCAACGCAGGCGACGATCACCATGGCCGTGGCGGCCGACAAACCGCCAATGAACACGGTCAGGGAGATGAAATCGGCCCCCGCACTGATGGGCAGCGCCAGCACGTAGGTGTCGGCATCAACGCTGCGTCCGAACTTCAGCATACCGGCAATGGCGACCGGGACCACGAACAGGTTGATCAGCACAAGATAGAGCGGAAACATCCAACGGGCGGTTTTTAAATCAGCTTTTGAATGGTTCTCCACCACGCCGACGTGGAACTGACGGGGCAGAAGCAAAAATGCGAACCCGCTCAGCAGAGTCAGCACGAGAAAGTTTAGCGGATTGATCCCGCCGTAAAATTCTTCAGAAACGAACGCCGATGTTTGCGCCTGCTGAACCAGATCGCCAAATCCATCAAAAATGTAATAAGTGACGAAAACGCCGACCGCCAGAAACGCCAGCAGTTTAATAATGGATTCGGTTGCCACGGCCAGCATCAGCCCGTCCTGATGTTCTGTGGCATCAGCGTGGCGCGTGCCAAACAGGACGGCGAACACGGCCAATAATATCGAGACGAAAATCGACGTGTCGACCGGCGGCCCATCAACACTCAATACGCTGGGCTGGTACTGCGTCACCATGATTTCAACGGAAGTCGAAATCGCTTTCAACTGCAACGCGATATACGGCACGATTCCCAATACCGCGATACTGGCGGCGAGCGCTCCAACAGTCGTGCTTTTACCATAGCGGGAAGCGATGAAATCTGCGATCGAAGTAATACGCTCGCTCTTGGCAATCGAAATGATATGGCTGAGCAGTGGTGCCCCAAGCGTGATCATCAGCACTGGACCAACGTAGATCGCAAGAAAGTCCAGACCGGATGTTGTCGCTAATCCGACCGAGCCGAAGAAGGTCCAGGACGTGCAATAGATGGCCAGCGAAAGAGCATAGATAGTTGGCCGCTGGCGCAGGTTTTGACCGGTCGCGCGGCGGCGGTCGCCGTAGCTCGCCACGACAAACAAAAACAGCAGATAGGAGATCGCGACAATGATCGTGCCCCAGCCTTGCATGCACTCCTCCCTTTCGCATGGTCGACTGTGATGAGATCAACACAGAGAAGCTGATCTGTCCAGAAAACGGTGATGTCAGGTTGAATTGCGAAGCAAGGGACAGGCCGATGAGCGCGTTAAGGATCGCGATCTTTGTCCAGAATTTCGCGTATGCGAACCAATTCGGGAAGCACTTTGGCCATGGCCGCGAAATCGAGTTGCCCTTCGAGCCGCTGCATCGTTGGCACCAGCCGTGAAATCGCGTCCAGATGGAAGGCACGGCCCGCGTCGGTTAAAAAGACCAACTTGCTTCGGCCGTCTTTTTCGTTGGGCACAACGCGCACGAAACCGCGGTCAACAAGCGTGGACAGGGTGTTTGTTATTGTGGGTTTCGTGACCTGAAAGGCGCGCGCAATTTCAACAGGGGTTCTTCCATCTCCAAGTCGTGTGAGATGGTTCAAAACGGAAAAATGAGAATTGTGCAGGCCTTTCGGCAATAGCCGATTGAACAGGGTGGAGCTCAACTGTTGAATGATCCCCACCTCGTTGAAAAACTGGAAGACGAGTTTTTGTTCGTCGCTCAGATTCACTGCTTTACAATTTTCGCCTCCAGTGGCCAGCGGGGGCTTTGCGCAACTGGCGCGGCATATCCCAACCGGGCCAGCATTTGCACAGTGCCACCGTCGGGCGCAAGGTCTGAGTGCACCTTTGCGTAGAGCTCCGACATTTCCGGATATTCCTGCAGAGCCTGGCTCAAGGGCTGCATTGAAAGGCCCTCGCGCGTAGCGGCGAGGTTAAGTCTGATCCAGTCCTGCCCGGCATGGATTTGATCAATCCGGCTGTTCCCGGGTGTCACCTGCCAAAGATGGGCCATGGCTGTCATTGTGTTTTCAAGAACGGCTTTTACGCCCTCCGTGTAGGCAGCGTTGTTTCGGTCCAGGGCCGCTTCACGGCTAAACAGTCCTGTAAGCGCCATGGTTTCAAACATCGGGCCGGTGAAATCGATGCCGTCCGGGTTCTGGTTCACCTCGCGCGCGCCAATACGAAACAGATCAACGCTCTCCTTGTAAGTGTGCGGCGTCTCAATCTCAATTTCCAGCGCCCGGCTCGTCAGGGCCCGCATCGCTTCAACCTTGTCTGCATCGTTGTTTGTTCCCACAGCTGAACCCTCCTGTGCGGCGCTTTTTATGCGGTCCAATGCGTCACCGGCAACAGTGCGATCCAACTGATAAGGTTCCTTGACCGATCGACGCTCAAAGACATGCTGGAAGAGAGGATCTGGCTTCACTGACGCGTCTTTGACAAAAACAGCTTCCGCAACCGGGCGGTCGTTAAGCTGTCGGTTGTTAAAGCCTTCGGGAAACAGTGTCAGATCAACGCGGAATCCGTCTTCCGCTGCAGCCATCCGCATCAATTCGATGAAACAACCAAGCCCGATGGTGATTTGGCGATTATATGGGTCGGTGTGTGGCAAGAGGCGTTCCGTATCAACAGTCAGGACAACGGTGTCCTGTTTGGAAAGATCGACCTGCCATGGTTGGCGGTTATGGGGATTGGGAGCCAGAAGAGCGTATGACAGCGCTTTACGCCTCGGTTCGTCATACAAAGTGCCCGCGTCACTCCACGGCTTAAGCGCCTTGTCTGGAGATCGCGTCACAATGCTGGCGCCGGCTGCTCCTGCTGCAATAACCACGCCTCCGCCCACGAGTGTCAGAAACTTCCGTCTGTTCATAATCGAGTACCTCTATTTAGTTATACATCTAACCATATAGTTAAACGTATAACTAAATCAAGAGATTTCGTCCACTCGTCTGTTCATAGGCCTGACGCAAGGTCATGTTTTGGCTGGTTAACGGGGTGCTAATGAGATAGAGCGGTGACGTTATCGCTTTTTCAAAAAGCAAATAAAACGTGCGTTGTTGCGCCATAATTGAAGAATGGGAGCCCCTGAAATGCTCAACGAGTTTAAAGAATTTATCTCAAAGGGAAACGTGATGGACCTCGCTGTCGGTGTCATCATCGGTGGCGCTTTTGCGCTGATCACCAAGTCCCTTGTGGATGACATTATCATGCCGGTTGTTGGAGCGATTTTCGGTGGGCTTGATTTTTCAAACTACTTCGTCGGTCTCTCGCCTGATGTGACGGCATCGACTCTGGATGCTGCTAAGGAACAGGGCGCAGTTCTTGCTTACGGCAGTTTCCTGACCGTGCTCGTGAACTTCATTATCATCGCGTTCATCATTTTCATGATGGTCAAGGCGGTCAACAATATGCGCCGCAAAGAGGAAGAGGCCGCGCCAGCTGAGCCGGAAGCTCCTCCCGCAGACATCCAACTGCTGACGGAAATCCGCGACGCATTGCGCAAATAACCATTTTATCGATTGCCGTTTTCAAGGCTCCGGTGCACAAGCATCGGGGCCTTTTATTTTAATGAGATTTGGAAAACGGTGCCCTCAGATATACTCGGTTCCATCAGCCCGTCTGCAGCGCGACTGGACGAAAGCGACATTGTCGCAATCATGAATCTGGCGCGCACCATGGACGATGTTGTTCCCTTATGGGTGGGCGAAGGCGATATCCCGACACCGGATTTCATTGTCCGGGCAGCGAATGAAGCGCTGAAGAACGGCGAAACCTTTTACACCTGGCAGCGCGGCATCCCCGAACTGCGTGACGCGTTGGCGCGCTACCACAGCGAACATTTTGACCGTCCTCATGATACCGAGAGATATTATGTGACAGGGTCAGGCATGCAGGCCATCCAGCTGTCGCTGCAGGCACTTGTGCAAGCTGGCGACGAGGTCGTCATGCTTACCCCGTGCTGGCCCAACATTCATGCAGCTGCACAGGTGTGTGGTGCGGTGCCGGTGCATGTCGAACTCGACTTCAACACACAAGGCTGGTCACTCGATGTGGACCGTCTTGCCGATGCAATCACACCCAACACCCGGGTCTTGTTTATCAATTCTCCAGCCAACCCCTCTGGGTGGACCGCTGACAGAGAGATCCTGCAATCGATCCTTGAATTGGCGCGCAAGCATGGTTTGTGGATCATCGCAGATGAAGTCTATTCACGCTTCACCTACGACGTCGATCGGGCTCCCTCGTTCTACGACGTCATGGAGGAGGATGACCGGATTTTATTCGTCAACACTTTCTCCAAAAACTGGGCGATGACGGGTTGGCGGGCTGGTTGGATTTCCGCACCTCCGGAAGTCGGGCAGGTTCTGGAAAATCTCATTCAATACAGCACATCCGGCGTTGCACCGTTCATTCAGCGAGGCGCAGTCGCAGCGCTTGAAGAAGGGGAGCCCTTTTTTCAGATGCAAAAAGAGCGCGCGCAACGCAATCGGACCGTCGTTTGCGAAGGCCTGCAGTCGACAGACAAAATTCAATTGGCCATACCGCCTGCAGCTTTCTACCTGTTCTTCAAAATTCCAGGCTATGCCGATAGCAAAGCGCTGGCCTTGAGAATAATTGAAGAAGCCGGTGTAGGGCTGGCGCCGGGCACGGGTTTCTATACCGGGGGCACACCTTATTTGCGTATGTGCTTCCTGCGCGATCCGCTGCAGATTGAACGTGCCACACAGCGTCTTGTTGATTGGGTGGGCACGATCTAGCGACACCATGAACACACGGTTAATGATGTTAATGGCAAAGCAACCTGTAGTGGCTATAAACATTCATGTTGATGCATGAATGATCAGGCAGAACAGGGCTGGGGGTTTCCGATGAACAGCATGAAGATTGCAAGACAGCAGTTTCGCCGCACGCTCTTTGTCCTTGCCGGGTTTTCCCTTGTCACGAATCTGCTTTTGCTGACGATGCCGCTTTACATGCTGCAGATTTATGATCGGGTTTTGCCATCCAGCAGCATCGATACACTGATATTCCTGTCTGTTATTGCAGGGCTTTGCCTGTTCACTTTGGGTGCGCTTGAAGCTGTGCGCGGTGTCATTGCTTCGCGCGCAGCAATCCGGCTGGAAACCCAATTGGGTGCTGATGCAATGCGCGCTTCGGTGAGCAATTCAAGCCAGTCCACGTCCGACACCAGGCCGGTGCAAGACCTGACGGCTGTTCGCACCTTTTTGGCTTCACGCTCCGTCTTTGCCTTGCTGGACCTGCCATTTGCGCCTTTGTTCATAGGCATCCTGTTTTTCATTCATCCGACTTTGTTTTACCTCACCGTGTTGGGTGCAGTCATTCTCTTGGGGCTGGCGATATTCAACCAGCGCGTGACGGCTTCATCGTCCACAGATGCAGGCAAACACCAGCAGGCAGCGAATTCTGCTGCACAATCAATGGCGCGAAACGGTGAAACCCTGCGCGCCATGGGGATGACAGGAAATGGAATTTCCAAATGGGGGGCCTACAGCGCCGGTGCATTGACAGCCCAAAACAACGTCGATGTCCGAAATTCTGTTCTCAGCGGCGTTTCCAAGTCACTTCGAATGGGTCTGCAGATCGCCATACTGGGCGTTGGCGCCTATCTGGTTTTGCAGGGAGAAATGACTGCGGGAATGATCTTTGCCGCTTCCATCATTTCCGGTCGCGGGCTTCAGCCGATTGATCAGGTGATCGGCAGTTGGAAACAATTCAACAGCGCCCGCTTTTCGTGGAATTCGCTCATCAGTCGGCTTGAGCAATTGGGCGACCAAACAACGCGAACCGCAATGCCCGATCCCAAGGGCAACATTGATGTGGACCAGGCATTGGTTCTTTCACCCGGAGGCATGAGCCGCCCGCCGATTCTCAATCGCACTTCATTCTCGATAAACGCGGGCGACGTTGTTGGAGTTGTCGGCCCATCGGGGTCGGGGAAGTCAACGCTTGCGCGATTGTTGGTCGGCGCGCAGAAGGCAGATGCTGGTCATGTCCGCATTGACGGCACTGAAGTCGAGAATTGGGACCAATTGCAATTGGGGCAGCACATTGGATATCTGGGTCAGGAGGTTGAACTTCTGCCCGGAACGATTGCCGACAATATCGCAAGGCTCAGTCTGCAGCCCGACGAGAAGGCGGTTCTGGAAGCCGCGCAGAAAGCACATGTGCATTCTCTTATCCAGAATTTGCCAGACGGGTATGACACGCTGGTTGGCCCAGGAGGAACCGGCCTTTCGGGCGGCCAGAAACAGCGCATTGCTCTTGCACGCGCCTTCTACGGGAATCCGCAGATCATGGTGCTGGATGAGCCAAACGCCAATCTTGATGATGATGGCGAAGCCGCCCTTCAAAAGGCTCTGAATGCGGCTCGCGAAAGCGAAGCGACAGTTGTTGTCATAACGCAGCGAAAACAAATTTTGAATTCAGTCGACAAGATCATGCGCCTTCATCGCGGCGCAATTGACTTTTACGGAACACGTCAGGCGTTCATTGAAGCTCTGAAAAGCGTGCGGGAGCAGGTCGGTAAAAGACTGGCTTCCAAGAACTCTGCGAATAATCAATCCGCTCCGGGCGGTCAGTCGGTTCCACGGGCGCAGGAAGAAGCTGCTGGCAAAGTGGCGAAGGGGTAAAAATTATGACCACACCTTTGGGTAAAATCCAGGTTGGAAAAGTGCCGGCATCCCAGGCCATTCCCGGCAACCCGGAACATGCAGAACTGATCGCAAAAGCGCAGCGCGAGGCCGGTTCCGGCACATTGGCGGACGGACCAGCCTCAAAGCTGAACGCCGGTACGGATTGGGCTAAAAATGTGCCCACTGACCTGAAACGCCCAACCCTTGTCGGTGCGGCTCTGCTGGCGTTGTTCGTTGGTGGCTTCGGCGCGTGGGCGGCAACCGCGCCGCTGGCTGGCGCGGCGATTGCTCCTGGCATCGTTTCTGCGAGTGGTCAAAATTTCAAGGTCCAGCACTTTGAAGGCGGCATCATTGACAAAATCCTCGTCAAAGAAGGGGATCGCGTTGTCAAAGATCAGCCGCTGATGACCCTTGATCCAACCGAAGCGGAATCAACCCACAACCGGCTGACGAAATCGCTGGTCGGCTTGCAGGCACGCGCATACCGGCTCGAAGCCGAACGCGATAATACAGAAATTGCGTTCTCCGATGCGCTGCGTTCCAAAGCCTGGGAATCGCGGCTTGATGATGTTCTGGAAGAGCAGAAGCGGGAGTTTTCTAAGCGACGTGATCGCTATGAAACAGATGCACGCATACTCGACCAGCAGATCACTGCATTTGAAGAGCAGATCACCGGGCTGCAATCGCAAACGGCCTCTGCTGTTGCGCAGATTGATGTTCTGTCTGACGAGATCAGTGTGAAAGAAAAACTGCTCAAGCGACGCCTGACCAACCGGTCGGAAGTTCTGCGCCTCATTCGCAGCCGGTCTGAAATGGAAGGCCGGATCGGTGGTTACAAAGCTGGTATTGCTGAGGCAAAGAGCGGCATTGCGGGTGCATTGCAACGCAAATCGCGCTTGCAGGCCGAGCGCGCAGAAACTGCGGCAACGGCACTGAACGAGGTGCGAAGTGAAATTGCAGACACCCAAGAACGCATAAGCGCAGCGGAAGCGGTGATGAAACGCATCGTCGTGCGTTCACCGTCTGACGGTGTGGTGGTGAATATATCCAAGAACACGCCCGGCAGCGTGGTGCGTCAGGGCGAAGATCTGGTTGTTATTCTGCCGACAGGCGGCGAGTTGATCGTCGAGGCGCGGTTGAGCCCCCTGGATGTTGATGTGGTGAATGTTGGGCAGCGTGCGAGTCTTCGCTTCTCGTCCCTCAACACGAGAACGACGCCGGAAATTGATGCAAAAGTCACATATGTTTCGGCAGACAGACTGGTCGATCCCGCAACCAACGAGCCTTACTATACGGCGCGGTTGTCAATGGATGCCGATGCAAACTCCGCCAGCCAGCAAGTTCAGATTTTTCCAGGCATGCCCGTGGAAACCTATATCGAAACGGGGAACCGGACATTTTTCGAATATCTGGGCAAACCGCTGACCGATTCATTCAGCCGCGCGTTCCGCGAGGAGTAACTGGCGCCGAAGCCGGTCTTGGGAATTATGACAACCAGCCTGCGGCCGCCATGTTGCTCAGTGTCGCTGGCTTTGTGATGATCAGTCCGCCGCGGCTGCGTTCAATGATACCGCCACGTTCAAGCTCTTTCATTTCCCGGGATACAATTTCCCGGCGACTTGAAATCCGGTCAGCAATGTCGCTTTGCAGCGGGGCGGGGCTGATAATGCGTTGCATAGTGTCATCGTCACCACCATTGCCCATCCCCTGAACTCGTTCCTTGGACAGTCTCAGCAGTTCAGCATAGAGACGATGCTTGGCCTTCAGGAAGCTGTATTCAGACAGCCGGTCAGAAAGCCTGCGGACGTGACCGACCAGATGGTTCATTGTGCGCCACCCAACCTCAGGAACGTCTTCTACGATCTCTTTGAATACGTTTTGCGGCATGATGCAGACCCGGGATCGCACCAGCGCCGATACGCTGGCAGACCGTGGGCCGCCATCAATCGCTGCAAGCTCGCCAAAGAAATCTCCGGCGGAGTGGTCGTTGAAAATCACTTCCCGACCTTCAACCATGCGCACAACAACACGAACTGTGCCTGATGCTATGAAGCGCAGTTCGGTAGATGTCTCGTGGTGATCGATTATCGTTTCGCCAGCTTCATAAGTGCGCCAGATGCAACGTGTGGAATATCGCTTCTGTTGCTCTTCGTTCATCCCCGCCAACAAGGGAAAAGAGCCAAGTGTGTCCATGTCCGGTCCCCAAGCGTATGCAAGTTTACGCTGTGAGCACTTTACAGGTTTTCCGCTTGGATGGCGATATAAGAATTGGAGCGCCCGTAAGAGCACTCCAATCCCAATACACTGGTCTTCGTTTCACGTTTGCCCGACCGTGGCGAACCGGTCTGAAACGAGTCAGTTCAAACGGTGTTAGCAGTCGTCGATATAGACCCGTCCATCACGTCCACGGTAACGGCATTTGCCGTCTTCCGAAGCACGGCCGATGAGGGCTCCTGCAAGACCGCCAGCAACAGCGCCTACAGCCGCGCCACGACCTGAGCCGGTAGCAACTGCACCGATTGCAGCGCCAGTTCCGGCTCCAACCGCAGCGCCCCTTTGGGTGGCGTTACAAGCCGACAAAGCCAAAACGGCAGCGAAAATCACGATTATCTTTTTCATTTGAATATCCCGAATAATTTCAACGCACTCGCGTTAATGCACAACGCCCGGCATCCAAGCTGGTTCCAAACTGTGTTGAAATCGCAGCCTCACACATCACAAATTGTTAAAAAAGCCCGCGAGTGTCGCTCAGTTTCGCAGAGTTCTATTTGGTTGTAGAACGATAAACACCGTCCCAATTTTCCGGGAATCCGGTCGCGCTATACCCCTCGATCCTGCCTCGGTAGAGCTCGTAGAGCTTGGTCAGTGACGGTATTTCGCCAGAAGCGGTCATTCGATCTGCAAGGTTCTCGCAATCGTTGATTTTTTCCATTGCTGCATCGGCATTGCCCGCTCTGTATTCGAGCAACATTTGGTCATGAGCGGTGCAAAGGGCTTGCAAAGATTGCTGAGCCGTTTGCGTAAGGTCGGTTTTGCCGCACAGGACGGTCCAAACCGACAGCGGCTCTTTGCGGCCAACAACACCCAGTCGGTCCACTTCCAAAACGGCAAATGATGTATTGGAAGTCAGAACTTCATCTGCAACGAGATTGTCCAAGCCATACTGTTTCGTCTGGCCTTCGATACGCGATGCAACATTCACCGTGTCACCAATAGCCGAGTAACTGAAACGCTGGCTGGACCCAAGATTGCCAACACAACATGAACCTGTATTCAGACCTATACCAACCTGTATGGGGCGGGGAATCGAGCGGTTGAGCTCTTCAAGCTCTCGCCGCATCGCCATCATGCCGCGTAGCGCCGCATTCCGATGATCTGTCTGATCAAGCGGCGCGTTCCAGAACGCCATGATCGCATCGCCCATATACTTGTCGATTGTCGCCCCTTCCTTCAAAAGAGCATCGGTCATGGGGGTCAGAAAATTGTTGAGCAATTCGGTCAGTTCTGTCGGGCCCAATCCTTCGGACAAACCGGTAAACCCCCGAATGTCGCAAAACAGGATTGTGAGTTCTTTCTCTTCGCCACCAAGTTTTAAAGAAGCCGGATCAGACGCCAGTTGTTGCACCATCGCGGGCGCCAGATAGCGGCCGAAAGCCTGCCGCACGAAACGTCCCTGACGCTCTGTGATCAACAGATTGGCAGCTCCCCCTGCAGCGAGTGTGGCAAGCAGGCAGGCAACCGGCAGTGCCGGGCTGAGCAATAGCAGATGGATATCAAACGCAAACCATGCACCTGCAACAACAACGACCAGAAGCAACAAAGCCGCGCTGATTTGCGAAGGCACGGAAAGCCATGGCAACAGGCAAAGCAGGATGAGGCAAACCAGGATCGCTGCGAACCGTTCTGCCCCCACCGCAAAGTCTGGCCTGCTCAAAAAAGCACCGGAAATGATTTGATCAACGATTTCCGCGTGTATGGTGACGCCCGGTACTACGGGTTCGAGAGGCGTGGCGCGCAGGTCGAGCAAACCTGCAGCCGATGTGCCAATGAAAATCAGATGGTTTGCGACCTGTGCAACCAGTTCATCATGGCCTGGCTCACGGGGTCCCGTATTAAGAATATCAATTACAGAAAGCGTTGGCTTTTGGCCTGACGGTGAATGGTAGATGTCAATTGCGCCGGTTGCATCGATTGGTATTTCAAGTGCTCCGACCTTTGCAGAAACAAACCTGACTTCGCCACCGCTGATTTCCCCGCTCCCGTCGCTGGTTCTGATTTGAAAACCGCCTGCTCCCTGTGCCACTCGCAGGGCTTCCAAAGCGAGTGAGGGGTAAAATGCGCCGTTGGCTCCTCTCATCAAAGGGGCTTTGCGAACCACAGCATCCTGCTGTTGCTTTGTGTTAAAGCTGAACTCCCCAATTCCGGAGGACGCTTTGTCAATAATCTCAATGTTGCGAATGGAGTTCATGTTTTCTTGCATGAAGCCGGACGGTATGCTGCCGCCAATTCCCGTGCCGGCTTTCGGCTTCGGCGGCGCGGTCAAACCGTTTCGGTTGAGAATGAGGCCGGTGACCACGCGCTGTTTTGCGATGGCATTTGCGAAAACTGTGTCGTGATCAAGCTGTTCCGTGTTGGCTGGCAGCGTAACGGTTGCGCCCGCTTCCCGAAACGAATTGACGCTTCTGAGCGGTGAGGTTCGGTCGGGCTCCGAAAAGACGACATCAAACACAATGGTTGCTGCGCCCATTTCACCCAGCCGTTTCACAAGGTCTGCAAGGACCGTTCTTGGCCATGGCCACTGACCGAGCGCTGCAATGGACTTCTCATCAATATCGACAACCAGAACATCAGAACCGCTCCAAGCGCGCGGGCTCAGCCGTTGATAGCCATCGAAGATATAAGTGTTGACGCGATCAAACGGTTTTTGAGGAAACAGACTGACGACCAGAACAAACGACATGGCCAGTAGTCCGAAAAACCAGATGACGTAGTGTTTGTTGCCAAAAAGGCGCATAGGGAAACATTTTCAAGACGATGACTTGCCTGCAAGATCATCAAATAGCACAATAAACTTCTGGTCCACCCTTTGGACTGCCTGCGACGCGAGCTTAGTTTCAACCGCAGGACCACGCTTCTTTTCAAGTGTTATTGCCCAGCCCCTTGGTTCCAAAATGCGACCAATAAACAAAATTAAATCAGGCTTCCTGGTCATCGCGCTGAGTGCAGCTGCGTTTGCTCCGATTCACGCACATGCTTCACCCATCACATTCGATCAGGTTTTGGCCTCTCCAGACGATCTGGAACTGAACCTCAAATATGCCCGTCAGGAAGTTGCTTCGGGACGTCTGCAACAGGCAGCGTCCGCACTGGAGCGTCTGTTGCTCCTACGCCCGAACTGGGATTCGGTGCGCCTTTTTTATGGCATTGTGCTTTATCGTTTGAATGATCTTGAAGGCACCAAACGTGAGCTGACCATTTTGGACGGACGCGGTCTTTCCCCGTCTGAGGAGCGCGATCGCGTTCGTTATCTCGCACTTGCGGAACATGGCAGCAAGCGACTGCGTATTTCTTCGCGCTATACTGTTGGCGCGCGTGTTGACAGCAATCCTGGCTTCGACGGCGAAGATCTCGACGATCGTGATGCGCGCGAGAATGATTTCGGTTTCACCGGAGCATCGCAATTCCGTCTGGAATACGATCTGAATTCGCCCAATGGAAATTATCTGTTCTTTCAGTCGAATTCTCGCATCAACGAATTCTTTGATGTGGAAGAAGCCGATTTGATCGTCACGCGTGGTAAAGCCGGAGCTGCATTTTTTGTGTCCGACTTTGCCCTCACTCCCTACGCCGCCTACAGTTTTGCGTCTTTGCAGCACGAGCATTTTCGCGATGAATACGGCGGAGGGCTCGAGGCCCGCTGGTCAATCAGTGCGCAGGTTGATTTGTATCTGAAAGGTCAAGGTGTCTATCAGAACTATTCTGCCACGGACTTCAGTTCGGTTGGCGATCAGCGCGATGGCTGGAGAGCAAGTGTAGACGGTGGTTTCAAGTGGCGACCAACTGATGCGCAGTCATTTGGAATTGATATTGGTTATGCGCGCAAGGATGCAGACTTTGATGGCTTTTCCTATGATGAGGGGCATATCAAACTGAAGTCTTTGACCCTGTTTGGGAAAGGGCGTTATCTGGCCCTGTCCGCCGGGTACACCGCTCGCCAATATGATGAGCCGGACAATTTTTATTCTGCAACCATAACACGCGATGATGACCGGTTCTTTGGCCGTGCTGCGATTGGTGCGCCGCTGGAAACGGCTTTGGACTGGACCAATCTCGAACTGCCCAACTGGCTGTCTGACGTGGTTGTTCAGGTCGGCGTTTCCTATACCAATCAGGAATCATCGATAAACCTGCTCGACTATCAAAACGTGTCCGGTGATATCCTGTTCACCAAGCGCATCAATTTTTGAGGGGAGGCACTGAGAATAAGATGACTCTCATTTCAAAAATCAGCCGTCAGACTTCGTTTGCAATGCGTGCAACGGCGTTTGCGCTATTGGCATCTGGTGTGTTCTTGACACCTTCGAGCAAAGCATTGGCTGCGCCGGAAATCGGCACAAGCGCGGCTGTGCGCGGCAGCGTATTCGTTACCACCTCCGGCGCCAGTCGCAAGGCGAGAGTGCGCGATGCCATCAAGTTGCAAGACAAGGTGCTGACCAAAGACGACAGCGCGCTCCAGATACTTCTGCTGGACCGATCCACCTTCACAGTTGGTCAGAACTGTTCGATGACCATCGACCGGTTTGTGTATGATCCAGACACAACGGCGGGGCAAATCAGTGCCAACGTTGTCAAGGGTGCGTTTCGCTTCATGAGCGGTAACATCGGCAAGAACAATCCGACCGATGCATCGGTTTCGACGCCGGCGGCAACCATTGGGATCCGCGGAACCTTTTTCGAAGGCATTGTCGGTGAAGACGCTGTGGCATTGGCGCAATTGGCGGGTCTCGATACCGGTTCAGCAGATCGCTCTGCTGCCACATTGACAATCCTGCGCGGTCCAGGTGCTGCCCGCAACACGCTGGACAGCAGAGGTATCATCACAATCGGCAACACCGCTGGCAGCAAAACCATTATCCGGCCAAACTTTGCTGTATTTACGCCTGGCCCCGGCCAGGCACCTGTCGGTCCGTTTCGCGTAACGTCGGATATGCAATCCTATCTCGACTTCTTCCTGCGATCTGAACCGAACGGACCGCCATCGAATCCGGGTGGCTTGTCAGAAACTGGAGAGCAGGCGTCCGGCCAGGATCTTTTTGAAACACCGTCAGGAACAACCGAAGGGTCCATCGATGATGATCTCTTCGACGGCATCACCGATCCGAATGTCGAGATCGATGACGACTTTGACGAATACGACGAATTCCCAACCACGACCCCGATTCCATAAGCGGGCGGAAATCTGATCCCAACTGTGCGACGCTTCATCGTCGCACGGTTCTGTTCTGCAGGTTTTGGGTCTAAATCATTGAAATATATGGTGCTGTTGGGGAGATTTGAACTCCCGACCTCTTCATTACCAATGAAGTGCTCTACCCCTGAGCTACAACAGCATCTTTCCCGGGCAAGGAATCTTGCATCAGGTCGCGAGGCTATTGCCACACTCGCTGGACGCTTGCAAGCATCAAACCTCATCGGCAAAATGCCGTTCAGCCTTTTCGCCCATCGCGGGTGTGTGCTGTTTGAACAAGCAGCAATACCAGAAAGAGGACAGCTTTTATGCCGTCACGAGAAGACCGCGTGAAAGATGCGTTGCGTGCCAATTTGCGGCGTCGCAAGCAAAAGGCACGGGCTTTGCTTTCTGAACAGCAAAGTGCCGCTAATGGTGAGGACGGCGAAGCGGGGCGAACCGGCCCGGTGCCGGGAACCCATAGTTCAAAGAGCAGCGAAGAACCGGATCAAAAGAACTGACAGCAATCTGCGATTGGCAAAGCGCACTGCTCTATGCATTCTTGGCATCAGTTGATGTTTCCTTTATGCAGTGTCTCTGAAGCCGGAAACCCCTTGATGTCCGGCACATTTCTTTTGCTTTCAGCAAGCTGTAGTCAGCACCAATCGTCGTATTTGACAGGTTTCCAGCGTGGCTGAGATCAACCTGCTCTGTTATCGGGAACGTTCATGGACAAGATCATAATTCGCGGCAATGGTCCGCTCAACGGCACTATTCCGGTTTCCGGCGCAAAGAACGCTGCTCTGCCGCTCATGATCGCATCACTTCTGACCAGCGAACCCCTTGTGCTGGAGAACATGCCGCGCCTCGCTGATGTGGAGGCCCTGAAAAGCATTCTGTCAAACCACGGTGTTGACTATCGTGTCATGGGCAAGCGCCCGGGCGATTCCGGCATGACCGGCCAACGCATAGAGTTCCGGGCGGAAAAGATCGTCGATACTTTCGCCCCCTATGATCTGGTGCGGAAAATGCGGGCAAGCTTTTGGGTCATAGGCCCATTGCTGGCGCGCGCTGGCGAGGCCCGTGTTTCACTGCCTGGCGGGTGTGCCATTGGAACGCGGCCCATCGACCTTTTCATTGACAGTCTGGAAGCGCTGGGTGCCACTTTCAACATCGACGCGGGCTACGTGAATGCGCGCGCCCCGGCCGGTGGTTTGCAGGGCGGAACTTACACATTTCCGAAGGTCTCGGTTGGCGCGACGCATGTGATGCTTATGGCTGCCAGCCTGGCCAATGGCACGACGGTTATCGAAAATGCCGCCCGCGAACCGGAGATTGTGGATGTCGCAAATTGTCTTAATGCGATGGGGGCGAAGATTTCCGGACATGGAACTTCTACCGTCACGATTGAGGGCGTATCATCGTTGCACGGAGCCACACACCCTGTGTTGCCGGACCGTATTGAAGCCGGAACCTTTGCAGCCTGCGTCGCGATGGCCGGTGGCGACGTTCTTTTGAAAAACGCCAATGCTGAACATTTTCAGGTCGCGCTCGATGTTCTTGCAAAAACCGGAACGGATGTGTCGGTTGAGAATGATGGTGTTCGCATTTCCCGAAATGGTACGGAAATCCAGCCTGTTGATTTTTCCACCGAGCCGTTTCCGGGGTTCCCCACCGACCTGCAGGCCCAGTTCATGGCGTTGATGACACGTGCAAACGGAACGAGCAGAGTGACGGAAACCATTTTTGAAAACCGTTTCATGCATGTTCAGGAACTGGCCCGACTGGGGGCCAACATTTCAATCGATGGTCAGACGGCGACCGTTACAGGGGTTGAAAAATTGTCCGGTGCTCCGGTGATGGCGACCGACCTTCGGGCGTCCATGTCGCTTGTCATTGCCGGTCTGGTTGCTGATGGCCAGACCGAAGTCAATCGGGTCTATCATCTCGACAGGGGATTTGAGATGCTGGAAGAAAAGCTGTCTTCGATCGGAGCGGACATTCATCGCGCCACCGACGAATGAACCGGATTTCCTGATTACAACAAGATTCGGCTTTCAACCGGATAGCGCGGCGAAATCAGGCTTTTCAGGCTTGCTTCCAGCACCAGCTCATCCTGTTGAAGGCGCGCCGCCAGCGCCATGCATTCATGGACGGACGAGGTTGTCTTAACGAGCGCATCTTTTGGTCCAAGGCCATCGAGCAGGTTTCCCAAAAAAAGAGCTGATGTCAGATCACCCAATCCATTGGGTGGGCCCTGCAGTCTCGGGTGTTCTACGAGATGTGCTGTTTCACCTTCAACCAGCAGATTGGCGATGGAGTTCAGTTTTAGCCCCGGTGACGAAGTGACGAGAACGGCTTTTCCGTTCAGGGTTTTGGACGCTTCAACAGAATCCTGATTGGATCTACCCAACTCTGTATTGGTGATGACCGACAGTTCAAACGTGTTGGGTGTCACAATATCGGCTCGCGGCACAAGGTGCTCAACAAGTGCGTCGGCCTGAGTCTTCGCGACGTAGAGACGACCATTGTCTCCGCATACGGGGTCCATTGCATAGATCGCGTTCGGGTTCTTCTGTTTGATCTGTTCGACAAAGTGACCAACTGCAACGGCTTGTTCTGCGTTGCCCAGATATCCACTGAGAATGGCCCCAACTTCGCCGATCCAGGGAGATGAGGACAGATCGTTCAAAAGGTCAGTAAAGTCTTTCTGGGCAGGCACTATTTTCCTGCCTGCACCGGCGACGGGTATGTGACCTGGATGCCACGGCAAAGTGACCGTGGGCACCATCCATACGGGATACCCCATAACTTCGAGTGCAAAACCGGCCGCGCGATTGCCGACGCAGCCGCGCGCCACATGGCTGGAGATCACAACGATCGCGGGTTTAGTTGCCATAGTGCCCCATAATCATATGCCCGCCCCGGAATTCGAATTTGCGCAGGTTCTCAAGCTTGGGGATGCAGGGCAAGCGAATTCCGTCTCGGATTCTATTGATTTGATGGTGCTGCAGCTTGTCGAGACAGGCATAAACCAAACTGCCTCTTGAGCTAAACGCCGCAACACCATAAATGAGCCACTGATAGCCATGTGATATCGGCTCTTTGAGCGCGGGAGAAAACGATGCAAGCAGTGTTTTGGGTGATTGATGCAATCCTGAACCTCTATTGGTGGGTGGTGATTGCTTCAGTCGTGCTGTCCTGGCTCTATGCTTTCAACGTTGTAAACCCGAGCAACCCGGCGGTGCGAGCCATTGGCGGTTTCGTACATGACGCGACCGAACCGCTTCTGAGCCGAATTCGGCGGTTCATGCCAAACTTGGGATCAATCGACATTTCTCCCATCATATTGCTGTTCGCGATAACATTCCTGCAGATATTCCTGCGCACATCCATCGCACCGGCATTTGGCGTACGCGGGTACTAAGCTGCACAGCGCGCTTACGAAAAGATCTTATTTTTGAGGTGCTCAGGAACGCGAGCTTCAGTTCCAAACAAAAGCCAGCTTGTTAAGCTGCTTGTCGCCAAACGTTTCGCACCCTTCAGCAACGGCACGGCCGCCAGCGTTTTCGTAGAAGGCGCATGCTGGCTCATTGTCTTCCAGTGCCCAAACCACACAGCCTGACAGCCCCATGCGATTGAGTTCACTGCGGGCTTGCAGAAACAGCTTCTTTCCCAGCCCAACGCCCTGAAACTCTGGCAACAGATAAAGCTCGTACACTTCGCCTTCTTGTTTCAGCGCGGACACCCGGTTGGCCCCTAAAGTGGTGTAGCCGATAATCTGTCCCTGACTTTCCAGAACAAATATTCTTGTCGAGTGCCGGATTGCGCGTTCCCACCATTTGGGGTCACGGCGGCGCACCATGGTATCAAGAGATTTGTGGGGAATGATGCCGGAATAAGCCTGTCGCCATGACGCGTCATGAACAGCGGAAATTCCAAATGAATCGCCGTTCACCGCGCGTCGTATGTCTATCGCCAGAATGCTCATGGCAAAAGCATAGTTAACACATTCTTAACCAACAAGGCCCAATCGATCAGGTTTTTGCGACTATATTCGCATGTTTCATCCGAAACTGACCCAAATCAGCACAGTTTTGGGTGTTGCATGCAATTGCTGCTTTTCAGCTGTCTGAAAAGGTGATTGGCTCGCCGAAATTGAGTCGCCTGAAAGTGGGTTGGAACTGGACGATGAAACTCACGGATATTGAAACCTTTGTCGTCGGTAATCCGCCGCCCGGTTTTGGCGGCCGCTATTTTCTGTTTGTCAAAGTGACGGCCAGCAATGGCATTGTTGGTTATGGCGAGATGTACGGTGCAAGTGTTGGGCCAAAAGTTCAGTGCGCGGCAGCGGAAGACCTGTTCGCACGCCATTGTGTGGGCCTGGCTCCGAACGATTTCGAACGGATGTTTCGCCGGTTTCATTCCTCCGGGTTTTCCCAACGGCCGGACCCGACCGTCATTGCGGCATTCTCCGGTATCGAGATGGCGTGCTGGGATATTTTCGGCAAGGCTTTGGATCAGCCGGTGCACCAGTTGATCGGCGGATTGGTCAATCCGCGCATCCGTTCCTACACCTATCTCTATCCTGATGAGACGCAGGACCCAGCGGAATTTTATAACGATCCGCATCAATCGGCTGAAAGGGCAGCGCACTATGCGGATCAGGGATTCACGGCGCTGAAATTTGATCCGGCTGGGCCTTATACGGTCAACGATCCGCACCAACCGGCTGTGATTGATCTTGATCGTTCCGAACGGTTTTGTCGCGCAATCCGCGAGGCGGTTGGAACCCGTGCCGACTTGCTGTTTGGTACCCACGGCCAATTCACGGCCAGCGGCGCAATCAGGATGGCGCAACGTCTGGCACCTTATGAGCCGCTCTGGTTTGAAGAGCCAACGCCGCCGGAAATGCCGGAGGAGATGGCCAAGGTTGCGCAACAATCACCCGTGCCGATTGCAACCGGAGAACGCCTGACGTCGAAGTACGAATTCGCGCGTGTTCTCAAGACCGGTGCTGCTTCGATCCTGCAACCTGCTTTGGGCCGTGTCGGCGGCATTTGGGAAGCGAAGAAAATCGCGGCCATCGCCGAGACGTATTATGCGCAGGTCGCCCCGCATCTTTATTGCGGTCCCATTGAAGCTTTGGCGAATATTCAGCTTGCCGCATCCATTCCCAATTTTCTCGTTCTGGAATCCATTCAGCAGTTTGGTGGTTTTCATGCGGAACTGCTGGATACGCCGATTGTCTGGGAAAACGGATATGTCATCCCATCAGACCGGCCCGGCATGGGGCATGATCTGAACGAGGACGTGGCGAGAGCCAATCCGTATGATGGCGATCGACTGCATCTGGAAATGCAGGATGAGCCTTACAATTATTCATCAGAAAATCGGTTTGCAGGCGGTTGAACAACCTTTCTGCACGACGCCTTTTGGGAGGGGTGTTCAATGAAAGTGGGATTTATCGGCCTCGGCAATGTCGGCGCCAAACTGGCGGGCAGTCTTCTTCGCAATGGGTTTGACACGACCGTTCGTGATCTCGACAAGAACCTTGCCGAACCGTTTCTCGAACAAGGCGCCCATTGGGCAGACAGCCCCAGGGAAATGGCGCAATCCTGCGATCTCATCATCACCTGCCTCCCAAGCCCGACGGCCTGCGCGCAGGTGATGCAGGGTGAGAATGGTATTCTCGACGGCCTCGGCGAAGGCAAGATATGGGCGGAAATGTCAACGACCGATGTCGAAGAGGTGAAGCGTCTGGCAAAGCTGGTCGAAGCGAAGGATGCGTCGGCCATCGAATGCCCCGTGTCGGGCGGGTGCCACCGCGCGGCCACCGGCAACATTTCCATTTTTGCCGGGTGTGACCGACCAACGTTCGACCGCATGCTGCCTATTCTAACAACGCTTGGGCGGCGTGTTTTGCACACGGGCGAAATCGGCACGGCCTCGGTGCTTAAGGTCATGACTAACTATCTGGCAACTGCAAACCTGCTCACCGTCTGCGAAGCCATGGTGACGATGAAGGCCGCCGGTCTCGATCTTGCCACGACCTATGAGGCAATCGCGATTTCGTCCGGCACAAGCTTTGTTGCGGAAACGGAAGGGCAGGTCATTTTGAACGGAAGCCGCGATATTTCCTTCACAATGGACCTTGTTTCAAAGGACATCGGACTGTTTCAGAAAATCGCCGAACGCCATAACGTTCCGCTGGAAATCTCACCCCTGCTGATCGACATCTTCAAGGATGGGGAGGCGCGCTTCGGCCCGCGCGAGTTGTCGCCCAACATCATCAAGCGGTTGGAAGAGGCGACTGGACTGGATATCACAGCACCCGGCTTCCCGCCGGAAATGCAGGACGATGAGCCGGAAGAAGCGGGTTACGAAGTCGTTCCGCGCGGACGGTAACCAGATTCAGTGTTTGGCAAGTGCCCTTACAACATCATCCATTGATGCCGTACCAATAATTGAGCCGTCAGGGTTTTCCACGAAAACGGGCTTTCCCGTTGTCACCAGGATGTCCATCAGTTCCTTTAGCGACATGTGCGCTGGAACGATCAAAGCGAGACCTTTTTGGGGGGCTGTCTCCCCAAACCGCTTGGCGGTCTTCGGCACGGCTACTTTTCCAACTTGTGCCACTTCAAGCGCCCGTAAAACACCAAGCGGGTTCATATGTGCGACGAACTCGGCAACATAGTCGGTCGCCGGATTCTGGATAATTTCCTGCGCCGTACCCGTCTGAATAATCCGACCACCTTCCATGATGGCAATGCGGTTGCCGATCTTCAAAGCCTCATCAAGATCGTGGCTGACGAAGATGATGGTACGTTTCAACTTAGATTGCAGCTCCAGCAGATCATCCTGCAATTTATCGCGGATCAGCGGGTCGAGCGCGGAAAACGGTTCGTCCATCAACAGGATGGGCGCATCGGTGGCGAAAGCGCGCGCCAGTCCGACTCGTTGTTGCATGCCACCAGACAATTCGTTGACCTTGCGATCCCCCCAATCAGCAAGCCCGACCAGTTCAAGCTGCTCGTCGATGCGGCGCTGGCGCTCAGTTTGCTCCACCCCGGCGATCTCCAATCCAAAGCCAACATTGTCCCGCACCGTACGCCACGGCAGAAGGCCAAACTGCTGAAACACCATCGCAACGCGTTGCTGGCGCAGGTAGCGCAGATCTTTCGTGCTGCAGCTCTGCGGATTGATCGGTTCTGAACCTTCGAGCCCGGATGCAACGAGCGTTTCGCCCCGGATCACCGGGTTCAGCCCATTTACGGCACGCAATAGCGTCGATTTACCAGAGCCGGACAAGCCCATCAGAACAACAATTTCACCCTCATGAATGTCGAGCGAGCAGTCAGCGACGCCGAGCACCTGACCGGTGGATTCCTGTATCTCTGCACGGCTTTGCCTTGCATCCATCAGCGGCAAAGCCAGCTTCGGATTGGCGCCGAAAACGATGTCGACATTCCTGAACTGAACGATCGGGCGGGAGACATTCATTTGCTTTCTCCCACACGCAGCAACCGGTCCAGCAAAATAGCGACGATGACGATCACGAACCCGGCTTCAAATCCAAGCGCGGTGTTTACGGTGTTCAGTGCGCGAACGATTGGGACGCCCAATCCATCCGCTCCCACGAGCGCTGCGATCACCACCATTGAAAGCGACAGCATAATAGTCTGCGTAAGCCCCGCCATGATCTGCGGCATGGCCGAAGGCAGTTCGACTTTCCAAAGCAATTGCCGGGCCGAAGCGCCAAAAGCCTGCCCGGCTTCGATCATCGGTTTGGGTGTTGAGGAAATCCCGAGCTCAGTCAGGCGAATTGGGGCAGGGACAACAAAGATCACTGTCGCCACCAGTCCCGGCACCATGCCAAGGCCGAAAAATATGATGGCTGGGATCAGATAGACAAAAGTCGGCAGGGTCTGCATCAGATCCAAAACGGGTCGTGCAAAAGCATAGGCGCGTGGGTGGTGCGCGAGATAAATTCCGCATGGCACGCCAATTGCCATGCAAACGATTGCGGAGGCAAGAACCAGCGTCAGCGTTTCTGTTGTTTCCTCCCAATAGCCCTGGTTGATGATGAACAGCATGCCTAGCGCGACGGCAATCGTGAGTGGCCAGGAGCGTTTGAACCACCACGCAATCAGGCAGACAATTGCAACAACGATCAATGCCGGTGGGAACTGCAGGACGGCAAGTATGAAGCCGATAATGGCACTTAAAACAAGGTCGAGGGCTTCGAACAGGAAACCTGCATTGTCAGTCAGCCAGTCGACGATAAATTTTGCCCATTTGCCAATCGGAATTTTGGTTTCGGTCAGCCAGTCCATGAACTTCCCCATTCGACATCAGATGCAAAAAGGCCAGCCGCCAATTTGTTTGGCGGCTGGCCCTCTTATAGTCTTGCCCGTAGCTAGAGACCGAGAGCTGATTTTACGGCTGCGGCAGCATCGCCGCCGTCACGTGTTTTAACGCCGTCGAGCCAGCCCATAACCATGTCAGGATTGGCTTTCATCCATGCGGTGGCTGCCTTGTTCGGCTCTTCGCCATCATTGAGGATCGCGCCCATGATTTCGTTTTCCATGGCGAGTGAGAACTTCAGGTTTTTGAGCAGGGCACCAACGTTCTCGCACTCAGAAACATAGTTCTTGCGTACATTGGTGTAGACTGTGGCACCGCCGAGATTGGGGCCGAAAAAGTCGTCGCCGCCCTCAAGGTAGCTCATTTCGAGATTGGCGTTCATCGGGTGCGGTTCCCAGCCGAGGAACACGATAGGCTCGCCTTTTTTGGAAGCACGTGTGGCTTGTGCAAGCATGCCTGCTTCGGACGATTCCACAACCTCAAAGCCTTTCAGGCCAAACGCATCCTTGTCGATCATATCCTGGATCAGGCGGTTGCCATCATTGCCTGGCTCAATTCCGTAAATCTTGCCGTCGAGCTGATCTTTCATTTTTGCGATATCGGCGAAGGTCTTGATACCGGCATCGGCTGCGGCTTTGTTGACGGCAAGCGTATATTTCGCGCCCTCAAGGTTTTCGCGGACCGTTTCGACGGAACCTTCATCACGATATTTGGCGATATCGCCTTCCATCGTTGGCATCCAGTTGCCAAGGAAAATATCAACATCGCCTTTTGCCAGCGCCTGATAGGTGACCGGAACCGAAAGCACCTTCACGTCTGTTTCATAACCCAAAGCTTCCAGCACGACGGATGTGGCGGCAGTCGTTGCAGTGATGTCGGTCCAGCCAACATCTGAGAAACGAACATCCTTGCAGCTATCTGCTTCTGCAAAAGCAGATGTGGCCATCATTCCTGTCAGTGCTGATGCCAGAAGCAGGGATTTGAAAGTGCGTGTCATAATTGAAAATCCTCTCATAGTCAGTTGCATGCTTGTATTTTCTCCATCGTGACGGGTTTCACGGTTGATTGAAACGTTTTTCAGGCGGTTTCTCGCATTTTTTTTGTTGCTCTCACCACCACTTGCAGGGTTAATCGCAGTGCGATGGCGAGAAGTCAGCTGGGTGAAAGAATTGAACAAACCGAACTTTCTCATCTTCATGGTTGATCAGTGTAATGGAACGCTGTTTTCCGGTGATGGTCCGGCAGAATTCCTGCACGTGCCCAATTTGCGCAAGCTATACGAACGGGGCACGAATTTCGCCAACACCTATTGCGCGTCACCCTTGTGCGCGCCTTCGCGGGCGTCATTCATGTCCGGTCTTTTGCCGAGCCGGACGGGGGTTTTTGACAACGCAGCGGAGTTCGCATCCAGTATTCCGACCTTTGCCCATCATTTGCGGCGTGCAGGTTATACGACCGCGCTCTCCGGCAAGATGCATTTCGTCGGCCCCGATCAACTGCATGGATTTGAAAAGCGCACGACCACTGATGTTTATCCAGCGGATTTTGGCTGGACGCCCGACTGGTCAAAGCCCGATGAGCGCATCGATTGGTGGTATCACAATCTCGGATCAGTCACGACAGCAGGCGTTGCGGAAACAACCAATCAGCTGGAATATGATGATGAAGTTGCATTTCTGGCGAGCCAAACCCTGCACCAGATGTCGCGCGAACCACGTGACAAGCCGTTTTGCCTGACGGTCAGTTTCACCCACCCGCACGATCCGTTTGTAACGCGGCAAAAATATTGGGATCTGTATCCTGAAGACAAGATGCCGGGTCTCGCCAACGGTGCCATTGCCTACGAGGACCATGACCCGCACTCGAAACGACTGTTTGACATGTCAGACTGGCGCAATTTCGATACGACTGAGCAGAACGTCATCGATTCCCGCCGCGCCTATTTCGGCAACATCTCTTACATTGACGAACAGATTGGCACGATCCTGGACACGCTGGAAGCGTGTGAATTTGGTGACGATACAATCATTCTTTTCGTGTCCGACCATGGCGATATGCTCGGAGAAAAGGGACTCTGGTTCAAGATGAGCTTTTACGAAGGCTCGTCCCGCGTTCCGCTTTTGGTTTGCATGCCCGGCGATGGGAAAAAGCAAACCATTTCGACCCCGTCATCCACTTTGGACGTCATGCCGACATTGCTCGACCTTGCAGGGACGCAGGTGCCGACCGATCTTGACGGACAGTCACTCGCTTCGTTGATCAAAGGGAGTGAACAACCAGATGACACGAGACCTGTGTTCGTGGAATACGCCGCTGAAGGGTCTGTCGCACCCATGGTGATGATGCGCCAGGGCAACTACAAACTGAATGTCTGCCCGGTCGATCCGGACCAATTGTTCAACCTTGTTGATGACCCAAACGAACGCACGAATATCGCCGGGGATGCGGAACATGCCAATGTGCTGGCGGATATGAAGGCAGCGATCAATTCAGCCTATGATTTTGATGCTTTCAATGAAGCGGTCATGACCAGCCAGCGCCAACGACTTCTGGTTTATGACGCACTGCGCAACGGCAGCTATTTTCCGTGGGACTATCAGCCGCTGCAATTGGCTTCGGAGCGCTATATGCGCAATCACAAAGACCTCAATGTATTGGAAGGCGATGCCCGCTATCCACGATTTTCGCCGAACAAGAGCTAGACCATGAGCCATGGCATCAACAATTTTGAGTTTGTGCAGGAAGCGGATTACGTCATAGTCGGCTCCGGCTCAGCCGGGTCTGTTGCTGCTGCGCGCCTTTCGGAAGACGGCAAGCATTCCGTTCTGGTGCTTGAATATGGCGGTACCGATTTTGGCCCCTTTATTCAGATGCCGGCAGCCTTGTCATACCCAATGAACATGGCGCGCTATGATTGGGGCTTCGGCACCGAGCCGGAACCCAATCTCGGTAATCGGGTTCTGGCAACGCCGCGGGGCAAGGTCATCGGCGGTTCCTCTTCGATCAATGGCATGGTCTATGTACGCGGCCATGCGAAAGACTTCGATCATTGGGAGGAAAGCGGCGCTCACGGTTGGTCCTATGCTGATGTACAACCCTATTTTGAGCGTGCGGAAACCTCGCATGGTGGGGCAGAAGGAGAGGGGCGTGGCACCGAAGGCCCCCTGCATGTCAGCCGTGGCAAACGTGAAAATCCATTGTTCGACGCCTTTATCAAAGCTGGAGAACAGGCCGGATTTGAAACGACGGCCGACTATAACGGGCTGAAACAGGAAGGCTTTGGTGCTATGGAGCAGACCGTCCACAAAGGACGGCGCTGGTCTGCGGCCAATGCTTATTTGAGACCTGCTCTGAAACGTCAAAACCTGCGCATGATGAACTGTTTTGTGCGCAAGGTTTTGTTCGAAGGCAAACGTGCCGTTGGCGTTGAAATTCAGCGTGGCGATGTTGTTGAACGGGTGAAGGCCAACAAAGAAGTCGTCCTTGCCGCATCATCCATCAACACGCCAAAGCTGCTCATGCTGTCCGGGGTTGGGCCGGCCGAACACCTTCGTGAGAAGGGCGTCGAAGTGCTGGTGGATCGTCCCGGCGTTGGAGCCAATTTGCAGGACCATTTGGAACTTTATTTGCAGCAGGCTTGTACGCAACCCATCACGCTGTATTCGAAACTTAATCTGTTTTCCAAGGCGCTGATTGGTGCGCAATGGCTGTTTTTCAAATCCGGCCTGGGCGCATCCAACCAGTTTGAGGCCGCAGCTTTCGTGCGTTCAGCTGCCGGTGTGGATTATCCTGATATCCAATATCACTTCCTGCCGGTGGCCATTCGGTATGACGGCAAGGCACCCGCGGAGGGCCATGGATTTCAGGCACATGTTGGCCCCATGCGCTCAAAGTCCCGGGGGTCGATCCAACTCAAATCGCTCGATCCGATGGACAGTCCGCGCATTCAGTTCAACTACATGGATCACCCAGACGACTGGCGTGACTTCCGACACTGTATTCGACTGACCCGCGAAATTTTTTCCCAGACTGCTTTCGATCCGTATCGCGGAAAGGAACTGTCACCGGGGGATGACGTTGCGAGCGACGAGGCACTCGACGCCCACATTCGCGATCACGTGGAAAGTGCCTACCACCCTTGCGGCACCGCAAAGATGGGCGCAACAGATGACCCCATGGCGGTGGTTGATCCGGAGTGCCGGGTGATCGGCGTCGATGGTCTGCGGGTGATTGATACATCGGTTTTCCCGCGTATCACCAATGGCAATCTCAACGGCCCGGCCATCATGACGGCTGAAAAGGCCAGCGATCACATCCTTGGGCGCACACCATTGGCACGCAGCAATTTTGAACCGTGGATCAATCCAGACTGGCGAACCAGCGACCGCTGAGACGGACGCAAAGTCAGTCGCCGCTTTCGGCAAGCCGCGCCATTTCTTCTTCTTTGAGTTTTTTCTTTGCAGCTTTGGCCGCAGCCACATCGGCGGCGATATGTTTTTCATCGCGCAACTGGGCCAGTTCCACCTGTTTCTGGCGTTCTTCAAACCGCTGGCGCTGCGCTTTGGTCTGCGTTTGGATGCAGTGGGGGCAAGACACGCCCGCCACATAGGCTTCGCTCTCCATGTCGGTTTCGCTGATCGGCATTCGGCAGGCGTGACACAAGTGATAGTCACCCGGTTCCAGACCATGACCAACAGAAACGCGCTGATCGAAGACAAAGCATTCGCCTTGCCAAAGGCTTTCTTCCTCCGGAACTTCTTCCAGATACTTCAGAATTCCGCCCTCGAGGTGGAACACATTTTCATAGCCCTTGCTGCGCAAAAAAGCGGTGGATTTCTCGCATCGAATCCCGCCGGTGCAGAACATCGCAATCGGCGTCTTCGGGTCCGCCTTGAGCTTTTCATCGACCCAATTCGGCAGTTCACGAAAGCTGTTCGTTTTGGGGTTGGTTGCTCCCTCAAAGGTGCCAATAGCGACTTCGTAGTCGTTTCGAGTGTCCACTACTATAACATCATCACGCTGTATCAGCGCGTTCCAGTCCTTGGGCCTAACGTAGGTTCCGGCATTGCTGGCCGGATCGATATCACCGACACCAAGCGTGACGATCTCCTTTTTCAGCCGGACTTTCATGCGGTAAAATGGCGGTTCATCCGCCCATGACTCTTTAACCTGCAAATCCTCAAACGGTTTTTGTGCCTTCAGCCATGTCAGGACGGCCCGCATACCACTTTCCGGGCCAGAAATGGTGCCGTTTATGCCTTCTGATGCCAGCAAGATTGTACCAGATACGTCATTTTGCGCGCAGACTTCGGCCAATTTCGGTTGCAAGGCTGCAAAATCCGGCAGGGCGACGAATTTATAGAGCGCCATGACAAGGTGCGCATTTGTCGGTTGAGGTTTGTCTTGCATCGTCATAATAAAATTTGGCTGTTGTTTCAGGGGGTGTAAGCTCCCCGGTCTGGCAAAACAAGTTCGACATGTCTGTAACCGCAGGAAGATAAGCTCAATGAGCCGCAGACTGGTTTATCTGATATTGGTTCTCGGTTTCGCGCTCGCAATCAGCTACCTGTTTCCCGGGCATTGAGCATCAAAAATCGGCGGTTTGTGATTTCAACGCATTAACAGTCCCCGTGCTGCTTGCTGAAAACAGTGCTTTCGGTTTGTTAGACTTTGCTGATTTTGCGGGCCAATTTCTTAACCAGATGACTCTGTAACATTGCCTTTTTAACAGCTTATTAACCAAATCTCCCCAAACGTTAACTATTCTGATTTCGCGTGGGAATCAGCGGTCAATTGCGGCTGGCGTCAGATGGGTTGGGGACTTGTCGGATTGCTAACCTGCTGGGGTAGCAAGCATGCTTTCTAAATTCGGTAAAGTGTTCAAAAAAAACAAGCGCACAGTGGAGGTGCCCGACGCCGACAAACCGCTTATGCGAGTGCTTGAACCTCGCGTGCTGCTTGACGCTGCGGCGGTTCAGACGGCGGCCGACATGGCTGATACCGCAAGCCATGGTGATTTGGCGGATGCCCATGAAGCGTCAAATTTCGACGGCGAAAATCAAGAAACGGAAGCTGCTGCACGCGCAAGCCAGCGCGATCTTTCCCGCGACGTGGTATTCATTGATGGAGACGTCGAAGACATTGGTGGGCTTCTGGCCGAACTCGATGCCGACGTCGAAGTTCACATTCTCGATCTTGAAGCGGATGGGGTTGAGCAAATCGCCACGATTCTGGACGGACGCGAAGATCTGGCCGCCGTCCACATTTTCTCGCATGGCGGGCAGGGGTTCCTCAACCTTGGTTCCTCTGAACTTTCCAGCGAAACCGTCACCACATCGCATGTTGAAGCACTGACCCGTATCGGCGCGTCGTTGGGTGAAGACGGTGATATTCTGATTTACGGTTGCGACTTTGGCGCAGGTGAGGCTGGTCGCGCGCTTGCCGCCCAGCTTGCAACGATCACAGGTGCCGACATTGCAGCGTCGGACGATCTGACTGGTGACGCCAACCTTGGTGGTGATTGGGACCTTGAAGTGGTGCAGGGCAAGGTCGAAACCGATGCCCTCACATTTACGGGCTTTAAGGGCGTCCTTGGTGCTTTCGAACTGGGAACGGTGGACCCGCCAACGGTCACTTATGTGAACGGGTTTGTACCTGGCGCTGCACCTCAGTTCGGTGAAGTGGGTGAGGCTGGCACCGTTGCAGTCTGGGAAAACGCAGGCACGGTAGACACCCCAACCGGCACCATCAGCGTCGACGTTCGGGCCACTGTCGTATCTGTCACCAATGATGCCGAGATTTTTGTCGGTTTTGGTACCCGCGACAACGATGAAGGTGACACCGACGATGTCACCATCGATGATTTCCGCGTCTATGTTCACAACACGTCCGCTGTCGCGGGTGGTTCGAACACTGGCAATATCGGCAGCGCCGAGATTGTCTGGGAAATATTTGAATCAGGCACCAATCAAACGGTTAAGGCCGACATTGGTGAAGTGAGCCTGACCACAGCAGACATCGATGGCACGGGCCCGGGTACAATTACCACTCGCGAAACGCTGTCGGCTGCAATTTCGGACCTGTCATCCTACACGGTTCAGGCGGGCACAAACCTTGAAGTGTCCAACGACGGAACGTTCATTCGCGCAACCGGCACGGCGGATCAAAGCAGTGAGTTGACCAGTTGGGTCCAGTATTCCTGGAACTCGGTCAACGAACTGACGATGACCTATGAGAGCCGCACGCCTTATGCCTATTTCAACCATGATGGCGATGGCGATCTGGTCTTCACCAACCCGAACACGGCCTTTGCCACGGGCATTGATCTTGATGATGATGATTCATCGGGCGCGGCTGGCTCGAACTACCAGGCCGAATTTCTGTTTGGCACAGCCGGAATTGTTCCCGTCGAAATTGCTGACGGCGATATTATCGTATCCAATGATGCTGGAACTGCCACCAGCGCGACCATCGTCCTAACCAATGCGCTGGCCGGAGATGTGTTGACACCTGACAACACGGTGCTTGCGAATATCGGTCTCGCCAGCTCGGTCGACACATCCGTCCCCGGGCAGATAACTGTAACTCTGACCGGCAATGCCAGTGCGGTTGACTATCAAACGGCAATCCAGTCGGTAACCTATTCCACAACGTCCACCGACATCACGGTCCGTAGTATCGATGTCCAGGTTTTCGATGGTGCGTTCGCCAGTGGTGTCGCGAACACCGCAACCAGTTTCCGTACGGTTTTGAATGAACCAACGGCAACGCGAGACCTTTACGTTGGTGATGAAGACACGACACTCAACGTGTCCACCGCGTCCGGTTTGCTGGCCAATGATACGGATCCGCAGCCAACCGACACACTTTCCGTCGCACAAGCCTTTGACGGCGATGGTGTTGAAATCACGGTCAACGTAGTTGGTGCTCCAAGTCCGGTTGTCCACGTGATGCCGAGCGGCGCTTTGCTGACACTCTTCGACGACGGTTCGTTTGACTACGAACCGCCTGCGGATTTTAGCGGTGTTGAGTTTTTCGATTACGTCGTTTCCGAAGACAATGGCAATCTGTCGACCTCCTATGCTTCGATCAACATTCGAGGTGTTGCTGACACTCCCAACGTCCCAACGGGACTGACAAGCGCTGTTGGAAATGAGGATGAACAGTCAGCGGTGGTCGATCTGACCAGCACGCAGAGTGATTCTGACGGTTCGGAATCCCTGCGCTACAGTATTTCAGCCATTCCAGCCGGTTTCACTGTCACTGATGGCACGCGCTCTTTCACCTCGACTTCGTTGACCGACATCGCCTTTCTCGATGAATGGGATGTCACCAATATTTCGCTCATTCCCCCAAGCCCTGACCAGCACGATGATACCGATGTGGCATTGCAGCTGACTGTGTCATCCTCGGAACCGAACGGCTCGACCACCAGCGCATCAGATACCGTGACCTTCCAGTTCGCTGCTGTGGCTGACGCTCCCGTCGTCAATGTGGCCGTCGGAAGCGCCGGCCCGGGTGCGATGTTGAACATCAATCCGCTGGTATCGGCGGTGTTGGTGGATACCGACGGTTCGGAATCCATTCTTCAGTACCAGTTCTCGAATATTCCCGCTGGTGCCACGTTCTATCTCGGAACCACGCCGTTAACGCCCTCAGGCGGTGTTGTGACCGTTCAGGCGGCCGACTTTTTAAACCTCAAACTCGAAGTTCCTACGACACTGGGTGCCTACAGTGTTGATGTCATTGCGGTCTCTGAAGAGAGCAATCCGGAAAACCAGGTTGCTGTTGCAACGGCACAATCAGCTATCGCAACACTGAATTTTTCCGTCGATAACATTGACGATCCGGTGACAGCGAACGACGATGCCTACACCGCATTTGCCGGTCAGACGATCACCATCAACCCATTGCAAAACGACGACGTGCCGGACGGCGGTCCCACCATCATTTCCGTTGATGGTCAGGCGATTTCGGTGGGTTCACCGGTCGTCCTGACTGATGGTTCGGGAACCGTGTCCCTGAACTCCGATGGGACACTGACCTTTACCGCTTCCGGCACACTGTCCGGGCAGGCGACCTTTGACTACGTGGTTGAAGACGCGGACCTGAGCGTTGATACGGCGACCATCACGATCAATGCGCCAACATGGTCCATCACAGGCGACGCAAGCGCAGCAGAGGGTGCGAGTGCATCCTACACCATATCGTTGGACGCTGTGCCACCAGCGGGTACTGCCATTTCGGTCGACATTTCTGCGATCAACATTGATACCACCGATCTCGATTATTCCGATCTTGCCGCTGCCGTTCAGGCTGCGGCAGATGCGTCAACAAATTACCGGTTCGACGGCACGACGCTCACCTATGTCCCCGACTACACATCCCAGTCGCTTGCGGGCTCGAATTTTCAGGATATCTCCGCCGATCCGGCGGCAACAGCCCTCGGCATCGGCCTGTTCGATCCCACCAATGTCAGCCTTGGGTTTGACTTCGATTTCTATGCTGAAACCTATAGCGATGTTTTCATCAGCGATTTCGGTATTCTGACATTCGGTGCCGCCTCTCCCGGCGGTGGCCCAGCCTATCAGAACACAAGCTTTTCAGGCGGCAACACACTTGGCGGCCTTCCTGCCATTGCACCCTTCTGGGATGTCATCGGTATGGATCGCGTCAACAGCGATGATGTCTACACTCTCACGCAAGGTCTGCCCGGTGAGCGCGAGTTCATCGTCCAGTACAACGACGTCGTCATCTATTTCAACGATAACGCAGCCGAAACGATAACCTTCCAGGCTGTGCTTCGCGAGGGCAGCAATGAAATCGAGTTCCGTTATGACGATGCCACACTGACATCGGGGACTTATAATCTCGGTGCCAGTGCGACAATCGGTTTGAGCGATGGAACGGGCAAGCTTTCTGAGGAATTTTCCTTCAACACCGCATCCCTGAGCGATGATTCCCGCATCGTCTTCAACGGAACGGGCACGCCCGTTACCGAGACACTGACCTTCACCATTGATGCGTTAAGTGACACCACATTTGAAGCTGATGAAGACTTCCAGATCGTTCTGGGGAACGCTCAGAACTCCGCAGTCAACAATACCCTTGACGACGTCACCACCACGATCACTGACACAAACCAGGCTCCTGTTCACACGGTACCAGTCACGTCTGGAGCCGCCATTCCTGCAACCACAACTGTTGAAGACACGCCGCTCGTGTTCAACGCAGCCAATGGCAACGAAATCTCGATCAACGACCCCGATGGTGACGCGCTTACTGTTACTTTGACCGCGACCAATGGCACGCTCGCGGTTGCTGGTGGTTCCGGCGCGACGGTCGCTGCTGATGGTACCGCGGTTGTGACAATTTCTGGAACACAGGCGCAGATCAATGCGGCGCTTGATGGCCTCAGCTTTATCTCTACCGCTGACTACAATGGCACGGCCACAATCACGGTTCAGTCGGTCGACAACGAAGGTGCACAGTCACAAACAACCACCAGCACGATTGACATCGCGATCACCCCGGATGCCGATATCGTTTCCGACTGGCAAAACATCCCATCGGGCACGTCTGTCACAATCGACGTGCTTGCGAATGATAGTTTTGAAGGTCCGATTACATCGCTGACAGCCACTCCACCTGCAAATGGATCGGTTGTCGTCAATGGCGACAACACGATCACATACACCTGGACTGGTGGTGTTGAAGGCGGCCTCGACAATTTCACCTACACCGTTACGTCCGGTGGTGTGACAGAAACCGCGACCGTTGCGATTGTAAAGCAGCAACTGCCTCAGCCGACTGATGATGTGGATGCTACAAGCGAAGACACAGCTCTTGTAGTTGGTTCGGTGAACTTGCTTGACAACGACATATCCCCAGCAGCCAATCCAGTCTTGGCATATGACACCGTTGATCTGTCTGCAGCACCGGCGGGCACATGGGATGATGCATCGAATTCTTATCCGTTCAGTTGGAGTGACGGGATCACGCTCAATTCCGCGCCCACGTCGAGCTTGCCCGGTATTACGGAAAGTCTTGTGTTCGATGGAACCGAAGGCGCCTTGGCAACCGATCTCCAGAGCTTGCCGGGCAACCCATCTGATAACGACGCAACGTTCGAAATTCTTTTCAAATACGATCCGGCCGACTATTCCAGTGGTCGTGGTGCTGTTCTTTATGAAACCGGTGGTGGTGGTGACGGCATGTCCATCGCCTTGTCGGACTCGAATGGCACTGGTTCGGGGACAATCGATCACCTGCTGGTGACATTTAACAACAACAACGCTGGTGGCGACACCATAACCCAGATCATCAGTCTGGAAGACGTTGTGGGTCCGGGCAATATATCCGGAGAATTCATTCAGGTTTCGGTTGTCTACGACAGGGATGCCAGCGGTACTGACGATGCTCTGCTGACCTACGTGAATGGCACTCTGGTCGCCAGTGATCTTACGGCAGCTTTGAACGATTGGGATGGCGGCAGCGATGCCGGACTCGGGACCACCGTCAACGGTACCAATCTTCCCGGCAGCGAGTTTGGCCTCTTTACAGGTGAGATCGCTGGGTTCTCGTTCTATGAGGCAGCTCTGTCTGGAGGAGAGGTCAAAAACACTTTTGATGCAATCGGTGGTTTGACGATTACATCTCACGACACCGTTTCTGCCAATGGGGCAGCGGTCGTTGTCAATTCTGACGGTACCTACAGCTATGATCCGACATCTGCCGCTGCCATTCAGGCATTGCAGGCTGGCGATATTCTGATCGACACGTTCACCTACACCGTAACCGACGGCAATGGCGTCAGCAGCGATGCCACGGTTTCAATTGTCGTAGTCGGTGTGAATGACGCACCAGCCGGAACTGACGCATTCGCCACGCTGGCGGAAGATGGTTCTCACGTCTTTGCAACAAGTGAGTTCGGCTTCACCGATCCGGTCGACGGCGTTGATGATAATTTCCTGTCAGTGATTGTCACCTCCGTGCCTGCCGACGGCACACTTATTTTTGACGATGGCGTCAGCCCTGCGACGACTGTGACAGCCGGTCAGACAATCAGCGCCGCCGATATCGCCGCCGGGTTCTTGAGTTTCGTGCCTGTTGCGGATGAAAACAACACATCGACGGCTGGGCCCGACTATACTTCCTTCACCTTCCAGGTCGTGGATGATGGCGGCACAGCCAATGGCGGTGTCGACACCGACGCAACGCCAAACGTGTTTACTCTCAGCGTCACGCCACAACAGGATGCGCCATTGCTCTCCGTGCCCGGCGCGCAGGCCGGAACGGAAGACACGGTGCTTCCCGTTGCGGGTATCACCGTTGCCGATATTGATGGCGATGCCCTCACGACCACCCTTTCGGTGCCTGTCGGCTCAGGAACGATTGCAGTCGCCGCAAGTGGCGCAACGATCACGGGCAATGGTTCCGGGACGGTAACACTTGTCGGCTCAGCAGCTGATATCAATACCGCTCTTGCTGGTTTGATTTTCACTCCGACTGATGATTTCAACACCGGAGCAGCGGGTTCAGTTGACCTAAGTGTCAGTGTTTCCGACAGCGTCGACAGTGACGATGCAACAGTCGCGCTCTCGCTTGTCCCCGTGGCAGACATTACTCCCGACTCCGTTTCCACAAACGAGGACACCGCTCTTTCTTTCGATCCGATCGCCGGAACATCTGGAGCCACTGCGGACAATTTCGAGGACGCGGGCGCCAGTGTCACCGCCGTCACCCAGGGAACAAACGGCAGCGTTGTGATCAACGTCGCGGGTGGCATCACTTACACGCCAAATACCAATTTCTTCGGCACAGACACGTTCACCTACACCGTAACCGCTGGCGGTGTTGAGGAAACGACAACCGTCACCGTTGATGTTGCGGCGGTTAATGATGATCCGACTGCCGACGATGAGACGTTCACCACCGCTGAAGAAACGGCCATCACGATTGATGTTCTGACCGGCGATGGCGATATCGACGGCGATCCGCTGACCATCACCGAAGTTGATGGGCAGGTTATCACGGATGGCGGCCCGGCTGTTCCGGTCGGCAATGGTACTGTTGCTCTCGTTTCAGGCGAATTGGTCTTCACACCTGCGCTCAACTATGTCGGTTCCGCAAGTTTCACCTACACCATTGTCGATGGTGAGGGCGGCTCAACCACGGCCACTGTTTCCGGCACGGTAACCCCGGTCAATGATGCGCCTGAACAGACGGTGCCCGTAACCACGGGCACACCAATCGCCGCGACGACAACACCCGAAGACACACCGCTCGTATTCAACGCGGCCAATGGCAATGCGCTGACCGTCAGCGATGTGGATGGTGACACGGTCACGACCACCGTGACCGTTCTCAACGGTATTTTGAATGTGGCCGCTTCCAGCGCCACTGTCAGCGATGATGGAACCGCCAGCGTCACCATCACCGGTTCGGCAGCTGATGTTTCCGCGGCGCTTGATGGCCTCACCTACACCAATTCTGCCGATTACGTTGGAACCGACCAGCTAGCCATCGTGACCGACGATGGAAGTCTTTCAGTTTCTGACACAATCGACCTTGGTATCACGGCCGTTGCCGATGTTGTCGATGACGCCGTTTCAACGATCGAAGATACGCCGGTGGCATTCAATGTGCTTACGGGCGCAGGTGGCGCAGATGCGGATAATTTCGAAGGTCCTGCTGCGGTAGTTTCGACCACGACACCCGCTAATGGCGAAGTCACATTCGATGCGGCGGGCAATATCACCTATACACCCAATGCAAGTTTCAACGGGGTGGACAGTTTCCAATACACGGTCTCAGCCAACGGTACTGCCGAGACAGCCACAGTCACCATCACGGTTGATCCGGCAAACGACGCACCAACCATCATTGCTCCAGCAAACCAGACGGGAACAGAAGACAGCACTCTCGCGATTTCCGGTGTTACGGTTGGCGATATTGATGGCGATACGCTCACCACCACCGTCACCATCCCTGCCGCAGCGGGCACGCTCAGTGTTGACACCGGCGCGGGTGCCGGCGTTTCAGGTGACGGATCAAACAGCATCACGCTTTCCGGTTCGGCTGCGCAAATCAATGCCGCGCTCGCAGCTCTTGCCTATCAGCCAACTGCTGATTTCAACACGAATGGAGCGCCTCCGTTCAATCTCGTCATTGTCACCGACGATGGCGCCCTTTCCGACAGTGCGTCCATCGCGATTTCTGTCGGAGCGGTTGACGATGTCAGGGATGATACGGTCACCACCAATGAGGACACAGCGCTCACTTTCAACGCGCTCACCGGCACGTCCGGTGCGACAGCTGATACATTTGAGAATGCTGGCGCCGTTGTCAGCGCGGTCACGCAAGGGGTGAATGGTTCTGTTACTTTCCTTCCGGACGGTACAATCACCTATACGCCGGATGCCAATACGTTCGGCATCGATACCTTCACCTATACCGTCGCATCCGGTGGCGTAACCGAAACCGCCACCGTGTCGATTGATGTTCTGCCAATCAATGACGCCCCCGTCGCAACCGACAACACCTATGTCATATCCGAAGATACGGACCTGACAGCCAATGTGATCACCGACGATACGGGCGCCGGGGTGGACAGTGACATCGATGGGCCATCCATCTCCGTTTCTGCTTTCGTTGTTTCCGGTGAACCGGGCCCCTTTGTTCTCGGCTTGCCTTACGACATCACGGGCGTCGGTGACCTCACCATCCAGTCCAATGGAGCTGTGCTTTTTGAGCCGGATCCGAATTTCACCGGCGCTCTGCCGACAGTAACTTATACATTAAGCGATGGCTTCGGTGGTACGCACACCGCTTTGCTGGATATCGCAGTCAGCCCTGTGCCGGACGCGCCGGAAACGCTCGCCGATAGCTTCTCCGGCAATGAAGACGATGCAAGTGTCACAGGCAATGTCATCGCCAATGACAGCGATCCTGATGGTGACAGCTTGGCAGTTTCGGAATTCTCCGTCACCGGCGTTCCCGGAACTTTCGCACCCGGCGCAACGGCAACAATTCCAGGCGTGGGTGATCTGACAGTTGCCGCAAACGGCGATCTGACATTCATACCGGCTGAAAACTTCAATGGCTCAGTGCCGCAAGTCTCCTACACGGTCACCGATGGAGGCCTGCAGGCATCGTCCACCATAGATATTTCCATCACGCCCCAAAATGACGCGCCAGACGTGTCGGTACCCGACACAAGTGGTGGGCCTGTTGTCTCCACAACAACCGACGAAGACACGGCCTTGATTTTCTCGTCCGTGAACGGCAACGCTCTCGTAGTGGCCGATGTCGACGGCGACATGTTGACGACGACAGTCACAGTTTCGAACGGCATACTGACCGCGAATACGGCTTCCAGTGCGAGTATCAGTTCGAACAATTCCGCGTCCGTGACAATTTCGGGCACGGCTGCAGAGATCAACGCCGCTCTTTCTGGTTTGTCCTATTCTCCAAACGCAGATCTGCACGGTCTGGACAGCCTCGATATTCAAACGACGGATGGCAGTCTTACAGCTTCGGGAAGTGTTGCCATCGCAATCACCAGTGTTGTGGATGTTGTTGATGATACGGTCACCACCAACGAAGACCAGCCAGCAAACTTCAATGTTTTGACCGGTGCGGGTGGGGCGGAAGCCGACAATTTCGAAGGCACGCCGCAGGTGACCTCTGTCACCCAACCAGCCAATGGGTTCGTCAGCTTCAATGCAAATGGCGATATGATCTACACGCCCGATCCGAATTTCAACGGAACGGACACATTCACCTACACGGTTAACTCCAACGGGTTTACTGAAACAGGAACCGTCACCCTCACTGTCACGCCTGTTAATGATGGCCCTGTTGGTGTTGATGATGTTTTGGGTGGCGTTGTTGAGGATGGTTCCGGGTTTGGGAACGTTCTTGATGGTGGTCTTGGGGGTCAGGACTTTGATGTTGAC
>JBCDDX010000010.1:0-100072 GCA_039180085.1 Pseudomonadota bacterium
CGAATCCGACATTGCCAAACATCTGGCTGTTGCTCAGTCGATGATAAAGCAGTTTGTCATCGTTACTTCTGGAAAGGCGGAGAGCAAAACCGAGTTGGTGGACTTCGTGCCAGCGGTCGAAACCGTGGAAACGAACCGCCGCCTCGTTCCGGCCAACTCGGTTTTGCTCTCCGCCTTTCCAGAAGTAACGATGACAAACTGCTTTATCATCGACTGAGCAACAGCCAGATGTTTGGCAATGTCGGATTCGTTTAAAGTGGTCAGGCCAATGTCCATCGCTTAAAAATCCCTCAAAACCTGTCCGCCGCTCACAACATGGGTTTTATAACCGGCGAAAATCTGGTCGCGTTTGCCGCTGGCATAGATCGCCTGATAAGCCTCATGCGGCACCAGCGCATTTTGTTCGTAACCGGAAACGCCCTGCCGGACAGCCTCCAAATCGTCCGTATCGATATGATAGGTCTGTTTGGCGGGCGTTGAGCCCCAAAGCCCCCACTTGGCCGGTGTTTCAGAAATCGAGAACAATTCCTGCTGCGTCCAGGTCAGCATCCATGCGTTGCTGTCCTTGCTCACATTCGCCAGAATTTTCTCCACCAGCCTGCCATGGCTGGTCAGCCCGGCGCTGTAGAATGGCCCCATCACAAAGCGGCGCAATTGCGTGGGGTGCAGGTTTGGAAAGTCCTTGTCCATATTATCGGCAATCGTTGCGAGCGTCAGACTGTAAGCTGCGTTCTTTTCGCAAAAATCATCGAACCTGTGCGCCAGATCCGGATTCAAAAGCCCGCCAATCGGGAAAGGGATGTCGAGTCCCGGCTTCAGATTACCATCACCATCAGTCAGCTTTTTCACCATGTCGGATGAGGAATCTTCAATCACCGCAAGATAAACGAGCGGCATATTGGCCGTGCCGTCAAACGATGCCCAGTGAACGATATAGAAAGGCCGACCGGTCTTCGGATTAACCGACACCTTCACCGTTTCAGGCAAAATGAAGGGCGCGAACACATCGCCTTCCTGAACGTGCTCCAGATAAAGCCGTTTGGCGATGGCGCGCTGTCCAGCCTTTGGAAACCGCTTCTTAAGCAGGATGAAATCGATCATCTCCTGCCGCAGATCGTCGGTTGACGGCATTTCGCTCAGCGCCCGCTCCGCCGTCTTGGAGTCGTTGGCAAGGTCAAGAACATTCTGGAATGTCGGATAACCACTCTCAGCACGATTGATCGTGAAGCGCTCGGCAAATGCCACGCGATTTTCCCAAGCATCGAAGGAATGGCGAAGCTTGTCGATATAACCGGTCAGCAAACGTCCGGTTAGCTCGTGGCCATAGAAGGGTGAATCATCATCACCCAGATACGTATCCAATCCGCCGAGTGCTGCGTTAATGGCGCGAAAATAGCGGGAGGTGGCATCACGAACCGCATTCTCTGCGCCATCGTCTGCTGTGCTCTTATCGAACGCTTCTGGCATCGTGGGCGAACTCTTCAACGACGCCCTCAGCCCTGTGCCACGTAATCAGCCTTGTTGTGCTTATCCATCACTTCCTGGAAGCGACGGGCAAAGGCGTCATCAGCCAGCTGTTTGCGGCGTTGGATGTCTTTGGTCGACACCATGTTTTTTTCGTGCATTTCCAGCAGATCGCCAATGTGGCTCTGCGCAGCCGCACCGATGCCGGCCATTGTGCTTTCTGCTGCCGTGTCCACCTGGTTGCCAAGCGTATTGATCTTGTGGGCGACATCCTGTTGCGCGGCGGTTTTCAGCGAGTCTTCCAGCGCTTTGTAGAGCACAATGCGCTGTTCGGTATCGATGGTCAGCTTGTTGATCAGCGTCGCCTGCGCCGCTTTTTGATTGTTCAGCGAATCCACAAAGGTCTGGAACATCGACGTATAGCGCTCAAGCGTCTGGCTTTCTGCGAGCAATTCCTGCTCTTTTGCCTGCATGGCATTGTATTCGGTGGCGAGTTTCGAACGCTCGCCCTCAAGCTCCGCGCGCTTGTTCTGATCGGTCGCTACCGAAATCTGGTTTTCCAGATCGAGCAGCATTGGGTTCAGTTCTTCGATGCGGCCCTGCGTTGTTTCCAGTTCGGCAATCGTACCCTTGCGTCGCTCGATCACTTCGCGAAGCGATGCTTCCGACGTTTCATAGCGCGACGTGAGCACCTGCTCCTGCTCTTGCAGAATTCCGGTGATCGTGTCGGATTTCGTCAGCAATTCCTGCAGATTCCCGGCAAGCGACATGTTGCGAACACGGTCCGTGCGCATGCGCTGCGCCTTTTGTTTCGAGAAGATGCCGACCACATTTTCCCAGGCAGTATAACTCTTCATCGATTCAAATTCTGAGCCAAAAACATTGGTCGCGTCTTCCAGCCCGATAATGAGGTCGGCAATGTTGCCTTCCATCACCTTCTGCTGTTTCAGAACGTCCTGAATGCGCGCGTTTTCGATATCGAAATCCGCATCACCAATATCTTTTGCTTTCGAGACTTCATCCAGAACAACACCGCTCTGTTTGATCTTTTCGCGCATCTCTTCAACGGTCGCGCGTGTCTTTTCAATCTCGCGATCAAACTTGCTCATGTTGGCCATGGTGTGGAAGCCCTCCCTCTCGTCATCAAATGCAGGCTGATCGCGTTAGAACGCACGATTGCCCGTTGGTTTGTTTGATTTGAATATAGGTAGGCTTCACGAAAATGCGAGTCGTTGTGAGCGAATTTCTGCCGTTACGGTACCGATTTAGACGCCGGTTTCCCGCACCAGAACCTTGAGAACCTGCCGTCTGACCCGGTCAAAAAAGCTGCGGGGCTGCCCGGCGATCAAAGACACGCCGCGCACCGCATTGTCATAGACGATTCCACCGTTCTCCCCGGCAAGTTCCATGCCGACCGAATAGGCCGCATTGATCGGGCGAAGCTCTTCACGCTTGGCTTCCTCGACAGCAATCGTGCCGCCGAACGGCAGCGCCAGATAAGGCTCATCCAGCCGTTCGGATGCCGCTTCCGCGACATTGAGAACTGTCGCGTCCACTTTTGGCAATTCCGGATTATCCGGCACAAAAACAGCGTTCGCACCGCGTGCAAAACGGAAGATATGATCTTCGCTGACATAGCCTTTGATCCGCGCGCCTGTGTTTTGATAAACAAGACCGAGCGGCGTCTTGGGGTTGATCCACAGACCAACATGAAGCTCGGGGTCAACATCGGCAATCACACCCTCAAAAGGCGCACGCACTTCCAACTGACGTTCGACGCGACGCAAGCCGTCGATCTCTTCGCGCACTTCCTCCAATTCATTCGTCAGAACAATCAGGGAAGCCCGGTCTTGATCGTCAGACCCGGTGCGGTCAATCCGTGATTCAATCAATGAGGCCCGCTCCTGCGCAAGCCGCAAATCGAGCAGCAGTTGCGGCGCGTCGAGTTTCACCAACACATCGCCTTTCTTGACGGCCGCTCCATCGCGCAGGTTGATTTCAGCAATTCGCGCCGGGAAAGGCGCAAAGAATTTCTGCTCTTTCTTGGCCACCATGATGGAGGGGATCGCGATGCTGGTCGACCATGGAATAATCGCGAGACCGATGACCGTCGCCAGCACTCCGCCGGAAATGGCAATGCGTTTTGCAGACATGATTTTGCTCCGTATGGACCACCAATGTTTCATCTCGCGCCAGATCGGCAGCAGGATGAACCACAGGATTTCGACAACAAACAAGAGAATGCCCACCACCTTGATGAAGAAGGCGTAGACAAGAATGGCAATGCCGAGAAACAGGAAAAAACGATAAATCCAGGTCGCCCACGCATGCACAATGATGATGCGGCGCAGACGCCTTGGCAGGGTTTCAGGCGCTGGTTCGCCGAGCCCGAACAGAATTTCGCGCATCCGCCAACGCGCCATTTCAAAGCCGCGGTTTTGCAGATTTTGAAACCCCAGACCGTCGGACAGGATATAGTAACCGTCGAAACGCATCAGCGGGTTCAGGTTCACGGCAAGCGACGTGATCCATGATGTCGTTGCAACCGCGAACACACATAGACGCAAGCCACCTTCCGGCAGAAAAACCCAAAGCAGAGTAGCCATGGCGGCGAGTGCGAGTTCGGTGAAAATACCGGCGCCATCGATCATCAGCCGCTTTCTGCGTGATGTCAGCCGCCACGCGCCACTCGTGTCGGTGTAAAGCACCGGCATCAGCACCATGAACGCAACGCCAATGGTGGGAACACGCAATCCGTAGCGCACGCTCATATAAGCGTGGCCCAGTTCGTGAAAGGATTTCACAAAGACAAGGCTCAGGCCGTAAAGCGCTGCCCCTTCCCAGGACAGCATGAACTGGAATGTGCCGGAAAACTGGTCCCACTGCCGCGAGACGAGATAGAGGCCGGATATGGCCATCAGGATATAGGCGACCACCGCCCAGCGGGAAAACAACCAACTGACCCATGGCCATGTGGCCTGCAAAAACCGGTCCGGGCGAAACAGGGGAATGCGGAAGAACAGATAGGAGTGCATCAGCGTTGCAAATGCACCCTTCTTTTCGCCCGCCTGTTTGGCGGCCATGGTCTTGAAATCATTACCGGGAATATCGCGCACCAGCGCGTTGGAAATGAGAAAGTGGATGGCGTCCTTCACTTCATCCTGCGTGATCACCTGCCCAAACTCGGCGCGTGTGCGGGCGATCAGGTTTTCCACCGTGCCCGTGCGCCACAGGGTCAGCATGTCAAGAAGTTCGCGGCCGATCTCGAAATAACGATTGGCGACGGGGTCAAAGATCACCCAGGCTGGCGCGCCATTGCTTTGCGCTGCGGTGGGCACGATTTCCAGATCATCACGCAGGACGGGGAGCGCAATGCTCTCCTCCTCGTCTTCACGTTTTAATAGCCGGTCCATTGCCGGATCGCTGCGAGCGGTTTGCGGAAAAGGTAATAGGCAAGCATCACGTCCTTGCCGTAAATCTTGGCCGTACCCCGCAAGCCGATGCGCGGCACCTTGCCCGAACCATCGTCTGCAAATCGGGCGCGGGCGCTGTAGCTCAACACGCCGGCAGCATCGGGCTGGGCATGGTAGCTCGCACTTTTCAGGGTCGCAGCGACAGGATTAAGCGGATCGCTGTCGAGATAAAGCTGAACCTCTGCATCCGGCTCCAGAACAATCGCGTCGGAGACGGGAATATTGATGCTGATCTGCACCTTGGACGGGTCAGCGATGCGCATGATCCGCTCACCGGTCGCTACAGGACGTCCGGTCCATGTGTCCTTGTCAGCAAAGATCACCAGACCGGAGGACGCGGCGCGCACGGCCGTTTTCTCCATCAGTTCCTTTGCGTAGTCATATTCGCTGGCTTTCAGCTGCAGTTCAGACTGGGCGATAGAAAGCTCACGCTTTGCGCTCGGGTCAGCAAACGACGAGCGCACGCTTTGCTGGTAGCGCGCTTCCGCAACGCTGACCGCTTGTCCCGCCAATTCCAGCCGGTTGCGCAGATCGGTATCGTTATAAGTGAAGAGCAGATCGCCTTCTTTAACATTCGTGTTCGGGTCAACCGAAATGGTCTCAATTGCGCCGTCAATCGGTGCCGCCACAACGAAAGGGTCAGACGCCGTCACCTCAGCAGGCGCAAGCACGGAAAGCGGCACGGGAAAGAACGCCGCTCCGAAAGCCAGGCCACACGCTATCGCGATCATTGCCGATTTCGAGCGCAATTTGCGCTTCACACGTTTGGGGCCAACGATGAATTCCCAGGAATGCGAATAGGTTTCGCAAATCCGCGCTGCGGCGATGAGGCTGCGCTCGTCCCACTCGGCTTCACGCGTCAGCATGAGATGGGCAAATACAGTCCCGTCTCGCAATTGAAGCGGCAGCAGCGCAATTTGCGAAAACGGATAGGCGCTCGCGTCGAGATCTTTCGCGCTGACATCTTTTCGCACGTCAAACGAAAGAACTTTGGACTGGTTGTCTTTATCCAGTTTCTGGGCGCTTAGGCGCTCAACCCAGCGAATGAAGGTGGAATTACGATCGATTGCCGAAAGGGATGAGACGGCCACAACGCGGTGCTTCTGGGGTCCGGACCGCATAAGCAAAAGTGCCTGACGGTATTGCACAGCAACGCGCGAACCATTGACCATCAGATAGCCAAGTTCTGCCTCGGTTTGGGCCTGACGGGCTTCGCGTTCAAGGTTGAGCAGGGCATTTGCAACATCAACATCGCTCGCCTTGCGCGGTCGGGCGGATTTGTTGGCATCACCACGCGGTGCTGCGACACGTGCGGCAGATGCAGCTCCATCACTTGCGCCTGCACCGGCTTGCCCCGATGTGGTGGCAGAAGCGCGCGGAAGCGGTTGGCTCGTCACCTGACTGACGGACCCAGCGTCACCGGACTTTGGTTGAATCACAACACGCGATGCCCGACCAGCGGACGCGGTTCCTGAATTGCCATGCTCGGCACCCTGTGCATTCCCCTGCCCCATGCTGCTGCGGAGCGTGTCTTTGGCGGGCGTTTGCGACGGGTTGGGCATTTCAATGATGCAATCTGTGCTGCCGGTTATTCCAGTCTCCAGTCATTGGAGACGTGCATTTGATGTGTTTTGCCTTTGCGACAGACCCTCATTCAGCCGCCGAGTGCAATGTGGAGATCAGTTGGTCGGAGGTGCGAATTTCGCGGTACCGCTCATCCCGGCCAGAACATTTGCCGGACGATTCACAAAAGTGCCGGTCAGCTTGATTGTCTGGCTGACCGCATCCACCTTTGCGCCGAGCCGGATGACACGGGCCTTATAAGACTTGCCGAGCTCATCAACCGCGAATTCGAACTCGCTGTTCTTATTCACCCAACGCAACCAGTTTGATGGCACGATAAGATCAAGCTCCAGAGCGCTGTCATCGACCACAGTCATGATCGGCGCATTGGCCGCCGGGATTTCATAAGTTTCCGCATGGCGCTCAACAACGCGACCATTGAATGGCGCTTCGATTTTGCAAAGGCCGATCACTTCGCTCAGGCCATCAACCGTGGCCTTGGCCGTTGCGACATCAGCGGCTGCTTCGCGCACTTCCTGGCCGCCGGCCGCGCCGCGTGATTTCAGGCGCTTCTTGCTTTCATAATAAGATGTCATTTTACCGAGGCCGGCTTTCGCGCCGCGCAGATCGGCCATCTGGCGTGCGCAGTCAAACTGCACCAGCAATTCACCCTTGCTGAACGATTGCCCGGCCTTGAAAGGCATGCTTTCGATCTTGGCGGCAACGCCTGCGCCGAGTGTGACTTCCGCATTGGGAACAACGACGCCACGGGCATCATAGGCATCTGCTGAACGCACAGAGCCCGTTGGCATGGGATCAACCAGATCGCCAGACAGGGTGGCTGCGCCTTCCTTGAATTTCTTGGCCATGTGGGCGACCGCTTCCGACGCACTGGCCGCGAGCGCGCTGTTGGGTGCCATGGCAATTCCGGACAGAAGAGCGGTCCACAATATTACGGTTTTTTTGGTCAGTCTGGTGTTCATCTTCATCATCTCTCTGGCCGGATTAAATTTCTGTGCCGGATCGTAAATCCGGCAATTTTCCCTATCGTCCCACCGTATTGTCGTGTGGCTTCACGCGATTGCCGCTCGGTTTGAACAGAACGCTGAACAGCGTTGTCTTTTTGATCGGCTCGGCTTCCGGATTGACGACCGAACCGGGGTCCAGCTCACCGGAAGGTAGGATTGAGCCTGTCACCGTTTTATCAACACCAGCCCAGCCCTTGGCTTCGGCTTTGTCAGCCTTTTTCGTCATGCCAGCCACCACCGGTTTTTCATGCGCCTTGGTCACCTTCGCGGAATGATGCGCGCGGTGAACGCCGGAACGATCGCCCCGCTCGATCCAAACCTGTTCGATTGTCTTTGCCAGTTCAGCAACCGTAGCGTCGGAACGCAGGTCACCGGCATAGGGATCGATACCCATGGACGCAAAAATATTGGCGTAGGCGTTCTGCAAATCAGCGTAAGCGATATCGGCCTGCACCTGGCTTGCCAGCGTGTTCATTTCTTCACGAATGAGCGTCTGTTCGCTGGCCTGCCCCTCTTTGTGGCTCGACCGGATTTGCTTGACGATACCGCGCTGAACATTGAGATGTTTCGAGCTTGTGCGGAACAGCTTCTTCGCGTGGCCGTAGCGAACCCGGCTGACATGAACCTGCGTCATGATGGCCATCGTGACGGCCAGAGCACGGGCGTCGAGCACTTCGTCCTTGGCCTGGATCAACCGCTTCTGTGCCGGATATTTGAAAACCTTCAACAGGTTGAACGTCGCCTTGGCACCCCATCCGACCCAATTGCTATTAAGCAGATAGTCGTTTGAATCAAAATTCTCACTGACGAACAGATTGATGCCGGGCAACAATTCAAGCAGCGCCTTTTTCGACTCTTTGGAGTTGATACGCAGCTTGTACTGGACATCCCGGATTTCCGGACGATTTTCCAGCGCCGCATTGAGCATCTCTTCGCCGCTCATTTTCAAAATGGTGCTGTCTGCAACGCGCTTTGGCTGCGCCAGCGTGAAGTGTTCGCCTGGCCGGATGTTCATCAATGCGGCCAGCTGAATTTTCGCAAGCGACAGATCTTTTTCCAGCCGCTGGATACGCTGCTGAATTTCCACCAATTCGCGCTGATAGGTCAGTGCGGTCAGCGGTGATGTTTCACCATCGCTCTGCAAGGCCTTGGAGTCGCGGAACGCCTTTTGCGCCCGGCCTTCAAGCTTGCGCAATCCGCTGACCAGACGGTCGGCAGACACGGCGCGCCAATAGGCTGTGCGCACGTCTTCGATGATACGGTTGATAATCTTGCGCCGTGTCTCACGGGCAACCAGAACTTCGTCTGCAGCCTGCTCAGCCCGCACCCGGCTCAGACCATAGTCCAGAATGTTCCAGGACAAGGTGATATTGTCATCGAAAACGGCACGGTCCGGAAGCGTGGTCGTTCCGGTGGAGCCGGACTGATTGCTGCGGTTTGTATAACCCGACGTGGCAATCAGTTTCGGCAATGTGTCCAGACGAGCGGTTGCCAGCTGCTTGCTGGCAAGGGCTTCGTTGTAGAGTTCGACATGGAAATCGAGATTGTATTTGAGTGCCCGCGCCATCGCTTCGTGCAGCGTAATCGCATTCGAAACGGGTTCCTGCCCTGCTGTCACGCGCGCAAGTTTATCAGTTGCGAAACTGGAAATCGCCCCAGTGGTCAACGGTTTGGGAGAGATGGTGCACGCTGTAACGCTAAGCGCCAGAGCCGATGTGAGAAGGATACGCTTCACAATGTCTTCCTCGTGGTAACTATAATCGCCCCGGCCCACGCTCCGTGCCTCCCAAGAAAACCCCCTGTAGAGAAACACAGCGCTACCGATTACTCGCACCACTATCAGCGGTTATGCCTAATGAACGTTTAACGGCAGAAGGTTTTTTGCCAGATTGTTTACCATGACGATTTTGCAGCCGTGGAAACGAAAAAAGCGCCGGATGCGATCCGGCGCCTTCATCAATAAAATCACTATATCAATGCGTTAATTGACGGGTTCCGTTTGCTGGTTGCTGCCGCGCAGGGCACCCAGTTCAAACTGGGGATGCTGTTCTCCGGGCAGCTTTTCGACAGACTTGCCGTCGCTCTTTTCGACCACAGGGACTTCAACTTCCGGCGCTTCAACCGCCGTCGCTGTGCCCGCTTCCAGATCAATGTTGAAGAGCCTTTCCAGCTTGTCGCCATTCTCCATGACAACAGTCAACAGGATCTCAGCTGCCGCCGTGTCGACAGGTGGCGTTATGGAAAGGAAGTCCTTGCGCAGGGCACGCATCCACTCCGGCAGTGGTTTCCCGTTTGGCAGTGTGAACCCGCTTTGCGAAACCACCCCATCCACCATCGGATCGAGGGTGTGACGGAATGAGATGACAACCGTGTCCGGGCCGCGGGTCGTCTTCACACTCAGCTTTTCGAGCCTGTCGTCAGGTGCTCCAACAGCCCGTTCGACCGGATCACCGGACGGAGAGATGAAGCTCGAAACATTGGAACCGCTCCAGCCCTGTTCACCACCGGTGATATTGCCGGTTCCATCGATCTGCGATGGCCCGTCGCCGATAACGCCGCCACCTGAACCGGCATCAGCACCAGCCGTACCGTTCAGCGGATCGATGCTCGAGACCGCATTGGCCACAACTTCGCTGTCAGACCCAAGGTCTGACGTTCCGTTCAGATTTTCAAACGTGTTGAGTATGGCTCTCAATTCGCCGTCGTCGAACTCATTTGTGTCTTCTTCGTCCAGAGTCACGAGGTCTTCGAATGCTGCAAAAATGTTCGGCGTTTCAATCACTTCACCGCCACCCTTTATGATGGTGAATTGCTCGACTGTTACTCCGCCCTGCCCGTCATCAGCGGTGATCCGCACGACAGAATTGAGTGGTGCGCTTGCGCCGACGGAACCGGAGATCAATCCGGTTGCAACATCAAATGTCACGCCCGCAGGCAATCCGGTCACCGAATAGGCGAGTGTATCGGTGTCATCGCCGCCATCCGCAAACAGGGTGGTTACATCGATATTGATTGCATCACCATCCTGAACCGTCATGTCATTGACCGGCGCGATCACCACCGGCGCTTCGTTGCGCGGCTCAAGAGTGAGCACCACAAACGCCGTGCCGCCTTCACTGTCATCCGCCGTCAGCGTGAGCGTCGACGGGCCAAAGCCGGCAGCATCGGTGGGAACGGTGCCGCTGAGCATGCCGCTCCCGGCATCGAAATTCACCCAACCGGGCTGACCGCTCAGCGCATAGCTCAGCACATCGCCGTCTGCATCGGTGAACATGGCAGCACCGTCGATCATGAAGGAACTGCCCTCGCCGAGGCTGATCGTCTGGTCGCCGCTTGCGACAGGGACTGTATTGTTCACATCAATCATGAATGTGAACTCTGCGGGCAGCGTGAAGCCGTCATCAGCACGGATCGTGACCGTGTAAGGACCGGTCTGGGAAGCGGACGGATCGACGACACCGGTAACGATGCCGGTGTTGAGGCCGATCTCCAGACCGGCAGGCTGGCCGGTCATGGTGAAGGTCAGCATGTCGCCGTCAGGATCATCGAAATGACCGGCGAGCGGAATATTGATCACGTCACCATCGCTCAACACCATGTCGTCAGGCGTTGAGATAACCGTGATCGTGTCTTCAACCGGTGTCACATCGAACGTGATAACCGCCGTGGCTTCGGTATTTCCGTCACTGATGGTGTAACTCACCGGTGTCAGGCCGTTGTAATCGCGTGCTGGAACATAGTGTAGCGTGCGGCCGTCGGCTCCAAGGCTGATGCTTCCCGAAGCGACAGGAACCGTTGCATTGGGCACGATGGCCACGCCGTCAATGGCGACAATCGCCAATGGGTCGTTCTCAACATCGCTGTCGCTGGCGGTTACCGGATCAAAGAAAACATCGCCATCTTCCACCAGCACAACCGGACCGTCATCAACAGCAACCGGTGTGTCGTTGACCGGAATAATATTCAGGAAAATCTGGGCGGTATCCGACAGTTCCCCGTCGCTCACCTCATAGCTGAAGGAAACGAAGCCTGTGCTGTTGGGCGTCGGCGTAAAGGTCAGAGTGGAACCGTCATCATCCAGCGCCACGGTTCCCGACACCAGCACAACGCTGCCGCCGGGCACAATTGCCGAACCGTCGATCGCTGTGATCGTGAGAGCGTCATTTTCAACATCGCTGTCATTGGTCAGAACAGGATTGAATGTGATCGGCGTGTCTTCCGTCAATTCGAGCGCGAGCGGAACACCGTCGTCATTGGCCACCGGCGCGTCATTGACGGCGTTGAACTCTATGGTTGTGCGGGCAACCAGTGACGGATCAAAACCGTCAAACAGGGTGAATTCGAAAATGCGGTCCGATGCGTCAGGATTGTCGGACACCGACCGAAATGTGATCGAATTGAGCGCCGCGACATAATCTGCGATCGGTGCATTGCCCGAAAGGGTCACCTCAACCGGTCCCGCTGAAGTCAGCGCACCAGCTGGCGATACATCTACCGTCAACGAGCCTGGCATGATGCCAAATTCCACCACATCGCCGATCTGCCCGTTGGTGAGTGTCACCGTGCCGTTCAGAAGGTTCAGGTGGTCTTCATCACTCAGCGCAATGTCTGCCCCGACGATGGATATGGCCGAGCCATTTTCCGTGTAAGACGTGGTGAAATCGTTGCCTGCTGCCACGGTATCAAGATCTAGGATCGGCGCGTCGTTGAGGAAATTGACCTCAATGTTGACGACCTCAGTCGTCTGCGCGCCATTGGCATCTTCCGCCACATATTCAAACGACGCGGGCCCGAAATAGGCGAGATCGGGTGTGAAGGTGATGAGACCATCACCATCCATGCTCACCGTGCCATTGACAGGATTGAGTACCTGAACCACCCGCAACGCGTCGCCTTCCGGGTCCGTATCATTCACCAGAAGCGATTCAGCGGTCAGCTGAAGCGGAACATCTTCATCGATGGCAAACACGCCGTCCGGTGTCGTGACCGGTGCATCATTGATGATATTGACGACGATCAGCGCAGTGACCGGTTCGGATTGATCAACACCATCGCTCACAACGATGGTAACATCGCGCGTTACGCCGCTCATGTTCAGCGACGTTGAACTGAAGGTCACCTGTTCAAGGGCAGTGCGATAATCAGCTTTGCTTGCCGCACCACTCAGCGTGACTGTGATCGTGCCGTTATCGGTCAGCGGTGTTTCCGGCAGCACGACGGCAGAAATACCGGCAGGCAGGCCACCCACTTGCAGCTGATCGCCCGCACGCCCGTTGTTCAGAGTAAAGCTGGCTTCAACGAGATCATCGTGGTCGGCATCCAGCACAAAACCGGAAGCATCAATCAGCACCACCGGATCACCACCTTCTGTATAGGTCGCGATATGACCCTCTCCTGCCGCGCCGGCATTTAGATCGACCACCGGAATGTCGTTGACCGATGTCACCGTCAGGCTGGCTGCCGCAGTCGCCGTCCCGCCATTGCCATCGCTAACGGTGTACGTGAAGGATGCAGCACCATTGTAATGTTCATCGGGTGTGAAGACGATGCGTCCGTCCCCATCGATGGCAACACTGCCATTCACCGCATCCTGCACGGAAACGATCGACAGATCATCATTCTCCGCGTCAGTGTCGTTGAACAACAGGGAGACTGGCGTGAGGTTCAGCACCGTATCTTCTGCAAAGGTGAACGGACCATCATCCTGAAGGGTCGGCGCGTCGTTAACAGCTGTGACGTTGATAGTCGCCAAAGCGATCTCAGACAGGTCTTCGCCGTCGTCGACGGTGACTTCGATTGTGCGCGGGTCCGTGACGATGTCATCGGATGTCGAGCGATATGTGATCGCCTGCAACGCGAGCTGATAGTCTTCAATCGTCGCGGTGCCAGACAGTGTCACCGAAACAGAACCGTCTGCCAGAAGCGGCATGGTCGCGCTCGGCGCGGCTGAGATACCAAACGGCAGCGTATCGATATCCAGCACATCGCCGGCCCGACCGTTCGTCAGCGTTATCGTGGCGCCCTCAAGCGAGGTTGATTCCACATCGTCAATCAGAACTGTTGGGTCAACAAACACAACACCCGCCTGATTTTCTTCGTAATCGGTCGTAAAGCCAGTGCCACCGTCACCCGTTGAAAGATCAAGGGTTGGAACATCATTGACCGCATTGACCAGCAGATTGACGGTCGTGGTCGCCTCATCGCCGTTTCCGTCATCAACCGTATAGGTGAAAGAAGCTGGGCCGGAGTAATTGACGTCCGGCGTAAACACGATCCGCCCGTCTCCATCGATGATCACACTGCCATTCACTGGGTCCTGAACGGAGCTGATGAACAGACTGTCACCTTCCGCATCCGTATCGTTGAACAACAAACCGGCTGGCAGAATGGCGAAGTCCGTATCTTCGTCAAAGGCGAACACACCGTCCGCATTGGCTATTGGCGCGTCATTCACGGCGGTGAATGTGAATTGCGTTAAGGCAATATTCGATGATGTCTCACCATCGGACACCTGAATGAATATCTGACGATCATCGGTGTTTGGATTGTCCGATACGGACCGGTAGGTCACGCTTGCAAGCGCTGTTTGCCAGGCGGACAGAACGCCGGTGCCGGACAGAGTGAGTGTCTGGTTGCCATCCGCCGCCAGCGGGCCCGACGGGGAGACGGAAGCGGTGATACCAGGCGGCAGCGATCCGACTTCCAGAATGTCACCGACCTTGCCGTTGGTCAGTGCAATCGTTGCACTGGCGAGGTCGGTATTGTCGACATCCGAAATGAAAACACTGGCATCAACAACGGGAATGCCGGGTTCGTTTTCCGTGTAGTCATCGACGTGACCTTCACCGATGACACCAGTATTGGCATCAAGGAACGGCGCATCGTTGACGGCATTCACGGTCAGGCTGACGGTCTGGGTCGACTCTCCCCCATTACCGTCACTGACGGTATAGGTGAAGGAGGCCGGGCCGGAATAATCCATGTCCGGCGTGAACAGAATCTGTCCTGGGGCACCGAACGCAACCGTTCCGTTGACCGGATCCTGGACGGAAAGAATTGTGAGATCATCCCCTTCCGGATCGGTATCGTTGAACGTCAGCGAGCCGGTAAACAGGGTGAAGACCTGATCCTCATCAAAGGCAAACACACCATCGGCACCGGCTGTGGGCGCATCATTGACAGCCTCAAAGCTCAGCTGCGTCAAGGAGATAGCCGACTGCGCGGCACCATCGCTCACGCGGACGAAGATCTGCCGCTCAACGGTGTCGGGATTGTCGGAGATCGAACGGAAAGTGACACTGGCCAATGCGGTTTGCCATGCATCGTAATCGCCCGTGCCCGTCAGAGTAACAGTCTGATTGCCATCGGCGACCAGCGGCCCGCTTGGCGAGATAACCGCGCTGATTGTGCCGGGCAGGCTGCCGACTTCCAGCACGTCACCGATTTTGCCGTTGGTCAAAACGACAGTCGCACTGGTCATTTCAAGATTGTCGACATCGCTGATCACAACACTGGAATCAACAACGGCAATGCCGAGCGCATTCTCCGTATAGTCAACCGCATTGCCGTCACCGGCGAGGGTCGTATTGGTATCGAGTAGTGGCACGTCATTGACGGCGTTAACCGTCAGAGTGACGGTCTGGGTCGACTCGCCGCCATTGCCGTCACTCACGGTGTAGGTGAACGAAGCGGGTCCGGAATAGTCTGCCGTCGGCGTGAAGGTCACCTGCCCTGCATCGAGCCCAACCGTACCATTGACGGCATCCTGAACCGAAATGACCGTCAGCGTGTCGTTTTCCGGATCGGAATCATTGAAGGTCAGCGCGCCGGTGAACAGGGTGAAGGTTGTATCTTCGTCAAACGCGAACACGCCATCGGCAACTGCGGTCGGCGCATCATTCACAGCCGTCATGGCAATAGACGTGATGGCCATATTTGAACCATCAGAACCATCCGTCACCTGAATGCGGATCGTGCGTTCAGTTTCATCAAGATCATCGGAGAGCGAGCGATAGGTGACAGACTGCAATATCTGCGCATATTCGGCACGTGACGCGGTGCCGGAGATGGAGAGCGTCAGCGGACCGTCCGTTATCAGTGAGCCGCCCGGCGAGAAGTCGGCCGTAACACCCAGCGGCAAGGCACCGATCTCAAGAGTGTCCCCAATACGACCATTGTCCAGAACAATCGTCGCGCCAGTCAGATCGGTGTTGTCGACATCGTCGATAATTGCCGTCACATCAACGATTGCAATTCCAGTGGCGTTTTCAGTGTATGCCGTCGCATAAGTGCCGGCCCCGACATTCTGATCGATCTCCAAAACCGGCGCATCATTGACCGGGTTAACGTTGATATTCACCAGCGCCGTGGCTTCTCCGCCATTGCCGTCCTCAATCGTGTAGGTGAAGGACGCCGGACCGAAATAGTCAGCATCCGGCGTGAAAACCACATCGCCATCAACGTTGATCAAAACGCTTCCGTTTACCGCATCCTGCACAGATACCAGCGTGGGAATATCGAGATCGGGATCGCTGTCATTGATGAACAACGCGGTGGTGCTCAAAACGAGATCATTGTCTTCATCAACGCCGAACGGACCATCCGTCACAGCGACCGGGTCGTCGTTGACCCCTGTCACGGCAATTGTTGTCATCGCGATGTTGGACAGTGTTTGACCATCGGAAAGCTGGATAGCGACAAGCCGCGGGTCGAGCGAGGGACGCTCAGACACCGACCGGTATGTCACGGCCTGCATCGCGGTGCGGAAATCCGCAAGCGTGCCGGGGCCATCAAGCGTTGCAACGACAGCACCGTCCGCAACCAGAGCGCCCGCCGGGATTGTGCTGAAACTGAAGCCCGCAGGCAGTGCCCCGACTTCCAGAACGTCACCCACATAACCATTGGTCAAAGTGAAAGTGGCGGAGGCAAAGCTTGCATTGTCGACATCGGTGATTTCGATGTCAGAATTGACGAGCGAGACTCCGGTCTGGTTTTCTTCATAGTCAACCGAGAAGCCAGTGCCAATGGCAACAGCATCAAGATCAATCTGCGGAGCATCATTGACCGCAGTGATCGTCAGATTGACGGTACCCGTGCCGGGCGTTCCTGTTCCATCTTCAATCGTATAGGTGAAGGACGCGGGGCCGAAATAATCGGCATCCGGTGTGAATACGATTTCATCCGGCGCGTTGAACACCACTGTTCCGTTGACCGCATTGTCGACCGAAACGAACGTGAACGGTTCGATATCCGGATCAAAATCATTGGCGGTCAGTTCGGCCACGGTAAATGTACGCGCTGTATCTTCATCGAATGCGGCAGGCGCATCATCGACAGCAATCGGGGCATCATTTGTCGCCTCAACATTGACCAGTGCGATAGCGGCCAGTGAATCATCATCACCGTCATTGACCGTGATCGAGATCGAACGCTGAACTTCCGAAGGCGCTTGCGAGGTCGAACGATAAGTTACGGCTTGCAAAGCCAACTCAAAATCTTCAAGTGTCGCTGGGCCATCGAGTGTCAGAGTTTGCGTACCCGCAGCTGTCAGCGGGCCGGAGGGGACAACCACAGCGGATATCCCGATGGGCAGGCCGGTGGCCTCCAGAACGTCGCCAATCTGACCATTGGTCAGCGCAATGGTGGCGCTTTCAAGTTCGGTGTCGTCGACATCACCGATGGAAATGCTGGCATCGACAATGGAAAGCCCCGGACCATCCTCAACATAGGATGTGACAAAGCCGGTACCGGAGACATTGGTATCAAGATCGATGGTTGTGACATCATTGACCGACACAACATTCAAGGTAACCAGGCCGATGGCCGTGTCGCCCCGGCTGTCTTCAACCGTATAGGTAAACGATGCGGGGCCTGAATAGTCAGCGTCCGGCACGAAAACAATTTCGTCCGATGGTGTAATGGAAACTGTGCCATTGGTGGCGTTGCCAACGGAAACGATGTCAAACGCATCGCCTTCGACATCGCTGTCATTGACCATCAATTGCGCTTTTGTGAAACCGATAAAGGTGTCTTCATCCAAGTTAAACGGACCATCATCGCCGATTGCGGGTGCGTCGTTCAGTTCCTGAACCGTGATGGTGGAGATCGCGTCCGTTGAACTTTCGATTCCATCGCTCGCCGTTACGGTGAACACGCGGTCGCCCTCAACCGGCGTGTCGGAAAGATGTTCAAATGAAATCTGCCGTAGCAGAGTTTGATAATCTTCCACCGTCGCCGTTCCCGTAAACTGCAAAGTCACGGTCTGCGCAGAAGTAAGCCCGGTTTGCGCGTTTGATGGCGTTATCGACGCCAGAATTCCAGGCGGCACTGTGCCAATATCGATGCGGTCGCCCACCTGGCCACCGGTCATGACCACGCGCATGCTGGTAAGCACGCTGTTGTCAACATCGACCAGCGTGCCGGCCGGATCAGCGATGGGAAGGAGAGGATCATCCTCAACATAGGTCTGGCTGAAACCGCCACCAATCCCGCTTAAATCAATCCGAGGCGCGTCGTTGACCGGTGTGACATCGACGAAAACGGAAGCCACATTCGTTCCGCCAAACGCATCAACAAGCGTATAGGTGAACGATGTTGCACCGACAAAATCATCGCTCGGCGTGAATATGACATTGCCATTGTCCAGCAATACCGCTGACCCGTTGGCGCCGCCCGATACGGATTCGATGGAAATATCGTCGCCTTCCGCATCGCTGTCATTACTGAGAAGCGTCGCGCCAAAGATCAGTATGGCGGTATCTTCAGCCGTCTCGAAGGGCGTTCCAACCCCATCGTCAACGGCGGTCGGAGCAATGTTATTGCCCCGCACGTTGATCACGGAATCAGCGTCAGGCCCGAAGCCGGAGCCGTCATCAATACGGAAAGTCAGGGTCCTGAAACCACGTTCATCGTCAGATGACGCGTTTTCATATGTGATGCCGCGCAACAGAGTTTCGATTTGCGCGACTGGCATTTTCCCGCCGCCCGACAGAGTTATCGTCACCAGATCGGCGCCGTCATAATCGACAGAGAACGTCGTTGTATCGATTGTCGTCGTTTGCAACGATGCCGTTCCATAAGGGAACGCAACACCGTTAAAGCGCAGGATCTCATCGACGGGCTGCACAAATCCGTCGAGACTGATCTCAATCGTATCAAAAGTGTCGTTATCCGGGTCTGATACGATCGCGTTTGGCGCGGCAACGGCGATTTCTGTATCAGCCGCCTGATAAACGACATCAATATCCCGCTCGAACGAAACACCATCGTCGTTCAGGTCAAAGCGTGCGGTCTGGTTGACACCGTCAATGGTGACAAACACCGTCGCGGTGGTCTCGGCACCAAATTCGTCGCGCACGACATAGCTGAAGGAATCAAAGCCCTGCTCGCCAGGTTTCAGATAGTTGAATGCTGTTCGCGGATTGTAAGAAACGAAACCATTGGTATCCGTCAGCATGGAAGCGCCGGATGGCAGGTTGACCACCAGGCCGGACGTGATGGTTTGTCCATTGATGGACGCAAGGAAAAGCGCATGCCCCTCAGGATCGGTGTCCACTCCAAATGAGTTTGTAATCACATTGATCCCAGCCGACGTCACTTCCGTAATCTCAATGAAATCGTCCTGAGCGTCCGGTGCTTCGTTGTCGCTGACATTGATGGTGACAATGGCTTGATCCTGCCCGATGGCCGATCCTGTCGAGTTGGACAGTTGAATGTTGAACGTTTCATTGTCTTCAAACTCGGTGTCATCAACAATTGCGAGATCAAAAACGAGCGATGGATTGAGGTTCAGGTTCTGGGTATAGAGGATGCTCGAACCAGATGTGATGGACCCTGCCTGGTTGAACGAATATTCATCAGCGAGCCCGGCACCCTGAACACCGATTGTCGCTCCGTTGGCATCGTCTCCAGTGCCGTCAAAGCTGACATCATCATAATTGAACCGAATATTGCCGGTTGCTTCGCTCAGAATAATTTGAAAGCTGGCTGGCCCCAGACCGTCGGTGGCATTCGTCACGCGGTCCCATTGAATGATGTACTCATTGTCACCGGGCGGGCCATCAATGCGTTCAACATAGACATTGCCGACGGGTGCTGTATCGAGATCATCCCAGAACGGCGCGATAATCGGACGTCCGGCAAGCGCTGAACCATCGAGATTCAAATTGTCCGGCGCACTGACGGGACTGCCGAAAGTGACATAGCCATTGGTCGACACGTAAACCGTATCGTAGTTCGCGCCATAGAACGGGAAGTAGAAGCCGAGCGTCTCCCCCGCCAAACCGTCATCGCCCAGATTAAGCGCGGTGCCTGTGGCAGATATGTCCGTGAATGTGCTGCCGACCGCGTCATATGCGGGGCTGTAGTTCAGGGGCGGACCGGTATAGGTGAGCGTAGTGCCATCATAGGCAAAGCCGCTGTCAGGATCATTGGCAATCGCCGTATTGATTGCGCTCTGCATGCTTCCGTAATCAAACGGGTCCGTCGAAACATCATTGAGCGTCAGTTCCACGCCCACGGTTTCACCTGCGGGAATCGCGCCTTCAACCGTCACGGTAAAGCGGGCGCTGTCGCCCTCGTCCACGGCCGTATCGCTGGTCAGACGCCAGCGCGGCTGCACCTCAACCGTTACGTCTGCCTGATCGGTACTGCCGTCAGCATCCTGCACTGTGTAAGAAAATGTCACCTCACCAGAGAATGTTTCAGAGGCCGTAAAAACAAGGCTTCCCGACAGTCCCAGACTGACAGAGCCCTCTCCGCCCGGCAGATCGACCGGGTTGGCGAGATCAATAAATTCACCATTGATTTCAATGACCGTGGGGCCGCCATCCGGCACGAGGTCGTTGGCAAGAACGTCAATGGAAGCCGCTTCGCCCGCAAATGTGACGGCATCATCGTCAACAGCAACGATCAGACTGTCCGTGTCCGTCAGGCGCACCCGCAGGCCAACATCGGAACGTGTTGCAGTATCAACCGCAACATTGCCGTTTGGAAACAGCTCCTCCACGGTAACGGAGACCAGCATGTCATAGGTCGCATCAGCGCCGATTTGCGGTGGGCGGAAAATCAGATTGGGCAGGTCTTCAAGAAGGAAACTGACCGCATTGTCTGTCACGGTCAGCTCAATACCATCAGCAAAGAAGCGCCCGCCAGGGGGCACACCATTGATCGTGATATCCGTGATCTGCTCAGATGAATCGGTATCAAAGAGTTGCGGCTGGATAGTCTCGAAAAGCGGAATGTCCTCATCGACACCGCCAAACGCATCCTCAACGACCAGCAACGGCACATCCGCCACCGCGTCCACCTGGAACGTGACGACCGTGCTTTCAAAGCTTTCAGAGCCATCGATTTCAAAATTCAGCGCTGTGAAGCTGATATTGATCTCGGCATCCGAGTTCTGAACCGGCAAGACCCGCAACTGACCGCGGTCCCAACGGGTGATTTCAACCGTGTCGCCTTCTTCGCTGGACCGGAACGAATTCGTTCCATCCGTCAGAATAACCCCAAACGGAATGGCTTCGGCGAGCAAAACCTGCGTTTCTGTATCGTCTGGAGACGAGACATCAATTGAAATCGGAGCAGATGGGCTGTCCTCCAGCGACACGGGCGAATCCTGCGTCACCAACATGGTCACCGCATCAACAACCGGCTGGATATCGATTGTTGCAGAACTTTGGGATGTATTTCCTTCAGAATCGGTAATTTCGTAAACGATGGTTTCGTTGCCGCTGTAGTGCAGGGAAGGCATGTAGCTGAAACTGCCATCGGCATTGATGGTGATCATCGCACCCGTGCCGGTGACATGGCCAACCCCAACCGGGATTGGTGTACCATCCGTTTCATACGCGGCAGTAACGGTGATGGGGTTGTCCTGCGGGTCAAGATCGTCCGACAGGAGGCCGTTGTCCTGGGTTACGAAAAGCAGCGTGTCTTCGTCTTCCACATAAACATTGGTGCCGGCAATCGGTGCCTCACCGGCTGCGCCGAGGAAAACCTGCGTGCGGCGCCCGGTGGTCGAGATAAGACCGTCCGTGACCTCAAAAGTGACGACACGCGCCGGCCCCGGCACAAAAAGCGCGTCAGACGTCGTATTCTCGTAAGTGATTGACTTGATAGCGGTTTCGTAGTTCGTCACCATTGAGAAGCCGGTGAGAGACAGCACCAGTTCCGTGCCCGTATCAGTCAAATCTGCGGTGATTCCCAAACGGTCGAGCAAAACCGGATCGAAGTTCAAAACATCGCCGGATTGCTTGTTCGTCAGGGTGATCGTTGCCGATTCCAGATTGAGGCTGTCGAGGTCAAAAATGAACATGTCAGGAGAGACCAGCGAAACCGGTACATCCTGAGAACTGCTTTGCGATGCATTGTTGATATAAACAGCAATGTAATCCTGACCGGCATCTGCCCCGTTCAGGTCGATGGATTGCGTGGCCCGGACATCCGGATTGGTGAAGGTCTTCCCACCATCACCATCCATGTCGAAATTATTGGTCTGGGTGTGCGAAGTGTAGGTGATGGCAAACTGGCTTGCATTGGCCCAAAACGCGCCAACCTGAGCCAACGGGTTGTTGGTGCCTTGTTGAGTGCCGGACAGTTTCAGACCACCATCGACGAAATCGTCGACAAGTTCAGTGCCCTCTTCCACGGTGTAGGACCACAATTCATCGGGTTCGATGGAAATGGAATCGCGCGTATCGGCCGTCCCGGCCAACCCGTCCAGGTCACTCAGGACAATATTGATGGCCTCTGCGGGCGCTGGCGTTTCTGTGCCGGAAATGAAGATATCCCAGACAACAGTGACAGAACCGGCCTCAAGAACGTCTTCCCCGTCAATATTGTCCACGACAGGGCCGATATTGGTGATGACAACACGGAAGTCATCCAGTGAGCCGTCGCCGGACGCAACCGTCTCGAAGGTCGCGGAAGCCGCGCCGCTTATGCCGGTGACTGTCGCGCGCAGATCGAAATACTCAATCGGATCGCCATTTCCGGGATCAAAACTGACGGCATCTGACCAGGTCGCAAAGGAACCGGGCGTGCCGGCAACGCCACCGGCCACATGGCCGAGCGTTGGGGCGTCAACCGCCGCCAGCTGGTATCCGTCCAGTATGCCCTCCCAGTCCGGCAAGGAATAAGCCTGGCGTTCAACTGTCCCGACTTTCAGTTCGAGATCCCAGTCGCCAGCCAGCGATTCAGCGCCCGTGAGGTCATCGGAGGCCGCAATGTCGGCTCCCGTGAGCGAAGCGAGCAGACCGGCAGCGTGGCGACCAGTATCGCCCTGGCCGAAATTGCAGCCGTAAATGAGGATATCGCCGCTCTCGCTCAGCGATGCACCAATAGTGCGCAGAGCCTGAGCATGGATGCTCGACATCGAGCCCGAATCCAGAGTTGCATTGCCAAGTTGCAAAGCGCCGTTGGTGCCGTGGGAAAAGATATGGATCGCGTCGTAATCGTCAGCGTCAGCCAGCAGATCGACCATCTGCTGAATCCCATCGCGGTTACCATCGAGAATATGAACCGTGACCCCCGGCTCCAAGGAGGCAATCAGCGTTTCCTTGTCATCGACCGCCGCGTCGATGAATACGACCTGACGTTCGGATGATCGCGCAAGGCTGGCATCCGTTTCGTCTGCATCGCTTTCTGACAATGGCCGATCGAGCGACATTTCATCGTTTTCGCCATCGCCATTGGCACCGGCTTCGTCGGCCATTTTGCTGTTCGCAATGAAATCATCAGCCAGTTGGCTGTGCGCCGCCTGCCCGGCGATATCCAGCGCGGTTTCCACTGCAGCGGCGTCCAACAGGATGCGCGGCTCCAGAACCCGCATCAGCGGCTTTGTCCCATCTGGTGCAGAAACAGATGTCTTGCGCCTTGATTTAAATACCGATTTTAATGACCCAGTCATTCATAGCCGCCCTAGAAATGCCCTAGCGAACGGCGATGACAGTCCTCAAAAGGACAAGATCTTCTTAAACCGAACACCAAAGAACATGTTTCGGCCTTTATGGTTAGGAACCGGTTAACAGAGCGGTCACAATGCCCCTCGAACTTTTATAGTGCTATGCAGTAAGACTTAGGGCTGTCGGCAGAAATCCGGTCGGCTCCATCAAAATAATTCAGTGTTGGCAAACGAGCCGAAGTGAACGAAAAAAGCCCCCGTCAGGCTTCGCGCCCACGGGCCACCAGCCAATCGCGCAGAATATCGCGTTGTGGATGATGGCATTCCAGCGCAAACACATAGGCTTGAGTCATCAGAAATCCTGCGGCTTCATTGTCTCCTGCTGACAGTTTGCGCGATGCCGCTTCTCGATAAAGTTCCACGAGGTCGGATGCTCGGCCTCCTGCCTCGTGGGCCGCTATGATCGCACCGTCCAGTTCCTGATCAGTGAGCGTCTTCAGCGCTTCAGAGTTCGGCGCTTCTGAAGATGTCATCAGCGTGGATTCGATTGTTCTTGGTCATTGGCAACGATCTGACTGGCCACCCAGTGATGGAACACCCAGGTCGGCTCATCCATCACCGGCGAGAACTTGCCGCCGTCAAAATAGCGGCCATGACGCCCGGACTGCATGCCTTCAACGACGAAAATGTCTTCCTCGAAAATCTCTTTCCAAAGAGCGGAATTGGCTTTGCGCAGTTCCGCATAATCGTCACCCGTCATCGCCTCATTGGCGTAATAGATTGCGATACGTTCCCTCGTTTCTTCCAATCCGTCCGGCACCAGAACAATGGCAAAGCGGTGATCACGGTGAACGCCGAGAAGGACATTTGGAAACAGGGCGATATATTCCGCTTGCTGGTCCCATTTGGCGGACAGGTTCGCAAAGTTGGAAAAAGCCTGTTGCTTGGAAAGTGAGGGGTTGTAAACGAGTGTCCCCTGACCCGCGAAATGGCCCATATCAACGATGTGATAATGGTCTTCCAGCCGCGAATAGCTGTTCAAGCCGGGGTGAACCCAAGGCAGATGATAGCTCTCGCAATAGTTTTCGACCGCCAGTTTCCAGTTTGATTTCACCTTCAGATCAAACTGTGAATCGTCACCGCCAAAGTAACAGGGCTGCTCAAACTCACCCCAGCGCTCAATCACATTGGCCGCATATTCCTCAAACGGCGCGGCATCACCGGCGATATTGACGAACACGATATCCTGCCAGACATGGGAGCGTATTTCGATGAGGCCGAGCGAGTCCCGGTCAATATCGTCATGCACATTATGACCGGGGCCACCCACATGGGGCGTTGATTTCAACTTGCCCTTCAAATCGTAGCACCACGAATGATAGGGACAGCGGATCGCACCGGTGATCTTGGTTGGCTCGTCAACCAGGATCATGCCGCGATGGCGGCAGGTGTTTTGAAACACCCGCACGATGTTGTCGCGTCCGCGAACCAACAAGAGTGGCATGCCCAAAAACGACAGGGGCCGGGCATCGCCTTCACCCGGCACATCCTTGGCGAAACCGATGGCCGCCCAGTTGCGAAAGAAAACGGCATCACGCTCAGCATCAAATGCGGCTGCATCGACATAGAAAGCATTGGGCAGGCCGCGCGCTTTGGAGACCGGTTGCAGTACATCACTCAAGTCGAAAGATTGAATGCCCATAGCGACCTCCCGTGCCGTGCTCCTGACATCATACTACACGTCAAACATCTTTCCGTCAGATGTAAAAAAGCGGCAAAAGCGCGTGAAATCCAGTCCGTTTGCGACGGGAGAAATGGCTGGGCAAACAAAGGTCAAAGAAACAGCTTCAATTGACTGTTCGGGCCGATGTCCCGGTCTTCCCAATGGCGGCGACACAGCGAGACGTAGCTTTCCTCCCCGCCGATCGAAACCTGTTCGCCCTCTTCGAGCACGCGTCCTTCCTCGTCCAGCCGCACCACCATGGTCGCCTTGCGGCCACACCAGCAGATCGTTTTGATCTCGCGCAGACTATCGGCCAGCGCCAAAAGGCTTGCAGAACCCGGAAACAGCTTGCCCTGAAAATCGGTTCGCAATCCGAAACACATCACAGGCACGCCGTGACGGTCGGCCAGACGACACAATTGCCAGACCTGATCGGGGCTCAAAAACTGAGCCTCGTCTACAAGCACACAATTGAGCGGTTTCTCTTCATGGCGTGCGACAATCATCGACAGGAGATCGTCGCCATCGGAAAACGTGATCGCCTCAGCTTGCAATCCGATACGGGAGCCGATCTTGCCCATGCCCATACGGTCATCGAGACGCGCGGTCAGCAGCAGGGTGTTCATGCCGCGCTCGCGATAATTGTGCGATGCCTGCAGGAGCGTGGTCGACTTACCGGCATTCATCGCCGAATAGTTGAAATAGACTTTCGCCACCGCGCCACACCTTTCTCACACATTACCACCCGGGAGTTGCGTTGGGTGTAGCCATGTCGCGCGTACAGGCCAAGCGGGTTGGGCGCACTCCTCCACAGTTGAAGACTGCGTTCCCTGCTCGTTCAGCGGCTTTGACCCGCCTCCCCAAGTTTCGCCAGATAGGTTTCCATCAGCGCATCTGCATCGCGCCCCAGACGATTGAGCACGTCCCAGGAATAGATGCCCGTTTCGTGGCCATCATCAAACACCAGCCGTACGGCATAATTGCCGACGGTTTCAATATCGCGGATCATGACATTGCGCTTTCCCGGAATGATTTTCTTCTGGCTGGGGTCGTGCCCCTGCACCTCTGCTGAAGGGCTTTCCACCCGCAATAGCTCAGCGGAAAGATCGTAACGCACCTCGTCAAAAACCACGGTCAGGCGTTTCCGATCTTTGGAAAGTCGCAACTCGCTCGGCATTGCGGTGGTTTCGGCCATTGGTATTTCCTTTTTTGTCCGCACCATCTTATGAATCACTGAACGTTCTCTAACATGAATTCTGGCGTCCGTGACTGATACCGAAATCCAAAATTCACTGCTGGCCCTGTTTGACGAGGCAGTCGCAGCGGCTGATCCGGCCAATTGCGTTCCGCAACATTTGCCGCCCCCACCAAAGGGGCGCACGTTGTTGATCGCGGCTGGCAAGGCCGCCGCATCCATGGCACACGCGGTCGAACAGGTCTGGCCGGCCGATGCGCCCCTGTCCGGCATTGCCCTGACCCGCTACGGACACGGCATGGAATGCACGCGTGTGACCGTCATTGAGGCGGCACACCCCGTGCCGGACAACAGGGGGTATGAAGCCGCCCTTAATATCATGACCGAAGTGGAGGCGCTCGGCGCTGATGATCTTTTGCTGTTTCTCGCATCGGGCGGCGGCTCTTCCCTGCTCGCCCTGCCGGCAGAGGGTTTGAGCCTTGAAGACAAGAAAGCGATCAACAAAGACCTGCTGATGAGCGGCGCGCCCATTGGCGAAATGAACACGGTGCGCAAGCATCTCTCCGCCATCAAAGGCGGGCGGCTCGCAACCGCAGCAGCCCCGGCGTGCGTTGTCACGCTTGGGATTTCAGATGTTCCGTTTGATGACCCGAGCACAATCGCGTCCGGCCCCACCGTTCCCGACACAACGACGCTGGCCGATGCCAATGAGATCATTGCGCGCTATGGCATCAAGCCCGCGCGGGCAATCATGGACCGTTTGCAGAACCCTGAAGCTGAAACGCCAAAACCAGACCATCCCGCTTTCAAAAACGCCCGCTTCACGATGGTCGCCACGCCCGGTGATATGCTCAACGCGGTCGTGGAAGCCCACAAATCCGGTCCGTTGCCGGTGGTGAGCCTCGGTGCAGATATCGAAGGCGAGGCGAGCACCATCGGCGCACAACACGCCGCACTCGCGCTCGAACATCAAAAATCGAAAGGGGGCGGCCTGATTATGTCGGGAGGTGAAACCACGGTGACTGTGGTTTCAGATGATGCGAAGCCTGCCGCCAAACCCGCAAGGGGTGGGCGCAATTGCGAATACCTTCTGGCGCTCGCAGTGGCGCTCGATGGTGCGCAAGGCATCCATGCCATTGCCGCCGACACCGACGGTATCGATGGCAGCGAAGACAATGCTGGCGCAGTCATCGCGCCCGACACGCTTGAACGTGCAAGAGGTCTTGAGCTCGATGCAAAAGCCATGCTCGCCGGACACGATTCTTACTCTTTCTTCGAGGCTCTTGGCGATCTTGTCACCACCGGCCCCACACGCACCAATGTCAACGATTTCCGCGCCATATGGATTGAGAATTAGCGGGAGCGTCCAGACGAATAAAAGGCCCGGTTGAAGCAACCGGGCCTTTCTTGTTTTTAAAGTCCTCCCGTTTCAGGGAGATTTTGTGCGTCTATTCAGCTGGCTGAGCCACTTCGGCCGGGTGACCCATTTCGCCAACGGTCGTCGGCAGTCCATGCTTCTCGCGTTGCGCGTCACGATAGACTGCCTTCACCAGCGCGCCGCACATTAGCAGCATGACGGCTGAGAACGGCAAGGCTCCAACGATCATCGCCGAGTTGAGCGCCTTCAACCCGCTGATCGTATTGCCATCAGCGTCCGTCTGCGTGAGCAGCAAGAGCGATGCCATCACGAGACCAAGCGCGATGCCCCATGAGATGATGTGGATCGGCTTCTTCGGCGCCGGGTCGCCAGCTGCATTGATCGTGTTAACGATCAGGATGGCGCTGTCGACGGTTGTCACCAGATAGGTCAGCAACAGGATGAAGATGGTCATCCACATCATCCATGCAAGCGTTGGGCTGAGCAGCACGCCCATGGTCTCAAACAGTTGCTGGGTTGGCGGTGCACTCAGGATCTTTCCTGCAGCCGCGCCCGATAGTTCAAGATCAATGGCGGTGCCACCGGCAACCGTGAACCACACAAAGCACATGAGGCCGGGCACGATGGCCGAGCCGATCACGAACTCACGCAGCGTTCTGCCCCGCGATACACGCGCCAGAAACAGACCGACAAACGGCGCAAACGCCACCCACCAGGCCCAGTAGAAGATGGTCCAGCCACCCTGCCAGCCTGCCAGTTTTGAATCGACCGAATCTGCGTTTCCGTCTGCCGTCCATTTGGTCAACATCATTTCCGGAAAGTTCGTGATGTAGTCCCAAAGCCCAAACAGAAGAGCCTTGCCGGCAAACGCTGTGGAGCCGAAAACGATCAGGAACAACAGCACAAACATGGAAAGCGCCATGTTGGTGTTGGACAGCCACTTGATGCCTTTGCCAACGCCGGACAGAGCCGACAAGGTGGACAAAGCCATGATGATGACAATCGAGATGATGATCACCGGCGCGACCGGTTCACCCAGATCATTCAGCAGACTTTCCCATCCGGTGATCTTGAAGATCGCGGAAGCGAACTGATTGACCCCAACACCAAGCGTCACCGCCACACCCAATATCGTGGCCACAACGGCTGTGATATCGACGATATTGCCGAACACGCCGGAAAGCGATTTGCCAAAGATCGGCGCAATGCCGGACCGTATCGTGAGTGGCAGATTGCGGCGATAGCTGAAGAACGCCAGGGACAAACCAATCAACGAATAACAACACCATGCGGTCACACCCCAGTGCAGGAACGACCATTTATAGGCTGAACGCACATTGTCTGCCGGTGCCCCGCTGGCAACGTTTTCCAACGTTGCCCCGGTCGCCAGACCTTTGATAACTTCCGGATTGTTCTGGAAATGATACATCGGCTCGGCTGTCGCATAGGTCAACATCCCCACGCCGATGCCGGCACTGAACATCATGGAAAACCAGGAAAAGCTGGAAAATTCCGGCTCTTCACCATGCGAGGAAAGCTTCATTCTTCCCGCAGCAGGCCACAGCGCCAGACCGAAACTGACGAGAAAAAACGATCCCATCACAACCATGTACCAGACGCTGAAATTCGTCATCACAAAGCTCTGGATCGCCCCGAGAGCAACAGCGGCATGGCCTGGAAAAACCAGCGCCCACACGACCAGCGCGGCAAGAATAGCCTTGCCCCCGATCGTGACCATTCTATTGAAACCTTCGTAATATCCCCCGTCATCCGTTTTAATCGGAAGTTCTGTTAAAGGTGCAGGTATTGGCATTTCATCTCCTCCCAAAGATTGAAAGGAAGAGCTTAGCGGCCATTGGCCCGGCGGCAAGCAAATAAGCAATCAAAGGCAGGAAGCCTGTGCACTAAATATTACAAACCATTGCGATTATTGACCGACAATTGCCCAAAAAGCCTTGTGAACACGGGTTTTGGCGTGGTGCTGGGACTGTTTCTTTTGGTATTTATTGCAAAAACAGGCTGGCGCAGCGATTAGCGGCAATGAAGCTGCGGCGGACATCCTGAGGCTTTAAGAGAATCAACGTCCACGATCCTGCCAGACTGAAAGCCCTCTTAAATCGCTGGCCGTTTGGTGAAGAGAGCGGCAATTCCAGCAGCCGCTATCACCACACCACCAGCTTGGTTCATCCGCCTGAGAACCTGTGAACTCCTGATCACCGTTCGCAACGCATCAGCACCAAAAGCGTAGACGGCGCCGTTGACAATACCCAGCACGGTGAACGCTATGACAAAAAAAGAAGCCTGCGCGATATAGCTTTTGTCCGGTTCAATGAACTGAGGCACGAAGGCGATGAAGAACAGAATGCCTTTCGGGTTGAACACCGTAACCAGAAAGCCATCGCGAAAAGCGTCCAGGCCTCCCACTTTGGAATTCGCAGCATCCACCGTTGGCGGTGTGGGTTCGGCCATGAACAATTTGATACCCAGCCAGATCAGGTAGATCGCACCGATGACTTTCACTGCAGTAAAGGCCGTAGCTGATGCCGCAAGCAATGCGCCGGCACCGGCAAGAGCAAGCGTCGCTGCAACCAGATCGCCCAGACCAACACCAAGCACCAATGGCAAAGCAACTCGCCTTCCCTCGCTCAACGAACGCGCAATCACCAGCGCAATCGTCGGCCCTGGGATCACCAGCAACACAATGCTTGCGGTGACAAAGAGCAGAACGGTCTGAATATCGGGCATGGATCATCTCTCCAGGAAAACAGGTTCACTGTAGCAGGCCCGACATAAACCCGCACCATGGTTTCGCAACTTCTGGCCTGACACAGATGCTTACAGAGCGCGCCATCAGCCCGTTCTCATGAAAACGTGACAGCAACCGCATGGATTTGAAAAGAGAAATGCCTCCGCGCATGTTTGGGTGCCTTTGAAACGCCATCCATTTTGTTCGTAGCGCGCGACAATGGAATTCACCACTTCCCGTTTCGGAGATGAACGCATGATCTATTCAGCCTATGACAGCGCCATCGCAGACACCCCTGCAACCGGTGAAAAAGCGACGAAGGTCCATTCGGACTACGTGAATTCAGCAGTTAGAATTTCGCTTGGGACGATCTGCCTTCTGCACGGGCCGCTTTTGAAAGGCGTTGTCCTTGGGCTGCCTTCATCGGTTGCGTTTTTTGAATCCGTCGGGCTTCCGGGGCAGTTGGCATATCTTATATTTGCAGCCGAAGGCGTAGGCGGACTGTTGCTGCTGCTCGGCATCTGGCCAGGTATCCTCCCACTTGGTCTGCTTCCAATATCTGTTATGGCTGCCCTATTGGGCGATCCGTCAACAATCTGGATGATGATCAGTTCTGCCAATGGTTGGGGTTACGCTGCCCTGGCCACGTCCATGCTGGTTGCCGCTCTGCTGGCATGCAATAGCATGCGTGCCGGGCACAGAACCAACCCGGGATTTGACCAACGAGAACACGCCTTTCAAACTCGTGCATGGACGCTTTCACGATGATTACCCTGCCCATAACACGCCGCAGTTTCATCGCTGGAGTAGCCGCAACAACCTTGCTCCCATCAAAGGCCGCAACCATGACAGACCCAACCATCAAAGTCGGACAAACGCTTCTGACGACCCTGTCCGACGGACATCTTGATCTGCCCCCGCAGGCCTTTTCCAATATCGACCCGAAAGTGCTCGACAAAACACCAGCGCCCATTCGTATTGGTGCCAATGTCTGGCAACTCAAAACCGCAACACGCAACATTCTGATTGATTCCGGTTCGGGCAGCCATTTGCAGGCCAAATATCCTGCGACGGGGCAGTTGGGCAGCGAGCTTGAAACACAGAATATCGACCGCAGCGCTGTGACCGATATCATCATCACCCACATGCATGCCGACCACATTGGCGGACTGATGACCGGGGAGAAACCGAACTTTCCCAACGCAACCTTACACATGGCGCGCGAGGAATGGACATACTGGACCGACAAGGACAGGCCTTCCCACGTTCCAGACGCCATCAAACCGTTGGCCGGGCTTATTCAATCACTCGCCAGCAAACTGAAATATAATCTGGAGCAACATGAAGGCGAAACCGACCTCGGCGAGGGTATATGGCTCTTGCCTGCGCCAGGGCACACACCCGGCCATGTTGCGGTTCGGGTCGACGGCGGCGACAAGCAGGTTTTGATGCTCGGCGATGCGATCATCTCGGACGCTCTGCAGTTTGCTCACCCGGACACAACCTATGTGCTGGACAGCTATCCCGATCAGGCTGCCAAAACGCGCCGCGCTCTGTTTGAGATGATGGCAGCGGACAAAATTCCCTTCTCCGCGACCCATCTGAACACCGGTGCCTTTGGCCACGTCGAAGCCGATGGAAAAGGGTTTCGTTACAGCGTGATGTGACCGGATTGGCACAACTGCAACCGCCTGTTCACGTCAAACCCGCTCAGGCAATCGAGGGTGATTGCGCCGGTCGCCACAGCGGACCAACCGCAATCAACAAGACGAGCACGTTGAACAAGGCATTGGACGGTGTGCCGGACGCGATCGACCCCGCGCTGTCGAGAACAAACCATGCAAGAAGCCCGAACAGCACGGACTTGCGAACACCTTCGGGTGCAGTGTCATAAACCCGGTCTGAAAGACACCAGATCATCACGCCCCAACCGAGCAGAAATCCGCCGGTGAGTGCGGACAGAAACCAGATTGTCGGGTCATCATAGGTCTGCTGACCATCGAGCGGCCAGCTCAGCAAATCCAGTGTGAAGCGGGCTGGTTCCGACGTGGCAGCCATGGTGCCCAGAAAGAAAACCGGGCCGAATGATCCGACCACCAAGGCCGTGATTTTCAGCCAGAATTTGTGAAATGCGTGGGACATGGACTTGCTCCTTTTCAACAATCCCCCTCTTAAGGCGCATAACCAGCGGCAGAACAATTACCTCTCAGGTAAATGAAATTCGCAGCCAGTTAGGTTATCTTCTTCACATGAGCCAGTTTCCGCAGACATTGAAAACATGGCGCAAGGCGCGCCGTTTCTCCCAGCTTGATCTCGCACTGGAAGCCGATGTCTCAACGCGCCACATCTCCTTTCTGGAAACCGGAAGGGCGCAACCAAGCCGGGAAATGATCGGCCGTTTGGGCGATGCGTTGAATCTGCCTTTGGAGTCGCGAAACCTGATGCTCACCCATGCAGGCTTTGCCGCGCGCTATCCCGGTCGCGATTGGCATGACGATGTCATGATGCCTGTCCGCGCAGCAGTGTCCCACGTGCTGACGGGCCATGCGCCCTTCCCCGCCCTCGCGCTTGACCGGTTGTGGAATGTGGTAGAAATGAACGAACCCGCCGGAAGACTTTTCGGCATGCTCAGCGTTGAAAAAGGCAGCAGTCTGCTTGACCTGATGATGTCTGATCTTCTGCCAACCGTTATCGAAAACTGGCCGGAAGTCGCTCACCATTCGGCGCAACGGCTGCGGATCGAAAGCATATCGCAAGGCGGTGTTACTGCATTGGATCGTGTTGTGGAACACCTGTCCGCACTGGCGCGTGAGCGCGTTGAAAACCCAACCGCCGTCGTGCCAACGGTTTACAATGCGGGCGGAATACGCTTTTCGCTTTTTTCAACCATCGCCCAGTTTGGGTCGCCAGCCGACCTCACACTTGATGATCTGAAAATCGAACTGTTTTTCCCAAACGACAAACCGACCGAAGACGCCTTGCGCGCGCTTGATGCCGCCTGAAAGAGCTTCAGGGAAAACCCGTCCACCCATCCGGCGAAATTTGCTGAAGACTACCGGTCCGCCAGCGCCAGACGAACACCAAGAAAGCCGAACGCACCCGCGAAGGATCGCTTCATCCATTTCATGATGCTGGGGCGAGTGATGATGTAATCGCGGGCCAATGCGGCGCAGGCGCCGTAGCCAACAAAAACGAGAAACGTCAGCGCCATAAATATCGCCGCCAGAAACGCCATGGCCGCAGCCGCGTTGCCCTGACTGACATCCACAAATTGCGGCAGGAAGGCTAAGAAAAACAGCGATAGCTTTGGGTTCAGCACATTGATCAGCGTGCCATTGATAGCCGTTTTGACCGCCGACATGGGTTTGCGATCTTCGCTAACATCAAGCGCCCCGCCATCGCGCAAAATGCTCCATGCCATATAAAGCAGATAGGCAACACCGAGATATTTCACCACCTGAAACGCCAGCGCACTGGTGTGAAAAATGGCCGCCAACCCGACAATGCTGGCAATCGCAGCCGGAACAATGCCCAAGGTACAACCAAACGCTGCCGCAACGCTCGCCCTGAAACCACGTCCAAGCCCAATCGCCAAAGTATAAATCACGCCCGTTCCGGGCAGCAGGATCACGATCATCGATGTGATCAGAAATTCAAGGCTCATGGGCATCTTCCCTCAAAATCAAAATCTCGGCCCTATTGCGAATGACCGCAACGGGATGTGTCGGTGGCCCTGCAATGCGAACTCACATAAACGCCTGAATGCCCGTTTGGGCGCGGCCAAGAATGAGGGCGTGCACATCATGCGTCCCCTCATAGGTGTTGACCGCTTCGAGGTTCATGACATGGCGAATGACGCCATATTCGTCCGACACACCATTGCCGCCATGCATGTCGCGGGCCGTGCGGGCGATATCGAGCGCCTTGCCGCAATTGTTGCGCTTCATCAACGAAATCAGTTCCGCCGGTGCGCGGTGTTCGTCCATCAGTCGGCCAAGCCGCAGCGACCCTTGCAGGCCCAGCCCGATTTCGGTCTGCATGTCGGCGAGCTTTTTCTGGATTAACTGTGTTGCTGCCAATGGCTTGCCGAACTGCTTGCGGTCGAGCGTATATTGCCGCGCGGCATGCCAGCAGAATTCGGCTGCACCCATCGCCCCCCAGGAAATGCCGTAGCGGGCCCGGTTGAGACAGCCGAATGGTCCGGCAAGGCCGGAAACATGCGGCAGCAGATTTTCTTCCGGAACGAACACTTCGTCCATCTGGATCATACCGGTCACTGATGCGCGCAGGGAAAACTTGCCCTCGATTTTCGGTGTCTCGAGACCCTCCATGCCGCGTTCCAGCACAAAACCGCGGATCTTGCCGTCATGGGCATCGGACTTCGCCCAAACCACCAGAACATCCGCGATAGGCGAATTGGTGATCCAGTTTTTTGCGCCGGAAATCTTGTAACCACCATCAACGGGCACCGCGCGGGTGAGCATGCCGCCGGCGTCAGATCCATGGTCCGGCTCGGTAAGGCCAAAGCAGCCAACCCACTCGCCGCTCGACAGTTTCGGCAGATATTTTTGCCGCTGCTCTTCAGTGCCGTAGGCAAAGATCGGGTGCATTACCAAGGATGATTGCACCGACATTGCCGAGCGGTAACCGGAATCGACCCGCTCTACCTCGCGCGCGATCAAACCGTAAGACACATAGTTCACGCCCGCGCCGCCATAGGCTTCCGGAATCGTCGCGCCTAAAAGGCCGAGCTCACCCATTTCCGTCATGATGGAACGGTCAAACACTTCATTGCGGTTCGCTTCCAGCACGCGGGTTGCGAGTTTTTCATCCGCATAGGCGCGCGCGCTGTCACGGATCATGCGCTCATCATCCGTCAGTTGGTCATCCAGCAGAAAAGGGTCGTCCCAGTTCAGCGGTGAAGGCTTTGCACGTGCCTGTTCGGGTGTGTTTGCATGGCCATCATGGGCCGCGTTCTGATCAGGTTTGGTCAACATCGCAGTGTCTCCTTTGTCTCGGTTCTAACACCCCGCACGCGAAATAAAAATGGTTCCCCTGGCGGACAATCGCCGCAACCGTCATTTATTTTTCAAACCGGGTGCGGGCCTTGCGGTCGCGCTGATAATGGTGCTTCACGGGAAAGGGCGGCAACCAGTTTTCGCGACGCTGAACCCAGCTTTCATAATTGGGAATGAATTGATCTGGCGCATCGAAGGTCCCCAGATGCACTTCGACCTCATCTTCCGAGCGGGCAAACACCGATGATCCGCATCGCGGACAGAAGCAACGCCCATTGTATTCACCCGTTGTGCCGGAAATTTCAACCGCATCTTCCGGAAAGACGGCGGCTGCATAAAACAAAGCGCCATGATGTTTGCGGCAATCCATACAGTGGCAAACTCCAACCCGATAAGGCTGCCCCGAAGCCACAATACGAACAGCGCCACAAAGACAACCACCCTGAAATTCAGCCATGCCATCTGTTCCTTCTTAACAATGAAATCTTTATCACGCAGCTCAGACATATATGCGTCTATCATGGCAGCTGGCTGCAACGACCGCAAAATGGCTTGCCGGAAGATGCGGATTCCGCTCAAGATACAGCGCTTACAATTTCGAACGACAATAAGAGCCATGACCGCGCTTCCCGAACTGAAATTTCACATTGAAGAAAAGAGCGGCATGGATGACTTGCACTTTTCTCCCGCTGTTGAAAAAGGCATTCCGGTCTATGATTGCGCAGCGCTCGCCGATTGTCTGGACATGGGCGACCAGCGCAACGCGTTGAAGACGGAACTGGCTGGAATTCTGTTGAACGGCGCCGGCGCGTTTGTGCTTAAGGGGGCTTACGCCGACACAAGCGCAATTGACGCGGCAACGCAGATATTCCTCGATATCATCGCGCGTGAAAACGAGGCGAACAAGAACCGGGCGGACCATTTTGCCGCCGGGGGTCATAATGACCGCATCTGGAACAGCCTTGAAAAGCTGTGCGCGCAATCGCCTGAAACCTTCGCCCGCTATCACGCCAACCGCTGGCTGGATCTTGCAGCCGAAAGCTGGCTCGGTCCGGCTTATCAGATGACGGCGCAGGTCAATCTCGTGCGCCCTGGCGGTGCCGCGCAGGAAGGGCATTGCGACTATCATCTGGGCTTTATGACCCGTGATCAGGTCGCGCAATACCCAGCCCATATTCATGCCACATCGGCGCAACTGACCTTGCAGGGCGCGATTGCCCATTGCGATATGCCGGTGGAAAGCGGCACGACGAAACTGCTGCCCCATTCGCAGAAATGGGCGCACAATTACCGCGATTTCCGCGAACCGAACGTGCGCGCATTCTTCGAGGCGAATTGCGTGCAACTCCCCTTGGCAAAAGGCGATCTTCTGTTTTTCTCCCCCGGCCTTATGCATGGCGCGGGCGAAAACCGCTCGGCAGATATCGACCGCATGGCCAATCTCGTACAAATCTCATCCGCGCTCGGCGTCGCGATGGAGACCATCGACCGGACGGGAATGTGCAAGCTTCTCTATCCGGTGCTGCTGGCGGGAGATTTCAGCAAGGCCGAGCGCGATTGTGCCATCGCAAATTGCGCGGAAGGTTATGCGTTTCCAACCAGTCTCGACACCGACCCGCCCGTCGGCGGCCTCGCCCCGCAAACCCAGCAGCAATTGATGCGGCAGGGTTTGGACGAAGGCTGGACGGCTGAAAAATTCAACGCTGAACTGGACGCCCGCAACGCCAAACGTCGCCTCGCGCGGGCCGCCGTTTAGAGATACCGCGTCACGCAGCCTTGGCCATGCGATCCAGAGCGCCCGTCAGCAGCGGGCGGCGGACGGCGAGCAATCGCTTCGCCTCCTCCATCTTGTCCTGTTTCAAAAGGCAGGCTGTGAGGGAATATTCCAGCAGGTCACGCTGGGCGCGGCTGCCGCCAACGCGTGCATGGTCCGCCATCGCGTTGACGAAATGGGGCAAAGCGTCAGACCATTTGCCTGCAGCAATCTCGCGATAGCCGACCGCGAGATCAGGAACGAGATCTGCCGCAGGGCCACGCGGATTGTCGATGATCTGGGCCAGCGCATCACCATTGCCCGCCATGGCGTGGGCAAGCGCTGCGTGGACATCCACAAAGGCATTGCTGGGCTTTGGGAAAAACGCCGTGGCGAACTCGCTCACCGCCCGCCAACGGTCCGCGCTGACTTCTACTCCCGCAACCTCGGCGCGATGAAGAATGGACGCCATATCAGTGAGCGTGTTGATCGGCAAAGCCTGCGTTACATCCGGCGCGACATCGCGGTCCACCGCCGCCCACATCGCCTCCGTGTCACCTTGCTCCAAGGCCCAGAGTGCAACGTGCCAGGCGAGGTGGCCGTGCAGCACGGCACTGCGGTCATAGTCGCCCATCCAATCGGTCAGATAGTCCCGCCCGAGTTGGGTTTCGCCTTGCTCATACCAGACATGCGACCGCACGTGCGCGCCATGGGCGTTGTGCGGATTGAGCGCCAGCGATCGGTCAATCATCTCTGATGCGAGATCAAGATTGCCCGTTTCACACAAGGCGAAGGCATATTGGCTCAAACACCACCAGTCTTCGCCATAATGCGGCAGCAGCGCTGCGTTGTAGGCGAGGGTTTCCGCCTCCCGTCCCGGTTTTCCGGAAAATCCGATCAGCCCGAAGACCGACGAAGATGTCTGGGCAATGATCGCGTCTCGGGGATAATCAACCAAATGCGCGCGGATGGCCACATAGGCATCGCGCACCTTGCCATCGATCAGCAGGCCCAGCACGTGCAGATGAGCCTGTTCCTGCGTGGAAAGCCCGCCCGTCACCTGCCGCGCCTGTTCCAACGCCGCCCGCGCTTCGGGAATCTGCGCAAAAGAATGGTGCGCCCGCGCCAGACCGACATGGGCCAGACAAAAGCCATCGTCGTGCCCGACCGCCGCCTCAAACGCCTCTACAACATGCGCCTGCCCGGCGAGCAGGCGGTCCATCCCGGTATTGTAAGCATCACTCGCCGCATTCGACGTCGTTGTCAGCGGGTTTTCATAACGGTCCTTCAGCATCAGATTCCCAGTATGATCAGATAGTTTCCACCAAGGTGGCAGCGATGCCGCTGATCGGCAAGCCGTTCAAACCGGCAAAGCGGTGGTGTCCTTGATTTCTTCCATCACAAAGCTCGCTGAAATGTCGGCGAGCTTTAGCTTGCGGGTGAGCTTTTGATAAAACGCATCATAGGCTTTCACATCCCGCACCCGTACCCGCAGCACATAGTCCAGATCGCCGCTCATGCGATAAGCGCCCGTGACTTCCGGAAAGGCATGCACCGCTTTTCTGAAAGCTTCGGCCCAAACATCATCGTGCTCGCTGGTGCGCACCAGCATCAGCACCGTCAGCCCAAGATCAACAGCATCACCATCCACAAGCGCAACGCGCCCGCGCAATATGCCCTTGTCTTCCAGCTGCTTGATGCGCCGCCAGCAGGCATTGCGCGACAGGGAAACCCGGTCCGCAACCTGCTCAACGGTCAGCGATGCATCCAGTTGCAGATGGCGGAGGATTGAGCGATCAAATTCATCCATTGCGGCATTTCTTCGAATATTTTCCCAGTATGAGAGAATATTGCCGAAATTTTGGGAACTATTCCAGCGCTATAAGGTGTAAATTGTGGGCAACGCTAACAAAGGGGCTGCTCCCATGCGCACCACACTCAATCGCCTGTTCCTGTCCCACCCCGCATCCGTGGACGAAACCTATGTCCAGCACCTCGCGTTTGCAGCGAAGTTCGCAGGTCAACTCCTCCTCGCTGCCACCGCAGCCCTCATCCACGCAATCATCCCCTGCCTGTGCGAAAAAACCGCCAGCCGAATGATCCGCGACATGCATCAGCGGTTAGAGCAGCGGTAGGGCAATCACGAGCGCACGGCATCCAAAACTGATCGTCAGCCCAACTTAGCTGCAAGATCACTGGCACCGCCAATATCACGGTGGCTCAGTACTATATCGGCAAAGCGCTGCCTTAACATTGGCTTACATCCCTCATTCCGCCCTCCCCTTCTCCACCCCGGCGACGAACATCTGAACCAGAAATCGCAGTTCCCGTTTCACTTCATCAAGGGCAAGGCCGACGGTGCGTTGGTCTACGGCCAGGTTGACGACGCCGTGGACGGCGGAAAAGAGCAGTCTGGCGGTGGAGTTGATTTTTTCATCGCTCGCGGTGGGCATGAGTTGCGCCAGTGGGCGGCGCACATGGCCGAGCAGGGAAATTTGCTTTTCGATAATCCAGTCCGGCAGCTCGACCCCTTCCGGAAGGGCATGTTCGAACAATGAGCGCCACGAATGGGTGTTCTGGACCACAAAATCGCAATAGCGTTCTGCCAGTCCGGTCAGAATCTCCTCCTGCGAACACGCCGCCCGCTCCCGCGCATTGGCCGCCATCACTTCGTCGATCGCGCCAAGCGTTTGCAGACTGACGTGAAGGATCAGCGCCTCGAGGTCTTCAAACACATTATATATAGCCCCTACCGAACAGCCCGCATCGCTGGCCAAATCGCGCGCCCGCAAACCATGGGCGCCGTGGGCCGCTATGCGGCGTGTTGCGCAGGCGATCAGGTCTTCATGCAACTGCGCTTTGCGTTGCGAGGCTTTCGAAACCTTCAGAACAGGCGATGCCGCTGAGGCCGCAGGCGCAGCTGGCGAGTTGGATTTATCCTTCATGGACGACGCTCTTTGTTTGTTATCGTAAGCACCATTTAACCATATGTTTCACAAAAAATGAACATCGTTCAATATTTTTCTTGAACAATGTTCAAACATGTCTTAGATGTGTTTCATGAACAACGTTCACGAATAGGAGAAACCATGATACACACGTTCACCACCTTGTTTCGCGCCAAGAGCCATGAGGCAGCGGAAGCTTTCACCGACGCCAATGCGGCCACCATTTTGCGACAGCAAATCCGCGATGCGGCCCAGGCCATAAAGACGGCCCGTCAGTCGGTCGCCATGGCCATGGCACACCACGAGCAGGAGAAGCGCCACTACCAGCAAATCGTTGGAAAGATTGAAAATCTCGAAACCCGCGCCTGTGCAGCGATTCAGTCTGGCCAGGACGAACTCGCCCAACAGGCCGCCGCTGCAATCGTTACGCTGGAGGATGAAAAGGCCACATCGCAAACCGCGCTGAACCGATATGAAAAGGAAATCAGCCGCCTGCGCGAACAAGTGCAGAAAGCGCAAAGCACGTTGCGCAATCTGCAACGGGGTGAGCGCCTCGTCAGCGCCACCGAGAACACCCGCGCCCTGCAAAAATCTGTTGCAAACAACGGGAGCAACGCCCTGCAGGATGCGCAGGAAACCCTGGCGCGGCTGGAGCGTCGCAACGAAAATCTCGACCTCGCACGGGCCGCTGAACAACAGATCGAAGAGGATCAGCATCCGCAGTCGATAGAAGACAGACTGGCCGAAGCCGGGTGCGGCGCGCCGCTGAAATCAAGCGCTGACCAGGTTTTGGAACGATTGCGTGCCCAAAGCAAAGCCACAGAACCCGCCAAGCGGGACACCAAATCCGACGCCGGAAAGTCCGGCTCATCGAAAAAAGCTTAACCCAACCTTCAAACCTCTACCAATCAGCTTAAACACTCAGGAGAAATACCATGAACCCCACCACACAGAGCGCCCCGACCAATGCATGGTCCATGTTCACCTTCGTTTCCTTTGCCATCGCGGCTTCCATGATGGCCGGCGGCATCTATTTTCTGGAAGCGAGCTTTGCCGCCAAGGGCTTTTACGCGATGTCGGCCATCATGCTGGTCCACACCGCCGTGACCGCCACCAAAACCCTGCGCGACATGGAAGAATCCAAGCGCCTGCTCAATAAACTCGAAGACGCCAAGACTGAGCGGCTGTTGATGGATACGAGCACCAGCGATCTGATCTGACAGGCACAAACCCGACGTGACCGCCGTGTTTTGAACGATCTCCAGTAAAGACAACAAAACCAAAACGGTCATTATGAGGCTCCGGCGTGAACTGCGTCGGGGCCTTCATTTTTCTCTCCAGATGCTCCCGCCACCTTCCCCAACTGATACCGAAGTCATAATTGCGTCCGTGCATCAGGCTGGCTAGGCTGTTTGCTGAACTAAGGGAGAGGACACCACCATGGCCAGCGTTGTTGAACAGTTGGAAATTCGTCGCGATGAGGCACGGGGCGGAGGTGGCGAAAGGCGCGTTGCTTCGCAGCACGCCAAAGGCAAGCTGACCGCTCGCGAGCGCATTGAACTGCTGCTCGATGAGGACAGTTTCGAAGAATACGACATGTTCGTCACTCATCGCTGCACCGATTTCGGCATGGAGGAAACGAAAATCCCCGGCGACGGCGTGGTCACCGGTTGGGGCACCATCAACGGTCGTCTGGTCTATGTTTACAGTCAGGATTTTACCGTACTGGGTGGTTCGCTATCTGAAACCCACGCCGCCAAGATCTGCAAAATTCTCGACATGGCCATGAAAAACGGCGCGCCCGTGATCGGCATGAACGATTCCGGCGGCGCCCGTATTCAGGAAGGCGTGGCGTCACTGGGCGGCTATGCCGATGTGTTCCAGAAAAACGTTCTGGCCTCAGGCGTCGTGCCGCAGATTTCCGTCATCATGGGCCCCTGCGCGGGTGGCGCGGTCTATTCGCCGGCCATGACAGACTTCATCTTCATGGTGCGCGATACATCCTACATGTTCGTCACCGGCCCGGATGTCGTAAAAACCGTGACCAACGAAATTGTAACGGCAGAAGAACTGGGCGGCGCGAAAACCCACACGTCGAAATCCTCCGTGGCCGATGGCGCGTTCGACAATGACGTCGAAACCCTGCGTCAGATGCGGCGGCTCTACGATTTTCTGCCCCTCAACAACCGCGAGAAGCCACCGGTTCGCCCGTTTTTCGATGACCCCAACCGCGAAGAGCCAAGCCTCAACACGCTGATACCGGACAATCCGAACCAGCCATACGACATGAATGAGCTGATCAAAAAGCTTGGCGATGAAGGCGATTTTTTCGAGATCCAGCAGGATTTTGCCAAGAACATCATCATCGGCTTCATTCGGCTCGAAGGGCAAACGGTCGGCGTTGTCGCCAATCAACCGACCGTGCTGGCCGGTGTTCTGGACATCAATTCCAGCCGCAAGGCGGCACGTTTCGTGCGGTTTTGCGATGCGTTTTCGATTCCCCTGCTCACCCTGGTCGATGTGCCCGGCTTCCTGCCCGGCACCGCGCAGGAATATGGTGGCGTGATTAAACACGGCGCCAAACTGCTGTTCGCCTATGGTGAAGCGACCGTACCCAAAGTTACGCTGATCACTCGCAAGGCTTATGGCGGCGCCTATGACGTGATGGCATCAAAACACCTGCGCGGCGATGTGAACTATGCCTGGCCGACGGCGGAAATCGCCGTTATGGGCGCCAAGGGCGCGGTGGAAATTCTTTACCGCGGCGATTTGAACGACCCGGACAAGATCGCCGCCCACACGAAAGAATATGAAGACCGGTTCGCAAATCCGTTTGTTGCGGCTGAAAAGGGCTTCATCGACGACGTTATTTCTCCAAGCCAGACCCGCAAGCGCCTGTGCCGTGCCTTCGCGATGCTGAAGGGAAAAAGCCTCGAAAACCCCTGGAAAAAGCACGACAACCTGCCGCTATAACCCGCCACAGGACATTTTGGCGCGCTGAGTTGGCCGATGGCTTTAACTCAGCACCTTTGCTCGTCCGTCCGCGGCCTGCCATCTGCTCAGCATCGCGCAAGGCACGTTCAGCCTGCTGCGCCTGCCGCATTTCCTCTTCAAAACTGCTCAATCCGCCACGCCTGTGCTTGCCATCGCAGGCGCGCCACCGGCCCAGTTGATGCCGTATCATGGATGCGTCGTCGTAATAATGCATGATCTGCTCCTTCTCATTTTTTCAAAGAAGAACAGATCGCTCCTGACACCTCGCTGTCAGGAGGGTGTGGTAGAGTGTCAGCAGTCACCACCGGAAACGCGCCATGCCCCGCTCCAACCGCCTGTTTGAAATCATCCAGCTTCTGCGGGCCGCGCCGCGCCCTGTCACAGCCGATACGCTGGCGGAGAAACTGGAAGTTTCGACCCGCACAATCTATCGCGATATCAGCGCGTTACAGGGCATGCACACGCCAATCGACGGGGAGCCGGGCATCGGCTACATGATGCGCAGCGGCTATGACCTGCCGCCCCTTAATTTCGATCGTGAGGAGGTCGAGGCCCTGCGTGTTGGCCTTTTGCTGCTGTCACGTACGGGCGACACGCATTTGCAAAAGGCATCGCGACGGATTTTCGAGAAGGTGGATGCCCTGCACGGACCGGCGGAGTGGCTGCGCGTTGCGCCCTGGGGCGCACCACCTGACAGTCCGGAACGGGGCTGTATTCCCATCGCCAAACTGCGGGCTGCCATTCGCGACGAACGCAAATTGCGGCTTGACTATCGCAAGACCGAAAGCGAGCAGACATTTCGCACCATCCGCCCTGTTGGGCTGGTCTATCATCTGGAATGCACCATGCTCGCCGCATGGTGCGAACTGCGCGCAGAACTTCGCCAGTTCCGCACCGATCGCATTTACGGGTGTGAGGAGCTGGACGAGACCTTCACCGGTCAGGGCGAAACCCTGCGCGCGTTGTGGGTGGACCAGAACCAGCGCTACACCAGCGCGCCGGCTTGATCGCGTTTACGGCGCATCGACATAGGCATAGGCGCAGGTGGTTTTGGCCGCGAGTTTTTCAGAACCATGCTGGCGCACATCCACCGACACCGTCGCCATGCGCCGACCATTGGAAAGAATGGTCGTATCCACCTGCAAACCGCCGTTGAACAACGGACGCATGAAATGCGTGGTCATATCGACCGTCGACATAAACCGCTCAGTGGGGTTGTGGGCAAACAGCGTCAACACACCGACTGTATCGGCAATGCTGGCAATCGCCTGCCCGCACACGATGTCCCCTGCCCGCATCATGAACGCATTGTCGGGAACGAAAAATCCCACACCCTGATCTGAAATCGTGCGCGGTTCGATGTTCAGCGCCTGAATCATCGGTGCAAACACCGTGTCCAGCAGCCTGTTCATCCCTTCGATATCAACGCCCTTATTGGCCAATGCCCTCTCCCCGAAACAATCATCTGAACGCACCACATTCGCGGCAAAGCGGCCAAACGGCAAGCGCTGAATGGGACGCAAACTTGAACGAAAACAAATCTGTGGCATGCTTGGCACGGGGCAATCCGGGGGCGTCAGCAATGACCGGGGAGTTGCGTCATGACCTTTTACCGATTTGTATTCGGATTTTCTTTCCTGCTTTTTCTTTTCGGCCATGCGCCCGGCGCGATGGCACAGTTCACCAGTGGTGCAGCAACGCCCGATGCGACGCTGGCCCTGCGCGCTTTTATTCTCAACGCGACTGCATCAGCAAAAAGCGCCAAATTGCTGGGGCCGGACAAGCATTCGCCCGCCCGTGTTGCGGCCAACCAGTTGCGCGCGGCAGCAAGAACCGTGCGCATGAAGCAATTGGGCAAAGTGTTTGGCAAGGAAGCACTCAACGCCGCTTCGACGCTACTGGGTCTTAAGGGTGCTCAAAAGACAAAAGCTGTCGTCGACCTTTTGAACACCTGGGCGAACTCGACCAGCAAAACTGATTTCGTCAAAACGTTTCTGCGCGACAAGGCCGCGGGCAAGCTTGGTGACAAAATCAAAAAACTCACCAACAAGGAAGCGGAACGGCTGGCCCAGTCACTTTACGATAAAATGACGGCCCAGGCCCGCAGCCTTGGAACCCAGAACATTCCCGCTGGTGTGACGGGAACATTTGACTGCAAACCCGGCGCCGGGAAAATGAACGCCGTCGTCCGCTTCGTGCCCGGCGACATCAACATTCGCATCGCAGGCGATTGCAATTGCGAAATGCCGGGTCAGCGGGTGGCGACCTATTTCGCTGTGATCGTTGGCGCCACCCACGCCACGGCCAACAGCAAGGGCGAGACCCTGATCAGATTTGTCGGCCACGGAATGCAGTTTGGCGGCACCTATTGCCCCAATCAGGAAACCGGCGTTCGCCGCAGCCAAAAGACTTATGCTTCCGGTGTTTTGCGCAAAAACCTCGTGACCAAAACGCCCCAGATCAAGTTCAAGGAAATCTGCACGCTGAAGGATTGCGCTGCCATCATAGACCGTATGGAGGCCAATATAAGCCGTGTGGCAAGCCTCAATACCCAGTTGCGCTATCTGCTGCGTGTTAGCCAGAACCCGCAAGGCCAGGAGGCGCTCGCTGATGGCATCAATCAGGCCCGCGCCCAAAATGAGGCCTTGTGCCGATATTTCAATGACTGCGATTGCGACAAGATCAGCACCGCAAAATTCATGGATGCCAAGGCCCGGTCCGGCCGAACCCGAAAACAGATTTACCTTGAAGCCCGCCGCAACGCGGGCAATCGGTGTCGGTGAGACAATCCGGATAGCTCCGCAAGGAGCGGGCTGAACAACAGCCATGGTGAGAATCAGTCTGACACCGTAGACACGGTGTCATGATGCCGTCTGCCCAACCCACCAAAACGCCCTTCGGGCTGGTCCTCGCTCTGTGGTTCGCGGGGCTGACGGCTGCAGCCCAGTTTGCGAAAATCAGCGTGATTTTCCCGCTCCTGCAGGACGTTTATCCGCAGGCTGGAACGTCCATCGGGTTTCTCGTCTCGCTGCTTAGCTTTCTGGGCATTGCGCTTGGTCTGGTCGCGGGGCTGCTCGTTGCGCGCATCGGCTTTCGCAGAATGCTGATTTCAGCGCTCTTGCTGGGCGCGGCAATGTCGGCCTTTCAGGCAACGCTGCCCGCCTTCCCGCTGATGCTCGCCAGCCGTGTGCTGGAAGGGCTGTCGCATCTGGCAATCGTTGTGGCCGCACCGACCCTGATTGCCCAGATCAGCACGGATGCCCACCGGCCCATGGCAATGACACTTTGGGGCACATTTTTCGGCGTGGCTTTTGCGCTTGTCGCGTGGTTTGGCACGCCGCTGGTCGAGGCCTATGGCCCGCCGGGGCTGTTTCTGGCACATAGCGCTGCGATGATCACTATTGCGGGCGTGTTGATCCTTCGCCTGCCACAAATCGACAATAGCGATAACAAAGAAACGCCCCTCTCGTGGCGGCTGGTCGTTCAGCGGCACGTTGAAATTTATACGTCCCCCGCTATGGCCGCACCGGCAATGGGCTGGCTGTTTTACACCTTCACATTTGTGTCGCTGCTAACACTCCTGCCAGGCTATGTGGCCGAGCCCGCGCGCGCCTTCACCCTGGCCGCCATGCCGCTGGCGAGCATTGTGTCATCCATGACAATCGGGGTCGCTCTGCTGCGCGTCACCAGTGCGGTCAATGTCATTCTGATCGGGTTTGTCGCCAGCATTGCCGTGGCCTTCGCCCTGATCCTTTCACCCGGCAATGCCGCGCTTTGCATCACCCTGTTTGCAACACTCGGTCTGGTGCAGGGTGCAAGCTTCGCCGCCGTGCCGCAGTTGAACGAAAGTGCCGATCACCGTGCCTATGCCAACGGCGCGTTGGCCCAGACGGGCAATCTGGGAAACGGTATTGGAACACCAATCCTGCTGACCATCCTCGCCGCGGGCGGTTTCACAAGCATGATGGTCACCGTCATAGCCTGCTACGCCCTGGGCTTCGGCGCCCACATCTGGCTCGCCCGCATGAGGGCCAATCAGAGGTGAACGGCACGGCCAAGAATGCAATCTGGCTCAAACCCATCCCATCGCCAATGCCGCGACGCCGATGTAGCGGCTGGTCTTGGCGACAGCGACGAGGACCAGAAAGCTGGGCAATGGTTCGCGCAGGGTTCCGGCCGCGAAGGTGAGCGGGTCGCCGATGAACGGGGCCCAACTCAACAGCAGGCTCCAGCGGCCATAGCGACGATACCATCCCTGCGCCCGGTCAAGCGCTGCGGGTGAAACGGGAAACCACCGCCGGTCACGATAGCGCTCCACCGCGCGCCCCAGATACCAGTTCACGACCGCACCCAATGTGTTGCCGACGGAGGCGACGACGACCAGCAGTGCGACCGGGTGCACCTCCGCAACGATCAGCGCCGCAAGGCCGGCCTCCGACTGCGCGGGCAGCAGCGTTGCTGCCAGAAACGACAAGGCAAACAATCCGCCATATGTTGCCAGTTCAGCCACCAGCGCCCCGCACCCACCCATTGCAACCCGGCGCGCCTGTTTGCGCGCCAGAAAAGCGCATCCCTAAACGAACAGCTCGCTCCCGTCACCTGCCCATGGGCCACCCAGTCCTCGCAAACGTTTGGCGCAATCGCTCTTCCATTTGCGGCTGCGAACCTGCTATCGAAAGCATTGCATTTGCAATTCAGCTGAAGGTTCCCGCCCATGTCCGACACCGCAAAAACCGTGATCATTGAAGCTTTCGGCGACGTCGACGCCATGAAGCTGGTGGACCGCCCCGTCGGTGAACCGGGCGCGGGCGAAATCCGCATTCGCCATGAAGTCTGCGGGCTGAACTTCATCGATGTCTATCAGCGCACCGGCCTCTACCCGCTTGAACTGCCCCACGCGCTCGGCATGGAAGCAGCCGGTATTGTCGAAGCCGTGGGCGACGGTGTCACGCATCTGAAAGCGGGCGACCGCGCGGCCTATGCCAGCGCCCCTCCCGGTGCCTATAGCGAAGCGCGGGTGATGGCGGCGACACAGGTGTGCAAACTGCCGGACGGGATTTCGTTTGAAGAAGGTGCTGCCATGATGCTGAAGGGCATGACGGTGCAATATCTTTTCCACCGCACCACGCCGCTGCAAAAGGGAGATACGGTGCTGTTCCACGCCGCCGCCGGTGGCGTTGGTCTGATCGCCTGCCAATGGGCACGCTCGGAAGGCATCACGCTGATCGGCACCGCCGGGTCGGACGAAAAATGTGCGCTCGCAAAGGACCATGGCGCCGACCATGTGATCAACTACAAGACCGAAGACTTCGTCGCACGGGTGAAAGAGATCACCGGTGGAAAAGGCGTTGATGTGGTGATGGATTCGGTCGGCAATGACACATTCGAAGGCTCGCTCGATTGCCTGAAACCCCTCGGCATGATGATTTCCTTTGGCAATGCATCCGGCCCCGTCCCGCCCTTCAATCTGGCAACACTGGCGGCCAAAGGTTCGCTCAAGATCACCCGCCCCACCCTGTTTGCCCATATGGCAACGCGGGAATCGTGCCAGGAAATGGCAGATCACCTGTTTTCCAAAGTGGCCTCTGGCGACGTGAAAATCCGCATCGACCAGCGCTTCCCGCTCGATCAGGTCCAGCAGGCGCATGAGGCGCTTGAGGCGCGCAAGACGACCGGTGCTACGGTTCTGATGGTTTAAGGGCAGGGCTCAATGCACAAACACCGCGGTTTCCCCTCGCGCCTTCCCGGCACGGACTATCAGTTCACCATCCGGCGCGACAACCCGAAGGGCGCAACGAAAATCGTTGCCAAGGAGCGCTATCGCGACCGCAATCCAAAGGACACGACCGCCGATCTGAATTTTCTCGCCTGCCTCGTCAAACATTTCGGCGATGAGCCTTTTGAGCGGGGCAATCTTGATGCCGGTCGTCTGGGCTGGCTGTTCGGACGGGAAGTCGTGCCCGCCGAGACGCCGTTTGACCCAGCCTCCTACGAAGCATTGCTAGTGATCGACCGCGCCGTCGCTGAAAAGAGCTTTCCGGAAGCTTTTGACGAGACCAACTGGATCGACTGATATCAGCTGCCCGCGCCCGCTGAGAGAATATTCAGCATACCGGAATCAACCCGGCGGCGCAGATTGATTTTCAAGGCCTCATCAGCCTCACAGCCCAGCAGTGCACCGCCGCATATGGCATCAAGCCGGGCAATATCCTGCCATAGGGGGCTCAGCGGCAATCCGGCCTGCGCCAGAATGCGGCTGCCGAAAAAATGCAGATCGAGCGGCTTCGTCGAAACGTCCCGCCGCAGCGACAGACCCACTGGCAACCCGAAACCTTGCAGAGTGTAGAATGTGCGATAGGCAATGGAACCAGGTTCGGCCAGCGCGCCCTGCCCGGCCAGTTCATCAACGAGCGGTTTGGTCACCAGCGATTGGTGGTCACCAAAGTCTGCGACCAGCGTTCCGTTGGGCCCGGCATCCGCCTTGCGCGCCGCAACAAAATCGCCCAGCGCCTGACGGGCAATCACCATGCGGCGCAGATATTCTGCAACCGCCGGGTCATTATCAAAAGGCTCGCCCTCAAGCACGATCTGCGGCTCAGCCCGGTGATCGTAGGGCGAATGGGCAAACATGGTTTGCACATACATGAACAGCGGTCGCCCGTCTTCGCGGCGGTGCTGTTCGATAAACCGTTCCGCCGCGTCGAGGTAAAAATCATCCCGCATATGGTAATGCGGCGCCCGCAGGTCGCCTTTGTCGATCACGTCCTCAAAGCCAATCGATTGCAGGAAATGCCCCTCGTTGACGAAAGATTTTTCCATCGGCAATTGCGCAACGGTGCGATAACCACAGCGCGCCAGCACTTCCGGCAGCGCCTCGCGCACCTTGCCTTCCAGCTCGACGGTCAAATAAGGTTGCCGCCAGCCAAAGGCGTTCGCTGGCAAACCCGTCATCAGGCTCAGCGTACTGACCCAGGTGCCTCCGCCGAAGCTCTCCACCGTCATCGGTTTCAGCGACCCGTTCGCCTGCCCCATCAGCGCGCTGACTTTTGCACCGGATTTCAGCTGCGGAAAAATCGCCGGATCGACCTGGCTTTCGCCGAGCACGACAAAAATATCCGGCTGCTTTTCAGCGCACTGCCGGGCGGCAAGTTTGGGTGCGGAAAACGGTGCCTGCGGCGGCACTTGCGCTAGTTCATGCTCCAGAACGTTGCCGCGCAGCAGATATTCAATGTCGAGCAGTGAGACAAACGCCGCCGTCATATGTCGGCCTTGCAGGTAATAAAAATAGCGGTGAAACGACGCTTCTTTCGGATAGGTCAGCGGCAATGCGATGGCTGATACGAGAACCATCGCCAGACCCGTGCGCAGGCCTGCGTGGCCCGGTTTTTCACTGCGAAAAAACAGCGTTCCCACCACCACTGCGAGTACCGCAGTCGCAAGAACCGGGAAAATATAGGCCCCATATTCGCTGAACAGAAAACGCAGCGCCGCTTTGTCAGACCCTGAAAAAACGACATCGTAAAAATGGGCCGAAAAGCCCTTGGTTTTGTATTTGACCAGCGAAATTGCGCTGATCACGACGGTGATCAGCCAGGTCGTATAAAATGAAAACGCCACCCGCCGCGACACGGTAAACAGCAAAGCAAACAGCGCCAGCAATATCGCCGCCGCAAACGGCAAAGACGGCAGGTTGTTTTCCAGCTGATAAACCAGCGCAAACCCCGGCACCATTGCAGCAAGCATGGTCAGCGGATGCTGCAGCAGCCGAAACAGGGCAGAAATCGCCCCGGTGCGCATGAAGGACAGGTTTTTAAACATGCCTGAAAATGCACGACCGCCGTTCAAACGGAAAACGGATTCTCGCCATGTGGTAAACCCAATTGGTTAAATGCAACGGGATTTGCGTTAGGTTTTGCTATGGTGTTTCGGTCTCATGTTGTGGGTTGTTTTGGCCTCAAGCTGCCAGGCATTTCTTGCTCCCCGGTCGAGGTCCCCTCGACCACGCCTCTTGTGGGTTTTCGCTTGTTGTTTTGGCCTCGTGGCATTCGCTTCGCGCGATCCTTGATTCCCGCTTCGCTTGGGCCTGCGGCAGCGCGGCGGGATTCTCGTCGGCTCGCTCTTCGCTCGCTATGTCGACAGGCTTTCCCTTGGCTCTTCTTGGCTCGCGTTATGCCGAATTGGTATCGTCTGGTGTGGTGTTTCCTTCTCGCTCAGCTATTCCCCACTTGTCATTCCCGCGAAGGCGGGAATCCAGCTGTCAGCTTGGAGTGGTGGTTGCTATGTCGAGAGTTTTACCGATGGCCTGCGATTGGTACTGCGCCTGGCTCCTCACACCGCCCCACTCTCGTCATCCCCGGTCTTGTACCGGGGATCCATGCCTCTCCGGCGAACCCCGGCTCCCTCGTGAAACGGGAGAGGCGTGGATTCCTATGACAGGCACGGGAATAACGGCTTGTGGGTTGAATTGAGGTTCATCTGTCTCGCCCCGCATCCCACCTCTTGTGATTCCCGCATCAGCAAGAATCCAAGGCTTTTGAGTATGCACCGTCACTTCACCACTGCCACTGGGGCACTGGATCCCCGCCTTTCGGCGAGGATGACAATCGAGGGTGGGGTAAGGATTGAAAGCCAGACGAGCTTCATCCTTCCCACGCCCGCATTCGCGTCTGGGTGTTGATCAAACATTTCAGTCAACCGACGGAACGCCCTGCGGACGCTGGCCAGATAATACGAATGTTTGCGAACGCGGGGCGTTCCGTCCCGGTGGCTGCGCAATTCCCTTTCTGCTCCTTGCAAAGCAAGAAACACTGTCCCTAAGGCGGCCTACGATTTCCACGCACGACCCGGGTTCACAGGCAGCGCTTTCGATGCAGGGTCGTTAGCCCCACAACCGAAACACCGGCACCCCCGGCACGGCAACGAACGATCGTTTCCGATGGTCGAACCGGGGACGTGAGAGCAGTATGGGGCAACGGGAGAGGGCGGGGATAAGTTTTTTGGAGGGTGTTTCGGTTGGCATTCGTTTCACGCGAGAACCGAGGTTCGTCGCAGAGGAATGGATCCCCGGTACAAGACCGGGGATGAGGAGAGTAGGGTGCAGTGAGGTGCCAGCCAAGGAGCACCACGGGAAAGCCTCTCGACACAGCGAGCGAAGAGCGAGCCGACGAGAATCTCGTCGCGCCGCCGCAGCGAAAGCCCGAAGGGCTGACAGCGTGAGGCCAAACCAAACCAAGCGAGCCGGGGCAAAGCCCCGCACCCGCGTAGCGAAGGGCTGACAGCGTGAGCGCAAACAAACCAAGCGAAGGTCCGCGAGGACCGACAGCGTGAGGCCGAAACAACAAGCGAAAGCCCACAAGAGGCGTGGTCGAGGGGATCTCGACCGGGGAGCAAGAAATGCCCGGCAGCGTGAGCGCTAAACAACCCGCAAACCGTATTCCATGCGGATATCATGCCGAGGTCCACTTGACGTTTATCCATTCCTTACGCGAAATGCAGAGGGAACGGGAGAGAGACTGCATGTTCGACAAGATATTGATCGCCAACCGGGGTGAAATTGCCTGCCGGGTTATCAAAACGGCACGTAAGATGGGCATCAAGACTGTTGCCGTTTATTCCGATGCGGACCGAAATGCACTGCATGTTTCCATGGCCGATGAGGCGATCCATATCGGCCCGCCACCGGCCAATGAATCCTATATTGTCATCGACAAGATCATGGATGCCATCAAGCAGTCCGGTGCGCAGGCCGTTCATCCGGGCTATGGATTTCTGTCGGAAAACCCGAAATTCGCTGAAGCGTTGAAAAAAGCCAAAATCGCATTCGTCGGCCCGCCGGTCGGGGCCATTGAGGCGATGGGCGACAAGATCACATCGAAAAAACTGGCACAGGAAGCCGGTGTCTCAACTGTGCCGGGCCATATGGGTCTGATTGAAGATGCCGATGAAGCGGTGAAGATCGCAACCGAGATCGGCTATCCGGTGATGATCAAGGCCAGCGCCGGCGGCGGCGGCAAGGGCATGCGCATTGCGTGGAACGATGAGGAGGCCCGCGAGGGGTTTCAGTCATCCAAAAACGAGGCGGCGAACTCATTTGGTGATGACCGGATTTTCATTGAAAAATTCGTCACCCAACCGCGCCATATCGAAATTCAGGTTCTGGCTGACAGCCATGGTAATTGCATCTATCTGGGCGAACGGGAATGCTCGATCCAGCGCCGCAACCAGAAGGTAATTGAAGAGGCCCCCTCACCTTTCCTCGATGAAAAGACGCGCAAAGCGATGGGCGACCAGGCCGTCGCTTTGGCGCAGGCCGTTGACTATGCCAGCGCCGGGACGGTGGAATTCATCGTTGACGGCGACCGCAATTTCTATTTTCTGGAAATGAACACCCGCCTGCAGGTGGAACATCCGGTGACCGAGCTGATCACCGGTATCGATCTGGTGGAACAGATGATCCGTGTTGCCGCGGGTGAGAAACTGTCCATTGCCCAGAAGGACGTGAAACTGAACGGTTGGGCGATGGAAAGTCGCCTTTATGCCGAAGATCCCTATCGTAATTTCCTGCCGTCCATTGGCCGCCTGACGCGCTATCGCCCGCCGGAAGAAGGCGAGCACAATGACGCCATCGTGCGCAACGACACGGGCGTTTATGAAGGCGGCGAAATCTCGATGTATTACGATCCGATGATCGCCAAACTGTGCACATGGGGCGAAGATCGCGCAAAGGCGATTGAGGCGATGCGCGTGGCACTCGATACATTTGAGGTTGAGGGCATCGGCCACAACCTGCCGTTTTTGGCAGCGGTGATGGACCATGAACGATTTGTGTCCGGTAACATCACGACCGCCTTTATCGAAGAGGAATATCCCGAAGGGTTTGAAGGCGCGACTTTGAGCGAGCGCGACGAGTTTCGGTTGAGCGCCATTGCTGCGGCCATGAACATGATCGCGCAATTGCGCCGCACGCGCATTTCCGGTGCCATGGCCAACCACAAACGCCGCGTCGGCAAAAAATGGGTGGTCAATCTGAACGGCAAAAACCATCCATTGAAACTGAAGGCGCGCAACGAAGGCGCGAAGGTCAAGTTCAAGGGCGAGCCGAAACTCAATGTGGTGACGGACTGGCGGCCGGGCCAGAAACTGCTGCACGCCACCGTGGACGGCGAGGCTATGGCGGTCAAAATCGGCACGACGGACGGCGGCTATTGCATGCGTTATCGTGGCACGGTTTCGTTTGTTCAGACCATGTCGCCGCGTATGGCGGAACTGAACGATCTGATGATCGAGAAAGTAGCGCCCGACACATCAAAGCAATTGCTGTGCCCGATGCCGGGGCTGATCGTTTCCGTGAATGTGAAACAAGGCGATGTGGTGCAGGAAGGTCAGGCACTCGCCACCGTCGAAGCGATGAAAATGGAAAACATCCTGCGAGCCGAAAAGAAGGCGACCGTTGCCAAAATCAACGCCGCTGCTGGCGACAGTCTCGCTGTCGATGAAGTGATTATGGAATTCGAATGAGACACTTAAAATGACCTTGTCCCCATAAGGTCGGTCCATGGCAGTCTTGAATTCGAAATACCTGTTCTGGATTTTGCTGGCCCTGCCAGCCTGGCCGCTCTTGCCGGAAGTTTTTGTGCGCGAGCGGTACTACCCGGAAGTGATGCATGAATCGGGCGTGCTTTCGGTTCAGTTCATGGTGCTGGCGCTGGCCATCACGCCTTTGATGAAACTGACCGGCGGGTGGCGGCCAATCCGCTGGCTGCTCGTTCGCCGTCGCGCAATCGGGGTCGCGGCTTTTGGCTATGCCGCACTTCATGCCGGCATTTACATCCGCGAGATCGGTTCGCTTGAACTGGTGTTTCTGGAACTCGCCGACTGGTTCATCCTTGTGGGATGGATCGCCACCCTGCTGTTGCTGGCTCTGGCGGTTACGTCAAACAACAGGAGCCAGCGCATATTGGGTGCACGCTGGAAGACATTACAACGCGCCAGCTACATCGCTCTCGCGCTGTCGCTTTATCACTGGTGGCTGGTCGGCCATTTCATGATGCTGCTGGCGTGGTGGGCTTTACCCATCGCGGCGCTGCAATTGTTGCGTTTGCTTTGGCGCAGCAAATCCAGTTCCAAGCTGGAAGCCGCAAAACAGCAGTAGGACCAGCCTACCAGGTCTGTTCCTCAAGTGGGAACTGCCGCAGATAATCGGGATCGTCCGAACACGCGACATACAACATGCCCGGTGTCGTGGAGCGTCCGCCTCTCGCGATGCCCGCACATTCGCCACTCTTGAGAAGACCCAGCGCATAGTGCCGCAATGCAATGACTTCCGCCTTCGGCACACGGCTTTTGGTGCCGGGCAGTTTCGCCAACCGCTTGTCGAGCAAGGCCTTGGTCAACGTCTTGGGTCGCTCGCCAAATACGATCGGGTCGGCCTTCGCTGTGGTGAATGTCGGTTCCGGAGCGGGGGTCGCCTTGGTTTCAGCTTCAGCTTTCGTTGCGTCGCCCGTCGCCTGCGTTGCGGCAGAGGCGACTTGCGTTGTGTCCTCGTCCGTTTTCCGCACAGTCTTGCTCACCGTGGGAGGCAGTTTTACCTCATCAGCAGGCTTGGGCGGTGTGTAGCCAACGCCCTCATTTGCACTATTGGCATCCGCCAGTCTTGCCGTTTCTTCTCTGGCTCTTTCAGCTTCAGCAGCCGCGATCTGGGTAGCTTCGGCTTCCTCTTTGGCCTTCCGTTCCCTGACTTGCTGCTCTTGGGCTTGCTGCTCCTGGGTTTTTTGTTCAGCCGCCAGTTTTTCAGCAGCGAGGCGTTCTGCCTCCAGGCGCTCGGCCCGTTCACGAGCCAGCCGGTCACGCTGTTCGCGATTGGCTTTGGCGCGCGCCAGTTCAGCTTCTGCCGCTTCCTTTGCAACACGCTCCCGCTCGGCCTTTTCGGCAGCCGCAACGCGCGCTGCCTCTGCCGCCTTTGCGGCCTCCTGCGCTTCGCGTTCCCGCTTCGCTTTGGCAGCGGCTTCCGTGGCTGCTGCTTCAGCCTCAGCGGTGGCGTCAGAAGCACCGCCCGTCTTCTGTTGCTTGATTTTGGCCTGAATTTCTTCCCAGGTCATCGCGCGGCCCGAACCTTCCGTGGTATCGACCACAACGGATTCAGGCTGGGCAGTCTCAGGCTTTGCGGGTTTAGGAGCCTCTGCCGTTTCAACGACAACCGGTTCAGGCTTCGTTGTGCTATCCTCAGCAGTCTCGGTTTCCTTGTTTTCAGCAACTTCCGGCGTTTCGGTTTTGGCGGTTTCAACGTCCTGAACCTCAGGCGCTGGGGTTTCAACCGCAGTTGCAACCTGCTCCTGCTTAGTCTTTTCGGGGGCCTTTTCCTCAACCTTTTCAACTTTTGCCACCAGTTCAGAACCGGGGCGATAGGTCGGCAAGGGCGGGTTTCGCAAGCGCGCCACACGATCAATGACGGAAACCCGCTTGGGCTTCTTGGGTTCGGCTTTCGGCTCGGTTTCCTGTTTAGCCGCCTCGATAGGCGCAAGAGCCGAAAGCGCAACCCACAACGCAGGCTCCTTAGGCACACCCCTGCCGAAACTTTTAACCAACTGGCGGCGGTTCAGATATCCCGAAACCCGGGCCCAGCCGCCTTTCGTTTCAAACACCTGGACAGGTCCACCCGCGGTGAAGCCATGGCCGTTCACAGCCGTGCAGTTTTCCGGGCACAAACGCACCACCGGCGCAGCGCTGCCAAATTTGCGCGCCTCCTGCGCCCACGCCACGCCACCCGCCGTGCCGAGCGCCAAAGCCGCCACAGCAAGCCAAACCGAAACACATGCTGACCAAGCTAAACCACGCATCACAAATTCAAACCCATCATGCCAAACACCCCAGAGCGCCTGATAGCGACCCGCCTGACACAGTTAACCATTTGGTAACCGTGTTGAAAAGCGTATGCTTAATTCTTCGTTAACGAAATGGCCGTTTGCCAACAGACAAACACCAGCGCGCCTTTCAAACATTCTAACGCAATTTCGGCTTGCAACCAAAGTGCAGGACGCATGACGCTTGGCGCGAGACCACGCAGCCTGTATTCAAGGCACAGGCGCATCAGCAAACAGCGCCAAAAAGATCGTATGACCGAAGGATGTTTCCGATGACAAAGTCTGCACCCGATCTGCCCCGCGATTGGCTTGACCTTGCTTCAAAGGAAATGAAGGGGGGCGATCCCAAATCGCTGATCTGGAACACGCCTGAAGGCATCGCCGTCAAACCGGTCTACACCGCCGAAGATGTCAAAGGACTTACCCATCTGGATGGCGATTCCGGATCACTCCCCGGACAGCAGCCATTTACGCGTGGTCCCAAAGCCACGATGTATGCCGGTCGTCCGTGGACAATCCGCCAATATGCGGGCTTTTCAACCGCAGAGGAAAGCAACCGCTTTTATCGCGCCAACCTCGCGGCGGGGCAAAAGGGCCTGTCCGTCGCCTTCGATCTCGCCACCCACCGTGGCTATGACAGCGACCACCCACGCGTCGTTGGCGATGTCGGCAAGGCGGGTGTCGCAATCGATTCCGTTGAAGACATGAAAATCCTGTTCGACGGTATTCCGTTGGACGAAATGTCGGTCTCGATGACCATGAACGGCGCAGTGATCCCGGTTCTGGCGGCGTTCATTGTTGCGGGTGAGGAACAGGGCGTTCCCCGGACCAAACTGTCTGGCACCATTCAGAACGACATCCTGAAGGAGTTCATGGTTCGCAACACCTATATCTACCCGCCCGAGCCTTCCATGCGGATCGTGGCCGACATTATCGAATACACGGCGGCGGAAATGCCGCGCTACAATTCGATTTCGATTTCCGGCTACCACATTCAGGAAGCGGGCAGCACACTGGTGCAGGAACTCGCATTCACGCTGGCCGACGGACGCGAATATGTCCGAGCCGCCATCGCCAAGGGCATGGATGTCGACGCCTTTGCCGGGCGGCTGTCGTTTTTCTTCAACATGGGCATGAACTTTTTCATGGAGGCGGCCAAACTGCGCGCGGCGCGTTATCTGTGGTCGAAGATCATGGCTGATTTCGGTGCTTCTGAGCGCAGCCAGATGCTGCGCACCCATTGCCAGACCTCCGGTGTCTCGCTGCAGGAACAGGACCCTTACAACAATATCATCCGAACAGCCTATGAGGCGATGAGTGCAGCACTTGGCGGCACGCAAAGCCTGCACACCAATTCCTTCGACGAAGCGATTGCCCTGCCGACAGATTTTTCAGCGCGGATTGCCCGCAACACGCAGCTTATCCTGCAACATGAAACGGGCATTACGAATGTCGTCGATCCGCTTGCCGGCTCCTACTATGTGGAAAGCCTGACAGCGAGCCTGATCGATGAAGCATGGGCGCTGATGGAGGAAATCGAACAGCTTGGCGGCATGACCCAGGCGATCAATGAAGGCATGCCGAAAGCCAGGATTGAAGAAGCCGCAGCGCAAAAACAGGCGCGCATCGACAAGGGCGAAGAGGTCATTGTCGGTGTCAACAAATATCGGCCAACGGTTGAGACCCATGTCGACGTCCGCGAAATCGACAACAGTGCTGTACGCGATGCGCAGATCACCCGCCTGAACCGCATTCGCGAAACGCGTGACGAGAAGGCTCACGCAGATGCCCTGAGCCATCTCGAATCTGTCGCAAGAACGGGCGAAGGCAACATTCTTGCAGCAGCCGTTGAAGCGGCCCGCGCCCGCGCAACCGTCGGCGAAATTTCATGGGCGATGGAAAATGCCTTCGGACGCCATGCCGCCGATATCGTAACCATTGAGGGCGTCTATGAAGACGCGTTCGGTGATGATCCCGCATTTCAAAAAACCAAGGATCAGCTTGCGAGCTTTGCCGAGCAACTTGGTCGCAAACCCCGCATACTCGTCGCCAAGATGGGACAGGACGGCCACGACCGCGGCGCCAAGGTGATTGCCACAGCTTTTGGGGATCTCGGCTATGAAGTCACTGTCGGCCCCTTGTTCCAGACGCCCGCCGAGGCCGCACAACTGGCGGTTGATGATGATGTCGACATCGTTGGCGTATCGAGCCACGCCGCAGGTCACAAAACACTTGCACCGATGCTGTTGGCTGAACTGGCCAAGCGCGATGCTGCCGACAAGATTGTCATCTGCGGTGGCGTCATCCCGTCGCAAGACTATGACTTCCTTGCAGATGCGGGTGTGAAAGCCGTCTTCGGCCCCGGCACCAATATTCCAAACGCTGCACAATCACTCATTGCACTTTTGCAGGAACAATTGCGCGGTCGAAACCGTTAGTCCCTGCCGGACCATCTGGCCGTCAAGTTGCAATCCAATTGCAATGCGTTAGGCTCACCCGATGCAGGAAAGTATGCGTTTTTTCGACGAGATGACCTCCGCCCCTGGCGGAGTTCGCGACCCCTACCGCCAATACCACGACTGGTTTTCCCAGCAGGATCTTGGCCAGCTCTCCAAAAAATCCAAGGAAGCGGAAGCGTTTTTTCGGCGCACGGGCATAACCTTCAATGTCTATGGCAACGCGAGCGCGCAGGAGCGGCTGATCCCGTTTGATCTCGTTCCGCGCATCATTTCAGCGCGCGAATGGAACCGCCTCGCCCGCGGTATCAAACAGCGCGTGCGTGCGATCAACGCGTTTTTGCACGACATCTACCACCGGCAGGAAATTCTGCGAGCGGGGCGCATTCCAGTTGACCTGATTGCCAACAACGAAGCCTTTCTGCCCCAAATGATTGGGATGACGCCGCCCGGCGGCATTTACACACATATTGTCGGCACCGACATCGTGCGCACGGGCGATGATGAATTTTACGTTCTGGAAGACAATGCACGCACGCCGTCAGGCGTGTCGTACATGCTCGAAAATCGCGAAACCATGTTGCAGATGTTTCCTGAACTGTTCAGCAAAACGCGGGTTCAGCCGGTCAGCGGATATCCCGAAGCGCTTCGCCGCTCTCTCGCAGGCTGCATGCCGGACTGCGAACCAACTTCAGCCAACAACAAGCCAACGGTCGCGGTGCTGACGCCGGGTATCCACAATTCAGCCTATTTCGAACATTCGTTTCTCGCCGATAAAATGGGCGTTGAACTCGTGGAAGGCCACGATCTTCGTATCGTGGATGACCGCGTAGCAATGCGCACGACGAAGGGCTATCAGCCGATTGATGTGCTTTACCGCCGTATCGACGATGATTTTCTCGACCCGCTGAATTTCAACCCTCATTCCATGCTGGGTGTGCCGGGCATCATGGATGTCTACCGCGCCGGGAAGATCACGATTGCCAATGCGCCAGGAACGGGGATCGCCGATGATAAGGCGATCTATTCCTACATTCCCGATATCGTTGAATTTTACACCGGAGAAAAGGCGATCCTGAAGAATGTCGAAACCCATCGCTGCTCGGAACCCGAAGCGCTGAAATACGTGCTCGACAATTTGGCTGATCTGGTTGTAAAGGAAGTGCATGGCTCCGGTGGCTACGGGATGCTGGTCGGACCAGCTGCCAGCAAGCGGGAGTTGAGTGATTTCCGCAAAAAGCTGGAGGCCAGACCAAAGAACTACATTGCTCAGCCCACCCTTTCGCTTTCGACAGTACCCATCATGGTCAAGAAGGAACTGGCACCCCGTCATGTCGATCTGCGCCCGTTCGCGCTCGTGTCGCCCAACGGGATCGACATCACACCCGGCGGTCTTACACGGGTTGCGCTGAAAAAGGGATCGCTGGTTGTGAACTCAAGTCAGGGAGGCGGCACCAAGGATACCTGGGTGCTGGAGGACTGAGGCATGCTGGGCAAAACAGCCGGTGGGCTTTATTGGATGTTCCGCTTTCTGGAGCGGAGTGAAAACACGGCGCGATTGGTAGAAGCGGGCTTTCGCATTGCTCTTACGCGTTCGCAGGATGCTGATCGTGAGTGGGATTCGATCCTCACAACCGCAGGTGCGCTGAACGCTTACCTTGAACAACATGAGATGGTTGAGGCCGCAGCAGCAATCAACTTTCTGCTGCGCTCGCGCGATAATCCGTCCAGCGTGATTTCGGTTATTGAAAGCGCACGCAGCAATGCACGTACAGTCCGCACAGCGCTGACAACGGAAGTGTGGGAAGCGGTCAACGAAAGCTGGATGACATTGACAGATGTCCTGCAGCGCCCCGTGCGTGAAAGCGACTTGCCGCGTGTTCTGGGCATGATCCGCCAGCAAAGCGCACTGGTGCGCGGTGCGATGCACGGCACCATGTTGCGCAATGATGGCTACGATTTTGCGCGCATTGGCACGTTTCTGGAGCGGGCCGACAACACGGCGCGCATTCTCGATGTCAAATATTACACGCTCCTGCCGTCCGCGAGTTTCGTCGGCTCGTCCATCGATAATGTGCAATGGGAAACGATATTGCGTTCCGTCTCTGCCCACAGCGCATTTCGTTGGCTGGGCGATCACGAGATGACACCGTCTGCGGTTGCCCGGTTCCTCATTCTGGATCGCTGTTTGCCGCGCTCACTGGTGTTCTGCGCAACAAAGCTCTTGGACAATCTGGAATATCTTGCAGATGATTACGGCGTTCAGCACACCTGTCATGACATGGCGCGCGACCTCAAACAGACCCTCGTTGACCACACGATAGAATCGATACTCGATCAGGGGCTGCACGAGTTCATCGGTGACTTCATCGCCCGCAACAACCGGCTCGGCAATCAGATCGAATCCGACTTCCGGTTCGTGGGGTGACGAATATGAAACTCACCATCAATCACACGACGACATACATCTACGATCACCCGGTTGATTACGCGCTTTTGCAAACACGTCTGACGCCAAAACATTCCGCCAATCAATCCACCATTGACTGGTCTTTGGAAATTGAGGGCGGAACGCAGTGCCTGGCCTACAACGATCAGCATTGTAATCAGGTGAACCTCATACAATTGCAGTCCGGTCAGGACCGGCTGGAAGTTCGGGTCCGAGGTGAAGTCAGGACGTCCGACAGCGCCGGGATCATCGAAAACCATCAGGGCTATGCACCACTGTGGTACTTCGGGCATCAGACTGAGCTCACAAAGCCGGGGCGTCTGTTGCGCGAGTTTACGAGAGATGTCGGTTCGGGCGGAAGCGAAGTTGAAACCCTGCATGAACTGTCGGCAGCCATTCGCAATCAAGTGGCTTACAAAACAGGCGAAACCTACGCGTCGACAACGGCAGAAGACGCGCTGGCCGGTGGGTTTGGCGTTTGCCAAGACCACGCGCAGATCATGATTGGCGCTGCCCGTATGCTGGGCCTGCCCGCGCGCTATGTCAGCGGTTACCTGCTGATGGATGGTCAGATTGATCAGGACGCTACCCACGCCTGGGCTGAGGTTCACATAAACGGTATTGGCTGGGTCGGTTTCGATGTGTCCAATGGCATTTCCCCCGACGAGCGCTACGTGCGCGTCGCGACCGGCCTCGATTACACCGAGGCTGCACCGATTTCAGGCATGAGACTGGGCACATCACAAGAAACAATGATTGTGTCGCTTCAAGTGCAGCAGTAAGAGTGACCGGGGCTCATCAAACGGATTGATTCATGACTTACTGCGTTGCTCTTCAGCTGAACCGCGGGCTTGTGTTCATGTCCGATACGCGCACCAATGCGGGTATCGACAACATTTCTGTCTATAAGAAAACAATCACGTGGGAGGTGCCGGGCGAGCGCGTGGTCACATTGATGACGGCGGGCAATCTGGCCACCACACAAGCTCTGATCAGCCTGCTGAACGAGCGGTTCAAGGACCCTGAAGACCGCACGCAGGCGCTTTTGACCGAACCATCCATGTTTCAGTGCGCACGGCTGGTCGGCGCAACCCTGCGCGAGGTCATCGACACCTATTCCGGCAAAGGCGGCATGGATGCGTCGGCGTTCAATGCAACCGTTATTCTGGGCGGTCAGATCAAAGGCAGCGAACCGCGCCTGTTTCTGATTTACCCGGAAGGGAATTTCATCGAGACATCGCAGGAAACGCCGTTCCTCCAGATTGGCGAAGCCAAATACGGCAAACCCATTCTGGTCCGCGCCTTCGACCCTGAAATGAGTTTCGAAGACGCAACGAAACTCCTGCTTGTGTCATTTGATTCGACGCTGAAAGCCAATCTTTCAGTTGGCCTGCCCCTCGATCTGCAGACCTATGAAAAAGACAGTCTGCAAAAAGGCACGGAGCGCCGTTTCGAAGCGGATGATGCGGCCTATCTTGCCATATCATCCGGCTGGGGCGACGCTCTGAAATCAGCGTTCAGTTCTCTGCCCGACATCGATATCGAAAAAGCCGATTGAAGCCGGGCTAACAACACTTACCGAAGACGGGCGGTGCCGAACGTGCTGCTGAACCGCTTGCAATGGATGTGCACAGTCGAGATTGAACCCGGTTTGATGCTGGCTGGTAGTGTGTAGGTCTGGGAACCGCTATTGGCCCGCAATTTGGCAATACGCTGTGTTGGGCTGCCCTGGCCAACATAGACGTAAAGGTCCGGTCCTGGAGAGGTGCTGAAGCCGGAAAGCGTCACGACAGACTTGCCGCCTTTTGTGGACACTTTGGCCGTGCCGCGCACCTTATAGCTTTTGTGGCTTTTGAATTTGCCGCTCTTTCCCGCAGCAAAAGCGGCGGCAGGGGCAAGAAGGGAAGCGGTCGACGTTGCGAGCAAACCGAGGGCAAATTGACGTCTGTTCATGACAGGGTTCCTGAATATCAAGTCGATAGGGGCTAATATGGGAACCGTATCACCCATCTCCACTCACATGCATTCACCTCTGGTTGAACACCAGTTCAGAACGTCGTGAGACATCATCGGCACTTTCGTTTTCCTCAAAAAGCATTAAGTTCCATCTCAACCTCACGGCAAGCTTTCGCCAACCTCTTTGTATGTGGACCCCATCCCATGTCGAACAACGCCATGATCGATCCTTTTGGCCGCACCGTTGACTATCTGCGGGTCTCGGTGACCGACCGGTGCGATTTCCGTTGTGTCTATTGCATGGCGGAGGACATGACCTTCCTGCCCAAGCGCGATTTGCTGACATTGGAAGAGCTGGATCGCCTCTGCTCGGCCTTCATTGCCAAAGGCGTGAAAAAACTGCGCCTGACCGGCGGCGAACCGCTGGTGCGCAAGAACATCATAGAACTGGTGCGCTCGCTTTCGCGTCATTTGAAAACCGGCGACCTTGAGGAGCTGACGCTCACCACCAATGGCTCGCAACTGGCGCGCTATGCACAGGAACTGGCAGATTGTGGTGTTCGCCGCGTCAACGTTTCCATTGATACGCTCGACCACGATAAATTCCAAACCATCACGCGCTGGGGCAATCTCGGCAAGGTGATGGAAGGGCTGGACGCTGCTCGCAAAGCGGGGCTTGCGATCAAGATCAATGCCGTTGCGCTGAAAGGCGTCAATGAGCATGAAATCGAATCCATGATGACATGGGCGCATGAACAGGGGTTCGACCTTACTCTGATTGAAACCATGCCACTGGGTGAAATTGAGGAGGACCGCACCGACCAATACCTGCCGCTCAGCCTGGTGCGCAGTCGGTTGGCGGAAAAATTCACCCTCACTGACATCCCCTACAAGACCGGCGGTCCGGCCCGTTATGTCACGGTTGAAGAAACCGGTGGTCGCCTGGGTTTCATCACACCGCTGACCCACAATTTCTGCGAAAGCTGCAATCGTGTGCGCATCACCTGCACGGGAACTTTGTTTATGTGTCTGGGCCAGGACGATGCAGCCGACCTGCGCGCGCCGCTTCGCGCGTCCGAGGGCAACGAACTGCTCAACGCCGCCATCGACGAAGCGATTGGCCGCAAACCCAAGGGCCATGATTTCGTGATTGAGCGCAAGGGCGATGCCCCCGCCGTTGGCCGCCACATGTCGATGACCGGCGGTTAGAGCGTTTCAACTTTTGACTGATCCACGCGGTTGTGAACAGCAACCCGGCGCTTAAGCACCGCGCCCGCGCAGGCATTTGGCATGGCCAAATTGCCGAGAGCGCAAAAGACTTAACAGGTTCAGAGCTTTGCCAATAGCTTTGTCGCGCGACCGGCGACGCTTTTGCGACCATCTTTCTGCAATCGCTCCAGATGCGGGCGCAACCATTTTGCAAGTGCGGCATCGCCCTTAGCCCATTCGCTCAAAACCTGCATGGAATTATTCAGGACAATCCAGTCATTATGGTTCGCCAGATTGTGCTTCATGATCTCAAGTGCACGAGCGCGCTGCGTTTGCGACATCAGGTCGTTCGTCAGGTTGAACAGCAGAGCGAGCGTCCATTGCGTGGACGCCTGATCGATCGCCGCAACGTCGCTTTGCAATCCATCCATGAAATCCATCGTCCAGTCCGGATGCTCAATCGTGACCCGTTTGACCGCATTGGAAACCCGCAATCGCACAATCTCATCATCGCCGAAATAGCATTGGTACAGTTCAGCAAACCGCGCCCGATCAGCGAGCACAGTGTCAACAACCTCCAGCGTGCGCCCAAGAGAATTCGGGTGACCGCCCGTCAGCATGGATTCAAAGTCTTCAGCCATCCGCAAAACCTATCATCGCCGGGCAGCCGGGTGAAGCCTAGCCTTCCAGTTCCTCGCGCATCATTTCCAGCTCCAGCCAGCGCTCTTCGGCACCGGAAAGCGCGTCCTGCGTTTTTGACAGCAGTTTGACCAACTGATCAAAGCGTTTGGGATTGGTTTCAAACAGGTTCGGTTCCGCCAGAGCCTTGTTCACCTTCGCGATGTCGGCCTGAAGTTTTTCCATTTCAGCCGGCAGCGTTTCAAGGGCGTGCTTGTCCTTGAAACTCATCTTCGATGCGCCTTCCGCCCGCGCTTTTGTCGCCTTGCGCGGCTCCGGCACGTCGCTTGGCTTTGCAGATTTGGTTCGAGGTGAGGAAGGCGCAGCAATCGCTGACGCACCACGCTGCGCCACCATGTCGGAATAGCCACCGGCATATTCGATCCATGTTCCCACGGGCGCGTCAGCACCCGCCGGGGCAATCACAGATGTGCAGACCCGGTCGAGAAAATCACGGTCATGGCTGACGACGATGACCGTGCCATCGTAATTGGCGATCATTTCCTGCAACAGGTCGAGGGTTTCAAGATCTAGATCGTTTGTCGGTTCATCCAGAACAAGAAGATTCGATGGATGACGCAAATGCATGGCCAGCATCAGCCGCCCCCGCTCTCCGCCCGACAGTTTCTCGACTGCTGTTCCCGCCTGCTCGGGCAGAAACAAAAAGTCTTTCATATAGGCCATAACGTGCTTACGCTCATCACCGATGGCCACAACATCGCTGCCGCCACCGGTCAGCGTATCCTTGACCGACTTTGCAGGATCGAGCGCCACACGTTTCTGGTCGATAAGCAGCATGTCGACATTCGCACCAAGCTTCACGGTGCCACTGTCCGGTGCCAGTTCGCCGGTCAGCATGCGCACCAGCGTCGTCTTGCCAACACCGTTTGGGCCAACCAGCCCAAGGCGGTCGCCGCGCGCAATGCGGGTGGAAAAATCGGAAACCAGTACGCGGTCGCCATAAGCCTTTGAGATTTTCTCCACCTTCGCAACCAGCTTGCCCGACGCTTCTCCGGCGGCGACCGTCATGGTCACGCCGCCCGTTGGTTTCAGCCGTTCCGCACGCTGCTGGCGCAGGGCACCCAGATCGCCCAGCCGTTTCATGTTGCGCTTGCGACGGCCCGAAACACCATGGGTGACCCAGTGCTCTTCCCGCACGATCTTGCGGTCGAGCTTGTGGGCGTCGAGTTCCTCCTGTTCCAGCAGCGTGTCGCGCCAGTCCTCAAACGCAGAAAAATTCTTGTTTAAAAGTCGGGTTTTGCCGCGATCCACCCACAAGGTCGAACGCGACAGGGCTTCCAGAAAGCGCCGGTCATGGCTGATCAGCACGATGGCCGAGCGAAGCGAAGCAAGCTCGCCCTCCAGCCATTCAATGGCGGGCAGATCGAGATGGTTGGTTGGCTCGTCCAGCAAAAGAATATCCGGCTCGGGTGCCAGCACCCGCGCCAGAGCCGCCCGCCGGGCCTCACCGCCCGACAGGTTGGCAGTCGAGAGCGCGCCGTCGATACCGAGCGACTCCATACAGAATTCAGCCCGATAGGGATCATCGGCCTCCTTCAGCCCGGCGAGCACATAATCCCGAACCGTTGGAAAAACGGTAAGGTCCGGCTCCTGCGACAGGTAGCGCAATGTGGTTCCCGGCTGGAAAAAGCGTTCCCCGGAATCGGCCTCCACTTCACCGGCGGCGATTTTCAAAAGCGTCGATTTCCCCGAGCCGTTGCGTCCGACAAGGCACAGGCGTTCGCGTTCACCAATCGCCATGTCGGCACCGGTCAGCAGAGGCGTGGAGCCGAAAGTCAGATGAATGTCACGAAGGGTGAGAAGCGGCGGGGCCATGAAGCGATCTTTGAACTGGAAACAGGCGTGATGCCTTAGGTGATGACGCTCGGCGTAGAACGCCCGGTGAAGCGGTCGATATGGGTAAGCGAGCGCGACAAATCGGCAAGCTCTGCGAGAGCGTCCTGCGTACTCATATCGAGCTTGCCATCGATACTTTCAAACCGCTCGAGATAAACGCGCAGGGTTGCACCAACGGTGCCCGTCCCCGAAAGCCGGTAGACGATGCGTGACCCGTTGGCGAACAGAATACGAATGCCCTGCCCCTCGGTCATTGATCCATCGATTGAGTCATAATAGGCAAATATGTCCGCCGACGAGATGGAGCCGGCAGGGGTCTCCTGACCGGCCAGCCCGGACAATGAGCTTTCGAGCGCCGTCATCAGTTCACCCGCAGCCTGTGCATCGACTTCTTCATAATCATGGCGGGCATAATAGTTGCGGCCATAGGTGCTCCAGTGATCGGCCATGATCTCAGCAACGCTTGTCTGACGCACAGCTAGGATATTGAGCCACATCAGCACGGCCCAAAGCCCGTCTTTTTCGCGCACATGGGAAGAGCCAGTGCCCGCGCTTTCCTCGCCACACAGGGTGATGTCACCGGAATCGAGCAGATTGCCGAAGAACTTCCAACCGGTTGGTGTTTCGTACATCGGCATGTTTTTGGCTTCCGCCACCCGGTCCGTCGCACAACTGGTCGGCATGGACCGGGCGACCCCGGCAAGACCCGAAGCATAACCGGGTGTCAGATGCGCATTGGCCGCAATGACGGCCAGGCTGTCAGACGGTGTAACGAAACATTGCTTGCCAATAATCAGGTTGCGGTCACCGTCGCCATCTGACGCCGCAGACAGGTCCGGCCCGTCCTCCCGCATCGCCGCGTCATACGGTTTTTTCGCATGAACCGGATTGGGATCAGGATGCCCGCCGCCGAAATTCGCGCTGGGACGCACATTGAACAGGCATGCCGGATCAAGACCCAGGCGTTCGACAAAAACCTGCGACGCATAAGGGCCCGTCACCGCGTGCATCGCATCGAAATGAAACCGGAAGCCCGATTGAAAAAGCGCGCGAATGGCGTCGAAGTCAAACAAGTTTTCCATAAGATCGGCCCAGTCCGCTACCGGATCAACAATCTGAACCGTCATATCGCCGATGACTTGCGGACGCAGATCGTCGAGATCGACGCTGTCCGCATCGAGCGTTCGGTAGGCGTCGATCACCTGACTTCTGGCGAACACGGCATCGGTCACGGCTTCTGGCGCGGGGCCGCCATTGGAGCCGTTAAACTTGATGCCAAAGTCACCCTCCGGACCGCCGGGATTGTGGCTGGCTGAAAGGATGATGCCGCCGAAGGCCTCGTTTTTGCGAATAAGATGGGAAACGGCGGGTGTCGACAGCAGACCGCCCTGCCCCACCAGCGCCCGACCAAACCCGTTCGCCGCCGCCATTTTCAAAATGGTCTGGATCGCATTGTCATTGTGATAGCGGCCATCACCTCCCACAACCAGCGTTTGACCCTCAATTCCGTCGAGACAGTCAAACAGGGATTGCACAAAATTTTCCAGATAGTGCTCCGTCTGAAAGCGGGCCACCCGTTTGCGCAGGCCGGATGTGCCCGGCTTCTGGTCATCAAAAGGCGCGGTCGGAACGGTGAGGACAGAAGCCATGCTTCAGATTCTTTCTGCAAGAGAAGGAGGATCGGATTTCACCTGCAAAGCGTCAGCAGGCCAATACACGGCTTTATGCCCGGTTTGAAACATTTGGCAAAGAGTGTTTACCGGCTTGCGCATATGGCCACAGTTTTGCCCTTTCGCCACCCGGATCAAGCCTCAATCCAGCGACTATTCTTACCCCACACACGGCGTTTCTGCCGGTGTATTGAAGGACCCGGGTCAGACGGGTCCATTGATGATTACAGGCTCAATGGCGGAGGCCCCCAATCCGCCAAAAAGGAAGGAGACGAGTTATGAAGACACTGATCGCATCCCTGAGCATTGTTGTTTTTTCAACGTTCGCATGGGCCGCAGGCCCGGACTTCACGACCGCAGATGCAAACGCTGACGGCGTCGTGACACTGGAAGAGGCCAAGGTTGCGCTTCCCGATGTTGAAGAAGCAAAAATTGTTGCCGCAGACGCCAACAACGACGGCGCCCTCTCAGTGGATGAATATGCAGCTCTGACCGCGAGCTAGAGCTGCAGCCGGGCCGGAGCAGATTGCCGATCTGATCTCCGGTCCGGCAAACCCATTCGTAACGTCTTATGACGCTGCGATTTTGTGGCCGTCCGTCATTTCCCCAGCGTGGCGGGCGGTCACTTAATTTTCGAGTTCCAACGCTACGCGCATAAATTTCACATCGGCGCAGTGCGCCCGCCTCAAATCTGCTAATATTGTAACGCCTGTTGGTAAGGACCGATGGATTCCACATCGCTCCCCTATTGCAATCCAAGCCCGTTTGAGGACTTCAGCCATGAAACACACTATTAAGCCCACCCAATTCGGTGCCGTTCTCGCCGTGTTGGCTTTGGTTGGCGCTCCGGTATCCGCTCAACAGGCCGCCGATTTCGTGGCGCCGGAAGCTGCAATCGCGCTGAAATCCAAAACCGATGGCAAGCCGGTAACCGGTGAAAAATGGATGGTCGCCGTCGCCAATCCACATGCAGCCGTGGCGGCAGCCAATGTGTTGCGCGAGGGCGGTTCCGCAGCCGATGCAGCGGTCGCGGCGCAAGCCATGCTTGGTCTTGTCGAGCCCCAGTCTTCCGGCCTCGGCGGCGGCGCGTTTGTGGTCTATTACGATGCCCAGTCCGGCAATGTTACAACGCTTGATGGCCGCGAAACCGCGCCTGTTGAGGCGACACCAACTCTGTTTCAGAACGATGCGGGCGAACCGCTGAAGTTCTTCGATGCTGTGGTCGGCGGCCGCTCCGTCGGAACACCGGGCACTCCGGCCCTGATGGCCGCCATGCACAGGAATTGGGGGAAATCGTCGTGGCGCGATCTGCTGACACCGGCCATCGAGCGCGCTGAAAAAGGGTTTCAGGTTTCGCCACGCCTTGCCGGCCTTGTTGCTGCCGATGCTGAACGCCTGTCGAGCCATCCCACAACCGCAGCCTATTTTCTGCCCAACGGAAACCCTGTTGAGGTGGGAAGCACGCTCGTCAATCAGGACTATGCGGAAACGCTGCGCAGCCTGCAGGACGGAACGGATGTGTTCTACCAGGGTCAGATTGCGCAAAACATCGTGCGTGCAGTCCGCAATCACCCGACCAATCCCGGCGTTCTTTCCCCCACCGATTTTACAAATTACACGGTCAAGGAACGCCCGCCGGTCTGCGCTGCCTATCGTACGCTCAATGTATGCGGCATGGGCCCACCGTCCTCCGGCGGCCTCACTGTTGGGCAAATATTGGGTCTGGTTGAACCCTTCGACCTCGCGAACCTTGGTTCGCAAAACCCGGAAGCATGGCGCCTGATTGCCGATGCAAGCCGCCTCGCCTTTGCCGACCGTGGCCGCTACATGGCCGACAACGATTATGTCCCCATGCCCACGAAAGGCTTGCTGAAGCCGGGCTATCTGAAGGCCCGAAGCGAATTGCTGAAGACCAACAAGGCGCTTGAAACCGTTGAACCCGGACAGCCCAGTTGGGATCATGCTCATTTATGGGGCGACGACCAGTCGATTGAACTGCCCTCGACATCGCATTTTTCGATTGTCGATGCTGAAGGCAACGCGATCTCCGTCACCACGACAATCGAAAACGGCTTCGGTTCCCGCATCATGGTCGATGGTTTTCTGCTCAACAACGAGCTGACCGATTTCTCCTTCGCCACCCATGACAATGGTCGCCCAATCGCAAACCGCGTCGAACCGGGCAAACGCCCGCGTTCCTCCATGGCACCGACGATTGTGTTGAAAGATGGCAAGCCAACGCTCGTAATCGGTTCCCCCGGCGGCAGCCGTATCATCGGCTATGTTGCCAAGACCATTATTGCGCATATCGATTGGGGCATGGACATTCAAACAGCCATCGCCCTGCCCCATGTCGTGAACCGGTTCGGAACGCTTGACTTGGAAGCCGGAACCGCTGCGGAAGATCTCAAAGCACCGATGGAGGCACTGGGCTATACCGTAAACGCCAGATCTCTGAACTCCGGCCTGCACGGAATTGCTATTTTAGAAGACGGCGGGTTGTCGGGTGGCGCAGACCCACGGCGTGAAGGCATTGTGATCAGCGACACCGTGGTCGAATAAAATTGCGATGGAGTTGGCATCTTCCAACTCCATTTTGCACTTATCCGGCAGGGCTTTCCGGGCCGTCGCCTGATGTGTCGGGCAGCATGCCCAGCGCGCTCATATAAAGATCGAGCATGGCTTCCTGCTCTTGCCGTTCTGTCGCTTCGATCTTGCGCATGCGTACGACCGTGCGCAGCGTCTTGGTGTCAAATCCATTGCCCTTGGCTTCCGCATAAACATCCTTGATGTCGTCGGCGATGGCCTTCTTTTCTTCCTCGAGCCGCTCAATGCGTTCAACAATTGTGCGCAACTGATCGCGGGCTACCGACGTGTCAGACATGAATTTTCCTCTTCTTACCGCTTGAACGGCGACAACTGCATTGCAGCCTGGTTACTTCCAGAATATCGCCCGAAGGCGGTTTGAACACTGATGCGCGCGAACAATCAACCGCTCAATTCGGGTTTGACCCAAATTTGTGGCCGTGGCCGCGAAAGCAGAAACACCCTCGCATGAACGAGGGTGCTCGGAGCATCAGGAATGGCTTTTGTTAAAGGCTTCCTGCTGTTCTGCACTGGCTTCGGTTTGATATTTCTCCCGCCATTCTTCAAACGGCATGCCATAGACGATTTCGCGGGCCTGCGCCTTGTCCATGTCCACCCCGCCCTCATTGGCCGCTTCCTGATACCAGCGCGACAGGCAGTTTCGGCAAAAGCCCGTCAGGTTCATCATATCGATATTCTGAACATCGGTGCGCTCGCGCAAATGGGCGACAAGTCTTCGAAATGCGGCGGCTTCAAGTTCAGTCGTTGTCGGTTCGGACATGGTACTCTCCGGTTTATATATCGCGCATCGCTGCCATATCGGCCGTGCCATCGGTTCGCGATCCAAAATAGCGCTGTTCATGCATGTCGGGTCGCGCGTTGGCCGCTTCAAGAAGCGGCGCGATAATATTGCACCATTCTGCAACGCCGGTTTCGTCCGCAATGAGGTCCTGCCGGACTTCGATCAGGCCCTGCGCCAGACCGTTTTTGGTTGCGTGACGATACATCGTGTCATTGCGCAGCGCACCGTCATAGGGCTCGTTATCGCCGATCATGAACGGCGTGGTTTCGCGCAAGCCGTCAATGATAAACTTTGGAAGTCGCGGGTCAGCATCCCATAGCATGGCCGCATGCCATGGCCTCGCAACGCCTTTCCAATGCGGCGTGAACGAATGAATGGAAAAGACCAGAGGCGGATTCCCGCTCGCCATCATCCGCTCCAGCATCTCATCAATCGCGTTGTGATAAGGCGCGTGAAACCGCTCGATACGCGATTGAATTTCTGCGTCCGAAATCGGATGATTTCCGGGTACAACCGTACCATCGGAAAGCCGCATGACGATTGTCGGATCGTCTTCGCCCCGATTGGGGTCGATCAGCAACCGCGAGAAGCAGGAATGCACGGCAGGTACGCCGAGACGTTCCGCCAGAGCACGGGTGAGAGCTTCGGTCCCGATATCATAGGCGATATGCCGCCCGAACTCTGCTTCCGGCAAACCGAGCGATCCGTATTCGTCCGGCAGGGAATTGCGGGCGTGATCACACAACAAAAGAATGCCGGACGAGGTGTCGCCTTCGATAATCTCGAAGGGCCGTTCGTAAACGCGTCTCAACAATCGCACTCCGTTTCAATTCCGGTCAATTCCGGTCTGCGCTTCGCAATCCGTTGGCTGTGCAAAGACGCGTGACAATAGCCCGTCTGATGTCATAGTGAGAGCCCGCGATCAACGCCCTTTGCGCCGCTGGATTGCCATGACAATCGTTACAGGGGCCAATCGTTACGGGGACAAACGACATGCCGTTCACATCATTTGTAAAAGAGGCGCGGGTTTGACGACCACCACAGCGCAGGACAACGCCCTGTCCTTTCCAATCGCCTTTGCAGCGCTTTTCATGGGCGCGGTTGCCATGGGGGTTTCGCCCGTCTTCGTGAGGTTGGCGGAAATCGGACCGTTTGCCAGTGCGTTCTGGCGCGTGGCACTTGCGCTCCCATTTCTTTTCATCTGGGTCCTGCTGGAGTGTCGGCGCAGCCAAATACCGCTCTCGACGGCGCTCAGGATCGACAAGCCGATCATCTATTGCGGCTTGTTCTTTGCCGGTGATCTGTTTTTCTGGCACCTGTCGATCCTTAACACCACCATCGCCAACGCAACCCTTCTGGCCTGTCTGGCGCCCGTGTGGGTTGCCCTGTTCTCAGGTGCGTTTATTGGTGAGTCGGTGGGTAAAGGTGTCTTTACCGGCCTCGGCCTGTGCCTTGTGGGCGCAGCGTTCTTGCTGGGTTCCAGTTTTGCCATCGCGCCCGAACGGCTTTTGGGCGACATCTACGGCGCTGTAACGTCGCTGTTTTTCGGCCTTTATTTTCTGGCCGTTCGCGTGGCGCGCCGGAACCGTCAGGCGGGCTCCATCACATTTGTCAGCACCATCATAACAGCGCTGGTTTTGCTGGGCGTGGCGCTGATCGCGAAAGAAGACTTCCTGCCGCAAACCATTGTGGGTTTCAGCGCCCTTCTTGCGCTCGGTCTTGTAAGCCACACCGGCGGACAGGGGCTGCTAGCGGTTGCCCTGGGTTCCCTGTCTGCCGCTTTCTCATCGCTCGTCATTTTCATTGAGGCGGTGGCCGCCGCGATATTCGGATGGCTGTTCTTTGCAGAAGCGCTGACGGGCCTGCAATTTGCGGGCAGTTTGTTTATACTGGCGGGAATATGGGTGGCACGTACAAACAAGTAGGCGAAACACACATGCGTGCGTTGACAGACGCAAGCACAGGGGGCAACTAACACAACCATGAAACTCCGCTATGCATCACACTTAAACCGATTTAAAGGCACGCTGATCATGGCTGCCGTGGGAATCGGATATGCGAGCATTTTCTCATCAGCGGCACATGCTGATCTGCAGGTCTGCAACAAGACCAAATCCCTGATTGGCGTGGCCGTGGGCTATCGCGACAGCAATGACTGGATCACCGAAGGCTGGTGGCGGGTTCCCGCAGATGTCTGCACATCCATCGTCGAGGGCGATCTGACGTCCCGCTATTTCTATCTCCATGCAGAGGACGCGGAAACCGGTGGCAACTGGCGCGGCCCGGTCTTCATGTGCACGTCAAACAAACAGTTCAAGATCAAGGGGCTTCAGGACTGTTTCGCGCGCGGCCATACGCGGGCCGGCTTTTTTGAGGTCGACACAGGCAATCAGAAAAACTGGCAGGTGCGCCTGACTGAATCCAACCAAGCCAACAGTGAAACGGAAACCCAATGAACCGCTCCCGCAGGGTGAAAATACTGGCAACACTTGGCCCCGCGTCCAACACGCAGGAGATGATCAGAGACCTCGTGTTGGCGGGCGCAGATGTGTTTCGCATCAACATGAGCCATGCAAGCCATGATGTCATGCGCGATACGATCAAGATGATCCGGAATGTTGAAGCTGAACTTGGCTATCCGATTGGCATTCTTGCAGACATACAGGGCCCCAAACACCGGTTGGGCGCATTCGAGAACGGTGAGATCGACGTGTCGGTTGGCCACGAAATCATTCTCGACAGCGATCCAACGCCGGGCAACGAAAAACGCATTCACCTGCCTCACCCCGACATCCTCGAAGCCATGCAACCGGGCCACCGGCTGCTCGTCAATGATGGCAAGGTGCAATTGCAGGTGAAAGAAACCGGCGATGGCTGGGCAAAAGCCGTGGTTTTGTCCGGCACCTGGCTGGCCGACCGCAAGGGCGTCAACCTGCCCGACTCCGAGCTGAAATCCGGTGCACTGACCGAAAAGGACCACAAGGACCTCAGGGCCGTATTGGAAGAGGACATCGACTGGGTCGCCCTGTCCTTCATTCAGCGTCCCGAAGACATCGCCGAAGCGCGCAAGATCTGCCAGGGCAAGGTCGGCATTCTGGCCAAAATCGAAAAGCCGCAGGCCGTCCAGCGGCTCGACGAAATCATTGAGCTGTCCGATGCCATTATGGTCGCCCGCGGTGATCTGGGCGTTGAAATGCCGTTGGAACAGGTGCCTTCGATCCAGAAAAAAATGGTTCGCAAATGCCGCGCTGCCGGCCGACCGGTCGTAGTTGCGACGCAGATGCTGGAATCGATGATTTCATCGCCTGTTCCCACCCGGGCCGAAGTTTCAGACGTTGCAAACGCTGTTTATGAGGGCGCTGACGCCATCATGCTGTCAGCGGAGTCGGCGGCGGGCGACTATCCGCTGGAAGCTGTCAAAACCATGGATTCAATTGCCTTCGCGATTGAGACCGACAAAGGATATCTCAGCACCATTGCTGCCCAGAGGCCGGAACCGGAACCAACCGGTGCCGACGCGATTTCTTTTGCCGCAGCTGAAATTGCTCACACGCTCGACCTGTCCGCGATTGTCTGTTTCACCGCGTCTGGTTCCACGGGCCTGCGAGCAGCCCGGGTGCGGCCTGAAAAGCCGATCCTTGCGCTCTCGCCCGTACCGGAAACGGCGCGCCGCCTTGCGCTCATCTGGGGCACGCGTTGCGTGATCACGCCTGATGCGAAAGACCTCGATGATATGGTCGACAAAGCCTGCCGTATCGCGCATCGCGAAGGTCTGGCGAAAGCCGGAGATCGTATCATCGTGTCCGCCGGCGTTCCCCTACGCACGCCAGGCTCGACCAACATGCTGCGCCTCGCCTATATCGGTTCGGACGGCAAGGGCAGCGTCTACAAAGCAGGCGGCTAGACTTGCCGCAAAACAAGCCTATTTCCCGCCCAGCGACGCTCCGGTAACGGGTAGTTCTGCAAGACGGTTGTTGGACACGGCATCGATGGCATTGATCACCGTATCGGTCGCGACATAATCCGGCTTGTGCCCAACATCGGGCAAAACGATGAGTTTTGAGCCCTCTATATCACGCTCCAGACCGACCGAATGAATGTGCGGCGCGACCACATCATCGGTATCGCCCGTAATGATGACGGTCGGCGCTTTGATTTCGGAATAACGTTTTGAAAATTCCCGCACAAAGTCGTTGAGACCAGCGACGTCTTCCGCATTGGCCTCGAAGTGAGAGGGCCTCAAAACCAAAGGTACCGCAGTATTGGAAACATAGTTTTCTGGTGCCGTATTGGGATCAAAAACATTGCGCGCGCCGCTCGGCACACTTGCCGTTCCAACGGGCATGAGCAGGGTGCGGGTGAATATCGGGCCGATAACTGGCAGCGCTCCCACATCATAATACCATGTCACACCGCCCGGCCATGGGTGGGTCGCGGGTGCGAGAAAAACGAGCCCCTGAACGCGCTCAGAATAAAGAACACCGAAAGCCGCAACGGAAGCCGCTCCCAAAGAATGGCCGACGAGCACCGCTTTGTCGATTTTCAATTCGTCCATCAACTCACGATATCGGGTCGCCTGCGCCATGGGGTTGTCCGCATCACCACGGTCGGAATACCCGTGTCCCGGTCTGTCGACAAAAATGAGCCTGCGCGAGCCCTTCAGCTTTTCTTCGAAAGCAAAGCGCTGATCGTTAAGATTGCCGCTAGCGCCATGAACGAACAAAACCGGAGCCGTGTTGGCACTTTCAGCCGGTACATCCAGATAATGCGTCTTTCGTCCTTCGGGGCCGGCAAACTCTCCAACCGGTTGAAACTCGGCCTCGATTTGCGCAACGCGATATACGGTCCAGCCAGCAAGGCCCGTACCCACAACCACCAACAAGAGAATAAGAGAAACCAGAATTTTCAAAATGACCTGCCGGAAAGACTTATCGTTCATGAGCCATTACGACTCAAACCTGCGCAGGGTTCCTATGTCAGCAAAACAATTTGTGAAACAGTAAAGGCAATTTCAGTCAGATACCGGAACCGGCAAGCTCTTCTTCCAGCCGAATTACGGCATTTTGCGCACTCTTGAGCGCCGGGTAGACTTCAAGAGTCTTGTACCACGCTTCGAGCGCCTTCTCGTCCTGATCAAGGCGTTCAAATATCGAGGCAAGCCCCGCCAGCGCACCAAAATGTCGTGGCTCCAGCGCCAGCGTGCGCTCGATATCAGCAATCGACTTGTCATAATTTTCCATGATGAAATGCAGCGTGGCGCGCTGATTGTAGGCTTCAGCATAATTGGGGCGCAGCACCACCAGCTGATCCAGCAAATCCAGCGCGACAGAATATTTCTTGCTGCCCATGGCGCTGCGGGCCCAACCGGCCAGAAGATCCACCGACTTGCTGTCCGATGAGCGCCATTCTTCCCAGATGCGCTCGGCAATGCGCCCGGCCCGGCGCTCATTGCGCGTGCGTTTCAATTGGCCGAAAAGGCCGTCGATCGTGTCTGCAAGCTGAAATTGTGGCTTCGGCTTCAGCTTGACCGGTTTTTTGTCATTGTCGGTCGCAGCCGCCGGATTGTCTTCATGAACCGGGGCCTGCGTTTCCTGTGCAGTGGCAACACCACCACAAAGCGCAATAGCCAATGAGACCGTTGGAAGCGTGAGCAGTCTGATTCTGGAGCGGGTCATGCTCCAACGATAGCCACCAAACGGCTGACGTCAAACGCAAAAAGCCGTGAGCATTTTGTCACAATGCCGCACGGGGAAACAAATCTGTGCTGTTATTTGGCCTGTTGGCCGGTCAATCAAACTAGCCCTGACGCGCCTTGAAGCGTGGGTTCACTTTGTTGATGACGTAAACGCGGCCCTTGCGGCGCACCAGACGGTTCGCCCGGTGACGGCCTTTGAGCGACTTCAAAGAGTTCTTGATCTTCATCGGTTCTATCCAGCGGTATGGTGCGGTTCCGGCATCTCAAAGACGCAAGAGCCGCGAAGGGCTATGGTCGCCGATTTGGCAAATCATTCCCGAACAAACAAAACGCGCCAAACCTGACGCGTCAAAAATCCTGCGTGGTGGATAGTCAGCGCCTTCTCCTTTGTCAACATCTGCGCCCGGTCAGACGGCGACAAAATGCACAAATGAGCGCCTGTACCGCCGGAAAAGAGGTGTGCGCGTGCTGGCGTCGGTTTCCGGCGTTCGGATGTCGCATCGGGTCGCAGGAACGGTTTTCGCTTGGCATTATCTGCTCAAATGGTCAAAAGGGTTTCTGCGCAGCTAAAATGCCGTGCAAAGGTGCATGGCTGAAACAGTTCAACACCGGCCAACACAACGCATTCAGGGAGCAGATCATGCGCAACTACAATGTTTTCTCCCTCGCGCGCGAAACCCTGCGCGGCCACAAGGGTTGGGAAAAACAATGGCGCAGCCCGGAGCCCAAAAAACAGTACGATGTGATCATCGTCGGTGCGGGCGGGCATGGCCTCGGCACCGCCTATTATCTCGCCAAGGAGCACGGCATCACCAATATCGCCGTGCTCGAAAAAGGCTGGCTCGGCGGCGGCAATACGGGCCGTAACACCACGATCATCCGTTCCAACTATCTCTATGACGAATCGGCGGGGCTTTATAACCATGCGGTGAAACTGTGGGAGACGCTCTCACAGGAACTAAATTACAACGTCATGTTTTCCCAGCGCGGCGTCATGATGCTGGCCCACAATGTGCATGACGTGCAATCGGCCCAGCGGCACATTCACGCCAACCGGCTGAACGGTGTCGACAATGAATGGCTCACGCCGCAACAGGCCAAGGAATACTGCCCGCCCCTGAACATCTCCAAAACCAGCCGCTATCCGGTCATGGGTGCCGCTCTGCAACGCCGCGGCGGTGTGGCCCGCCATGATGCTGTGGCCTGGGGCTATGCGCGCCAGGCATCAGCCATGGGTGTCGATATCATTCAAAATTGCGAGGTGACCGGCATCAATCGATCACCATCGGGCGAGGTTACGGGCGTTGAAACCACGCGTGGCACGATTGGTGCCAAAAAAGTCGGCGTGGTTGCCGCCGGTCACACGTCAGTGCTGATGGAAATGGCGGGCGTGCGCATGCCGCTTGAAAGCTACCCACTGCAGGCCCTCGTATCCGAACCGGTCAAGCCGGTCTTCCCCTGCGTGGTGATGTCGAATGCCGTGCACGCCTATATTTCCCAGTCCGACAAGGGCGAACTGGTCATCGGCGCAGGCACGGACTCCTATCTCTCCTATTCGCAGACCGGCTCGATGCATATTTTGCAGCACACGCTCGATGCAATCATCGAGCTTTACCCCATGTTCAACCGCATGAAGATGCTGCGCACCTGGGGCGGTATTGTCGACGTGACGCCCGACCGCTCGCCCATTCTGTCGAAAACGCCGGTCAAAGGTCTTTACGTCAATTGCGGCTGGGGCACCGGCGGGTTCAAGGCAACGCCGGGATCAGCCCATGTCTTTGCCCACACTATCGCCCGCGATGAGCCGCACAAAATCAACGCCGGATTCACCCTCGACCGCTTCCGCTCAGGCCGCCTGATCGACGAAGCCGCCGCCGCCGCTGTTGCGCATTAAGGGACCAAACACATGCTATTGATCCATTGCCCCTATTGCCAAGAAGATCGCCCGGAACTGGAATTTGCCAATGCCGGTGAGGCCCATATTGTGCGGCCTAAAAACATGGACGAGATGTCGGACGAAGACTTCGAGGCGATGTTTTTCATTCGCGACAACCCCAAGGGTGTGAATCTTGAGCGCTGGCGTCATGCGTTTGGGTGCGGTCGGTTTTTCAACGCGATCCGCAATACGGTCTCCGACAAGTTTCTAAAAGTCTACAAGGCGGGCGAACCCCGCCCGTCGGATGAAGAAATCGCGGAGCTGCTGAAATGACCGCGCAAAACGATCAGCCCTTTCGCGTGAAAGGACGCGGTGCTCTGTCCCGCGCCGGCACAATTGAATTCACCTTCGACGGCAAAACCTATCAGGGGCTGGAGGGCGACACGCTCGCCTCAGCACTGCTTGCCAATGGCGTGCACCTGATGGGCCGCTCATTCAAATATCACCGCCCGCGCGGCGTGCTGGCGGCGGGTGTCGAAGAGCCGAACGCGCTTGTCGGCATCTCGCGCGACAAGGCACGGCACACACCCAATGTGCGCGCCTCGGTGCAGGAACTCTATGACGGTCTTGCCGCCACCAGCCAAAACCGGTTTCCATCGCTGAATTTCGACATCGGCTCGGTCAACTCGCTGATGTCGCCGTTTTTCCCGGCAGGCTTTTATTACAAGACATTCAAATGGCCCGCGAAGGCGTGGGACAAACTCTATGAACCGTTCATTCGCCGCGCTGCCGGCCTTGGCGACGCGCCAACGGAAAGCGACCCGGACCGCTATGCCAACCGCTACGCTCATTGCGATGTGCTGATCATTGGCGGCGGCGCGGCGGGTCTGCTGGCAGCACGGGAAGCGGCGAAGAAAAAACAAAGCGTCATTCTGTGCGATGAAAACCCGCAAATGGGCGGATATCTTCTTTCCGACAGCGACGTTGAAATCGAAGGCCTTTCCGGCCCGGCATGGGCGGCATCTGTCGTTGCCGAGTTGAAAAAGCTCGACAATGTGCGCCTGCTCACCCGCACCACCGGCTTCGGCTATTTCCAGCAGAACATGGTTGGGCTGGTGGAAAGCGTCACAGATCATCTTTCAACACCGCCAGCCGATCTGCCACGCGAGCGGATGTGGCAGGTTCGTGCAAAAAAAGTGGTCATCGCGCAGGGCGCCATCGAACGCCACATGGTGTTTCCCGGCAATGATCGCCCGGGCATCGTACTGGCCGGAGCCGCACAGACCTGGCTCAATCGCTATGGCGTGACGGTGGGAGACCGCGCAGGCGTTTTCACCGCGTGCGATACAGCCTACGCCGCCGCATTCGACCTTTATGAAGCCGGAACGGAAATCGCCGCCATCATCGATACACGCTCGCAAGTCGGTGACGATCTGCTGGCGCAGGCGAAAGAACTCGGCATTGAGGTTTTCACCGGCGCTGCCGTTGCCGCAACCACCGGCAATCTTCGCGTCAACGGCATGACGGTCAAAACGGCAACGGGAGAAGAAAAGCAGTTCGATATCGATTCCCTGATCATGTCGGCTGGCTGGACACCGTCGTTGCATCTATATTCCCAGTCCCGGGGAAAGCCCGTTTGGGACGAGGCGAGCCAGCGCTTCCTGCCCGGCCATTCACCGCAGAACTGTGTGACAATCGGCGCCTGCAACGGCGCGCAGGATTTGGCGACGGTGTTTGCCGAAGCCGCCAAAGCCGTTGGTGCAAAGCCGACCAAAATCACCGTCAAAGATGATGTTTCGCTGGCCGGTGGTGTGATCGGAACTACCGGACCAGCGGCAGACAAGGGCAAGGCCTTTGTGGACTTTCAGAATGATGTGACAGCCAAAGACATCAAACTGGCCGTGCGCGAAGGCATGCATTCGATTGAACATGTCAAACGCTACACGACCAATGGAATGGCGACCGATCAGGGCAAACTATCCAACATGCACGGCCTCGCCATCGCCGCCAACATGCTGGACAAGCCGATTCCGCAGGTTGGCCTGACAACGTTCCGCGCACCCTATACACCAACCACATTCGGCAGTTTTGTCGCCCACACACGCGGCAGTCTTTTCGACCCGTCACGCCATACGCCGATCCATGACTGGGCTGCAGAAAACGGTGCCGCTTTCGAGCCGGTCAGCCTATGGAAGCGGGCATGGTATTTCCCCCAGGCCGGGGAAGATATGCACGAGGCCGTTGATCGCGAATGCCGCACAGTGCGCACCACCGCCGGTGTGTTTGACGCGTCAACACTCGGCAAGATTGAGGTCGTTGGCCCGGATGCGGCAGCCTTCATGAACATCATGTACACGAACGGCTGGGACAAGCTGAAACCGGGTCGTGCGAAATATGGCATCATGTTGCGCGAAGACGGTTTCATTTACGATGATGGTGTTGTCGGCAAACTGTCCGACAACCGCTTCCATGTGACTACGACGACCGGCGGCGCGCCGCGCGTGCTCAACCACATGGAAGACTATCTTCAGACCGAATTTCCGGACATGCGAGTGTGGTTGACTTCGACCACCGAGCAATGGGCGACCATTGCCGTTCAGGGGCCAAAAGCGCGCGAGATCATCAAACCACTGGTTTCCGGTGCGGATATTTCGAACGAGAAATTCCCGCACATGAGTGTTGTGGAATGCAAGGTCTGCGGCGTTCCTGCGCGCCTGTTCCGCATTTCGTTCACCGGCGAACTGGGTTTTGAAATCAACGTGCCCGCTGACTATGGTCGCGCGGTCTGGGAAACCGTCTGGGAACGTGCGGAACCTTTAGGTGCCTGCGCCTACGGCACCGAAGCGATGCACGTGATGCGCGCTGAAAAGGGCTATATCATTGTTGGTCAGGACACCGATGGCACCGTCACACCTCATGATGCTGGCCTCACTTGGGCGGTTGCGAAATCAAAACCCGATTTCGTTGGCAAACGCGGCCTTCAGCGCCCGGACCTGATGGCCGATGGCCGCCGCCAGCTCGTCGGCCTGAAAACGACCGACCCGAAAACCGTGCTGGAAGAAGGTGCGCAGATCGTTGACGATCCCGAACAACCCATTCCGATGAAGATGCTCGGCTTCGTGACGTCTTCTTATTGGTCCGGCACCCTCGGCCAGTCCATTGCCATGGCCTTGATCGAAGGTGGTGCGGATCGGATGGGCGAAAAACTCTATGTTCCGATGCCCGATGGCGCGATTGAAGTCGAAGTGACCGGAACCGTCTTCTACGATCCGAAAGGGGAGAAGCTCCATGGCTAAATCCGCTGTAAAACCGGCCGACCGCGCGCCTGCTTTGGCCGGATTTCGCTTTGCCAATGACCATGTCGCGATGCATATCGCGCCACCTGCGTCGCGCACCAATCTGCGGGCAACTGAAAAAGGCGCCAAGGCGTTTGAAAAGAAACTTGGCCTGACCCTGCCCCGCGCACCTTCCGGCGCTGTCGCTTCCGGTGGAAAGCTCGCATTCTGGCTCGGGCCGGATGAATGGTTGTTGGTCGACGAGAAAAACGCCAACACATCCATGGTGCCGAAAGCGGCCAGTAACGAGTTTTCCGCCGTCGATATTTCGCACCGCAATGTTGCGTTCGTGATCGACGGCCCCGGCGCTGCCAATATGTTGAACGCTGCCTGCCCTCGCGATCTGTCGCTCAAGGCCTTTCCGGTCGGAACGTGCTCCCGAACGATTTTCGGCAAGGCGGAAGTGGTTTTGTACCGCAAGGCAAAAAACACGTTCCGCATGGAATGCTGGCGCTCGTTTGCACCTTACGTGCGCGACTATCTGCTGGAAGGCGCCCGCGACGCGCATATTTGACGCTTTTATGCGTGGCTTGGTGGACCTTCTCGCCAGCCTGAAATACAAAGCCGCTGTTTAAAGGTTTTCATCCGGTTCAAGACGTGGCTTCCGCTCCCAAAAAGATCCCAAAGCCTGACACAAAGGGCACGGTGTCACGCCGGGCCTTGTTTTTCATCGGCGGATATGACCCGAAATCGCCCGAGGCGTTCTTTGATCGTCTCGACCGGGAATCGGGTCGCTATGAAACGCTCACCGGGCGCGAGGTGGATGCACTTGATCGCGAGACCATAGGCGACCACCTCACGCTTCAACGTTATGCCGCGCGAAGTGACCCGGACGGCACCGATATTGGCGCTGTCGAAACCGATTTTCATTTCGTCAATCTCGACAGCATTGTTCTGCATGACTTCGAAGCGCCCTTTCTGGTGCGCCTGAAACGCTATGGCGTGACCTTTTTCGACTATATGGCAAGCGGCACAGCCTTTGCCTTTATCCGCCACGCGTGGCGGTTTTCGCTCTATTTCTTCTACCCGGCAATGATGATCCTGTTGTCCTTCGTGGTCAGTCTGGCGCTGGCCATGCTGATCGCGCGCTCCGGCGTCTCCTTGGCATGGCTCACAGCCCCGGTGATCTTCCTCGCCGCTTTTTCAGCCTTTGTGCAGATGGTCTGGAAACGCCGCTTCGTGCTGCATTTGATGGACCTGTGGAGCTTTTCGCGTGATTTCATTCACCGCAGTCGCGAAGACATCGAAATCAAACTTGAAAGTGTCGCGCAGGCTGTCGTGCGTGCCGCCAAAAGCAAGCGTTACGACGAAATCATACTGGTCGGCCACAGCACCGGCGGTGCGCTCATCCTCAACACCGCCGCCCGTGCCCTGCGAGCCGACGACGGACTGACCGCCCATGGCAGCGAGGTCACCCTGCTGACGGTTGGCTCCACCGCGCTGAAAATCGGCTTGCACCCGGCAGCGCAATGGTTTCGCGATGAGGTGAAATCCATCACGGCAGATGAGAATTTCCACTGGGCTGAATACCAATGCCGCACCGACCTTATAAACTTCTTCAACACGCAGCCTGCTCATCTGATGGGCGACACTTCGGCAAACAAACCGACCGTTTTGCCAATCCGCGTCAGCCGGATGATTAGCCCGGAAGCCTACAAGCGCGTTCGCAAGAATTTTTTCCGCGTCCACTATCAGTTTGTCTTTGGCAACACGCGGCCATATCACTATGACTTCCCCGATATCTGCTTCGGTCACATTTTTTTGTCTGCCAGAGCGGAATACACCGCAGCTCAGATCAAAGCGCATAAACAGGCCAAAATCACATGACGGAAGACGTTGCACTTATCATCTGGGCTATCGGCATCGTGGCCTGGCTGGCCATTCGCCTGCCGCGGCGACGCAAGGCGCGAAAAGCCAGAGTGATTGTTGACCGCGTCTCACTGACCGAACGGTTGACGCTGAGTCTTTGCATCGTCGGCCTCGTCATATGCCCGGCGCTCTACGCGCTCGAGTTCTGGTTCGATGGGTCGAATTATCGCTTCCAACCGGCTCTCGCATGGTTGGGCACGGGCATCATGGTTGTTTTCATTGCTCTTTTTTATCTCAGCCACAAGCAGCTGGATCGCAACTGGTCGGTCACGCTGGAAGTCCGCGAAGGCCACAAACTGGTTGATCATGGTCTCTACGCCCATATTCGCCACCCCATGTACACGTCATTCTTCCTGTGGGGCATCGCGCAGGCGCTTTTGATTTCAGACTGGATTGCAGGTTTTGCCGGTCTGGCATCCGTCCTCGTCCTGTATCTCAGCCGCATCAACAACGAAGAAGATATGATGCGGTCGCAGTTCGGTTCGGCCTATGATGAGTATTGCAAAAAAACAACAAGGCTGGTCCCAAGGCTGTTCTAGAGCCATTTGCAGCGCTCTGCTTATTGCACGTTGAAGCAGGTTTGATTATTCCAAGAGCAAGGTGATTCAGTTCAGCTGCTGGGAAAATTGACAGATGCTTCGCTATGTCCTTTTGGCGATACTTGCTTTTGCGTGTTTAACCACGCCTGCATCTGTGACCTCACCTTACGCTAAGGAAGCAAAGAAGTTTAAGTATATTGGTGACGTATACCTTCTGCGCGGGTTTGCAGGCGTTTTTTCCCGCGGGCTCGACAAAATGGGTGATCAACTCATCGAAAAGGGAGTCGATGCACGCGTGATTGCCCATTCCGGCTGGAAAGAGGCGACGAATGAGATCATCAGGAACCGCAAAAAATATGGCAAGCGCCCGGTTGTGCTGATCGGACATTCGCTGGGCGCAAATGCGATCATTCGTATGGCAACTCATCTTAAAAAAGCACGCATTCGTGTCGACTACATGGCGTCTTTTGCAGCCACCGATCCGGACCCCGTTCCGACGAATGTTCGCAAGTTCACGAACTACTATTTCAAAACTGACGGTTGGGGTGATGAAATCTCTGCCGCAAAGGGCTTCCGCGGTCAGTTGAAGAACATCGATTTCTCAAAAGACAAGCAGGTCGGTCATTTCAACATCGACAAGCAACCACGCTTGCAGCGCCAGGTGATCAACAACGTCATGCGTTTCGTGCGCAAGAAAAAAGCCACATCCCGCGCTGCCGCCAAGCAGACATCTGACAACGGCTGAAGCGCCTCAACGCGCAAGCGTAGCGATCAGATCACAGCCTTTTCCTCGAAAGGCTCACCCCTTGTAATGCGATCATAGCCGAACGGCGACAGATCAAGCGTTTGAAACGCTCCATGAGTGATGAGCTCCGACACGCCACGCCCCATGGCGGGCGACTGCTGGAAACCGTGACCGGAAAAACCATTCACAAAAATGAAGTTCTCCACCTCATCATGAGGCCCGATCACGGCATTCTGGTCGAAGGTGTTAAAGGCATAATGCCCGGCCCATGAATTCGTCAGCTTGATCGCTTCAAACTGGGGAATCCGGTGAGCCAGTATGGGCCAGACCTTCTCTTCCCAGATTGAATGATCCTGCTCGAAATCGTCATAATCAACAGCCGGGTCATCATCCGGTGGGCATCCGGCAAGATAGAACGTGCCGTCGGTGCGCATGTGAACCCCGGTCGGATCAATCGTCAGCGGCAAATCCCGGTCCAGCGGATTTTCAGCCGCAAAAATGAACGTGTAGCGCTTGCGCGGCTCAACCGGGATTTCGATGCCGGCCATGCGGGACGTCAAAACGGCGCGCGGCCCGGAAGCATTGACCACCGCGCCACAGGAAATGACCTCTCCGGATTTCAGTGTGACACTTTCCACTTGCGTGCCAGCGCTGTTTTTCGTCATCGCCACAACTTCGTTGGTGATATACTCCACGCCTCGTTCGCGGGCTGAGCGCTTCCACCAGTCAAAAAGCGTATTGCCGTCAAAATAACCCTCATCAACCAGATTGTGGTTGGCGGCAACGATGTCATCGAGATTGTAGAACGGGTAATCCCGTCTGATCTCGTCAACCGTCATATGTTTGGTGCCCGCACCGCATTGCTGTTGGATTTCCTGCGCTTCCTTCAGCGTCGTGGCAAAGGCCTCGTTGTCCGCCAGATACATGTATCCGTAGCTCTGCAAGACAGGCTGAGGCACGCGCGGATCATTGCCCATGAAACTCCGGAAGTTCTTCACAAACTCCGCAGCGAACTGCGACACCTGCACATTGATCTCGCGCGAAAACTGCTGCCGCATACAGGAATTCGTGTGCGACGTTGATGTGAATTCATAGGTCGGATCGCGTTCGACAACCAGAACACTGCCATCGAAGTCCGGATTGTCGGACAGAAACCACGCGACCGAAGACCCGATCATCGCACCTCCGACGATGACAACGTCGTAGCGCTCTCGTTTGGGCGATTGTGCAAGTGTCGTGTTCAATTTTTCACCCCGTTATTCGGCCCAAAACTTGCCATTTAAAATCAAGCGAGCGCGGCTTCTTTCCAGCTCACAATCTTTCCATATTGCTGATGCCGCACCGACGCAATGCGGTAGTAGTTCACCAGCGCGCGCAGCGGGCCAGCCATCCGGTCAAAACCCGTTGTAAAGGCCACGATGGTGCCAAGGCTCGTATCGCCCTGAATGTAAAGATAACCGCCAAATGCCAAAACGCTGAGCGGTGCCAGGGCATTGAGAATATTGACGATTATCTTGATCCCGTATTTGACCGCCGCGGCCTGCACACGGTTGGAAAATATCTCGTCCAGCTTTTCGTCAAACTCTTCAGGCAGCAGATCATCGCCAGCCCGTAAATCGGAAACCTGATCGGACAGATCGCGCAGCTGATCCGTGCGCTCGCGCATCAGCCTGTTGAGAATTTTCTGCAGGAGCGGAACGATGATGACCTGAGGCAGCAAAAAAGCCGCGCCGACCAGCGCAACGAGAGGTTCTACCCAGAGCATATATCCGATTGCAAAAATCAGTTTCGATCCGTCGGCAACCAGATCGGAAATCCCGGTGCCGACAAATCGCCCTACATGCTCAATCTCGTTGTTGATGACACTGACAGCTTGCCCTCCATTGTCTTGCCCGCTGTCACTTTCACCGGTCTTTGAATCGCCAGCGAAAGCCTTCGCCAGAAGATGCCGTTCTGAATGGATAGAGCTTTGGGCAATCCAGTTCTGATAGATGCCAAGCAGATATTTCAATCCACTGCGTGCCAGAATAACGCCCAGCAAAGCGCTGCACAGCAAGATCAGAAGATCCATTTCCTTGCCTTCAATGGCATCGTTGATGATGGATTTCTGCAACGCTATCGGCGCTGTCGTGGCAATGGCAATCGCCACGGAAACGATTGAAATCCAAAGCTGGTGATACCCGGTTGTTGCAATCGCATACCCCAGAATCGACTTTGGCATGTCATCCAGGTGGCATTCAGAACACTGGAATGGCCTGGAAAATGGAAGTCGCATTTGCAGATGCCCCGAACCCAAATGCTGCATTTGAAACGCAACAAAAACAATCGTTTCGCACTACAGTGGATCAGCACAAAAAACACAATGCTACATCCGCCAGCCGCCCTCAAAAAGGCCGTCTGGGTAAATCAGTACACTGTCCAACGGGTGAAAGAAGATTGGAGCAAACCCCACATTCCCTCCGGCTTTTTGAAAGAATAAGTTGTTTTGTTTTTGGCCTTATGCAGCCAGGTTTTGCTATGTCATTTTCGCTGTGAACTCGTTTGGCGCGAGATTGCCCGGCGAGCAATGCGGTCTTTGGTTGTTGCAGTCATCCACGACAGCCGGAAAACGGACAATTCAGGCACCCGCAGCGTGGGTAGTTGTAAGTATAAATCGACAACTGTCACAATAAACGGCATCAAGAGAAAAGCGCTTCATAAAGAAGGAGCGCTGTGTGGTTTTAGGGGAGACCGTCACCGGCATGAACGCTGTTGAGATTGAAGAAGCTGTATCAGAGCTGTTCGCTCAACCGTTTGCTGCGGATGATTTCCCGTATGCCTTTCTTGAAGCTTTCGGCAACAAGTCGGCAACGCTCAAAAAACTCCGCAGGGGCGAATCGAACAAATCCGATGTTCCGAATGGAGTGCTACAGCGCAACCACATTCATGTGGCCGTCAGCGAGCCGGGACAAGTTGATAAAACGATGGACCTCTTGCGGCAGAGCGCTGCAAACACACGCTGGAAGGCGCGCTTCATTCTGGCCACCGATGGAGAGACGCTTCACGCTGAAGAGTTGAACTCCGATGAAGCGCCCATCGTTTGCGAATATGAGAACTTCTCCGACCACTTCGGCTTCTTTCTCCCGCTGGCGGGTATTTCCACCGTCAAGGCCATTCGCGAAAGCTCGTTCGACATCAAAGCCACGGGGCGGCTGAACAAGCTCTACGTGCAGTTGCTTGAGGACAACCCGGATTGGGCCAAGGCTGAACGACGGCCGGACATGAACCACTTCATGGCGCGGCTGATCTTTTGCTTCTTTGCCGAAGATACCGACATCTTCCACGCCAGCTTCGGCTTCACCGATCAAGTGGAGAAGATGAGCGATGGCACGAACACGCATGACGTGATCGGCGAAATCTTCCGCGCCATGAACACGCCCATAGAGGATCGTAAATCGGCAGACATCAAGTCTTACGCCAATCCGTTTCCATATGTGAACGGCGGCTTGTTCTCCGGCAGCACGGAGACGCCGAAATTCACCAAAATCGCCCGCGCCTATCTGCTCAATATCGGCAAGCTCGACTGGCAGAAAATCAACCCGGACATTTTTGGCTCGATGATCCAGGCCGTGGCGGATGATGAGGAACGTGGTGCACTGGGCATGCACTACACGAGCGTGCCGAACATCCTGAAAGTGCTGAATCCGCTGTTTCTGGATGACCTGCGCGAGAAGCTGGAAGAAGCGGGGGACAATGCCCGCAAGCTGCTCAATCTGCGTAACCGCATCGCGAAGATCCGCGTGTTCGACCCTGCCTGCGGCTCCGGCAACTTTCTGGTCATCGCCTACAAGGAAATGCGGGCAATTGAGGCGCAGATCAATCAGAGGCGCGCAGAGGCCGACCGCAGCACTGACATTCCCCTCACCAACTTTCGCGGCATTGAATTGCGTGATTTTCCGGCGGAGATCGCGCGCCTCGCCCTCATAATCGCGGAGTATCAAAGCGACGTCCTCTATCGCGGCCAGAAACTGGCACTCAACGAGTTCCTGCCGCTGGATAAGAGAAACTGGATCGTCTGCGGCAACGCCTTGCGGCTGAACTGGCTTCAACTCATGGATGTCGTTGGAACGGGCGTGAAACATCAATCGGATGATCTGTTCCACACACCACTGGATCAGACCGAAATCGATTTCGAGCACGAGGGTGGTGAGACCTATATTTGTGGCAATCCTCCGTATTTGGGCAGTAGCAACCAAGATCGTTTACAAAAATCCGACCTTGAAAATCTGTTCAACAACCGAACACGCAGTTGGAAAAATCTGGACTATGTGTCCGCATGGTTTCTCAAGGCTTCCGATTTCCTCGGTTATACCGATTGCGCGTTTGCATTTGTGAGTACGAACTCGATCTGCCAAGGGCAGATGGTGCCTCTAATTTGGCCAATAATTTTGGATGCCAGTAGTGAAATTTCTTTCGCCCATCAGTCCTTTAAGTGGCAGAATCTTGCGAGCAAAAATGCTGGTGTCACTGTCATAATTGTCGGTGTAAAAAAGCGTTCAAATGACCAAAAAACGCTATTTAGCTTAGATGAGGAGAACCAAACGGTTTCTCGAAAGGTGGACGAGATTAATCCATATTTGGTTCCAGGACGTTCGATAATTGTTGAACCCTCCAGGCGGTCAATCTCAAACTTATTCCCAATGTTGAAGGGAAACCAACCGTCCGATGGGGGGCATCTTAGTTTGTCTCAGGACGAATTTGACGCGTTGATTATTGATTCTCCAAAGGCTGCAAAATTCTTATACAAATACATTGGCTCTGCGGAGATGATCAAAGGCTTTCAACGCTATTGCATATGGATTGGCGACAACGACGTTGACAACGCTCGGAGTATTATTCCTATTGCTCGCCGCGTTGATGCCGTCCGTGAAATGCGCAACGGGGCAAAGGCACCAACCACCAGAGCGGCAGCAAGCTCTCCACATCGCTTCATTCAAATTCAAGCCGTGGGTGCTACACTTTCTATAGTCGCTCCACGAGTCTCGTCTGAAAATCGAGAGTTTCTTCCGGTAAGCATTTTTTCCAAAAGAACCATCGTTTCTGACGGAGCACAAGCCCTCTACGACGCTCCGCTCTGGAACATGGCGCTCATCGCCTCTCGCATCCATCTGGTCTGGATCGCCACCGTCTGCGGCAAAATGAAAACCGATTTCCGCTACTCCAACACCCTCGGTTGGAACACCTTCCCCGTCCCCCCGCTCACCGAGAAAAACAAAGCCGACCTCACCCGTTGCGCGGAAGACATTCTGCTCGCCCGCGAACACTATTTCCCGGCCACCATCGCAGACATGTATGATCCAAAACGTATGGACAACGAGTTCCCGCTGGTGCGCGAAGCCCACGAGAAAAACGACGAGACCTTAGAGCGCATCTACATCGGCCGCCGCTTCAAGAACGACACCGAACGGCTGGAAAAACTATTTGAGCTTTACACCAAAATGACCTCCACTCCGAAAAAGGTGTCGGCATGATGCCCAGCGCCGGTTTCTGAATTAAGAATTTTCATAATTCAGAAAACATGGGAGTTTCTGATTTAAAAGGTTGGCGCTTAACGAATGGAGAAGAGACACTTCGCAATTACAGACATTTTCGAAACTCAACGCTAAAATCAAATCTTGACAAATCGCACGATTCGCGGCATATAGAGGATATTATGGCCGTCCCCTCTGATCTGCAAAGATCATGGGCGGCCTTCTTATTTTAATGGCTTATTCCAAACCATATCTCACCGTCGAACAGCAACGCGAACTTCTCGAAAATCGCGGAATGACAATTGCGGACACGGCTAAATGTGAAGAGTACCTACAACGCATTGGGTACTATCGACTTAGCGCCTATTGGTTTCCATTTCGTCAGTTGGGACAACGAGACGACGGAACCCATTTCCTCCAAGATCAGTTCAAACAAAACACTACCTTCAAGAACGCAACTGATCTCTATGCATTCGACAAGACGCTACGACTAATTGTTCTCGATGCAATAGAGAGAATTGAAATCTCGGTACGCACGGAATTTGCATTGGCTATCGGCTCCATTGATCAACTGGCTCATCGTGATCCTGGAAATTTTCGACGGCGATTTTCGCAATTTAGACCTCCGCGAACCCAATCGCCATATCAAGAATGGCTGTTCAAGTTGGATCGAAAAGCAAAGAACTCGCGAGAAGAGTTTGCCGAACACTTTCGAACCAAATATTGCGGAGAATTTATGCCGGTCTGGATTGCGGTTGAATTGCTTGACTTCAGCCCGCTTTCAATCGCTCTCTCACACTTCAAACACTCGGAACAGCAACGCGTCTCTCAAAGTTATGGCAACATAAGTTTCCGTCTCATTCAGTCGTGGATACGTTCGCTGTGCAATGTTCGAAATATATGTGCACACCATTCACGTCTTTGGAACAAACCACTAATAAATCAACCAGCTATACCAAGAGCTGGAGAAGCTCCTGATCTCGATCATTTGGCAAACGCTCCTGACACAAATAAGAGGATTTATGCAGCTTTGGCGATAATGCAAACTCTCCTGAAAGAAATAAATCCACGCACCAAATGGGCAGACCGTTTGAAGGAACATGTCGCAATTTTTCCAAGCAATGCTCCAAACATAAACCTTCGCGATGCTGGATTTCCCGATGATTGGGATCAGCTACCTCTATGGAATTAGTAATACAGTTGACCAAATTGGGTTATTGTTTTTCAGTTTCCAAGTAATCTGATAATTAATAACAAATTTATCGTCGGTATTGAGTGGCAGAAAATGAGCAACATCGTCCCATCCGTTTCTGTCAGCTATGCGCAGACCGGTGCATCGAAAAAATCGAATGAACTCGGCATGCGGGTGATGCAGGAACGCGCCTACGAAATGCGCGGCGAACAATATCTGCTCATCAAGTCGCCGCCTGCCTCCGGCAAAAGCCGCGCATTGATGTTCATCGCGCTGGACAAGCTTCATGAACAGGGCTTGAAGCAGGCCATCGTTGTGGTGCCAGAGAAGAGCATCGGCGGTTCCTTTTCTGACGAACCGCTGACCAGGTTCGGCTTCCACTACGATTGGCACGTGGAGCCGCAATGGAACCTTTGCAACGCTCCCGGAGCGGACGAACCCAAACACTCCGACGGCACAGTCAAAGCTGTTGGCAAGTTTCTGGACAGCGATGCCAGGGTTCTTGTTTGCACGCACGCCACATTCCGCTTCGCAGTGCAGGAATATGGCATTGAAGCGTTCGACAATCGCCTGATCGCCGTTGATGAATTTCACCACGTCAGTGCAAACCCGGACAACATTCTCGGCTCGCAGCTCACGCAATTCATCACACGTGACAAAGTCCATCTCGTTGCCATGACTGGCTCGTACTTTCGCGGGGATGCAGACGCGGTTCTCTCGGCGGAAGATGAAGCGAAATTCGAAAATGTCACCTACACATACTACGAACAGCTCAACGGCTATGAGCATCTGAAATCGCTGGACGTCGGCTACTACTTCTACAGCGGCACCTACCATTCGGCGATCATGGATGTGCTCGATCCGACACGGAAAACCATCATTCACATTCCAAGCGTTAATTCGAGGGAAAGCACCAAAGACAAGATTAAGGAAACCGAGCACATCATCGAAGAGTTGGGTGATTGGCAGGGAACCGACCCTGCAACCGGCTTCCATCTGGTAACACGCCCTGACGGTACCGTTCTCAAAATCGCCGATCTCGTGGATGACGATCCTGCAAAGCGCGACAAGGTCATCAATGCGCTCAAGGACCCTGACGCGAATAATAACCGGGATCACGTCGATATAATCATCGCCTTGGGCATGGCGAAAGAAGGCTTCGACTGGATTTGGTGTGAACATGCTTTGACAATCGGCTATCGCAACAGCCTCACCGAAATCATCCAAATTATCGGCCGTGCCACGAGGGACGCCCCCGGCAAGGCCCAAGCACAATTCACCAATCTGATTGCAGAACCTGATGCAAGCGAGGATGCCGTCGTGGATGCGGTCAACGACACTCTTAAGGCCATTGCCGCGAGCTTGCTAATGGAGCAAGTTCTGGCCCCTCGCATGAACTTCCCGCCCAAGAACACCGGCCCTCAACCTGGATATGACTACGGAGAAGGTGGCTACAAAGAAGGCGAGACCAATATCGGTTTCAACGAAGCGACTGGCCAAATGTCATTCGAGATAAACGGCCTCGCACAGCCAACAAGCCCCGAAGCCAGTCAAATCTGCCAAGAGGACTTGAACGAGGTCATCACGGCATTCGTGCAGGATAAAACTACCATTGAGCGCGGCATGGCCAGTGAGATTGACGGTGAGACCATTCCAGAAGAGCTGACACAGGTCCGGATGGGCAAGATCGTAAAAGACAAGTACCCTGACTTGAGTAAGGAGGACCAGGAAGCCGTACGGCAACATGCGGTCGCGGCACTCAATCTCGTACAGGAAGCCAGGAGGCGCGCGGGCAACGAGGGCGACAGTGCTGTCCAAACGAACACAGCGCTCATAGACGGTGTTCGACGCTACAAAATGGATGTGCGTGATCTCGACATCGATCTCATCGACAAAATCAATCCGTTTCAATCAGCCTATGCCGTCTTGTCCGAATCCCTGGACGAGAAAACGTTGCAACAAGTGGCAGCGGTAATTTCGAGCAAGAAGGTCAAGCTGACTCCGGAAGAAGCCAGAATGTATGCGCATCGCGCCCTGGATTTCAAACGCGAACGTGGACGGCTTCCCGAAATTACATCGCAGGACGCCTGGGAACGCAAAATGGCAGAAGGCATAGCTTTCGTTCAGCGAATGGCGAGTGAGGCCGCCGATGGCTGAACTATCTGACAAAGAGCTTCTCGAAGCGTTGGGCGTCGAAACTGCGCCCAAGAAAACCACGAGCCGCACTCCACGAGAGGCTCGGATTATCGCTGGGTTCGAAGACATTCAAAGGTTTTTCGAAGAGCATGGCACGCTGCCTGAACACGGCGAAGACAATGACATCTTCGAAAGGCTCTACGCCGTTCGTCTCGACAGAATACGGCAGCAACCGGAGTGTCGCGATTTACTGACAGAGCTTGATGAAAAGGGTTTGCTGGCCAAAACCGAAGAAAGCAAACTCCCTCCGGCTGAAAGCCTGGATGACACCGCCCTGCTAGCAGAGCTTGGCCTATCCACCGATCCAGACCGAGACATCACAAAACTCAAACACGTGAAGCCTCGCGCAGAAGTTCGCGCGGCAGAGGAAATCGCAAACCGAACGATCTGCCCTGACTTTGAGAAGTTCAAGCCGCTTTTCGAATCTCTTCAAGAGCAACTCGATTCAGGTGCCAGAGAGACCCGACGCTTCGGCAAAGACGCTGACATAAAACAAGGCGAGTTCTTCGTCGTGAACGGACAAATTGCCTATGTGGAGCATGTGGGAGACGAGATCGACATGGAGTACGGCCGCAAGGATCGGCGTCTGCGCGTTGTCTATGACAATGGAACAGAAAGCGACATTCTCTTACGGTCGCTTCAACGGGCGCTTTACAAGGATGAAGCGGGCAGACGCATAACCGATCCAGGTGCTGGCCCGCTATTCGGATCAATTGCGGATGCGGAAGATACCGAAAGCGGAACCATCTACGTCCTGCGCAGCCAATCAGTTCATGCGGATATCGCACAGCACCGAGAGATCATTCATAAGATCGGTGTGACCGGTGGAGATGTTGAGAAACGCATCAGTGCTGCGAAAAAGGATACTACATTTCTGTTCGCGGATGTTGAAATTGTAGCTACCTACACGCTTTACAACATCAACCGTTCAAAACTGGAAAACCTGCTCCACCGCTTTTTCGCTGGATCGAGGCTCGATGTTGACATCCCGGACCGTTTTGGAAGGCCAGTCAGGCCGCGCGAGTGGTTTTTGGTGCCACTCCCGATCATCAATGAGGTTATCGATAGGGTAAAGGATGGTTCACTGTCACAATATCGCTACGAGCCGGAAAGCGCTTCACTAGTTAAGCGATAAATGGCCACAAAGTGATGATCTTAAACACAAATTTGGAAAGCAATCGAGCATCGTTAGGCTACTTGAAATAGAGCAAGGTAACTATCTGGCTGGGGTTGCAATATCCAGTTTTGATCACCGAATGTTTGCCTTCTCTGCGGAATGTTTAATCGGTTCCCATCCAAACCATTTATTCGGTTCAAAATGAAACTTCCTACGATTTGTTGTGAAATTCGAAACATGTACCAGGCTTTCGAATTGCATGCATTGCCACTACATTGAAAGCTGTCCATGAATAGAGATTGGATGGAGCACTGGCGAAAAGTAGTCAAACGTGAACGATTTCGAACAACCGACTACAATTGAAGAATCTAGGATCCGCGCTTTATTAAAAGATGCATGGCAGAGGAAGACGAAATAATACGAGCAACTGCCCGTTTGTTTGGTTTTGAAAGGGTTGGTTCTGGACTGAAAGAACTGATTATGACCGGAGTCCACAAACTGCCCGACGCCGACGTTTCCAAATAGAGCGTAATTGGTTCATTTGAACCACCCTATTCCCATGATAGAAACGGCTGACCCCTTGAAAGGAATGGTGGGCTTTCTGGAGAAGAGCTAGAACCAGAATTATCCGCAGACCTGCTCGAAGAACTAGAATGCATATCTGAGCATTTAACAAGCGATCCGGCAATTTCGGAAGCCTTATCTAAAGTCGAGTCGTATCCTCTGCGGGGGCCACGGCCATGACCTCCGCTCCAAACAATACAAAGAAGAAATACGGAACCTTCGGGCTTCGATTGAAACCGGAGGAACGGGCTGAACTTGAACGCCAAGCCGGAACGATGCCGCTTGGGACCTATATTAAGTCTCAGCTTCTCGACTCTGAGTTGGGTATCCAACGCCGAGATGTTCGTCGCCCTGTCGCTGATCAACAAGCTCTCGCTCAACTCCTTGGTTTAATCGGACACTCCGATGTTGGAGCTCGCCTTAATGCACTAAGTGAAGCCGTCGAAAATGGCTCGCTTGTCGTCGATGACGAGGCGCAAGAGGCCATTCTATCCGCATGCGCTGAAATTCATGCGATGCACGCCATGCTGTTGCGGGCGCTTGGCTTTGAGGTGTCGTTATGATCCTCAAAGGCTCTCAACGCAGCGGCGGCAATGCTTTGGCTGCTCATCTGATGAATGAGCATGACAATGATCACATCACGCTTTTTGAGCTGCGTGGGTTTATCTCCAACGATCTCAAAGGCGCATTTCAGGAAATCCATGCGGTTTCGAAAGGAACGCGCTGTCAGCAATATTTGTTTTCACTGAGTCTCAACCCGCCGCAAAACGAAACAGCTTCCGAGCCTGACTTTGTTGCTGCTGTGGACCGCGCCGAAGAAGCGCTCGGTCTGGGTGAACAACCACGCGCGATTGTCTTTCACGAGAAGAACGGACGACGGCATGCACATGCCGTCTGGTCCCGGATTGATGTCGAGACCATGACGGCGGTGAATCTTCCGCACTTCAAACTGAGGCTAAACAGTCTCGCTAAGGAGCTGTATCTGGATCATGGCTGGGAACTGCCTGACGGATTGAAGGCTGGCGGCGGTAAGTCGCCTCTCAACTTCACACTGGATGAATGGCAGCAGGCGAAGCGCCTGGATCTTGATCCTCGTGAGATCAAGCAAAGCTTCCAAGAAGCGTGGGGCCGCTCAGATAGTCTTGCCGCTTTCAAAAACGCTCTTGAAGAACGCGGCTATTTCCTCGCTAAAGGTGATCGACGGGGTTTTGTAGCACTCGACACCAATGGCGAAGTTTTCTCGGTTGCCCGTTACACTGGAGTAAAGACTAAAGAGGTTTCCGCAAAACTTGGTGATCCTTCGCGACTGAAATCTGTTGATCAAGTGCGAAGCGATATTCGCAACAAACTTTCTGATCAGCTGGAAGGCTTCATTGATCAGGTTTGTGCAAAGCACCAAGCAGAAATGCAGCCGTTCCAAAAAGCCAGAGCGGAGATGGTCAAATCTCATCGGGCTGAACGCAAAACTCTCAAGGCAGGTCAAAAGCAGCGCTGGAATCAGGAAACTCGCACCCGATCAGCACGCCTGAACAAGGGCCTTAAGGGTCTGTGGCAAACGCTCTCCGGCGCTGCTTCAAAGATTAAAGCTGAAAACATCGAAGATGCCTTGGCATGCTTGAAACGGGATCAGGAACAACGGGACGCAATGGTCGCAGCTCAGTTGCGTGAACGCCAACAGCTCCAAAAACAGATTGAGAAACAGCGGCGAAAGCAGGCCCAGGAACGGCGAATGCTTGATCGCGAAATCGCATCTGCCATGCGGTTCGATCCTGACACACATCATTCCCAATCAAGAGCGCAAAGCCGCGCTCCAACCTATCGTGGCCCTACACCGTAGCGCCCGAACCCATCCGCACACGAAAACAGAAAGGAACATATCATGTCGGATACAACCTCAAATACAATGCAAACAACAACTAAACTGGCGCTTATGAGTGCCGGAGTTTTCGGGCTCACAATGCTGGGGCTCGATCATGAGGCCCTAGCTCAATCCACCCGCGATTTTTGGGGCAATCCCGCGCCATATGGCTATAAGCCCCTAAACCTTGCTTATCTGCGATTGACGATCATCGCGGTCTCAAGCGCTCTCGGATTTGCTCTTGGCTGGTATTTATCGCCAGCCGCGTCGGGTATCCGGCAAGCCGTCACGTCATGCATCATGCTCATTCTTGTGCTGGTGGCCGTTTTGAACAATGGCATTTTGGGATGGACGCTGACGCCGCTGGTTTCCATTGGTGCCTTTATGGCCGCCTTTGGCTATTGGGCGCGTCGATTTGTGGAGCGCCTGCGCGAGACGCCAACCACTTTTGGGTCAGCGGCCTGGGCAAAGTTCGATGAACTGGTTCTCAAAGGCATGATCACGTTGGAAGGCTTTCGTCTCGGCTTTACACGTGATGACAAGGGTGTGCGCCATCCGCTTGGGTATGGCGGGGATCGTCATATTGGAACGGTCGCCCCCAATCGATCCGGCAAGGGCACATGCTCCATTATTCCCCAATTGCTGACCTATCCGGGTTCGGTTCTGGTGGTCGATCCCAAGGGCGAGAACGCCATGATCACGGCTGATCAACGCAGGCTCATGGGGCAAGCGGTTCATATTGTTGATCCGTGGAATATCACGGGCATGGATACGGCCTGTTTCAATCCGATTGACTGGCTGAAGGCGGGCGATATCGATATCTCCGACAATGCCATGTTGCTGGCTGATGCCATCATCATGATGAATGGC
>JBCDDX010000011.1:0-94537 GCA_039180085.1 Pseudomonadota bacterium
GACGCTGGCCAGAGAATACGAATGTTTGCGAACGCGGGGCGTTCCGTCCCGGTGGCTGCGCAATTCCCTTTCTGCTCCCTGCAAAGCAAAGAGCACTGTCCCTAAGGCGGCCTACGATTTCCACGCACGACCCGGGTTCACGGGCAGCGCTCCGGGGGACAGATCGTTAGCCTGATCCCCCGAACACCGGCACCCCCGGCACGGCAACGAACGATCGTTTCCGATGGTCGAACCGGGCGTGTGAAAGGAGTATGAGGGAGCGGGAGAGGGCGGGGATAAGTTTTTTGTGAGAGGTGTTCTGGCTCTCACAATCGCTCGCCTGCCCTTCCAGACTCTAACAAGCTCAAATCCGGCATATGCCAAAATCTGCTTTTGTTAATCAACGTGAATTGTATGGAACCGGGTGAGAACTGACGATAGTAAAACGGTATGCGTTTCGCCTTTCTGATTGCCTTTTGTACGGCCTCCATTCCCCAAAGCGCCGTTGCCGATGATCAATCCGGCGGGGACCGCTCGGTTTTTTACGGAACATGGGGTAGTGCAAAGCAATGTGCGAAGTCTCCAATCAAGCCCGGTGGCACGGTTTTGTTTGAACCGTATGAAATCAACCGTGGCTGGCTAAGACACGGTCAGCAATGGTGCCGTTTGAACTGGGGTCCTGTTGAAAAACGCGAAAATGGATTTTTCACCGGAGCCAACGCACAATGCGGGGAAGATTCGGTTCGTAGCTATTTTCTGGGCATGGAACTTTCTGGCAATGAGCTGAAATTGCGCTGGAATTTTTTGCGCGTGAACGGCCCTCTGCAACGCTGTTCCGATCCGACAATCACCGACGAAGACAAGTAAACCTCAGATAGTGGCACCTCAGTCACGCGGCCTCGCCTCCCCCTGCGCGTGAGAATGCGCGACACCCCGCATGAACTGATGTTTGACCTTGCATCCAAGCGCACATAGAACAGCGATGACATTGGCGCTGGCCAACCGCAACAACTCTCAAAACACATGTCTCACAACACATTTGGACATCTTTTCCGCTTCACCACCTGGGGCGAATCGCACGGCGCGGCGCTGGGATGCGTGGTTGATGGTTGCCCGCCCGGCCTTGCCATAAGCGAGGCGGACGTTCAGGCCTTTCTCGACCGGCGAAAGCCCGGCCAGTCGAAATACACGACGCAGCGGCGCGAAGCTGATGCAGTGCGTATTCTTTCCGGCGTTATGCCGCAGGACGATGGCATCTGGCTGACCACCGGCACGCCCATTTCGATGATGATCGAAAACACCGACCAGCGCTCGAAAGACTATTCCGACATCGCCCAGCGCTATCGGCCCGGCCATGCCGACATGAGCTATGATGCCAAATACGGGATTCGCGATTATCGCGGCGGGGGGCGTTCATCGGCCCGCGAAACCGCCGCTCGTGTGGCTGCAGGTGCGATAGCCCGCAAGGTGATCCCCGATGTGAAAATCCGTGGCGCATTGGTTCAGATCGGCAATAGCAAGATTGACCGCTCGCGCTGGGATTGGGATGCGGTGAATGACAACCCCTTCTTCTGCCCCGACCCGAAGATGGCGGAGCAATGGGCGCAGGAGCTTGACGCCATCCGTAAGGCCGGATCGTCCGTTGGCGCGGTGATCGAAATCGTTGCAGAAGGTGTGCCCGCCGGATGGGGTGCACCGATCTATGGCAAGCTCGATCAGGACATCGCCAGTTCTTTCATGTCGATCAACGCGGTGAAGGGTGTCGAAATCGGCAACGGTTTTGAGGCTGCCACCTTGTCGGGCGAGGAAAACGCCGATGAAATGCGCATGGGCGCCGATGGGCCCGAATTCCTGTCCAACAATGCAGGCGGTGTCCTGGGCGGCATTTCGTCCGGCCAGCCCGTTGTCGCGCGCTTTGCGGTCAAACCCACATCATCGATCCTCACGCCGCGCAAATCGGTCACATCCGATGGGCAGGAGGTCGATGTTATGACCAAGGGCCGCCACGACCCGTGTGTGGGCATTCGCGCTGTGCCTGTCGGTGAAGCGATGATGGCCTGCGTTCTGGCCGATCATTATTTGCGCCATCGCGGCCAAGTTGGAGAATAAACTCATATGACAACGGATATGGAACGGGTGGCGGATGCCATTCGGGCGTTTGAAAACGGCGAGATCGTTGTCGTCATGGATGATGACGACCGCGAAAACGAGGGCGATCTGATCGTTGCGGCGGTCCACTGCACGCCGGAAAAAATGGCGATGATCATCCGCCACACGTCGGGTATTGTCTGTGCACCCATGCCGGTTGAAGAGGCGCGACGGCTGAACCTTGCCCCCATGGTGGCGGAAAACGACGCACCGCATTCAACGGCCTTCACCGTGTCGGTGGACTATCGGCACGACACGACAACGGGCATATCAGCTGAAGAGCGCTGCTCGACGGTGCGGGGGCTGGCGAACCCCAATTCCGGACCATCGGACTTCGTGCGCCCGGGGCATATTTTTCCCTTGGTCGCGCGCTCCGGTGGCGTGCTGATGCGGTCCGGCCATACCGAAGCGGCAGTCGACCTGTGCAATCTCGCGGGCCTGCCGCCTGTGGGCGTTATTTCTGAACTGGTCAATGACGACGGCACGGTTATGCGCGGGCCGCAGATCAACGCCTTTGCGGAAGATAAGGGTTTGAAAACCGTCACGGTGGCCGATCTGATCGCCTATCGCCAGCGACAGGAAAACCTTGTTGAACGGGTTGAGAGCTTTGAAACCCAGACTGCAAGCGGGCCCGCCATGGCCCACACCTACAAAACCCAATGGGACCCGATGCAGCAGCTCGCCGTTGTCTATGGCGACATTCGCGATGGTCGCAATGTGCTGGTGCGCCTGCATATTGAAAACGTGCTCGACGATGCCTTTGGCGGCTCTTCGGCGCTGCGGGACAATGTGGACCTGATCGCCCGTGAAGGGCGCGGGGTGATCGTTTATTTGCGTGAAGGCTCGGTTGGCGTTGCCGCAAGCAGCATGCGCAGCGACGGCGAGAGCGAAGGCTCACCGCGCCATGAACCAGCCTTTGGCGATGAGCGTGAGGAACACGGCACCGCCCAAAGCCGCAAGGAAGAATGGCTTGAAATCGGGCTTGGCGCGCAGATTTTAAAAGATCTCGGTGTCAGCTCCATTCGCCTGCTCGCTTCGAAAGAGCGGCATTATGTGGGCCTTTCTGGCTTCGGTATTGAAATTGCGGAGACGATTACCGGCGATGCGTAGACTTCTGCTTACCCTCCTCGCGCCTGTGGTTCTGAGCCTTTTTTCTCCCGGCGCGCTAGCCGATGGCTGGACGGTTGAAGCTGCCAAGCGATTGCCGAAGGAACGAAAGGGGCGCAAGGCGCCAAACGGTCTGCCTGACGGGCATGTCGCGCGGGCCAGAGGCGGCAATGTGAAATCCGCGTGGTATGGTGCCCCCACCCGCCGCTATCAGCATGCCATTCTGGGCGACGATATCGAAGCGGGATCGCTGATTGTGAAAACGGCGTCCGGCAAGCAATTGCGCTACGATCTCGATCAGGCGCAGGTGTTTGAAGACCGCACACCCCGGCTGGTTGATCTCGACGGTTTTGGTGACATGGAGATCGTGACCATTGTGAGCCACCGCCGCAAAGGCGGATCAATCGCCGTGTTTTCGGTGATCGACGACACGCTCAAACTGGTGGCGCAAACGCCCTATATCGGGCGCTCCAACCGCTGGCTGAACATCGCCGGGTTTGGCGATTTCGACGGGCGAGGGCGCGGGCAGATCGCCGCCGTTTGGACGCCCCATATCGGCGGCACGCTGAAATTCTGGACCTGGACGAGCGCAAAATCCGGAAAAAGCGCTAGTCTGACCCTCGCCCATGAGGCGTGGGGTTTTTCCAATCACGCGATTGGCTCACGCGAGCAAAACCTTTCAGCCGTTGTCGATATCGACAGAGATGGCGTCGATGACCTTGCTTTGCCCAGCGCCGACCGCAGAGCGCTGCGTCTCGTCAAAGTGACGGGCGCAGGCATTGAAGATCTTGCGGTGATCCCTCTGCCGGGCGAAGTGAGCAGCACAATTTTCGCCAAGGGCGAAGGTCAAAATGTGGAATTCACGCTCGGCCTGACCAATGGCAAAGTTGTGCGGGTGCAGCGGAAAAACTGACCGGGAACGCATCGACAACGTTTCAAGGTGTTGTGCACGAACCCAATTGGCGCATTGTGCCGATGGCGATCTTCGCACACACTTATAGGACGATTGGGCAGTGCATTGTTGGAAAAAGCTGAAAGGCTGTGATGACCACTCACCTGTATTCAAACGATATTTTTGTTGAACACATTGTTCCGGACGGACACCCGGAAAGACCCGATCGACTGCGGGCCGTGGGTGAAGCGCTGTCCAACAGCGTGTTTGACGATCTCGTGCGGTTTGACACCGAAATGGCCGACGAACAGCTTTTCGCATTGGCGCATCCGGACAACTATCTGGACAGCATGAGGCAGCGTATTCCCGAGGATGGCCTCGTGCGCCTCGACCCGGACACGGCCATGAGCCCGCGCACCTGGGACTGCATGCGCCACGCGACCGGTGGCGGCGTCGCTGCCGTCGACGCCGTGTTTGGCGGCCAGGCTGACAACGCATTTCTGGCCGCGCGGCCACCGGGGCACCACGCTGAAAAAGCAACGGCCATGGGTTTCTGCTTCGTCAACACGGCCGCCATCATGGCGCGCCACGCGCAACGCAAACATGGCGCTGAGCGCGTCGCCATCGTGGACTGGGATGTCCACCACGGCAACGGAACGCAAGACATATTCTATGACGATGACAGCGTCTTCTACGCCTCGACGCACCAGATGCCGCTGTTTCCGGGAACCGGAGACAAGAACGAAACCGGTGCTGGCAATATCGTCAACGCCCCCCTGTCGCCCGGCACGGCAGGCGAAGGTTTTCGCGAAGCCTTTAAGGAGCGCGTTTTGCCCGCCCTTGATGCCTTCAAGCCGGATTTCATCATCATCTCGGCTGGGTTCGATGCCCACCACCGCGACCCGCTGGCCAATATCAATCTGGTGACGGATGATTTTGACTGGGTAACAGGCAAACTGATGGACGCCGCCACCCGCCATTGCGAAAGCCGGGTGGTCAGCATTCTGGAAGGCGGATACGATTTGCAGGGCTTGGCCGAATCTTGCGCAACCCATGTGACACGTCTAATGCAGGGCTGACGACACTCCGTTGTCGCAAGCCACCCACTGATCAGGATCAGAATTCATGAACGACACGCCATCCGGTGCCCCAGACGATGTATCAAAGCTGACGTTTGAGCAGGCTCTCAATCAGCTGGAGCAGATCGTCAATGATCTCGAACGCGGCGATGTGGAACTGGAGCGGTCCATCGAAATCTATGAGCGCGGCGAATTGCTGAAAAAGCATTGCGCGTCTCTCCTGAAATCCGCCGAAGACAAGGTGGAGAAAATCCGCGTTGGCGCTGACGGGACAGCGAAGGGAACGGAACCTCTGGACCCGTGAGGGATCGGACCCAGAGGTTCTGCGAACTCTCCCACAGCCCCGGCAGGAGGGTTTTCAGTTTGCAGCGGCAAAACCGCGGCGTCAGGCGGCGACCAGCTCGTCAAGCGCCATGGTTTTTTGGGGGGCTCCAAAGAAAGGCCCCTGAGCACGTGTGAAGTTGCATGCAAACGCCAGGCGCAGATCAGCATGGGTTTGGATGCCGCTGAGATTGGTGAAAACACCGCGTTTGTGAAAACCTTCAGCGATCGCCTTAAGCATGGAAACCAGTTCAGGGTCATCCGAGCCAAGGTCGCACCAAGCGCGGTCGAATTTAACGACATCAGGCGCAATCTGGAATATCTGGCTGAAGCTGAACGCATCAGGGCTCAACTGAGTCAAAGCGATCATCACACCGGCGCGACGCAACTCGCTTGCGATGGTGTAGACAATGCCCGCATCAAGATTGGTGCGTGAAGACAGTTCAATGACAAAGTCACTCGGGTTTAAGCCTTGCTCCGACGTGGCCTTGATGAGATCAACCAGCCGCCAGAGATTTCGCTGATTGTATTCCAGATCAACCAGGTCCACCTCAAGAATGATCTTGTGTTGCGACTGGCTTCGTTTCTGTTCCAGAAAAAATTCGATCTGTTGTTCGACAACGTTGATCAGATCGACTCCGGCCTCCAACAGGCGCATTAAGTTGAGACCGTTGTCGACAACCGGCTCTTCCAGTTCCTGACCAAGCATGCTTGGTTCCTTCTTCAGCCTGGATGTGACCTTGTAGCCGGCGGGAACAAACTGGTCATTCTCGCGCCGATACACGGGTTCGAAAAGGGATTCGAAACGCGCATTGTTCGACGCGGCCTCATCTTGCTCCGAAACAGCATCAAAGCTGAAGTCCGGAGCTTCGGACCACTCGTCCTGAAACATTCCTTTTTGAAAACTCGTGTCGCCCTCAAACGAATTGCTGTTGTAAAGGGCGGCGTCGGCGGAGAAGCTTGAATCTCCAAAGAGTTTGCGCGCAGCATTTGTAAACATTGATCTTCTCCTGACAGTCTTCCCGCGGCCTTGCTGACCGCTGTGGTTGAACTGATTTTCGCCCTGAAGTCGAAACAAGAATAAAATTTTAGACCCCAAAATCTTCTAAGCGAGAATATGCGGGGAAGATTGGCCAATAGACGAAGCGCCCCCATTCGCTATCTTTTCGCAAGGATTTTGATGAGGCGAGACCCATGACTGTGCATTCACAAACACGCAATCGAATGAGAGCATCTGCGGAAACGATGTTTATCGACAGGTCGAAGTCGAGCGGCTGGTCTGCAGATACATTGCAGAACCTGATGGCATTGTCGGAACTGGTTGCGGATCCGGAAAGATGCAAACCGAACCATCTGACGCTTGTGGTCAGCAACCGCTGAAAGGAAGAGTGCCGCGAGAACGCCGGAAAGGCTGCGAACTAGCTTAAAAGACCAAGCCGAATGGCTTTGGCGACCGTTTGCACACGATTGACGGCATCGAGTTTCCGGCCAGCCATCGTGAGATAGTGATTAACGGTGTGATCGGAAATATCGAGAATGTCTGAAATTTCAGACGACGTCTTGCCTGCGGCTGTCCACGTCAGGCATTCGCGCTCGCGAACGGACAGTTCAATCGCTGCCATTTTCGGGTCGGTTTTTGAACCAATAATTTTGTCAAACGCCAGACTGGCGAGACACTGGATCGCAGGATCATTGACAACGGCGTCGCTGGCTTCATTGCCCGAAAAGGAAATTGCGCCCCGTGCACCGGTGCTCGAAAATGTCGGTATGCATATGCCGTGATCCATGCCGAAGTCTTTAAACAGCGTGACGCTCAGGCATCTTTTTTCGTCTGCCCTGTCTTGCGGCAGAGCCTCGATTTCAAAATTCAGAGGCTGCAATCCGGTGTTGGCATGACGAATAATGGGCGATCCGATGGCCAGTTTTTCGCCATCGTAAACCTGCAACAATTCGGGGTCCCAATTGTTGATAGCTGCAATCTGCGACAACTGTCCGATGTCGTCAGTTCCATGCAGGACCGTAAATTTGGTGAAGCCGATCATATCGGTCAACGTTTTCATATATTTGAAAACGTCATAGGTGGATTCAAGACTGCCGATTTTCTCGGCCTCGTCCTGAAATTTCAATGCCGCAGACACAGTATCATAGCCCTCCTGTGGCCGAACCGCTCGTTCACCGCCACAGGGATAGGCTAAAATGGCTTTGTAAACAGAGCGTTAACGCATGAACCTGAAATCTTGGGATTGAGAAATGACCTATTTTAGCTCAAACTTTCAGCATTCGCGGTGGCTTGGCGGCAAAAAATGGAAAACGATATCTCACTGGAGTTCCGGGAACATGCTCGTGCAGACGAGACGTTCGATGCATTTCAACTGACCGGCAATGACGTGATGCAATTGCTGGCGCAGTTCGATTCCTACGGCTTGTGGCGCATGGATGTGGAAACGGGACTGGTGTACTGGTCTTTGGATGTTTTCAAGATCCACGGTCTGCCGTATCGCGAAGGCCCGGTGGATGTGAAGTCAGCCATCGAAGCCTATCACGAAGATGATCGCGAATTTCTGGTCAGCCTTCTTGAGGATACCGTTGAGAACAAGGGCGGGTTTCGCTTCGTCCTGCGCCTCAAACATCGCTATCATGGCTACAAGCTCGTGAAATCCACCGGTTGCTACCGGATCAACTCATCCGGGCGACCGGAAGTGTATGGAACATTCTCCGAGTTTCAGACGCCAAAACGCGCTATCGCGTCCTATTCCGGTAGCGAAGACCACGCGGAAATTCAACAGATCCGCCGCAGCGCATAGCCTGCCCAAGTCTCATCTTCTTTGATGGTTCAGGGCTAACCGTACAATTGTGCGGGCGTGACGAATTACCACCCGCACAGACAGCAGACATTCTTCCACACATGCACAATATATGCATGGAATTGCACGCAATATGAGCCTTGACCTCGCCGTGGGGCAGATGTCATTGGCGGTGCCATGAAACGCCAGTGGAAGACGCAATCGCCTGTGAAACCGCACACCCCCCTGCTTGATACCATCGACCTGCCACGCGATCTGCGCGCGCTGAACGATGAGCAATTGCCGCAATTGGCCGACGAACTGCGCGCTGAGATGGTCGATGCTGTTTCGATGACCGGCGGACACCTTGGCGCGGGGCTTGGCGTGGTGGAACTGACCATTGCACTGCATCATGTCTTTAACACCCCGCATGACCGGATCATCTGGGATGTTGGCCATCAGTGCTATCCGCACAAAATTCTGACGGGGCGGCGTGACCGCATTCGCACCCTGCGGCAGGAAGCCGGGCTTTCAGGCTTCACCAAGCGGGCAGAAAGCGAATATGATCCATTTGGCGCGGCTCATTCATCGACATCGATCTCCGCGGGCCTCGGCATGGCGGAAGCTTCGCGCTTAGCCGGCGTGTCGCGCAATGTCGTGTCGGTGATTGGCGACGGCTCAATCACTGCCGGCATGGCCTATGAGGCCATGAACAACGCCGGTGGCATGGACGCGCGACAGATCGTTATTCTCAACGACAATGACATGTCGATTGCACCGCCCACCGGCGCGATGAGCCACTATCTGGCGCGGCTGGTTTCCGGAAAAACCTATCTGTCGTTGCGCGAAGTGGCCAAACAGCTCAACGAAAAGCTGCCGAAGTTTCTCGCAGACAAAGCGCGCAAGACCGAGGAATATGCCCGCACCTTCCTGTCCGGCGGCACGCTGTTTGAGGAACTGGGCTTTTACTATGTCGGGCCAATCGACGGGCACAATCTTTCCGCATTGCTGCCGATCCTGCGCAATGTGCGCGATGTCGATCAGGGGCCCATTCTGGTTCATGTCGTGACCGAAAAGGGCAAGGGCTATGCCCCGGCAGAGGGCGCGTCCGACAAATTGCACGCGGTGGCGAAGTTCAACGTCGTCACCGGCGAGCAGAACAAGGCCATTCCCAACGCACCGTCCTACACCAAGGTCTTCGGCCAAAGCCTGGCTGAGGAAGCCGCGCATGATGACCGGATTGTTGGCATCACGGCGGCCATGCCGGGCGGGACCGGCATTGATATCTTTCAGCAGAGTTTTCCTGAGCGGACCTATGATGTCGGCATCGCCGAGCAGCACGCGGTGACCTTCGCAGCCGGTATGGCAAGCGAGGGGTACAAGCCCTTCTGCGCGATATACTCAACCTTCCTGCAACGTGCCTACGATCAGGTGGTGCATGATGTATCGATCCAGCAACTGCCCGTGCGGTTCCCGATTGACCGGGCAGGTTTTGTCGGTGCTGATGGTGCCACCCATGCCGGGTCTTTTGACACAAGCTATCTGAGTTGCCTGCCCGGTTTCACCGTCATGGCCGCCGCTGACGAGGCTGAACTGAAGCACATGGTGGCAACGGCTGCGGCCTTCGATGAAGGGCCCCTTTCCTTCCGCTATCCGCGCGGCGAGGGTGTTGGCGTTGATTTGCCCGAACGCGGACAAGTGCTTGAAATCGGCAAAGGCCGCATCGTGCGCGAAGGCACGAAAGTCGCCCTGCTTTCATTTGGCGCGCGGTTGCATGAATGTCTTGCAGCTGCCGAAGAACTGGAAGAATTCGGCCTGTCGACAACAGTGGCTGATGCACGTTTTGCCAAGCCGCTGGACACTGATCTGATCAAACGCCTTGCACAGAACCATGAGGTATTGATCACCATCGAGGAAGGCGCGACGGGTGGCTTTGGTGCAATGGTGCTGCATGCGCTTTCATCCCATGGATTGTTGGATCACGGGCTGAAAATCCGCACGATGGTTATGCCTGACATATATGTCGATCAAATGAGCCCGTCTGCGATGCTGCAGCTGGCCGGTCTCGATAAAGCTGGCATCGTGAAAACCGTATTCGCAGCGCTTGGCCGCGCTGACAGCCAGTCGAAACTGGCCTAACCGTAACCGGTAGCGTGTTTCGTCCCGCAAGGCCTGCTTATCCCCTCAGCATGCGATAACCGATTGCTGGCGCGAGGCGCATAATCCACGCAAACAGGCGCGCTTTGCCAACCAGCACATCGTCCCTGCCGGTTTCGAGCGCATGAACGACGTCACGGGCGACCTTTGCCGGCTCGATTTTTCCACGACCGCGCCCCTGCGTCATATCCGTGTTCACCAGGGGCAAGGTCACATCCAGAACCCGCAGGCCCGGCGCCGCCTCTTCGGCCTGATAGCGCAGGCTGCGCGAGAAATTCCGAAGCGCGGCTTTCGAGGCGCAGTAAATCGCGGCATCCCGTTTGGGAGCCAGCGCCAGCCCGGAACCCATGTTGACGATGGCCGAACCGTTCCGCTCTGTGCCGGATTGTGCCAGCGCCGGGATGAGTGTGGCGATCAATTTGGCCGGGCCTGCAAAATTGATCTCCCATTCGCGCGCGATGTCTTTTTGCAGAGAGGAAGTGTCCCGCCCGAAGAACGAATAATTCATCTGCACAGCTGCGTTGTTGACCAAAATATCGAGACCACCGAATGCAGACAGGACTTCGCTCGTCAAAAATTTACACGCGTCCGGCTCCGCCAAATCGGCCATGATGGCAATGGTTTGCGGGCCAATGGTTTCGGCCGCGCGCTGGAGCGAAGCTTTGTCCCGACCACAAATCGCAATGCGCGCGCCGCGTTGTGCCAACGCCTTGGCGAGTTCAAAACCAATGCCGCGATTTCCCCCAGTGATCAAAACCCTTTTGCCTGCAAGCTGCATTGTACACTCCGTCATGGTGTTCGTTTCCAACCACGTAAGGGTAGGAGCACAACTCATCTTGAATATTCGCGCCAAATATATTTTCTCGGCTTGAGCGCAACTTGGCGCGAATATTCAATCCTTTTGGCTGGGCGGCACCTAGAAAAAGCGGATGAGATCTTGTTGTCAGCCAAAAGGACGCAAATGAAACCGCTTCTGAAAGTCATGCTCATTCTGGGTGCCATTTTCGCCACAACATTTGTTCTTGGCCGTGTGTTTGGCATCCTGACGGTTGCCAATGTTCGCCTCTGGCTGGAATGGGCAGGCGCGATTGACCCGTGGGTGCTGGCGAGCGTCGTGATCGGTCTTTTGTTTATCGATCTCTTTGTTGCCGTTCCAACGCTCACCATCACAATTCTGGCCGGTTTCTTTCTGGGGTTTGGTCCCGGTCTGGCCGCATCCTTGGTCGGTGTGACGGCTGCTGCATTTGCCGGATACACGATCAGCTGGTTCTGGGGCGACCGCATTATTCCCCATCTGGTGAAAGACCAGTTGGAACGCGAAAAACTGTCAGCGTCCTTTCACGCCCATGGCCCGCTGATGATCCTGCTGGCCCGTGCAGCGCCCATATTGCCCGAAGTCACGTCCTGCATGGCCGGGGCAACGAAAATGAATATCTGGCGCTTCTCGATATTTCTCGCGATCGGAACCATACCCTATGTGGCTATCGCCACTTATGCCGGATCGATCAGCGATCTTGAAAACCCGAAACCAGCGATTTTTGCAGCCCTGCTCTTATATGCGGTCATGTGGACCGGCTGGTACATCGCGCGCAAGCGGTTGAAGTCTGATCAACTGCCTGCCGCCAGGTCCCTGTAAGCACCCGGCGTCATGTTGAACCGCGCCTTGAAATCGCGGTTGAAATGCGCCTGATCGGAAAACCCACAGGTGTATCCGATTTCGGCCAGACCTTGAGACTGCGCCAGCAGCGCCTGCGATGCCTTATCGGTTCTGACCCGCCGCAACAGCTTTTGAAACGTATCACCTTCCGCCGCCAATGCGCGTTGCAGACTGCGGGTTGAAAGACCAAGGGCACCTGCCAGTTTATCAACCTGCCATATGGCCGCCGGGTCGTCCGCCATCAACAAGGCAGCGCGTTCGCCGAAACTTTCGTCCGGAGCGGCTGACTTCGGCTCAGGCTGCGTTGCGTTGAATGCGGTCCATTTGTAAGACCACACATCGCATGGTTTGTCTGGAACGCTGGCGTTGTGCACCAACTGGCCAGCGCGGATCGCTTCTCCCGCGATACCGTTGATCTGCAGGCTCAGTTCCTGGCACCCCACCTCCTCCAGAAGGGCCGCAAGCAGGCCCGCGATCAGCAAATCTTCTGCAATTGTTGGTGGATCGCCTTCAACAGAGTAGTGCTGCAGAACAGTCTCATTCGAACCTGATGATTTGATCAGGACACGATGCTTGCCGTGGTAATAACGCTCCAGCCGCATCCAGCGGTCAATAAAATCGGCAGGGTCTGTCGCACGCCGCAAAACAGCCAGCGTCGGCTCCTGCGGCACTGCTTTCACACCCTGACCAATCGACACGATCGCAGATGCCCCGAGCGCCTGCAAAGCCCCCTCCACGAGACTGGTTTTGCTGTTGGCAGCGACCTTGCCTGCGAAACCGGACGAAGGTGCAGCGCGATAGCCCATCGCGGAGAGCTGGGCTGACGCCAGATTGAACAGCGCTGAACTGGCGAAGTCAGACATTAAGGAGGGCCCCGTAACCAAATCGCACCCAGTGCGGTGCGGTACTGGAATCTATCATTCACATTTGGTCGCAGCAAATTGTTGGTAGCGGGTCTTTGTCTATCCACATCGAGCGACTAGAAAGGCGCCAGAACTGATTTTCGGGAGCCTTTTGATGGCGAAACTTCGATATGCGCTTTGGGCGCTGGTGTTCGTGATGGGCATTGGGCTTGCCTATGCAACGATGACTTGGACGCTCAATCGCACCAGCGGCAATTCGCTGGCTGCGATTGATATCGGCGGGCCATTTGAAGCACTCGGCACCGACGGTAAAGCCATTACACACGACACCATGAAGGGCCGACCGCATCTGGTGTTTTTCGGTTTCACCAATTGTCCGGACGTTTGCCCGACATCGCTTTATGAAACAGGCCAATGGCTTTCATCACTGGGCGATGATGGCAACAAGATCGATGCCTACTTTGTGTCGGTGGACCCTGCGCGCGATACGCCCGAGCAGATGGGCGATTATCTGAGCGCTTTTGACAAGCGCATCAAAGGCATTACAGGTTCTGAAGAACAGATCACCGACCTGCTCGCGAAGTGGCGCGTGTTTGCACAAAAGGTACCTTTGGAAGATGATGACTATACGATGAACCACACGGCCACGACCTATCTGATGAAATCGGACGGCAGCTTTTTTGGTACCATTGCCTATGGTGAAAATATCGACACCGCAAAGCGCAAACTCGAGCGTCTTTTGCAGGCAGAGGGATAACCATTCGTGACGATTGCAACCAAAGCAGGACTGATCGCTTTTCTGGGCCTGTTTACCGGGGCGACGATGGGGCTGTGGTCGGCTTTCGGTGGCGAGGTCTATCTCGCCTATCTTGGCGATATGGTGATGCGCTGTTTTTGAGGATGCGCATTTGCGCTGTGGTTGGCCACCGCCCGGTCATCAACCCTTAACCGTATTGATTGGTGGTTTTCTAACAAGAGTGCGTTAGATTTGTATCAAGATTGACTGGGTTCATTGTTGATATGGTAATCATTCGGAAATCACTGGTTCTGGCTTTGGGCGTCGCGTTGCTGACACCAACAGGTGTTGTTTCGGCCCTTGCAAAGAGCAGCATTCATCAGGCTGCTGCAGAACGTCTGCAGCACAAACTCGGCACAATTCGCGGCTCGATTGACCGCGATGCCCACAATGTATTTTTGACCCTCGGCATGATCGAACGCCTTAAACCCTTCCGGCTGGAAGACGAGGTGGCTGAGCAATCGCAGCAAACCAGCCTCCGCAATGACAAGGACGCAACGGTAACCGGCGGCGTGGCGGCAAAACCAGGCCATAAGCCTGTTTTGAATTCCACCATGCCCGACACGGCCGATATGGATGCCATTGTCGATGCGGTTGAACGGATGACGCGGGACAACACAACACGCTAGAAAACGGCTGCGGCCGCGTGTCTGACCCTTGCACTTGTTCGCCACCGCTGCCAGATGACGGCATGGCCGATCAGGACCTCGAAAACGCACGTATAAGGCTTGACAACCTGCTGACCCAAAGAGGATTGGCGGCGAGCAGATCGCGCGCCCGCGATGTGATTTTGCGCCATGGCGTGACGGTGGATGGAAAGACACTCAGCAAGCCCGGTGCGCTGGTCGATTGCGGTGCGACCATCGAAATCGATGACCCGGCGCAGGCCTATGTTTCGCGCGCGGCGCTGAAGCTGATCGCCGGTCTGGACGCTGCGGGCATTGTGGTTCGTGACAAATCCTGCCTTGATCTAGGTGCATCGACCGGCGGGTTCACTCAGGTTCTGCTGGAGCGCGGTGCGTCTCATGTTACCGCAATCGATGTTGGCCATGGGCAGATGGTGAAAGACATTGCAGACCATCCGCGCGTTACCAGCCTTGAAGGCATCAACGCGCGAAGCCTGACATCCGACCAATTTTCGCAAGCTCCGCAGATTGTGGTCAGTGACATGAGTTTCATATCACTGCGCATGGGGGCGGAACCGGCCTTGCTGCTGGCCAGCTCTGATGCGCAGGCTGTATTGCTGGTCAAACCGCAATTTGAAGTGGGGCGTGCGGGAATTGGAAAAGGGGGCCTTGTGAACGACGCCGCACTGGTAGACAAGGTTCTGCGCGACATTCAGGCGTGGTTCAACGCGCTTGATGAATGGCAATGCACCCATCTGCTGCCCTCGCCTATCGAAGGTGGCGATGGCAATCAGGAATATCTCTTATGCGGGGCCCGCAATGGCTGAATTCACCATCACTGCCATCGGGGCGCTGGGCGACGGGCTTGCCAAAACCGGGCGGGAAACCGTGTTCATCCCCTTCACACTGCCCGGCGAGGTGGTCGAGGCGCGCGAAGACGGCAAAACATCGACGGGCGGGCGGCGGTACAGGCTTGAAACGCTTATCAAGCCCGCGATAGAGCGTCAGCCCCCTATCTGTTCCCATTTCGGCATGTGCGGCGGCTGCGCGCTCCAGCACTACGATCAGGCCGCCTATCTCGCCTGGAAAAGACAGTTGGTTGTAGACGCCTTCGCCAGTGCCAATATCGAAACGGATGTTGCCTCTTGCATTGCATCGTCACCGCATTCGCGGCGCCGCGTGGTGCTGAGCGCCAACAGGACGAATGGCGCACTCGTTTTGGGATTTCACGCGCGGGCCAGCAGCGATCTTGTCGCTATCGAAGAATGTCCGATTCTGTTGCCAGAGATCGAACAGGCCTTCAGCCACCTGCGCGCGCTCGCGCCTGTTCTGCTGCGGGGCAAGGAAGAATTGCAGATTGCGATCACCGCCTGCGACAACGGACTGGATCTCGATTTCCGCCTCGAAGAAGCCCCCAACGAAGACATGATGGCAGCGTTTGTGCGGGCTTTTGCACGCACGCCCTTTCTGCGGGCCAGCCTTGATGGTGACATCATCGTCGAACGCGAGAAGCCGAAGATCACATTCGGCGATGCAACGGTGGAATTGCCAAGCGGCGGGTTTTCGCAGGCTGTCGCTTCAATCGAAAATGCAATGGGCGCGCTTGTGTGCCAGCATTTGAAAAAAGCGAAACGGGTTGCGGACCTGTTTTCCGGAAGCGGCACATTTGCCTTGCGGCTGTCGCGCAACAGCCGCGTTCATGCCGTTGAAATGGAAAAACCACCTCTCGCTGCACTGATAGCGGCGAGCGGCGGAGATGGTTTGAAAAGTGTGACGGTTGAAAATCGCGACCTCCACCAACTGCCGCTGATGGCGTCGGAGCTAAAGCCCTATGATGGTCTATGCCTTGATCCGCCACGTGCGGGTGCGGAATTGCAGGTTCGCGAAATCGCAAAGTCTGCCGTCAGCCGCGTCTCCTACGTGTCGTGCAACCCGGTCACGCTGGCGCGCGACAGTGCCCACCTGATCGCCGCCGGGTTCACGCTCAAAAGCGTAACCCCGCTCGACCAGTTTCTGTTTTCCCACCATGTGGAAGTTGTCGCCCTGTTCGAGCGCAAGACCAGCAAGGCCCAGCGCCCGATTTTCGCCAGAAGGTAAAACAGGGCGCGTTCAGGACGCCTTGGCGCGGTTCATAAACGACATGAAGGCGTTGCGCGCCTCGTCGCTGAGAAGACGTTCGCCGAACAGCGCGCCCTCCTCTTCCATGCGGGCCATGACATCCTTGCGATCACCGCGCGTGAGAGCACGTGACATGGCAAGCGCTTCCGGCGGCTTGGCGGCCAAACGAGCCGCAGCATCCATGGCGCGCGCTTCCAGGTGCTCCGTTTCCACAACTTCGTTCACCAGCCCTGCGGCATGGGCCTCTTCTGCGTTGAAACGATCACCCATCGCCAACAATTGGAAGGCCCGCTGATGGCCCATGATGCGCGGCGCGATCAGGCTTGATCCCGCTTCGGGCACAAGGCCAAGATCAACAAACGGCGTTTGCAGCCATGCGCGATGGGACGCAAAAACCATGTCGCAATGCATCAGCATGGTGCAGCCAACGCCGACCGCCAGACCGTCGACAGCCGCGAGCAGAGGCTTCTTGCCGCCGATGATCGCGCGCAGAAAATCGATGACCTCCGTGCCCTTTTCGCCACCGGTGGCAACGGCCATGAAATCCGCCAGATCGTTTCCGGATGTGAACACTTCCGGCTGTCCCAGGAATACGGTGACACGAATGTCGTCAGACGTATCAGCGCCCGAAACGGCATCAGCCATCGCCTTATACATGGCGCGCGTGATTGCATTTTTCTTGCCAGCGCGGTTGAAACGCACGGTCTGCACGCCTTGCGATACGGCAACTTCGATTTCAGCCATTACAGTTTTCCTTAAGCCGTGAGGAGATGGGCGCCAGCGTCCAGCAGGCTTTCAGCCCCCTGCTCGACCGTGGCGCGAAGACTGGATGTTTCGCCGACCAGATTGCCAGCCATGAAACGGGCTGCGGCGGATCGGTGCGCCGCCTGCCCTTGTGGAGATGTCACGGCTGTGCGGGCTGTATAAACCCCACCAGCTGCCAGACCGAACAGGCGCAAATAAGGTGTCGCCCCGGCAAGCGCCTGTTGCTTTTGTCCATTGGCAAGGCTTTCCAGCATGAAGTGTGTGGTGGCTTCCAGATCATCCACCGCGGCAGTCAGACGTTCTGCTACACCGGCAAGGTCATCGCGGTTCGATTTTGCGACCTCGTCGATCATACCGCGCAGTTCTGAAATATAGCCTTTCACGGCCTCGCCGCCACCAAGCGGCAATTTGCGCGTGACGAGGTCAATGGACTGAATGCCATTGGTGCCTTCATAGATTGGCGCGATGCGCGCGTCGCGCATCAGCTGCGCTGCGCCAGTTTCTTCCACGTAGCCCATGCCGCCGTGAATCTGCACACCGATGCTGGTGACCTCGCAGCCAATGTCCGTTGCAAAGGCTTTGGCAACGGGCGTGAGCAAAGCGGCGCGATTGGACCAGTAGTCAGCCGCACGATCATCAGAAATTTTCCCGTGGGCCACGCCTTCCGCCATGTCTATGGCATGGGCGCAATTGTAGCTGATGCCGCGCGCGGCAATCGTAAGCGCCTGCATGGTGAGAATGTTGCGCTGCACGTCGGGGTGGAAAATGATCGGCGCCATGCCGTCGTCATCATAGCCTTCCGCCCGGCCCTGCTTGCGCTCCTGCGCATAGGCCAGCGCTTTTTGGGTTGCAGCTTCCGCCACCGCGACACCCTGAATGCCGACCAGCAGGCGGGCATTGTTCATCATGGTGAACATGCAGGCGAGGCCACGATTTTCCTCACCGATCAGCCAGCCGACGGCTCCGGCTTCATCGCCGTGCTTGCCGTCACCGTAAATCATCGTGCAGGTGGGCGAGGCGTGGATGCCCATCTTGTGCTCAACGCCATTGCAGAACACATCATTGCGCGCGCCCAGCGAGCCATCTTCATTGACCAGAAACTTCGGCACCAGAAACAGCGAGATGCCTTTTTGACCAGCCGGTGCATCCGGCAGGCGCGCCAGCACAAGATGGACAATGTTGTCCGTCAGGTCATGCTCACCATAAGTGATGTAAATCTTCTGCCCGAAAATGCGGTAGGTGCCATCGCCAACCGGCTCGGCGCGGGATTTCAACGCGTTGAGATCGGACCCGGCCTGCGGTTCGGTCAGGTTCATCGTGCCCGTCCATTCACCGGAAATCAGCTTGGGCAGGTATTTTTCCTGCAATTCGGGCGAGCCGTGAGCGGCAACCGCCTCAATCGCGCCAATCGTCAACGTGGGCCCGATACCAAAGGCGAGTGACCCGGAATTCCACATTTCAAATGTGGCCGCACCCAGCGAAATCGGCAGGCCCTGGCCGCCATGTTCTTCCGGTCCGGTCAGCGCATTCCAGCCACCTTCCGTCCAATTGGTGTAAAGCTCTTTCCAGCCCTTTGGCATGGTGACCACACCATCGCTGAGCGGTGTGCCTTCCTGATCACCGCTCATTGAGAGCGGGCCGACCTCATCGGTCGCGAACTTGCCCCCTTCTTCGAGAATGGCCTCCAGCAGATCGGCTGAAAGTTCGCCCGTTTGCCCGGCCTCCATGGCATCGCCCAGACCGGTGACGTGTTTGAGGGCATGAAAAATCTCATCAACAGGGGCGCGGTACATCGGGTTCCTCACAGGAAAATCAGGGGCAGTAACAGCCATCAATGTCGCATAAGTGCGATCTTATATCTTCCCCCGCGATGGCATATTTTGACGTTTACGTCAAAAAATTTTCACGAAATCACGTGGTTTTGTTGCGCTGCCGGTCAGGTGCATGGGGAAAGTCTGCCTGACACGCCCAACGCTGCGGAAAAGAACGCGAAGCTCCGACCCGCGCTGTAACATCGCACTTGCTGTTTTCTGTGATTTGTCTTGTAAGAACGTCATGACAAACGATGGCCGCCTTCTGCGCCTTGATGGCAATATTGATGCTTTCGGTGAAGCTCTCGCAGCGCTCAAAGCGGGCAAGCTCGTGGGTATCCCCACTGAAACGGTTTACGGACTGGCGGCAGATGCCTGCGATGCCAAGGCCGTAGCAGCGATTTTCGCAGCGAAAGGGCGGCCGGACTTCAACCCGCTCATCGTTCATGTCAGCGATGCGGCAATGGCAAACCGCTATGTGAAAATCGCTCTATTGGCTGAAAAGCTCATCGCCGCCTTTTGGCCCGGTGCGCTGACGCTGGTCCTGCCATTGCGCGACTGTACCGGACTTGCACCAGCCGTCACGGCGGGCCTGCCAACGCTGGCGGTTCGGCATCCAAAAGGTGTCATGGCCGATCTTGCGAAGGCGCTGGACCGTCCGATTGCCGCGCCAAGCGCCAACACATCGGGCCGGATAAGCGCAACAACAGCGCAGCACGTGATGGATGATCTGGGCAAAAAGCTCGCCATCGTTCTCGACAACGGACCATGTGCCGTTGGGCTGGAATCAACCATTGTGAAAGTGGACGACGGAAAGCTGACCCTGTTGCGCGAGGGTGGAATTACGGCTGAACAAATTGAACAGGTGACGGGTATGAAACCCGCGAAACCGGAAACAAGGGCCATCGAAGCCCCCGGCATGTTGCTGGCGCATTACGCACCCTCTAAGCCGGTTCGGCTGAACGCAACGCAGGGCGCCGAAGATGAAGCACTGCTGGCGTTCGGATCTCAGCCAATTGCAGGCGGCTGCACCTCACTCAACCTCAGCAAAAGCGGCAATCTGGAAGAGGCAGCCCACAATCTCTACGCCTTCATGAAGGCACTTGATGCGACCGATGCACATGCGATTGCCGTGCAGGCCATTCCCGGGACCGGGATCGGACGGGCGATCAATGACCGGTTGAAACGGGCAGCAACGGGCGCTGCTGAAAATCACGAAAAGGCTGCATCATGAACAGCGATCTGATGCAGCAATTCGAAGCCATTGTCGGTGAGCGATACGCATTGCAAGCGCCTGAGGCCATCGCGCCCTATGTGGCCGACATGCGCAAGCGTTACGACGTTTCGTCGCCACTGGTGCTGAGACCGGGAAGCGTCGAAGAGGTGTCTGCCATCCTCAAGCTCGCAACAGCGACCAATACGGCGATTGTTCCGCAAGGCGGCAATACCGGTCTTGTCGGCGCAGGCATTCCCCTTTCCGGAGGCAGCGGTGACGAAGTGATGGTTTCGCTTGGCCGCATGAACCGCATTCTCGATGTTGACGCGGACAGCAATACGATGACCGTTGAGGCCGGTGCCATTCTGGCCAATCTGCAAGACGCTGCCGATGCGGTCGACCGCTTGTTTCCCCTGTCACTCGGGTCACAGGGGTCCTGCCAGATTGGCGGCAATATCAGTTCCAATGCGGGTGGTACAGGCGTGCTTGCCTATGGCAACACCCGCGATCTCGTCATGGGTCTCGAAGCCGTGCTGCCAACGGGCGAGATCTGGAACGGGCTCAGCCGGCTGCGCAAGGACAATACGGGCTATGACCTGAAAGACCTACTCGTCGGCGCGGAAGGTACGCTTGGCATCGTCACGAAAGCTGTCCTCAAGCTCTTTCCCAAACCAAAAGGTCGCGAAGTTGCCTATGCCGCCGTGGCGTCTCCGAAGGCCGCGCTTGAGTTGCTCAATCTCGCCAAAGGTCATGTTGGAAATGGTCTCACCGCATTTGAGCTGATGGCGAAAATGGGGATGGATTTCACCGTTCGCCATGCGCCCACACCGACCCGAATGCCTGTTGAAACGCCATCGCCATGGTATGTGCTGCTTGAGATTTCCTCCGGCACCTCGGCGGCACTCGCGCGCGAACAGATGGAAACCGTTTTTGAAGAGGCTTTCGAGCGCGGCGTTGTGAACGACGCAACGCTGGCGGAAAGTCTCGATCAGCAAAACACGTTCTGGCAATTGCGGGAAGACATGTCGCACGCCCAGCGCCCGGAAGGCGCGTCGATCAAGCACGATATTTCCGTGCCCGTCGGTTCCCTGCCCGCCTTTATTGATGAAGCTGACGCGGCGGTTCTCAAAATCGTGCCGCAGGCGCGCATCGTCAATTTCGGCCATATGGGCGACGGTAATCTGCACTACAACATCTCCCAGCCCGTTGGCTGGAACGGCGACGATTTCTTTGCCTTCGAACCGACCATCAATGACGCCGTTTATGCGCTGATTGAAAAATATGGCGGCTCGATTTCAGCCGAGCACGGCATTGGGCAGATGAAGCGCGACCGCCTTGCGAAGGTCAAAGATGCGACAGCGCTCATGATGATGCGCAAGATCAAGCAAGCGCTCGACCCCGCTGGCATCATGAACCCGGGCAAGATTTTATAGAGTACTGCGCTCACGGCAATTTGGCTGCGCCAAACGCCTGCGCGGGCGCGGCGCATAAGCGCCGGGCGGCTCTTCGCCGCCTGTGGACCGGAAAATTGCGCGCTTTACGGTAACACTCACGCAACCTTACCGCGTTCTTACCGACCCCAAGCTTTCGCTAACCCTTTTGCGGGGTGAAGATTTCTTAACCGCGAATTTTAAGCGGATTCGGGAACGCCTGGCGTAAAGTCCCTTTCAACGCACGGACAGGAAATGATCCGGCGAACAAAACGAGAGACCCACAAAAAACAGGGCTCTTGAAAGTTGTCAGAAAGGCGAAACCTATGGCTGTCAGGGGACGACACCCAAACGGGAAGCAGGCTGTTGAAACAGCCGAAAAACCATCTTGGGCCAGCGCGGATTGGCGTGCTGACCCTTATGCCTTGCCACAAAAAATCGATTGTGCGCGCGAGAACGGATCGCTGTCAGGCCGTTCATCGCGCCGCGCTTTCGAATTCACCCTCGACCATGCGGGCGCTGTGCTGAAATGCGATCTGGAATGCGGCCTGCCGCTTTCCATGAGCCTGCCAAAGCGCGCCTTTTTGGGTGTCGCGGCGCGGGCATTCGAGAATGAAGACGGGTCGAACACCGTCACACTCGAACTCATGCACACGGACCCCGATCTGTGTGTTCCCCTGTGCGTGTCCGACCAGATGGAAGATGCCGCCGCAGACTGGCATTCCTGGGCCAACCGGATGGGCCTGCCCATGTTGATGGTCGATCAGACGGGTGAAATCAGCACGGTCCGCGATGCCGGTGTTCTGATCGGTGATCAGCCGCAGCCGCGCCGTCGAAAGACATCCAGCGTGAAGCACCGCCCGAACTTTCTGCGCCGTCGCAAGATGGGTGTTGTCGGGCCGGTCGTGCGCATCGATGCCGAAGAGATTATCGCCAGAACATAATTGCGCTCACGGCAGTTCGGCTTCGCCAAAAGCGGCTGCGCGGGCGCGGCGCATATGCGCCGGGCGGCTCTTCGCCTTAGGATTCTTGGCGCTCACAACAATTTGGCTTCGCCAAATGTCTACGCGGGCGCGGCGCACCAGCGCCGGGCGGCTCTTCGCCGCCTGTTGATGGGTGTTCTAGACAGCGATATCGACCAACAATCCGCCAAAGATGATCCAGCCGAACTGGCTGTTGGATTTGAACAGACGCAGGCACAGGTCCGCATCATCGATATCAAGAGTCCGGATTTGCCAGATCATTTGCCCGCCACCAATCAGCAGCCCGACAAAGGCAAAAACGCCTGCACCGGCCAGTCCAAAAGACACAGCAAAGCAGGCCAGTGCGACCGAATAGAGCAACGTCAGCGCCAGCCTTGTGCGGGTGCCGAACAGGCGTGCGGTTGATTTAACGCCAATCAGCGCGTCGTCTTCGCGGTCCTGATGGGCATAGATCGTGTCGTAGCCGATGACCCACAGGATCGAACCGGCATATAATATCAGTGGTGCTGCGCTGAGTTCGCCATAGATCGACGCCCAGCCCATCAGCGCGCCCCATGAAAAGGCGAGCCCCAGCACGAATTGCGGCCAGTTGGTCACTCGCTTTGCAAACGGATAGCAGGCCACAACGGCGAGCGACGCCACGCCCAAAAGAAAAGCAAACCAGTTCGGGCCATAGGCGGTGAACATATGCGCGACTGTCAACAGACAAGCGAAACCCACAAGCGCCTGAATGACCAGAAACACCGCCGCACTCTTGCGGCTGGCGCGCCCAGAAGGAATGGGTCGCGATGCGGTGCGCGCCACCATGGCGTCGATCTTCACATCGACAATATCGTTATAGGTACAGCCCGCGCCGCGCATGGCAATGGCACCGATCAACATCGCAAAAAAGGACGGCAAAACCAGCGCCCAGACATGGCCGGTTATTGAGGGTGTAAAGATGGCCACCCATCCTGCGTCAACCGCCTCGGCCTGCCTTGCACCGTCAAAAACAGCGCGGGATGCAAGCGCCAGCGACCACCAGCAGGGCCACAACAACAGCCACCAGCCAATGGGCCGGTCCCAGCGCGCAAGCTGGGCATAGGGCCAGACACTTTGTGGCAGGAGCGAATAGACCCAGGAATTGGGCAATGCATCCGCAACGCGGTTGGTTGTGGCTTCGCTCATGAATGCCTTGCTGGTTTCAACAACAACAGACGTGGAAAAGACCGCAATAGCGGCGGCAGTTCCAGCTGGCCCGTGCTAAACAAGATGACAATAAGAGTCCATGCGTGTCAGCCAGTCGTTTTGACGCTGTCCGGCCGCATGGCGGGTTTTGAAATCATGAAAGAGTTGCGCGCATGAATGTTCTTTTGATCGGATCCGGCGGGCGGGAACATGCACTCGCGTGGAAGATTGATCAGTCGCCCGTGCTGGACACACTGTTCATCAGCCCCGGAAATGGCGGCACCCACGATTTTTGCGAACAGGTGCAACTGGATATCGCTGACCACAAGGCCGTTGCCGATTTCTGCAGACTGATGAGCATTGACCTCGTCGTCATTGGGCCAGAAGTGCCGCTCGTCGCCGGTCTGGCAGATGATTTGCGCGCGGAAGGCATCGCGGTTTTCGGCCCGTCAAAAGCCGCCGCGCAACTGGAAGGTTCAAAGGCCTTTACCAAGGAATTGTGCGATCGAATGGACATTCCAACTGCTGGTTACGGCCATTTCAATAATGCTGCCGACGCGCGCGCGCATGTCGAAAGGGAGGGCGCACCAATCGTCATCAAGGCCGATGGTCTGGCTGCGGGCAAGGGCGTGACCGTTGCGATGACACTAGGCGACGCGCTTGCGGCGGTGGACGATTGTTTCGCCGGTTCGTTTGGCGAAGCGGGCGCGGAAGTCGTGATCGAGGAATTTCTCGAGGGCGAGGAAGCCTCAATGTTTTTCCTTTGCGATGGCACGACAGCCCTGCCCTTTGGCACCGCGCAGGACCACAAGCGCGTGGGCGATGGCGACACCGGGCCAAATACAGGCGGCATGGGCGCTTACTCCCCCGCCCCTGTGCTGGACGACGCGATGCAGGCGCGCGTGTTGCGTGAGATCGTTGAGCCAACACTCAAGGGCATGGCCGACGCCGGGCACCCGTTTTCCGGTGTGCTCTATGCCGGGTTGATGATCGACGCCGAAGGACCAAAGCTGATTGAATACAATGTGCGCTTCGGAGACCCGGAATGTCAGGTGCTGATGATGCGGCTGGAAAGCGATATTCTGCCACTGCTGATGGCCTGCGCGACGGGCGATCTGGCAGGGAAATCGGCCACATGGTCCGATGATTTCGCGCTCACTGTGGTGATGGCCGCCAAGGGCTATCCCGGCGCTTACGAAAAAGGCAGCCGCATCACCGCGCTTGATGCATTATACGATGATGCGATTGAAGTGTTTCACGCAGGCACGGAAGTGCGCGATTCCCGCATTCACGCAATTGGCGGGCGGGTGTTGTGCGTGACGGCCCGCGCCACCAACGCCACCGAAGCGCAAAGCCTTGCCTATGGCGCGGTGGACGAAGTGAACTGGCCGGACGGCTTTTGGCGCAGGGACATCGGCTGGCGCGCGGTTGAACGGGAGCAACGAGAATGAACGACAACCTCTCTATTGAAACGCGCGACCGCACACGGGTCATCACCATCACCCGTGTCCACAGGCGCAACGCGGTGGATCGTCAGACGGGCGACGCGCTTTACGCCGCGTTTCAGGCATTCGACGCTGACGATGATGTTGATGTCGCCGTCCTGACCGGCGAACAGGGCGCATTCTGTGCGGGCTTTGATCTCAAATCGCTTGCCGATGACGGAACGTCGGCCCGGGTTGAACCGGGCGGCGAAAACGATCTTGGCCCGATGGGCCCAACCCGCATGCAGCTTTCCAAACCGGTGATTGCCGCCATTGAAGGCCATGCCGTCGCCGGTGGCATGGAACTGGCACTTTGGTGCGATCTGCGCGTAATGGCGCAGGATGCGATCTTTGGCATTTATTGCCGTCGGTTCGGCGTGCCGCTTGTCGATGGCGGCACGTTCCGTCTTGCCCGCCTGATCGGCCAGAGCCGGGCGATGGATCTGATCCTGACCGGTCGCCCCGTTGACGCTGATGAAGCGGAGCGCATCGGCCTTGCCAATCGCGTCGTCCCAAGCGGCACTGCGCTGGAAGCCAGCCTGACGCTGGCGCAAGAGCTTTCACGCTTTCCTCAGACCTGCATGCGCCATGACCGCCTCGCCCTGCTGCAACAATGGGGCCTCGACCACGACACAGCCCTGCGCAACGAATACCGCCTCGGCATGGAAACCATGGCCAGCGGCGAAACACTGGACGGTGCCACCAGATTCTCCAAAGGCGCCGGACGACATGGGAAGTTTGAAGGGGATTAGGGGGGAACTGAGAAGGGCTTTGTAGCGGATTACAAAGTCGACTATTTCGAGGCGTTAGACGTCGCAAAGTCTTTTGAGGAAACGCGGGGGGAGTTCCGCTTTGAGCCCATTCAACCGAATGCTGCACGGTGCACCAATGTCGGCAAACGGTGCCTACTAGTTAGGAACTACTCTCTGCTTTTCAGAAAGATCACTCCGACGCTCGTTATCCCGATGACAGAAATTATTGCGCTGGCATCGCGCAGGTTGGTGAGGTCCGAGATCGTTCCATAGACGATTGTACCCAGAGCAGTTGAACCCAGACCGACCATGACCCAAAGCCCCATGACGCGCCCGTGAAAGCCATCAGGAATCGACAGTTGAATCTTTGATTGGTTGGCTACGCCGACGATGGACGCCGCACAGCCCAAGGTTCCCGCACATGCCAATCCCAACAACCAATTCTCGGTTTGCGACATGAGCAAAAGTGCGGCAAACCCCGCAACCCCAAGATACTCTGCAATGTGATTGGGAAGATCTTTGCGCAGGGCCACAAACGCTGCAGCACAGACCGCTCCAAATCCAGCAGCTGAAAGCAATAGTCCTGCGCCATCTGCCTCTCGACCGAAGGCGGTCGCCGCGAAAAGAGGAAACAGGTCGATGGCAGCACGCCCACCCAATCCGAACACGCCTGTAAGCAAAAAAGCCCTCGTGACCGGGTGGCTGCCGCAGATTACAGACCAGCCCTCGCGCAGCTGTGAGAGAAAACTGCCGCTGGACGCTGCGCGTTTCGCGACGTCATTCCTCAAAGACCATATGACCATTGCTAGCACCAGATTTCCTAATGCGCCCAAAAGAAGAACCGGCGGGATATCCACTATCACAATGAGAAGCCCAGCCAGAGCCGGGCCAATCATGCGGGTCAAGTTAAACACCATCGAGTCCAGCGCGATGGCTCTGGGCATCAAGGATTTGGTAACAAGTGCCGGTATTAAGGCCATACGCAGCGGCTGATGAGCTGATACAGTTATCCCGATCAGGCATTCGAAAGCGATGAGTACACCAACCGTTACGAGGTCGGCGAGCGCAAGGACGAACAGTGATGTGGTCAGAGCTGCAAGAACAAGCTGAACTTTTGCCATCGCGGGGATGATCCGAACCCGGTCGGCAACTGCGCCAAAGAGCGGTCCAATGATGACAGTTGGAACAAGCTGCGCGGCGAGCACAACGCTCGACCAAAAGGTCGACTCGGATAGCTCCCACGCGAGCCACAGCACAGCGACCCGTTGCATCCAAATGCAAGTCAGAGCGACGCTATTTCCAGCGCAGTAACGTAGGTAAAGCATGAAACCAGATTTGACCATCAGAGCACCCCAATTTTGACGGAGGATGCCCAGGCGAACGGCCAGCTAAAGACTACGCTTCCCGATGGTTGCCCATCTAATTCTCGCCAGTTACGTAGCCATTTTAAAGTAACAGGTGGTGTATTCAGGCGCAATTGGCAATCGTCACCCTGTGTCGGTAGCAGCCATTGGCGCAGCCGCAGCGAACGCCCGCTTCGTCCGCAACTCAGTCATTCAGTTAGCAATAGCAAAACCGCCTCTTTCTTGCGCTTGCTGGCAGTAAAGCGTGAGGGGCGCGCGTTGTCCTGCTTAACAATGCACACAGGCCAAACAAACGGCCAAAGCGGCGATGTCGGCTCAGTGCGCGGGTGTGTTCACTCTAATCCACGATGATCAGCGGATTTTCCCAAGCAGATGCTGCTCGCTGTCGCTCTGTGCCGATACCAGAACCTTTTCAGCCTGACATGCCCTGACTCAAGCTCGCATGCGTGGGACGTCGTCGGGGTCGAGTTTGAGTTCGATGAGGATGGGGCGGGTTCTGCCTTCGATGGCGGCAACGGCGGCGTCCAACTGCTCTTGCGATTCCACCAGCAGGCCCTCGCCACCCAGCGCGGTTGCGACGTCGGCAAAGGAGGGCCAGGAGAATTGCGACAGGCCGGGGTTCATGCTGCGGTCGACAAACTGAATGTGCTCTGCGCCATAGGCGGAATCGTTGCACACGACCACAATCAGATCCTGATTCATCCGCACCGCGGTGTTGAACTCGTTGATGCCGCCCATCATGAATCCGCCGTCGCCGGTGAACAGCACGACGGGCCTGTCGGTCACCGCAAAGCCCGCGCCGATGGCGTATTGAAGGCCGATGCCGATTGATCCGAAATTGGTGCTGGCAATAAAGCTCTGCGCGTTGGGAGCGGAGACGCGGCACCACACTTCCGTCATGAAGCGCCCGCCATCCGTGGTCAGAATTCTGTTTTTCGGCAAAACCTGTTCCAGCTGTTCAAGCGCATGAACGAAGCCAATTGTGCCGCTTTTCGCCTTTTTCGATGTGGCCGGTGGATGCGCCGTCAGCGCCTCACCATCCAGTTCTTTCGTAAATCCGCTGGGCGGAATTTCCGCTTCATCGAGCCAGTGAACGATGTTGTCAGCCGTCAGCGCTGCATCGCCAACAAGCGCGGCATCGGGATGAAAGTTCTTGCCGATTTCGGTGATCTGGTTGTTCACCAGAACCACGCGCTTGCCCTTCATCAGCGCGCCATGATCGGTGGTGAAGTGGTGCAGGCTCGCGCCAAACGCCACCACGCAATCGCCTTTCGCGATGGCATCATAGGCCGCCGGGGTGCTGAGCGTCCCGAATATATCCATGTTGAAAGGATGGTCGTTGAACATGGCCTTGGCCTTCAGCGTGGTGGCCAGCGGCGCTTCCAGCCGGTCGGCCAGCCGGATCAGCGAAGCCTCCGCTCCTATCGCACCACCGCCCGCCAGAATGATCGGACGCCTTGCGGACGCGATCATGCCGATGGCTTCGTCCAGATTGTCACCCTCCGCCACGATGGCCGGGTCATCGAAAACCGGATAGACGACTTTCCTGTGCTCGACCTCCTGCCACATGAAATCGGCAGGCATGTTGAGAACGATGGGGCGCCGCTCCACACGCGCGCGATAGAAGGCTTTCGCGATGTCTTCAGTTACCGTTTCCGGCGCGCGCATCTGCTCAAAACCGGCACCGGCGGCCTTGGCCAGTTCGCGCTGATCGATGTTTTGAAGGTTTTGCGGATTGATCACCGGCGTGTCGCCGCACAGCAGCACCATCGACATGTGCCCGCGCACCCCTTCGGCCAGCGCGGTGATGCAATTGGTGAAGCCCGGCCCGTGGGTGACGGTCGCAACACCCACGGTGTGGGCGAATTTCGAATAGGAGAGCGCCATAAGGACGGCGCTGCCCTCGTAGGCCACGGGCACGAAAGTTCCGTTATGGGCGCGCACATATTCATCGACCATGAACAGATTAGCATCGCCCATCAGGCCAAACATCGTGTCGATACCGTGATCAACAACGCATTGCGCTATCGATGCATAAACATGATTTTTTTGTGTCACCATAAACCGACCTGTCGCATGCTGCCTTATGTGGTCATGATTGTAACGGAAGTATCCCGATCAATACACACCCGCCAGATCATCTATCTTTGATATTCCTGCTCTTGGACAATGGTGCCCCAGGCTTTTCCTTCAACCTCGTTCACGAGGCGAAAACCGAAACTTTCGTAGAGATGGCGCGCAGGTTCCAACCCGGCAAATGTCGTCAGCCAGACACGGCCATTGGAATGGTCGTCTGCATGGGCGATTGCACGTTCAAGAAGAGTTCGGCCAATTCCTGTTCCGCGACAACGATCCGAACTGATGAACCATCGCAAGTGAGCACCGCGGTCTCCCGACTGGGCGTCGTTCAAGTCAAGAATAAGAGATGCCGCGACACCCTCCGCATCCTGCACGATCAGGACCAGATCATTATACGCGATACGGTTTGCAAATTCAGCCAGTTCGCTGGCGACCTTGGCTTCGAAAAATGTTCCAAAGCCCCAGTGCTGAGAATAATGGATGCCATGCAGAGCCGCAATCATGCCCAGAGAACCGGGAAGAAAGCGCGTTTCTATCTTCATATTCTCCGCACAAAAGCCCACAGGGTGAGTGCGATAAAGGCACCGAGGAGCGGCAGTAGGATCACATCGATATAGGCCACCAACCCCGCCAGGCCAATCGCGCCGAGCAGGATGGCCAGCGCCGGGGTGAAGCAGCATATGGCGGTGATGATGGTGCCGGTCAGACCGATCTTGAGCCAGCGTGTCATGGCAAGGCCCTCGCCTTTTGGTTCTATTCGGCAGCGCGAACCTGATCGGTGTAACCGGCCAGTTCGCCCTTGATCACGTAGCGCAGAATTTCGACCACCTCAGCGGAGGTCCTGGTGACGGCAAGTGCTGCCGCATCAACTTCCTTGAGCGCGTGGGCGTGTTCGTCCTGATGCATAATGATCAGCGGCTTGCCGAGCGCGGCGGCATAACCAGCATCAAAGGCCGCGTTCCACTGCTTGTATTTTTCGCCAAACCGGACGACGACGATATCAGCATCCGCCATCAGTGTGCGGGTGCGGATGGCATTCATCTGCGCGCCCTTGTGGTCGTGCCAGAACTTGTTCGGCTCTTCACCAAGGATCGCCACGCCGCAATCATCCGACGCCTCGTGATGGGTGACGGCGGAGGAAAACGAAACCGGAAGACCCGCCGCCCTGGCACCGTCCGCAATCTCGGCGCGCCATGCCGTGTGGATTTCGCCGGAGAGATAAACGTTCCAGGTTTTCATGAGGCGTGCTCCTTACCCTGCAATTCTTGAGAAGTCTGCCACAGTTTCCGTCGCCGTGCGAATGCGGCGCATCAGGGCCAGACGGTTGGCGCGAATGTCGGCATCATCGGCGTTGACCATGACGCGTTCAAAAAATGAATCAACCGGTTCACGCAGTTTGGCAAGAGCGAGCATAGCGGAAGAATAGTCTTCTTTTTCAACCTCTTGTGCGGCATCGCTCTCAGCCTGATTCACGGCTGCAAACAGGGCTTTTTCCGCCTGTTCCTGAAGTCTTGATTCAACAACTTCATCCGCCACTTCAGTTCCCTTTTTCTCCTCAGCGGCAAGAATGTTGGCGGCGCGTTTGGTGCCCGCCAGCAGGTTTTGACCGTCGTCGGTTTCAAGGAACTGCCCCAGCGCTTCGACACGACGGGTGATCTGAAGCAGGTCATCCGAGCCCGGTGTGATCACCGCGTCGATCAGATCATGCCGGGCACCCGAGTCGCGGAGATAGACTTTAAGACGGTCGTGGAAGAAGGAGAGGAGATCAGCAAACTCGCTATCCCAAACCTGCTGTATCAGATCAGAGTCGGTCGCATCATGGCTGATATACCCCGAAGTTCCAAATGGTCTTCGCGCGTAGGCAAAAACAAGTTTGAGCGAGGCGCTCATTTGGCTTCCCAAAACCAACCGGATCACACCCAGCGCCGCGCGCCTCAGAGCATAGGGGTCTTTTGAACCGGTGGGTTTTTCGTTGATGGCCCAGAAGCCGGTGAGGGTGTCGAGCTTGTCGGCGAGCGCGACCGCAACACTGACGGGATCGGTCGGCACATAGTCGGACGGGCCTTGCGGTTTATAATGCTCTTCGCAGGCGAGCGCGATGGAAGGATTTTCCCCGGCGCGGGTCGCGTAGCGGCGGCCCATCAGGCCCTGCAGTTCGGGGAACTCATAAACCATTGCGCTGTTGAGATCAGCCTTGGCGATTTCCGCAGCGCGTTTGGCGATCTGCAGATCGGCACCAACCATCGGCGCGAGCTCTTCCGCAAGCGCCATGATGCGCTGCACACGCTCGCTCTGGGTGCCGAGCTTTGCGTGGAAGGTGACATTGTTGAGCTTCTCAAGCCACGGCGTGAAGCCGCTGGTTTCGACAGTGTGCAGATCGGTTTCCCAGAAAAACTTCGCATCGCTGAGGCGGGCGTTGACAACCTTGGCGTTACCACGGGCGATCTCAACCCCACCATCGCTCGCCTCGATATTGGCGACCAGCAGAAAGGTGTTCGACAACTCACCGCCCTGGGCATCGCCCTTGCGCAGGACAAAGCATTTCTGATTTTCCTTGATCGTCAGGCGCACGACTTCCGGCGGGATATTGAGGAATTCCTCGCCGAACTCGCCGAGCAGCGCGATGGGCCATTCAACCAGATTGGTCACTTCTTCCAGCAGCGCTTCGTCTTCGACAAGTTCCAGCCCTTTCGCAAAGGCGAGGTTTTGCGCGTCGGCGCGAATGATGTCCTTGCGCCGTTCGGCGTCCAGCACGACCTTCGCCTTTTCCAGCGCGCTGACGTAGTCATCAAACCGGCGCACGGTGATCGGGTCCGGCGCATGGAAGCGATGGCCATGGGTGACATTGCCGCTTGCGATACCACCCACTTCAAACGGCACGACGACCGGTTCCTCGGTTTCCGGGCCGAACGTGCACAGGATCGATTGCAGCGGGCGCACCCATTTCAGGCTGCCGGCTTCCGCCGACTTCGCGCCCCAGCGCATGGATTTCGGCCAGGCAAAACCGGAAATGATGCCCGGCATGATTTCGGCGATGATATCGACCGCATCACGACCGGGTTTTTCGATGACGGCAACGTAGAAGTCACCTTTTTTGGGGTCGGTGCGCACCTCGGCCTGATCGACGCTTTCAAGCCCTGCCCCGCGCAGAAAACCGGCAACCGCCTTTTCCGGCGCATCCGTGCGCGGGCCCTTGCGCTCTTCTTTCAGATCCGCCGATCGTGCGGTCAGGCCGCGCAGATCAAGCGTCAGACGTCGTGGCGTCCAGTATTCCCGCGCGCCCTCATAGGTCAGACCCGCATCGACCAGGGCATCGGTCACCTGCTTGCGCAGATTGCCGGCCGCAGTTCGCTGCATGCGGGCGGGAATCTCTTCGGAGAAAAGTTCGAGTAATAAATCAGGCATCGATCACGCCTCCGCCCGCTGGATTTTCCGTTTGCGTGTCCTCGCTGCGCTGCGGGCAACGCGGGCAGGAATTTCTTCGGAGAAAAGCTCGAGCAATAGATCAGGCATGGGAACAACAAAGAGCCGGAAAAACAATTGGGCTGCTCATAACAAGCGGCCCGTTGGATGTCATCCGCGCTTCTGAAAAATTATGGTGTCACAGTTCCGCGTGAGAACTGTCGCAATAGGGCTCGTTGGTGGTCTGTTTGCAGGCACAGAGGAAGTATTTGCCCGATTCCGGCGGTGTGAAGGCCATGGGAACGAACAGATCCTTGTTGTGGCTCTTGTCGCAAAACGGCTGGTTTTTCGACAGACCACAGGAACACCAGAAATAGGTTTTTCCAGCCTCAAGTTTCACCTCAATCGGGCCCTTTTGGGCAATCTTGCCCTTTGGTTTTGCCTTTTTTACCACAACCGGATCAGGCGCCGATTTTGGCGTGGCTGCTCAACCGGTACATGCGGCTGAGCAGTTCACTAATTCGTTGCGCTTCAACGGATGGGGCTTAATCGTTGGAGGGTGTCATCCAGCCCACCGCAGCGCCATCGGGCTGCATGATCATTGCAATGCGCCCGACACCCGGCACATCGAATGGCTCCTGCAATATGGTCGCGCCGTTGTCTTTTGCCATTTTTGCGCGCTTGTCGATATCGTCAACCGCGACATAGGTCATCCAGCAATTGGGAATGTCGCCCATTTCGCCGGATGATATATCGAAGATACCCGCGACCATCTCATCTTTGTTCTTCGCAAGCCAGTAGGTTCCGCCGCCATCCATGGGCATGGAGTCATAGGTCCAGCCCATCGTTTTGCTGTAAAAGGCCTTCGCGCCTTCAGCATCCCTTGTGTTCAGTTCCGTCCAGTGAATGGTTCCGTGTGACATGATCTTCCTCCTTGTGGGGCGTTTGAAATGCTCAAGACATGGAAATCATAGCACAATCATGCTGTCAGGATATGTCAGCATGGTGTCACTACCAGCCGCCACCTCCGCCGCCGCCTCCCCCGCCGCCGGACGATCCGCCACCGCCGCCACCGGAAAACCCGGATGAGCTGCTTTCAGGTGCAGGCATGGAGGATGTCAGGGAATCGGCAATGCCTGAACCGATGTCAGACATTTGCGAGCCGATTGAACCGGGGTTGAAATCGGTACCGCCATCATACCACGAAGGGCCGTGATAGCTTGCGGCCGCCACACTGCCGGCTGCGAGTGACGTTGAAAGCCAGCTTTGAAATGCATTCGACCATGGCTTTTCAACGCCCAGTGCAACCGCATAAGGCAGCAATTTCTCATAGTGTTGCGGCGACATCTCTGGCGCGCCACGCATGTTCATCCGGTCCGCCTCCGCCACGGTGAGATAGCGCTTCAGCCCGGCGATTTCGTCCATCCGTTGACGCCCAAGCGGCGTTGGAGCGCCCATCAGGAAGTAGAATAAAGCATTCACAACAACCAGCACCATCAGTCCCCCTATGAAGCCTGGGAGTTTTGAAATCTGCGAAGATGCCGACCAGAGTTCCGGCAATGCAAAAAGAAAATTGACGCCAACAATCATGGCGATCATGATCGCAAAACCGGCATTCATGACGCTGCCAATTTTGTTCTTTAGTCCGGCCTGACGAAATTTCAGGATGTTTCTGAAGATCACCAAACAGAAAAATCCCCCACCAACCGTGAAGACCAGCAAAGGACCCAAATATTGCTGAACGCTCGGTGCAAATGCAATTGTCAGAAACAGTGTTGCGATCGACAAGAGCAAACCCGGCAAAATGTGCCAAAGGTTCGACTTAAAATAGACGCCGCGATGTTCTTTTTCCATCGCCCCTTTAAAAACATCGACCAGTGATTTGACCTTGGCACCATTGAATTGGTCAAAACGCAAAGATCCGCCAGCGCCACGAAGTTCGCGGAGAACGGCACGCTCTCCGGGATAAAAATCATGTGGCGAGTGCTCGTGCACCACAACTGCTTTCAGCGATGAAGCGACGCCTTCCAGCTTCACGTGTCCCTTGACCGCAAGATTGAGCAAGGCCGCCGAGATTGCTGCAAAACCATGCCCTCTCAGCCCCTCATTGTCGATGTAATTGACCAACGCGGGCGAAACCCCTTCGGGCATGTCCCAGCGCGGCACCATCACGCCTTCCGGCGGATCGCGACCGATGCGGCGCCAGACGACATAATAATAGAAAAACACCAGCAGTGCGCCGCCATAGGTGAGGATCGATGCAGCGTGATCCTGAAAGAACCAGCGCGCCTGCGCCCATTCATCCGGCGCGCTGACAAACTGCTTGTCGAAGGAAACGGCGACCGTCAGTCCTTCGCGGCGCTGCAACGATCTGGTGGTTTCGAATTTGACGATGTTGCCGTCATTGAATTCGGTCGCGCGAGCCTGTTTTTGCGTGCTTCCGCTGCGGCCTGTAAAAAACGTTGTTTGTCGCGCGGATGCACCATCCGGCAGGTCGATTGTGGCGGTCGCCCTTTCAATCGGGAAATCCCAGAAATTGCCAGTTGCATTCCAATAGACTTCCACCCGGTCATCAAAGCGCCGCAACTGGCGGTCGGTGCGGTATTTGATTTCGTAGGTGTAGGTTCCCCGCTGCAAAAATAAGTCGCTCTTGCCGAGATAGATGCGTAGGGCACGCGACGAACGCTCGATTCGCGATTGCTCCGGCGCGCCATCGCGTTTCGCTGAAACCAGCTCGAATCCGACCTTGCGTTCATTGCCCGATTCATCGCGGAAAACGATGGGAAAATCGCGGAAAATACCCCGTTTGATCCGGTTGCCTTCGGCGACCACACGAATAGTTTCCGTGACAATGTAGGCACCGTCCGGCTGAACGTTCACACGGCTGTCGAACTGCAATATCCGCTCGGCTGCGCTGGCCGCCCATGTACTGACCAGCAGCACGCAGAACATGATCAGCAGGCGCATCGAACCTAGTATCGGGTGGCAAAGCATGAAAGCCGCTCAGCTTTCGAAAGAAACCTGGGGTGTCTGCCGGTCCTGCGGATCTTCCAGTTCGAAATATTCGGCCTGCCGGAAGCCGAACTGATTGGCGACCAGATTGGAAGGAAAACTCTCCACCCGCACATTCATATCGCGCACAGAGCCATTGAAATAACGACGCGCCATCTGAATTTCGCCTTCGACCGTTTCCAGCGAGCGCTGAAGCTCGAGAAAATTTTCATTGGCTTTCAGATCCGGATAGTCCTCAGCGACCGCAATCAGTTTACCCAAAGCCTGGCTCAGCAAGCCTTCCGCAGCGGCGCGACCGGCTACATTGTCAGGCGCTACCGCCTGCGCACGGGCGCGCATTTCTGTCACTTCGGCGAGCGTCTCGTTTTCGTGGGACGCGTAACCCTTCACTGTTTCCACCAGATTGGGAATGAGATCGGCACGGCGTTTCAACTGCACATCGATGCCGGACCATGCTTCCTCGGCCATCTGACGCGCGTTGACCAGGCCATTGTAGATGGTGATGCCGTAGAACGCGACAACCGCGAGGACGACGAGCACTATGATGCCAGAGGTAGACATGAGGGCGAATCCTGAAAAAGACTGTGTGGCTCTCAGGTTACCGCCTCAGCATACCTGAGTCACGCCGCCATTGCCGCCTTTCAGGAAACCGTTGCGCCACCGGCCTCGGTGCGCAGGAAAGCCTCGCCGCAGGCCTTGGCAAGCGTGCGCACTTTCAAAATGTAGCTCTGGCGTTCGGTTACTGAAATGACGCCGCGCGCGTCCAGCAGATTGAAAACATGGCTGGCCTTTATGCATTGGTCATAAGCCGGATGGGCCATGACAATGCTGCGGTCTTTCTTCGGATCGATATCGTCAGCGGCAAGAATGCGCTGGCACTCCGCTTCGGCATCGTTGAAATGCTGCAACAGGGTATCGGTGTCGGCGATGTCGAAATTCCAGCGGGAATATTCGCGCTCGGTCTGCTGGAACACATCGCCATAGCTGACGCGATCATTGCCGGTACCGCCGTTGAAATTCAGATCGTAGACGTTGTCGACGTTCTGGACATACATCGCCAGACGCTCAAGCCCATAGGTCAATTCACCTGCAACGGGCGAACATTCCTGGCCGCAAACCTGCTGGAAATAGGTGAACTGCGAGACTTCCATGCCGTCACACCACACTTCCCAACCCAGGCCCCAGGCACCCAGCGTCGGGCTTTCCCAATCATCTTCCACAAAACGAATATCATGCAGTTTGGGGTCAATGCCGATGGCATCGAGTGAGCCCAGATAGAGTTCCTGAAGATCAGGTGGCGAAGGCTTCAGGAGCACCTGATACTGATAGTAATGCTGGAGACGATTGGGATTTTCGCCATAACGACCGTCTGTCGGGCGGCGGCTCGGCTGCACATAGGCGGCATTCCATGGTTTGGGCCCAAGCGCCCGCAACGTGGTCGCCGGATGAAACGTGCCCGCACCCACTTCCATGTCATAGGGCTGCAGGATCACACATCCGTAGCGCGCCCAATAGTCATGCAAGGTCAGGATCAGTCCCTGAAATGAAGTTTTGGGATCGTGAGAAATCTGCGACGTCATAATGGTTCAACTCTGCGCGGACAGCCTGATATTTTTGCGTCTGGTGACATGGTGCACCGCAGGGGTCAAGGCATGTGCAGCAATGTGCATTTGATCACGACAGATCAACGGCGCGTGATCGAATGCACAGTCGGACAATTCAAAAGATCGCATTCAGACTATGGGGGCTAAACAAAAGGAGACATCGATATGTCTATTGTGAAAACAACGTCCTTTGCTTTGGCCATTGCAATCATTGTTCCAATCGCCGTCGTGCCCATGACCACAGCGGCCAATGCACAACAGGCGGGTGGCCAAAACGGCGGTCAGGCCAGCGCAGGCCGCGGCGGTGGCGGCGTATCCGGGCCATCCGGGGGCGAAACATCGTTCAACGCTGAGCGGCTTTATCGCAGCCCGAACTATCCGCGTAAGCCGAGACGCCAGACATTGCGACAGCTGGAAAGCTGCCAATGCGACACGCTTCGTCGGGGCAAACAGGTTTGTCGTCGCGGGTATATTGTCGACGCTTCGATCATGTACCGGGCCTGCACACCCGACAACAACTAGAAAACCGGCAGCTTTGTCGGTTTCGATACCGGCCGGAGGAAAGCTTATTTCTTCGGCCGGTATTTTCCGGTTTTCGGATCTTGTTCCAGTTCGCCAACCGACTTCATTTCCTGCTCCTGAATACGGTCTTCTTCCTGCAGCGCATTCCAGTGTTTGCGAAACGAGGTGTAGGCCACCACACCCACCGTTGCGACAGCCGCAAGAGCAAAAATCTGAACCATCCCGTCCTTTCATGCCCGACCGATGCAGGCGCGTTTCAGTGGCCTAAAGGCCAAGGCGCGACCACAGGGCGCGTTCTTCCAACACCGTGATCATACCGTCAGCCGCACCGGAGGCCAAGCCTGCTAGGTCGTCAGAACCGGTGTTTGCCACGGCGGTTGCAACACCGAAGACCGAGCGGCGGCCAAACAGGCCCTTTTTGGGTTCAATGAGTTTGAGTTCGGTTTTTTCGCCGTAACGTTCCTTCAGCGACGAACGCAGATCGCCGACTGCATCAGCAAGGCCAAGCTCGACGCCCCGAATGCCAGACCAGAACATGCCGGTAAACATGTCCTTGTGTTCAGCAAGCCTGTCGCCCCGTCCTTCTTTCACCAGATTGATGAACACCTCATGGATTTCCAGTTGGAGCGCCTTTAGCCGATCAATATCGGCCTTCTTTTCAGGCAGGAACGGGTCGAGCAGGGATTTGTTTTGCCCGGCGGTGTAGACACGGCGTTTGACGCCGATTTTCTCAATCGCTTCGACAAAACCAAAGCTCGAAGACACCACACCGATCGATCCGACAATGCTTGAGGGATCAACCGTGATGTCGTCTCCCGCACAGGCAATCATGTAGCCGCCGGATGCGGCAGCGTCTTCGACGAAAACATGCACCTTTTTGTCGTGTTCTTTCGCCAGATCACGAATGCGCTGATAAATCAGTCGCGACTGGACCGGCGAACCACCAGGCGAATTGATCACGATTGCAACGGCAGGCGACCCCTTGGCTTCAAAAGCCTTTTCCAGAAGCCCGGCACATGTGGCGAGATTAAGAGCGGGACGAAGCGCCGAACCACCAGCCATGATCGCACCACTGAGTTTGACGACCGGTATCGATACATTGGTTTTGCGGTATTTCTTGGGAAGAATTTTGGAGAGCAGCTTTTTCAAAGGGGAACCCGAATGATGACGATGTGTTGCGCAATCAGATGTGATTTTTCGGCTTGTATTTCAACCGCCTGATTTCTGGAGCTGCCTGATTTGGGGCAATCAGCGCTTGTCAAAAAAGAGATATCGATGTTCTGCCCCTCAAAACATCGTCTGCTGTTGATGTGAAACCGCCAGAGGCTTCGTGCAGAACCAGTCCGGGCAAAATTTCCAGCGCTGTTGCACTGCCTCTTATAGCGCCGATCAGGACACGCGACGCGGGCTTGTCGGCGCTGGGATGAAGCGGCAAAATCCGTATCGCACCGAACCGGCCGTGCATCGCTTCGAGAACAGCATGGAGCAAGCCCGGCCGCACGATGCATGAAAAGCGGCCGCCGGAGCGTGTGATCGCGCATGCCGTGCGACACCATCGCACCAGCATATCGCCATCAAAGCTGTGGGCCATCGCCCTGTCACTTTGAGGCGAACGCTGGAAAGACTGATCGTTGTAAGGCGGGTTGGTGATGACATGATCATAAGCGTTGTCGTGTAAACCGGCGGCTGCGCGGTCCGCGCCTCGGGCCAGAACATCGCATGGCAGAACCCGGGCACGGCCCGCAAATGGCGCGTTATGTTCCAGACCCAGCGACTGTTCTCCAAGGGCGATCATGGTCGCGTTGTTTTCCACCAGATCGACAGTCAGGGATGCATTGCGCGCTAGGACGGCGAGACCAGCCACACCGCTGCCGGCACCAAGATCGCAAACCTTGCCCGCAGCGTCGGGCGGGACAGTCGCTGCAAGAAAAATGGCGTCCAGTCCCGAACGATGGCCGCCCTTTGCCGGTTGCAAAACCTGAATCTGATTGTCCAGAAATCCATCACAGGTGACGGCTTCGCCGGCAGTTGAGGTTTTCGCCGGTTCCTCCATGGCGCTCAGAAGCTTGTGCCGCGAACCGGTTTCGATGGCAGGTCATCGCCGAGCCCGGCATTGACCATCAGTGTACGCGCTTCTACCAGCCGGTCGCCATCAACCATGATCCGTCGCGGCAAGATGCCAAGCGATCCATCGACAATGCTCATGTGTTCATCGGCGACGAAATGCACGATCCCCTGCTCCTTCAACAGAGCTTCCGCAAACGATACCGTGACGGGATTGTTGGTTCTGAGAAGTTCTTCCACTGGGCCGGTCCTGTGGCGTTGCGTTCAGGGCAATCTTTTATCACAAGCCACCCGCGACGCGAGGAAAATTATCCCGCCAGCATATCCCGGTCGCTGCGAATGGCTGCTGTAATGTGATCCATGAAAGCCCGAATGCGCGCCGCGTTGCGAATTTCCGGATGGGTGAGCACCCAGACCGAGATTTTCATGTCGAAGCCGCGCGGGCGCAAACGCGTCAAACCGGGAAGATCTGCCGAGATACAGGGCAAAACAGCCAGCCCCATGGACTGTTTTACGCAAGTCGCCATGGCCGGAAACGTGTCGACGCTGATCCAGCATTGTTCTGCCGGAATGTTGGTGCGCATCCAGCGGTGAGCGGGAGAGCCTGACAGGGCATCACCAATGCCCAGCCATTTATGCTGCTTCAGATCGTCAATTGTCAGCCGGTCCAATGGCTTGCTGATATGTTCGGCAATGAAAGCGTCACTTGCATAAATGCCGAAGCCAAGATCAGCAACGCGCTGCCCGACAAGCGTTTGCTGTGGGTTCTCAGAGGGGCGGATGGCAATGTCGGCATCCTGCCTCGACAGGTTGAGGCGTGAGTTGGTGAGTGTCAGTTCAACGTGGATTGAAGGGTGCTTGTCGTGAAAGCTCTTGATGTGAGATGCGATGACATCATTGAGGAATGTCTCGGTTGATGTGACGGCAATTGTGCCCTCAAGCCGCAAATCACGCCCCAGGATTTCGCGGCTGATGCGCGCAACGCGCTCGTCAATGTCGCGGGACGCCTCAACCAGAGCCTCGCATTCAGCGGTTGGGCTTAGCCCGCCCTGAAGACGGTCAAACAGGTGCACATTGTTGCGCTCTTCAAAGCGGGCTACGCGACGCTGGACGGTGCTCGCATTGACGCCCAGCCGGTGCGCGGCTGCAAGTGCCGAACCGTTATCATAAACCGCAATGATGAAACGAAGGTCGTCCCAGTCCATCAAATCAGCACGCCCGCTTATCCTTTCAAATGCATTTTTGCATTCTTATCATTAAATTTTCGCATATTGAAAGCTTTTTTGCAAATCGTATTGTCATGTCAACGGTAACAACCCGTCTCATGCGTGTCCTGCAAATCGGCTTTTCACGCTCCTCAAATTTGACCTTCAGGAGAATACCCATGCTGTCATCCCGTTTCAAATCTACCGCCTTCGCACTTTCCCTCGCAACCTCCATGGGCGTTGGTCTGATCGCAGCGCAGGCTGCCACATACACAATCGATCCATCGCATTCGTTCATCAAATTCGAGACGAACCATTTGGGGTTCTCGAAGCTTTCCGGCGAGTTCAACAAGTTTTCCGGCACTCTGAATTATGACCCTGAGGCGGGTGCGGCTGCACAGCAAGTCAAGGTGGAAATAGACACCGCCAGCATCGACACGAACTGGGCCGACCGCGACAAGCATCTGCGCAGCGGCGATTTCTTTGATGTCAGCAAATTCACCACCGCGGTTTTCGAAAGCACAGGCTACCAGGGCGACGCAAATGGCGGGACGCTGACCGGCAACCTGACCCTGCTTGGTGTCACAAAGGAAGTGTCATTTCCAATCGTGAAGATTGGTGAAGGCAAGGACCCATGGGGCGGATATCGCGTTGGCTTTGAGGGCAAATACACCCTGACCCGCAAAGACTTCGGCATGGATTTCAATGTCGGCCCGAAGGCTGAGACTGTCGATGTAACGCTTCAGATTGAAGCGATCAAAGACAAGTAGTCCGCATTGCGCGGCCCGCTGTTCCAACAATTTCCCGACAGCGGGCCGCAAATGTGCATGAACATTCATCCCACTTTTTGAGATGCCCCATGTCAGACCGGACAATGTCAGACCAAGCCGCCCCTACGTCTTTTCCAGTTATCAGCCGCATTCTCCACGCCCTCATCGGGGTGGGCATGATTGGGCTGATTGCGTTGGGGTGGTGGATGATTGATCTCAGCTATTATTCAAGCTGGTACAATCTGGCTCCTTATCTCCATAAGGCTTTTGGCGTGATTGTTTTCTTCCTCGGCATCGCTTTGCTGGTCATGCGGTTCATCAAGGCCCGCCCGCCGCATCTCGACAGCCATACGCCTCTTGAAAAACGCGCATCTTCGATTGCCCATTTCCTGCTCATCGCAAGTGTGATTACCATCCCCGTTAGCGGCTATCTGTTCACAACGTTCGAGGGTGAAGGTATCCCCATCTTCTCGCTGGTGACATTGCCTGCCCTTTTCCCGGTCTCAGAGACGGTGCGCGATCTGGCAATATCATTTCACATCTACGCATCCTACGGCCTGCTGGCGGTTATAGCGGCCCATGCCGGCGGGGCGCTGAAACACCACTTCATCGACAAGGACCGCACCTTGCGGCGCATGACCTGGTGAGATTTCATCAAGCGACATGAAATTGATGTGACACGTTGGCGTGCGACTGGTCGCGACCTTGTGCGCCAAAGATCAAGGTAATAGGGTCCGGCGAAATCCGGCAAGCTGAGGTGACAGGCACGATGGGCGTTGTTTTGAAGATGGATGAAAACCGTCCGCCGCAGGCGAGCATTCAGCCGCTTGTCGACCTGACCGCTGCCGACATGGCGCGCGTCAACACGCTTATTCTTTCCAAGACCGGATCAGACGTTGAGATGATTCCGGAAGTTGCCAAACACCTTATTGATTCTGGCGGCAAACGCCTGCGCCCGATGTTGACCCTCGCCGCCGCACAGATGTGCGGATATGAGGGGGATCATCACATCACGCTCGCCGCCAGTGTCGAATTCATGCACACGGCCACGCTGCTGCACGATGACGTCGTTGATGAAAGCGACATGCGGCGCGGTAAACAGGCGGCCCGCATGGTGTGGGGCAATCAGGCCAGTGTTCTGGTTGGTGATTTCCTGCTCGGTCAGGCTTTTCGCATGATGGTGGATGCCGGTTCCATGGAAGCGCTGGACGTCTTATCGTCTGCATCCACGATTATCGCCGAGGGCGAAGTGATGCAATTGTCAGCAGCCCAAAGCATGGAAACGACCGAAGACGATTACCTGACCGTCATTCGATCAAAGACCGCTGCCCTGTTTTCTGCGGCAGCCGAAGTTGGCCCGATACTGGCTGGCCAACTGCAAAACAGCGCCATGAAAAACGAACGCGCGGCCTTCCGCTCCTTCGGCATCAATCTCGGCCTCGCCTTCCAGCTGATTGACGATGCGCTGGACTATGGCGGCACGAAGGCTGATCTCGGCAAAAACGTCGGCGACGATTTCTACGAAGGCAAGATCACTCTTCCGGTTTTGCTTGCCTACCGGCGCGGCAGTGAGGATGAACGGGCATTCTGGCGGGCTGCGATGGAAAGCGACAGCTCGGACGAAGCCGCACTTCAAAAAGCGATGGTTCTGCTGAAGGATCACAATGCTTTGACCGACACGGTTGAGCGTGCGCGCCATTATGGACAGGTTGCGCGCGATGCCCTGGCACCACTTCCAGCGAGCGCGCACAAGGACGCATTGCTGGGTGTTGTGGATTTCTGCGTTGCACGCGTGAGTTAGAGCGCTTTTTCACGTCCGGCATGTGCGTTTTGGCACATTGCGAACAAGCGTCAATTCGCTCCTTGTGAGACAGCCGCATTGCCGCCATGTTAATGACCTGTTTGACTGTTTTGCCCATAAGCAGAATACGGGCAATATCAGCAAGACAGAATCATGTCGGGCTGGGCAACCGGGTACGAACAATCGGGTGTGAACAAGGGTGTGCAATCAATGAAAAACGCGACACGAGGCTTTTTGAATTCGCAACCGCGCGACAATGGCCGTTTCGATGCCCCGTCCCGATTGGGAAGAGGTTTTCGTTTGCGCGCCGCCGCACCGCTTGCTACATTTGCCTTTGGCGCGGCAGTTCTATTTTCATCGGGTTCGTCGCTGGCTGAAGAAAATGCCGATGAGGTGCTTGCCCCTTCAAGCAGCCTTGCCGGCAATTATCTCGCCGCGCGTATTGCATCGACCGATTCTGACACGGCCAACGCCGTCAATTATTATCGAGCGGCGATCGCGCTTGATCCCGACAATGTCGATCTGAAGCTCAAGGGTTTCCTGAACTTCATCGCCAATGGCAATTTTGCAGAAGGTGTGGAGACAGGCCGGGACATTGCCAAAGCCGGGCAAGAACCGGAAATCGTCAGCATCATTCTTGCCGTCGATGATTTGCGGCGCAAGAACTGGGCAGGAGCCGAACGCAGCCTTGAAAAGGACTGGCGCTCGGCGCTGGACCGACTGATGGCCGGTCTTGTGTTGAGCTGGGTTCAAGTCGGACAGGAAAAGTTTGATGAAGCCCTGAAAACCGTTGACGGGCTTAAAGGCCCTGCCTGGTTCGATCTCTTCGCGCAATATCATGGCGGGCTGGTGGCCCTTGCTGCGGGCGATACCAAAGGTGCGATCAAGCGGTTGGAAACAGCCTATGGCAACCGCGCGGGCGGCCAGGCGGCCAACGAGACCTATGTACGTGTTATCGAAGCGCTGGCTCATTCCTATTTCAGAGACGGCAATGTCGATCAGGCCCGGTCGGTTGTGATTGAGGCTTTGCAACGCCAACCACAAAACCCGGTGTTCGAGCAACTGCTTGGCGATATCGAAAGCGGCAAGGTGCCACCTCTCCAGCTCGTAAAAGCCCAGCGCGGTGCGGCAGAAGTTTTCCTCAACCTCGGCACGGCCATCAACAAGGAAGGCGGCAAACAGTTTGCACGTATCTACCTGCAGCTCGCGCGCGTTCTGGGCGACAAGGATGATGCCATAGCATCAAAGCTTGCCGAATTGCTGGACGGGGAACAGCTGCTCGAAGAAGCCAATGCGCTGTTCGAGACCATTCCCGAAAGCTCGCCCTATTACCGCATCGCGCGGCTGGAGATTGCCCTCAATCTCGACTCACTAGGCGATCTTGAACAGTCGCTTGCGCAAATGGAATTGTTGCTGGAAAGCGGTCCGGACGATCTGGTCACCTATTTGTCTTACGGTGCCGTGCTGGCGCGACACGAAAAATATGATGACGCAATCGGTGTCTACAATCGAGCCCTTGAGCGGGTCGACAATCCAACGCGCGTTCACTGGAACCTTTATTACCGCGTTGGCATCGCCTACGAGCGCACCAAACAGTGGCCGCTTGCGGAAGCGGCTTTCAAAAAAGCGCTGGAACTGTTCCCTGATCAACCGAGCGTGCTCAACTATCTCGGCTATTCCTGGATTGATATGAATATCAACCTCCAGGAAGGTCTGGACATGATCCGCAAGGCTGTGCAGTTGCGCCCCAATGACGGTTATATTGTCGACAGTCTTGGATGGGCCTATTACCGCCTCAAGCGCTATGAGGAAGCCGTTGTGCAGCTGGAACGCGCTGTCGAGCTGCGCCCCGGTGATCCGACCATCAACGATCATCTGGGCGACGCTTATTGGCGGGCCAAGCGCCGTCTTGAAGCAACATTCCAATGGCAGCACGCTTTAGCGCTTGATCCGCCGGCTGATGATATCCCCAAGATCAAACGCAAGCTCGAACTCGGTCTGGATGAAGCAGAAAAGCTGGCCAAGCCCGACGATGCGACCGCGGAAGAACCGAAGCCCGACAATGGGTAAGCTGCTCAGCCGCGCATATCACACGATGTGCGCCGGGCTATGCGATTGAACGCTTTGACTGCGATCAGCCGAACAGCTCATGCGAAGATCAACCTTTGCCTGCATGTTACCGGGCAAAGAGACGACGGCTATCATCTGCTCGATACAATCGTAACCTTCGCCGAAATTGGCGACCAGCTTACGTTTGAAAATGGGGATGGTGTGTCGCTGGAGATTTCCGGCCCCGAAGCGGAAGGGTTGGTGGCGAATGGATCCAATCTCGTCATCAAGGCTGCCGACGCCCTGGCAAATGTTGCCAATGAGCACCGCGGAGCCAAGATAGAGCTTTGTAAAAACCTGCCCGTCTCGTCCGGCATTGGGGGCGGTTCTGCCGACGCAGCGGCGACATTGGTGGGCCTGAATGATTTATGGACCAAGGAATACGATAGCGATGCACTGTCTAAGATCGGCCTGTCCCTGGGTGCCGATGTTCCCATGTGTCTGCATGGCAAGCCATTGCGGGCGTCCGGTATCGGCGAGCAGCTTGAACCCGTCTCGATGCCCGCATTTTCAATGGTTCTGGTCAATCCGCGCGTGGGTGTTTCAACGCCCGAGATTTTCAAGGCACTGGTGAAACGTGACAACCCTCCCGCACCACGCTGCCCGGACAGCGACGATCTTTCTGAATGGGTTTCCTGGCTTTCACGACAACGCAACGACTTACAGTCGTCTGCCATCGCGCTGCATCCATCCATTCAAACAGCGCTCGACTCACTGGAGACATGCGCTTCCCTTCTGGCGCGCATGTCAGGGTCCGGGGCGACATGCTTTGGTTTGTTTGAAAATGACGCGCAGGCCGCTGCAACAGCTGAAACCATTGCCGACCAACACCCCGATTGGTGGGTCGTCGCAACACGCAGCATCGTCTAGATTGGTGTTGCGCACCGATGCAAACCAGAACTGGATCTTCCCATGAGCCGAATTGATGAGAGCCGGACATTCATACCGGTGTCGATCGCCGTTCTGACCATTTCCGACACGCGCAGCCTTGCCGAAGACCGCTCTGGCACCGTCTTGGCCGACCGTATCATCGACGCGGGTCATCAGCTTGCCGATCGTGCCATCGTAACCGATGATGTGTCGCTCATTCGCGAACGCATCGTGGCGTGGTGTGACGATGAATCAATCGACGCCATCATCACAACCGGGGGTACCGGCTTTACCGGACGGGATGTGACGCCTGACGCTGTTGAACCCCTGTTTGAAAAGCGTATGGACGGCTTTTCCATCGCGTTTCATCAACTGAGTTTTGAGAAGATCGGAACATCCACCATTCAAAGCCGGGCCACCGCCGGGCTGATCGGCACGACATTTGTGTTCTGCCTCCCCGGCTCGCCGGGTGCCTGCAAAGACGGGTGGGACGGCATTTTGAAGCTGCAATTGGATTATCGCCACATGCCCTGCAATTTCGTGGAGATCATGCCGCGCCTTGATGAGCATCTCAAACGCGGCGCCGGGTGAGCGCCGCATCCGCTTTTGCTCAAAGTCAGTCGCAAGCAGCACCGCCACGCCACCCGGGCTTGAAATCACAATTGAAGGTATTATCTTTTTTGTTCTTGTAATGTTCTCTTTTTGATGTAGGAATATATTCATCAAAACGAAGCGTCATTTGGAGAAAAGGGATGCCCGGACAGTTTGAAACCATTCATGCAGCTGATGCTCACGCTTTCGCTCCCGGTGGCAGTGCTGCGCATATGGAATCGATTGTGTCCCGTTCCGGCATGCGGGTTGATCCGGCACGGCGCAGAGGTCGCGCCTCCGGCGTAAATCCGAGTGGCCGTTTCGAGCCAACCGAACGCCACGCCTTTGATGACGGGTGGCAATCGCTTGAGGATCTGCCAGCTTTCAAAACGCAGGTCACAACCGAAAAACCGCGTTCGGTCATAGCGCGCAATGATTCGCCCGACCTGCCGTTTGACCGCTCCATAAATCCCTATCGTGGGTGCGAACATGGATGTGTCTACTGCTTTGCCCGGCCCACCCATGCCTATATGGGGCTTTCGCCGGGGCTTGATTTTGAATCGCAGCTTTTCGCCAAACCCGGTGCAGCAACGCTGTTGCGCAAGGAGCTCGCAAAACCAGGCTACGAGCCAAAATCCATCGCCATGGGCACCAATACCGACCCTTATCAGCCCATTGAGAAAAGCTGGCGCATCACGCGCGATATTCTTGAAGTTCTGGAAGAAACCAATCACCCGGTCACCATTGTCACCAAATCAGGCCTGATCGCACGGGACATCGATATCCTGAGCCGCATGGCGGAAAAGGGTCTTGCGCGCGTGGCTGTATCGGTCACCACGCTGGATCATGCGATGTCGCGCACGATGGAACCCCGCGCCGCTACGCCAACCCTTCGCCTGAGCACCATTCGGCGTCTAAGCGATGCCGGCATACCCACGTCCGTTATGGTCGCCCCCGTTGTTCCGGCCCTGACGGACCATGAAATGGAGCGCATTCTGGACGCCGCGCAAGCCAATGGTGCAAGAAACGCCGGTTACATTCTTCTGCGTCTGCCGCTCGAAGTGAGCGAATTGTTCAAGGAATGGTTGTTGAGCAATTTTCCCGACAAATACACCCACGTCCTCTCGCTCATGCGTTCGATGCGCGGCGGCAAGGATTATGAAGCCGAATTCGGGACACGTATGCGCGGCGTTGGACCGTATGCCTGGCAATTGGGACGCCGCTTTGATCTGGCTGTCAAAAAGCTGAACATGAAGCCGATGCGGCTGTCGCTGAGAACAGACCTGTTTGAGCCTCCGGTTCTCGAGGGCACCCAATTGTCCCTGTTTTAGGACTATCTGTTCCGCCTGTGGTCAAGCCTCGTTCCACAGGAGGCAACCTTGCGGGGAATCGCGAAAACGGTCAGGTTGCGAGCGCCCCCTCGCCATCGCCCAAGCGATTCCCCGTTTATTTTCGCGTCCATGCCAGCTGCACAATATACACCGGACATGTCCCATGAAGAGGCGTTGTTTGCCTTGGGCAAGAGCATCGTCTGCGGTGTCGATGAGGTTGGGCGCGGGCCGCTCGCTGGCCCGGTGGTCGCCGCTGCGGTTGTTCTGAACCCGAAAGCCATCCCAGCCGGTCTGAACGATTCGAAAGCGATCACGGAGAAAAAGCGGGGCGTTCTGTATCAGGACATCATGGCCAGCGCACGGGTTGCCGTGTGTGGCCTTAATGCAAAATTGATCGACCGGTTGAACATCCGTGCCGCATCGCTGTTGGCCATGCAGCGCGCCATTAGTGGCCTCGAAATTGCAGCCGATCACGCGCTTATTGACGGCAACGCTATTCCGCCAGGTCTACGGTGCGGAGCGACCACGCTCGTCAAAGGCGATGCACGCAGTTGCTCAATCGCAGCCGCGTCCATTGTCGCCAAAGTAACGCGCGATGCCATGATGGTTCGCGCCGACCGGTATTATCCGCAATACGGCTTTGCTGGCCACAAGGGCTATCCCACAAAATCACACCGCGAAGCGCTGACGATCCACGGCCCCTGCCCGCTGCACCGCCGCAGTTTTGCGCCGGTTCGGAACACCATCTCTGAAATCAGATAACGAAAAACCCCGCTCGAAATACGAACGGGGCTCAAAAGAATACTGGATCGGAGCTTCGATCAGTTCAATTCAGTTCAGGCGCGCCTTAACTTCCGCAAGGCTTTTCTTGAATACGTCAGTGGCCGCTGCGCCGGTCATCTTCTGACCAATCAGCTGTTCAGCAGCGGTGGTCGCGATGTCGACCGCCGCCGCTTTAACTTCGGCGATGGCCTGGCCTTCGGCCTGAGCGATCTTCTGCTCGGCAAGCACTGTGCGGCGCCCAACATAATCTTCCGTCTTCCGCTCAGCTTCAGTACGCAGAGCATCGGCTTCGCGTTTCGCAGCGGCGACGATAGCCTCGGCCTCGCCCTCAGCTTCCTTGCGCTTGCGCTGGTATTCGGAAAGCAATTGCTGCGCTTCCTCGCGCAGGCGGCGTGCCTCTTCAAGATCGTTGCGGATCTTGCCGGAACGATCGTCCAACGCTTTGGTGATCATGCCAGGCACTTTGAACCAACTGATCAGGACGAAGAACAGGATGAGAGCAACGAGGGCCCAAAATGAAGCGTCCATAACTTTAGCTCCCTATCGCCGGTCTAACGCTTGACCGAAGAGACGGCTTTCGCCACTTCGGCTTTGGTCAGTTTGCCGCCAAACAGCTGGCCCATGATTGCCGAGGTTGTTTCCTCGGCAATTGCACCGACTTCGCCCATTGCCGAATCGCGGATGCCGGCAATGCGCTTTTCAGCTTCAGCCACCTTTTCTGCCAGACCGGCCTCGACGTCCGCACGATTGGCGTCCATCTCGGCTTTGGCCCGATCCCGCGCTTCCTGCGCAATCACATGGGCACGTGATTTGGCTTCCGCCAATTCCTGCTCATAGGCAGCAACAGCCGCGTCGGATTCATCCCTGAGGCGACTGGCCTCATCAAGGTCTTGCGCGATACGGTCGCTGCGCACCTCCAGAATTCCGGAAATGCGCGGCAAGGCCACTTTCGACATCAGATAGTAGAACAGACCGAACGTCAGCGCCAACCAAAGGAGCTGCGAAGCGAATGTTTCGGTTTGAAATGGGGGAAACGGCGCTTGCGCGCCCTCTTCGAGACCCACTTCTGTATTGGTCGATGCCATGAGACTCTACCGTATTGTGACTAAACGTTTTGCGGCCGTCAGAACCGAAGACGCGCAGTGCAAACCATAAATGCGCTGCGCACTTCGATCATCGTTCGCCTGAAAGATCAGGTGAAGAGCAACAGCAGAGCGACGAGCAGCGAGAAGATGCCCAGAGCTTCTGTCACAGCAAAACCGAAGATCAGGCGGCCAAACTGGCCGTCAGCCGCGGATGGGTTGCGCAGAGCGCCTGCCAGATAGTTGCCGAACATGTTGCCCAGGCCAATGCCCACGCCGCCCATGCCCAGGCATGCAATGCCAGCGCCGATTGCTTTAGCTGCTTCTACTTCCATGATGTGTTCCTTCGAATGTCAGAAGTGAAAGTTTAAGGTTGGTGTCTCTTAGTGAGATGGGTGAATCGCGTCGTTGATGTACATGCAGGTCAGGATCGCAAAAACGTAAGCCTGCAGGAATGCGACGAGAAATTCGAGACCGGTAAGGGCCACAGCGAATGCGAGCGGCAAAATCGCGCCGACGATACCGCCGATGCCCAATGCGCTCATGCTGACGACGAAACCGGTGAAAACCTTGAGGGTGATATGCCCGGCAAGAACGTTTGCAAACAAACGAACCGAAAGGCTGATAGGGCGCGAAAGGAAAGAAATCACCTCAATCAACACCACAATCGGGACGAGAACGCCGGGCACGCCCGACGGTACAAACAATTTCAGGAAACCGATGCCGTTTTTGTAAAATCCGTACACAACAACCAGCCCGATGACCGAAAATGCGAGCGCGGCGGTTACGATGATATGGCTGGTAACCGTGAAGAAATAAGGGAACATGCCAAACATGTTGGCAACCAGAATGAAGGTGAACAGCGAGAACACGAATGGGAAAAACTTCATCCCCTCAGCGCCGGCGCTGTCTCGCAGCAGACTGGCCACGAACTCATAGAGCATTTCAGAGATTGACTGCAGGCGCGTGGGGATAAGGCCACGGCCAGATGTTGTCAGGATCAAAAACGCGGCGGAAACCCCAACGGTCGCAACCATAAAAAGGGACGAGTTCGTGAAAGAAATATCATAGCCGCCGACATTGAGGTCGAGCAGTTTTGAAATCTGAAACTGGCTAATCGGATCGTTTGCCACACTGGCCTCGTCTTGTTCAAAAATCACGCACGCTGGCGATCTTTAATCTGGTCGAACTTGCATTTTTTGGCTGGTTGAATTGTAGCAACACAACAGCAGCCGTCGTTTGGCACAAATTGGCGGACAAGCTCAAGACCTGATCCGTCGAATTTGCTGCATTTCACTCATTCTTTTGGTCAATACCCGTGGTCTGATCATCATTGATGCGCGAATGCAGCTCTTGCGCCGGTTTCAACCGCATCTCCGATTCCGCAACCATTCCGGATGCGCGAAGCACGTTTAATATGGCGGCTGCAAAGCCCAGCAAAAAGAAGACGATCAGGCCCCAAGGCGTTGTTCCGAAGAATTGGTCGATCGCATAGCCGATTCCGCCGCCAACTACAACGCCTGCAATAAATTCACTGCTGAGGCGAAATGCCTGCGCCACGCCGCGCTTTGTTTCGCGGGTTTGCCGCGCCCGGCTTTCTTCCGCAATCTGTGGTTCCGTTTGCCCGCGGCTTTGCTGCAGTTTTTTCGAAAGCGCATCCTTGCGGGCTGCCAAAGCCTTGTCATCCAACGGTTTCGAAGGCGGTTTGGCAGACGAATGATCGGAGTCGGTCGGGTCTTTATCCATCAAAATGTCCTGATCGGGCGTTCACGCACCCTGCTCCAGCCTGCTCATGCGCCGGGTCTACCATGCCGCCCAAACAACAAAAAGGGCCGCTATGCGACCCTTTGTTGCAGCAATTGCAATGCTTTGCGAGGCGATGAGATATCAGCTCCAGCCACCGCCATAGGTGCGGTAGAAGATGTGGCGCCCGATCTTGACCATCTTGCGCATGCTGCGGCGCCAGCGCGGCCAGACATAATCCGCATGGTAGTGACTGGATGAGCCTACAGATTTCAGCCAGAAGCGACCGGCGATGGCGTCTTTGGAAATCTTTTCAGCCATGTCCCAGTGTTTGGGCGATTTGATACGGTCGCGAATGCCGTCACAGGCAAAGGAAAACTGGCAGGCGTTACGCTTCCATTTGTTCTGATAGACCACGCCACAGATTGTGTTTGGGTAGGACGGGTTTTTGACGCGGTTCAAAATCACCTGTGCCACAGCCTGCTGCCCTTTGACAGGCTCACCACGCGCTTCAAAATATATGCCTGTTGCCAGGCACCGCTGCTCGATCTTCGACTGGGTGACCCTTGGAAGCGGCTTGGCTGCCCATTTGTGATCGCCCGGAGCCAGACTGATCAGGCGGGTCGCCGCTTCGCCGGACGGGCGCAAAACGGCAGCAAAGGCGCTGGCAATGTCGCGTTCTTGCGGTGCGTAGGCGGAAAGACTGGTTGCATCGCTGGATGACTCATCTGATTTCACGCGCTTGACCACACGCGCCATAACGCGGGCGGCCGAGCGGGCTTCGGCCAACTGCGTTGTGGAAAGGCGATTTTTAACGGCCGCTGGAACGGGCTTTTCCTCACCGTTGGCGGCAATCGCGATGGATCCGTTATTATTGACTGCCGGCGATGTGCTGGTGCGGAAACTTTGTGCAAGCGCAACGAGATGAGCGGCAGGCTTGTATTTGGTTGTGTTGTTTGGGGCGTCGCCGGATGCCGGTTTGCCAACGGGCTCTGCCTTCAACATGGCCCAGCTTCCCAGCTGCGGGTTGAATTCTTCGGGTTCAGCAAAAACCCGATCGCCTTTCATGGCACGAGCGACACGGACAGGACGAACGCCAAAATCGGATGTGGACAAAGCCGGAGCGGAGGCGAGCGGCTGAACCAGATTGCCGGTGTGCACACCGACGGCATGCGAAATCACAGACTTGCTGTTGGCTTCAACGCGATCTTCCGCCTTCGCAAAGCTGGAGCTTTGGGGAATCGAAATCAAACGCACCAGCCAGCGGTCGTCGCCCTCGGCGCCGATGCCGGTCATTGAGGCAATATCCTGAAATGAAACGGCGCTGGTCATAGCGACCAGACTTGCGGCACAAAGGCCAATTCCCAGCAGGCGATTTCCATTGCCCTTCCGGCGTTTTTGCTCACCGGATTTAGAAGTACGCATTACCCAACTCCAATTTTCAATGCTGGGGCCCCAAAAGATGAAGCGGCCTTTGCATTGGCACTGTGGCGAAAATGGAGCGTTAACCTTGTTTTTTGGTTAATGAGTTGTGGGGAAACTGCCCTGCGACACTTTTGACCGCTATTTGGAAGTGTTGCGTTTGCGCTTTGCATAAGGGTTTTCACCCTTGCGCAGATAGAGCCGCAACGGAACGCCGGGAAATTCAAACGTGTTACGAATGTCGTTCAGCAAATACCGTTCATAGGACGCAGGCAAGCCTTCCGGCCGCGTGCATTGAGCAACAAATGTCGGCGGGCGAATCTTGGCCTGCGTGATGTATTTCAGGCGAATGCGCCGTCCGGACACTGCTGGCGGTGGATGATAAGTCTGCACCTCGTCCAGCCATCTGTTGAGATGATTGGTGGAAACGCGGCGATTCCAGACACGATCAGTCTCGGCAATCGCTTCCATCAATCGATCAAGGCCCTTGCCAGTCTGCCCCGACAGGGTGACCGTTTGAACACCGCGCAGCTGCGGCAACAGGCGCTCGGTTTTCTCGTGCAGCTCGGTCAGCGTTTTCTGCTTGTCTTCAACCAGATCCCATTTGTTGAACGCGATAACGGGCGCCCTGCCCTCACGGGCAACGAGATCAACAATGTGCAGGTCCTGTTTTTCAAACGGAATGGTCGCATCAAAAACGATGACCACGATTTCCGCATATTGGATGGCCCGCAGCGCGTCGGCTACCGATAGTTTTTCAAGTTTTTCCTGCACGCGTGCCTTGCGGCGCATGCCTGCGGTGTCGAACAGGCGAATCGGGCGGCCCTGCCATTCCCAATCGACCGAAATGCTGTCGCGGGTGATTCCCGCCTCCGGCCCGGTCAGCAGCCGTTCCTGCCCCAGCATCTGGTTGATCAGGGTCGACTTTCCGGCATTGGGCCGCCCGACAATGCAGATTTTGAGCGGTCGGCTGCTGTCATACTCGTCAACCGGCTCCTCACCTTCCAACGCTTCTTCAAAAGCTTCGACATCGAAGGTTTCTTCATCGTCTGCAATTTCATCATCGTGCCGGCCGCGGCGCTGGCTTTGAGGTTCGTCTTGCGCGAACGCGCGCTCTTCGCCAACAACCTCAACGATTGCGTCGCGCAAATCGACCATGCCCTCGCCATGTTCGGCGGAAATCGGCACTGGTTCGCCAAAGCCCATCGCGTAGGCTTCATAGAAACCATCATCGCCCTTTCGCCCCTCAACCTTGTTGGCAACAAGGATCACGGGCTTGCCCGCACGGCGCAGCATGGTGGCAAAGGATTTATCGAGCGGTGTTACGCCCGCTCTCGCATCAACGAGAAACAGGGTCACATCCGCTTCAAGAATGGCCTGTTCGGTCTGGTCCCGCATGCGGCCTTCCAGCGAAGCGTCGGCTGCATCTTCCAGACCGGCGGTGTCGATGACAGTGAACCGGATATCGCCAAGGCGTGCTGCTCCTGCGCGGCGGTCACGGGTGACGCCGGGCTGATCATCCACCAACGCCAGCCGTTTGCCGACAAGCCGATTGAACAGCGTGGACTTCCCAACGTTGGGGCGGCCAACAACGGCAACAGTCAAAGCCATTTCATGCCTTTCCACCTGTCTGCAACAGGTTTGCGCGCAATTCTGAAACCGGTAGCGCTCAATTGGAGCGGGTCGGCCCGCCTTTTGACGCAATGAGACTGAGAAGAATGGTGCTGCGCTCGCGAACGTTGGAAGGCGATTCGGTGTCGCTCAAAATGGCATCGAACTGCTGAAACGCTTTTTCGAGATCGCCAGCCTTGTAATAGGCCAAACCCAGCGCCTCGCGTGCCGAGGCACGATAAGGCGCGCCGGGGGCTGCAAGCGCATTCACCCGGTCTTCGACATCTTTCACCGTTCCGGTGTCCACCAACAGCATTCCGGCGCGCAAGCGCGCAACGGCTTTCAGGTTCTCATCCACATTCGCGCTGGCGATCACCTGATCATAGAGCGCGAGCGCGCCAGCGCTGTCGTCTTTTTGTGCCAGTTCAGCAGCGGCACGCAGGCTCGCCATCGCCTGATAGGCGGGCGGACCGTTTTCCTGAATATCCGACAGTGCGGCCAGAGCTTCATCGCGCTTTTCATTTTCAGCCAGACGCACAGCATCCATGAAGGCGTCGCCATTGGCTGCAGCTTCCTGCGCCTGCGTATATTGATAGTAGCGCGTTCCCGCCACGGCGAGAATGATGATCACCGCAGCGGCAATGATGTAATTGCCAAACTGGCTCCAGAACGAGCGCAAGCGCTCGCTGCGCAGTTCTTCTTCAACCTCGCGGATAAAAGAATCGTCCGACATATTCGCTCACTTGTGTTTGGCGGACCCGCCGCCATGATTATATTGGGCGCCCATGACGGACACCCGCACGAAAGTTTGGGCGGTTCTACATGAATTTGCGCTGGAAGTAAGGGGGCAACGCGCGCGATGTCGCATCGGGTTACCTCGAATTCACTAAGCCGGAACCACACCAAACAGCCAGACATGCAATCCCATGATCAGCGCGCCCGTCACCACAATGCCAATGACGACAGAAGCGAGATCTGTCCAAAGCTTTGGCGCAGGCAGATCGCCCGCCGGCCTGCTGTAGCAGGAGGCCAGGTTGGCGACAGACCAGATCAGCATGACACCAAACAGCAAAACCGATGCGGTATCGCCATTGGCCAAAAGATGCGCGGCAGACCACAACAAGACGGCCCACAGCATGGGATGACCCACAGCCGCCTTGATGTATCCCCTCGGCAATTGCGATGCAGCGAGCAATATCAATGCAATCGGAACGACAATATTGGCCATGCCACCAGCCCAGGATGGTGTGTCATAGACGGTTTCACTCACGTCACGCGCCTGGCCGTAGCCGTATATCATCAAAACAAACCCGATGATTGAAAGAACGGAATACATGCCTTTCCACGGGTTTTCCCCCATGCTGGCTTGTCGTGCATTGCGCCAACCCGGCGCAACGATGCGCACGGAATGCACGCCAATAAAGATGATCAGTCCCAAAATCAGCAGCGTCATTTCACCATATCCCTTGCCCGTCCCTGAATGTTGCCAGGGCACTTACCACGTTATGCCGTCACGGATTTCTTGTCTGCAACAGTCACGCAGCCTACACTTCGGCGACTTTGCGACAGCAAACATCAATTGCCAAGAATCAATTGGCCACGCTTGCCGTCAAAAAGATCGGAGGGGACTGCTTTTCCGTGCTTTCGGGAGTGTGAACGATGACTGATCTCACCGCAGCGAAGATACGACTGAAAGAAAAGCGCGAGGAACTGGAAGCGCTTTCCGATCTTTCAGCGGAAGCGCGTGATCCGGTCACTCTGGATCAGCAATCTGTTGGACGCCTGTCGCGCATGGACGCCATGCAGCAACAGGCGATGAACAAGGCCACTGAAGCTGCCCGCAAACGCGATCTCCAACGCATCGAAGACGCTGAGCGTCGATTGCGCGATGGTGGCTACGGTGAATGCGAAGAATGCGGCAACGAAATTCCCGACGGCCGCCTCGCCATCGACCCGATGGCCGAACGCTGCGTCAACTGCGCAAGTTAACCACAGTCCGCAGAGCGATACGCCAATCCACCTTGCGTCAGGGACGAGCCCAGAAAGCGGCGTGGGTTTGAGCTGATATCTTCAGCACAACTCTTGTCTGCAACATAACTCTTGCGCTTGATGTGGCAAAGCATTCAAATAAGACTGAATTGCCAGTCAGTTCTTCAACGACGCGCTATGGATGGGAACCAATAGCGTATCCGTTGATTTTGGGGGAGCTTCGGATGGATCCGGCACAAACGGTCAGAAAACTCTGGGATGAACTGGGCGACACGTCCATCGACAAGATCAAAAATTTCGCGGCGGTCCTCGGCGCCCTGACGGCTGTTGGAGCCTTTTTCAAGAACCTATTTTCAGGGGTCAGCAGTGTTTCCAGCGGTGCTGCTCAGTCTGTGTCGCCACTCAACATTCCAGACAGCACGGTTATTCAGGTGGGGGTGTTTATCCTCGTCGCTGTCGCTATCGGCTGGAGTTTTGCAGCCCTGGCAGCTCTGGTTTCGTCTCGTTTCGGCGAGTCGGGTCTGGTGGTCGGCCATATATTGTCCGTGTTCTGGGTTTGCACGCTAATCGGCTTTGCCGACATTTTGTTTGCAAACAAGGCCATTATGGCGACGCCGCTTTCACTGCTTTTTTCGGTCATTGGCGTTTGTGTTGCGGTGGCACTGGCCAAGACCAACCTGAAGAAACTCACAGCCGCCGGGGACATCAGAATCCGGCACCAAATAGCAGGCATGATAGCCACATTCACCGGCGCGGCGGTGTCCCTCATCATCCTTCAGCAAGTGGTGGCTTGAACCATGGCTGTTAACTTGCAGGAACAGACACTCGCGCGCCTGTCGTTTTCCGCAACAGCGATTGACCTTGCTGTCACCATTTTTTTTGTGAAGCTGTTGCTTCCGCTGTTCTCCTTTTTCGACAACCCTTTTCTAAATATCGGCTGTGCACTGGTCAGTGTGCTTTTCGTCCATCTTGTTATCACCGAGTTCATGTTCGGCCACCGTTCGATAGGGCGGCTGTGTGTCGGCCTCACGACGCAGGCGCACAATGGCAACAGCCTTCCCGACATGAAACAGCGCTCCAGAAGTTTCATTGCAAAGGCAACACGCTTTGGTTTGGACAGTTTGAACTTCAATCGCGTTCCTCGCGCTTACCGCGGAAACAATCTCGAATTGCATTCCGACCTGATGAGAACAAGCTCTTCGGTCAGTCGTTCTCCAGGCGGTTCGGCGCGCAATGGCAATTCCGGACGTTCCGACATTGGCGCATGGGAGCTCGTCGTTTTAACGGGTGCTCACGCTGGGACAAGGCTTGCCCTTAGAAACACAGCCGTCATGAGCAGCGTTCTGAAGATCGGCAGAGACACAGCCTGGGCGGATCTTGATCTTAATCGCGATAACCTGATTTCCGGAAGGCACTGTGTCCTGCAGGTAAGGTCAGGTGTGCTGCAAATTGCCGATCACGCCGTTTTGGGGAAACCTTCGACCAACGGCACGTTCGTCAATCGACGACGGCTCGAAGGAAAATCCTGGCACAAGCTTGATCGGGTAAACGAGTTTCGGGTCGCAGACACCGTTATCAGAATTAAGCGATAGCCGTTTCCGCTCAGGCGATATATCCGCACACGCCGACCCGACACGAAGCCATTTCAGCGCAATCGGACAGTCACAACTTTACGGCAGCCTCCCAGCCCAACGGATGTCTGCGTGGAGCGCGCTCAAGCGCGCGGTCCGTCCTCTCAAACCGGGCGGTTCGGTCAAGACCTGCGTCTATCTAGAAACAGATCACCTGTGCGGATTCTTTGGGATCGTAAAGTGACACCTCACACTGCTCGCTATTGCTCGCCAGTCGGAACGTTCCTGTCCTTACGTGAGGCTTCCAGCTTTTGGCTGTCTTACCACTCTGAACATAGACATATTTGTAGGAGTACTCACCCTGCACACACGCGCCAGCGACATGCATTGTGGTATCTCCATTATCCATCATCAAAGTGTCCTGCGGCGGTGTGATGTTATAGTGGTTGATCGGATCGTGACCGTCAGGAAAACGTAGTTGCACGAAAACCTCGTTGTTGCAGCTCTGCGAACCGGCGTCTGAGTTCGCCAGCGATTCTTCAACGCTGAGCGAAGCTCTCTGAACCGGAGGCGCTGGCGTTTGTACTGCAGATGCAACGGCCTGATCTTCTTTCGGCGTCTGCTGCTGCGCAATCGCGCGCGTTGTTTGGGTGGCTTTCACCACATCTGTTTCAAGCTCTTTGTCGACCGTTTTCGCGGCGGCCTTAGCAGTGTCTTCGCGAGCGCTGGAGCCCGCAGCGCTGGCCTCAGCCGTTTTTGCAATACGGGAGGCGGGCGTCTTTGCTGGCTCGTCGTTCTTCTCAGCGGTCACAAGTGTCGGCACAGGGCTTGCCTTCTGCTCATTTGATGGCGCACCAGCTGGTGCACGCCCGTTCAAATCACGCTCTGTCAGCTTAGCAAGCATGGCGATCTGTTTTTCAGATTTCATCATCCATGCATGGGCTTCTTCAGCTGTTTCGAAACTGTCAACTGTGTTGATCGTTTGCCTGTTATCGCTTCCCGGCTCCTGCACAACCACACGAACCCACTGATCTGAAACCGCATGCGGCTCGAAATAGATATTTTCCACTCCCACCAGTTTCGTGACTTTCTTGGAACCGCTCTGTCCCAGAACTTCGGTGGTCAATTCAATCATGCCATCGGGCTTGAGTTTGGTATCGACCACCGACGACAATTCCCCGGACTTGAGATGAGACTTGGTGAACCGCGCGAGCTGACTTGAGGCCAGGCGGAAATCACCAATGGCGCGAACAAATGGCTCCTCCGCCGGCTCTTCAACGGATTGTTGCTGTGTCGTCAAAACAGCCGGAACCACGGCCGCCGTCGCCACCTGCGGAACCACTGTTCCAGCCACAGCACCCGGCTGCTCGTAGCCTTCGCGGATATAGCCCTTCTTACCCGCCTCATAAAACAGAGCCGCGCGCTGCCTGGCTGTCAGAACACCCGTTTGCTTCTCCCCAAGACCGGCCTGAAATGTGCGCACCGCCTTTTTGGTTCCACGCCCATAGTCACCATCGATTTTTATCTTGTACAGGCCAAGGGCCTGCAACGCGGACTGGATGGTGATCACATCATCCTTAACCGCCTGGCTGACCTGCGCCTTCTTCTGTTTGCTCGCTTTGCGCCCGGGGGCGACCACGATTTTCTTGCGCCCGCAACTCACGCAGCCCGCCCAGCCATAATCCCCGCGATAGCGGTGAGCCATATCACGCTGAAACGCATGTGGCGCGGCAGCCAGTGCACCACCAACAATGATGGCAGCGGCAGGAGAAAACCCACCCTTCCCGCCAATAACTTTGCCGGCGACAACGGCGCCTCCAACGATGACAGCGCCCTTCAATATTTTTCTTTGCAGTCGCTTGTTTTTCTTGAACTTGCGAACCTTGCGTTTGAACTTTTTGCCCAAGTCCTTAAAGCCCGCCTCAGCAGGCGTTGGCATAACAACCGGCTGCACCATCAAGCTCAACGCGAGCGCTGCCACAAGCCCTGTTTTGGCTGTTGTATTCATAACCCTCAGTCCCCAGATTCAACCCAGCATTTCTTTTAATATGTCATCGAATTCGGGATAAGGAAAGCTCAACGTCCCCAAATACAAGTATTTTCACTGATGAAAGATTCGTTGGACTGCGTGTTACTCCAACTCCATCTGCCCTGGTTCCGTTGGATGATTCCAAATCGCGTAGCGCCAGTGCTCCATCGACATCAACCCCCAGTTCAGCGTGATTTCTGGAAACCGACGGGTCGTCAATCACCAGATCATTGTTTGATGAACGCCCCACCGTTGACAGCACCCGAAAAGCAGCGCTCGGAGCCGTCAGGTCAATTGAATGCTGTATAACTGTCCCATTGCGATCAAAACCCGACAGCATCCAGACTTCGACCGGCTCGTCATCAATCAATCCGGCCTGCATGTCAGACTGATTGCGCGACTGCGCCTGCGATTGTGAATCATCAAACGTGTATGCGGCCTCTGCAAAACGCACTTCGTCTTCATCTGCCAGACGCTCAACGTCGCCCGAGCTCAGTTTCTTCCCATTGCGAAACGTTCCGTTGGTCGAGCCCATGTCGGTGAGGAAGCAATCACTCCCCCGTCGGGAAATGCGGGCATGGGCACGCGAGACAGAAGGATCTGCGATTTCAATATCAGCACCGCTGTTGAGCCGGCCAACTGTAACGCCCGTGTCATCAATTTTGGCAGAAAATGGGGTGAGATCGATATCGCTCCCACCGGACTTTGAGCGCAAAGCGAGAGGCGGTGTTTCGGGTCTTAGTATGCCCGTGGTATCGCCGGTATTCGGCATCGCTGATGTGGTTCCCGCTGATGATCCAACTGGTGCACCGGCTGATGCTCTCGAACCCTCAGCGCCAAAAGACAGGCCTGCGAACAACAGAGCGACAAATCCCAAAACTGCAGAACCGCCCATCGCGTAGGCGCTGCCCGATGTCATGCCCAACAAACACTGCCCGCTTGCCGTGCTATGCGCGAGATCTTCGCGGTTCAGGGCGCGTGCAACTTCCTGTATGTGGACAGAATACTCAAGTGTTTGCCCGCGCAGGCCTAGCGTGTTGACGCCAACAACGCGATTGCAGGAATCAATCAACGGCCCTCCGCTATTGCCACCGTGAATATCGGCGCTGTGTTGAATGAGAAGACGGTCTACCGAGGGAACCAAACGCTGCACGGTGCCTGTTGAAATACTGGCATCTGTCAACAGTTCCGCGCGCATGCGCGCGTCTGAATTTTTTCCGGTGATCTGGGTCGATGACGCAATTGCCGGGAAACCGATTGCCGATACGGGTTCAGTTTTAGCCGGCGCGGTCTCGCCAAACGAAGCGAGCGTAAGAGGCTGCCCGCGCAACGGATGAAGAGTCTGCAGAATTGCCAGGTCCTTGGCCTTGCTTTGCCAGACAACACGAGCCGCACGGGAGGTGAACTGCCCATCTTCGCTGAATTCAATGAGAACTTTTTCAGCACCGGCGATGACATGGTAATTTGTGACAACCGTATTATCACCACTCACCAAAAAACTCGTACCGCTGCCGGCACCTCTGGCAGTTTCCACATAAACACGAAATACGCTCGCTTCGGGGTCGCCAGACCGGCTGGAATGGAAAAGCCATGCCGCCAGTGCCAATAGCAGCGCACCTATGAGCGCCCAGACTGTCCAGACCAAAGACTGGCTAATCCGGTTTATTCCTGACGATGTACTGCTCAAACCCAAAATCCCCCAAAAAGTCGGCTGCCCCGGCTCGCGCTCTGCTCTAATAACAGCGCATCCGTGTTGGCATTTTCCCGAGAAATATTCAATTTCGAGAAATACAAAAGCCAACACTTTCAACATTGATATTGAACAGCACTTGCCGCTAGGGTCAACTCGAGGAAACGGCTTGGGGGCCACTGCAGCTAGACATGGAAGATCGTAACTGCCTTCAGGTCGGGCAGAGCATTCACCAGTATAAAATTCTTTCTCAGCTCGGCGTCGGCGGGTTTGGCATCACATATCTGGCGTTCGATGAAGATTTGCAGCGCGAAGTCGCGATCAAAGAATGCTTCCCTCGCAATTTCGTTTCGCGTGAAGGTACGACCGTTGTCCCGACCGGCAGCGACCAGAAGCAGAACTACGAATGGGCATTGGGAAAGTTTCTGGATGAAGCCACTACACTGGCCAAGTTCAAACACCCGGGCATCGTCCAGGTGTTGCAGATCATCAAGGATGCCAACAACACCGCCTATATGGTGTTGGAACTCATTGAAGGGCGATCATTCGATCAATGGCTTAAAGAGCTAGGCAAACCACCGAGCCAAAAACAGCTTCAATCCATTGCAAAGCCGCTTCTGGAAGCATTGGAAGTTGTCCATGCCAACAATTTCACCCATCGCGACATTGCGCCGGACAACATTTATGTTCGCAAGAACGGCAAATCGGTATTGCTGGATTTTGGAGCGGCCAAATCCGCATTGGGAAAACACAGCCGAACGCTGAACTTGGTTGTAAAAGACGGATACTCGCCACCCGAACAGTATTATGCCGAGGGTCGCACCGGTGCCTGGACTGATATTTACGCCTTCGCGGCGACGCTCTATCGCGCCATCACCGGCAAGCGCCCTCTGGATGCCATGGCACGGCTGGACGCCATAAACAACGATGAACCAGACCCGCTTGAGACACTGACCAGTCTGGCTCCGGAAGGCTATGAGCAAGGCTTTCTGCATGCGCTCGACATTGGGCTGTCGCCGCAAATGAAACTTCGACCAAAAGATATTGGGCTTTGGAAAGAACAATTGTTGGCCGGTTACGAACCGTCGCAAAGATCAAAGGCAACCCAACCACAGTCGGCAGCACAAACATCGGCAAGCGAAGGCGCCTCGAAACCTGCGCCGGTCCAAGTCTCCGATCCGGTTGCCGCACCAAACGGGCGTTCGGCACCGCGCATTATCGCCTTTGCAGCGCTGGCCATTGCAGTTTTGGCCGGTGGTTATTTCGGCTTCCAAAACTACCAGGAAGCCCAGCGCGCTGAGGCCGACAAGACTGCTTGGGAAGCGGCTAATCTCATCGATACACGCGCAGCGTATGACAGCTATCTTGCAGCCCATCCGGGCGGAGACAACGCAACGACGGCGCAGAAGGCCATCAGCGCTTTGCAACAACCTTGGGTCAAAACATTTGGCGGTCCGGACGGCGATTCTGCGCAAACGGTCGATGTTTTGCCCGAAGGCGGCCTGCTGGTTGCCGGACACACAACCTCACAAGACAGCAATCGTTTACAAGGTTGGGTCGCCCGCCTTTCCGACAGCGGAAAACAAGTGTGGACCCGCGATCTCGGCAGTTCCGGCAACAAGACAGTGACGAGCGTCGCCGCCCTGCCGGACGGAACCGCGCTGGTGACCGGCTACCACACTCAAGCCGACAATGCGCAGGCCAATGCTCATGTCGTAAAGCTTTCAGCCGATGGCACACCGATTTGGGAACGCGAGTTTGGCCATGCCCGTCAAGAACGGATTTCTGCACTGTTGCCGCTCTCAAACGGTGATGCTCTGCTTGCCGGAGTGACCAGTTCCATAGGCAATGGCGGCACGGACGGGTGGCTGTTGCGCATCAACTCAAGCGGCGATCTGCTGTGGGAAAAAACCTTTGGAGGCCTTTGGGACGACTCGTTTTCTGCAATCGGCAAATTTGGAGACGGGTCTGTTGTTCTTGCCGGGCAAGCAACCACAGCACCGGATCGTGAGCCCAATTTCTGGCTTCTCAAAATCTCCGAAAACGGTGATGTGATTTTCGATAGAAAGCCCGGAGGCGCGAAGACCGACGGGTTTTCCAGCCTTGCCACCTTCAAGGACGGAACGATTGTGCTTGGCGGGACAACCGAAAGCTTTGGGCGTTCCGGCAAGGATGCCATTGTCACGCTTTTGACCGCTGACAATAAGACCCCACCCAAAGTCTTTCCGGAAAGGGCCGATGATTCAATTGAGGCCATTGCGACCCTCGAGGATCAGACAATAATATTCGCAGGCTATACCCAGTCAAAAGGGCGTGGCGGCGCGGATGGGTGGATTGTCAAATTGTCTGCAGACCGAAAGCGCAAAATTTGGGAACGCGTGATCGGCGGCCAGGGATGGGACGCGATCAACGCCATCAAGCCGATGGCAGACGGCGGCCTTATTGCCGTTGGAAACACCCAGTCATCCGGTGCCGGCAACAGCGATATCTGGGTCATTCGGCTGGATGCGGATGGTAACAATGCACAGAATTGAACCGGCTCCTTCATTGTCAAACCGCGTTGTCAGTGGCACTGAACCATCAAAAGCTAAACCTATACGTCAATACTGCGCACAAATACGGATATTACAATGAGACTTATCGCTTCAGCCTTCCTATTCTTATTCGTTTTTTGCGGCGCCGCTCTATCCCAGCAAAGGAACATTCTTTCCACTTGCACAGTCGATGAAACCGCAGAAGTTGCACAGCTGATATGTGATGCAAGATTTACCAGGCCAGCCAACGTGCGGGACGTGTCTGTTTCCGTGAACGATGAGGCAATCGATGCCGCAACCTTTTCAGCATTCGCCAATGATTCAGATAAGTCTTCGGCCTGGTTGTTTCTGATTGACCGCAGCAACCCTCGCCGCGCCAATACCGTGGCGAAGAACGTGGCTTTCGTTAAATCAGCGGCTGCGCGCGCCAACCCACGCCAACACATCGGCGTCGCGACTTTCGCCAGCGAGCTTCAGCAAGTGGTTGAGCTCGGCGACAAAAACGCAAATTTCGAGCGTCGGCTTGAGGACGTGAAAGCGGATGGCAATGCAACGGAGTTCTTTGCAACAGCCTTGCAGGCTATCGAACTCTTGAAACAATTCGATGCAGACCGGCGTGCATTGGTGATCATGTCGGACGGCAAGGTGGAGGATGTCGCCTATTCTCATGCCGATGTTGTCAAAGCCGCACGCGAAGCCAATGTTGTGATTTACGGCATGGGATATGCCGAACGATCAACCGAAACACCGGACTTGCAGGTTTTGCGCCGCCTGGCGGAAGACACAAATGGCCCATTCGCTTCGGCTGTGGGTCAAGACGATGTGCCGCTGGAATTTTCCGAAGACTTTTTTGACTACCTTCAAAACGGCGGCACCGTCACAACGCCCTTGGAAGGCCTCTCAGGTGAACTGAATGCCAGCGTGACGTATCAGTTTCAGGACGGAACGCAGCAGCAGTATTCCCAGTCCGTTTTTGTGAACGTGGCCGAAGAGCCCGCCCCGGTGGAACCGGAACCCGAGCCTGAGCCCGAACTCACACCTGTCGCGAAAATCTATGCTTTGTTCGATGGCGAAGAGAAAGCCGCTTCCGGCTGGGCAATGGCGAACAATGGACTTGCAACCGCGCTTCTTGGCCTTCTCGGCCTCGCTGTTCTGGGCTTGTTGATCGCATTGTTCAGACGCTCACGCAAAGGCAACGACCTTGCCGAGGATGCCGTCACAGAAACACAGTCGGTGGAACAAGATGAAGCCGAACCAACAACCGAAGTGATTTCGGATCAGACTCGTGTGGTCGGAAATGTGTCTGAGAGCGCACTGGGCTGGTTCGAGATGGTGGACAATCAGGACGACCGTTTCGCGATCACCAAGAACTCGATTGAAATCGGTCGCCACACCGAAAATGATTTCCGGTTAAACAATGACAGTGTGCACCGACATCACGCTCATTTCCATTTCTCGCCTGACGGAAAGCCCCTGATCACGGACCTCGACACCGTCAACGGAGTGGTGGTGAACGGCACGCGTGTGGTGAAGCAGGAACTGAAGCATGGCGATCTGATTGAACTGGGCGAAGTGAGATTTCGGTACATGGCCGAATAAACTGACTGCGGCTCACCAAACAAAGAAATGAACCGGCGGCACTTTGATAGCGCCGTCCATGGAGGACGATATGGAAGACGACAAAGCCACGCGTATTATTCAACACAAGCCAGCCGCAGGAGCCGCGACCGGCGACGATTCAGCAACACGCGTTGCCGGTACGAAAATGGCGGGCGACACCGACAAAAGCGAGGCCACCCGCATGATATCCGGCGCACCGGAATCGGGTTCGTTCGCAGATCTGCACGTGTCAGCGGAACCTGTTGTCGGCTGGCTGGTTGTTGTCGATGGGCCGGGCCGCGGCAATTCCCGTTCCGTCTACTACGGTATGAACAGCATGGGGCGCGACGAAAGTGAGCGGATTCCGCTTAACTTCGGCGACTCAAAAGTGTCCCGCCAATCACACGCTTTCGTTGTCTATGACGAAAAGCAACAAGACTACTATGTTCAGCATGGCGGAAAATCCAACCTGGTGCGCCTCAATGGAGCGCCGGTGCTGACCCCGATGGCGCTTGCACGCGGAGACAAAATCGAACTGGGAGACACTGTCCTCATGTTTGTGCCGCTCTGCGATGAAAGCTTCAACTGGGAGGCTGCGGCCACCTGATGAAATACAAAATCGATTACTTCGGAGCTCAAATTCAGGGAAGGAGAGACTATCAGGAGGATCGATACGACATATTCAGGGTTGAAGCGAAGCCGGACAATGTCCTTGCCATTGTTTGTGACGGCATGGGTGGGCATGTCGGCGGAGCGCTGGCTGCAGAAACAGCCGTGCGAACCTTTGTTTCCAGACTTGAGGGCCACAACGGTGATCTGACTGACTCCTTCATGTCGGCCTTGAATGAAGCCAATTCGGAAATTGCGCGTGTAATTCAGCAAGATGAAACAAAATCCGGAATGGGGTGCACGCTGACAGCACTCGAACTCGATGCAAACACTGTGCGATGGATCAGTGTCGGCGATTCCGTTTTGCACCTGTTTCGCAATGGTGAGATATCGAGACTGAACGATGACCACTCCATGGCACCGCAATTGGACGCTGCAGCCGCACGAGGCGAGATCACTCAACAGGAAGCACTGGAAAGCAGTTCGCGCCACATGCTGCGCTCAGCGATCATGGGCGACCACATAAAGCATGTGGATTTTCAATCATCGCCCCACCCACTTGAAGACGGTGACTGGTTGATATTAGCAAGCGACGGTCTCGACGTTCTTGATCCACGTGAGCTGGCAACGATCATTCAAACAAGAGCGCTTGAGAGCGCTTATTCAGTTTGCGAACATCTGCTCGATGCCGTCGAAAGCAAGAACCTGCCACGGCAGGACAATACCACTGTGATAGCGATCAGACCCCGCTTTTGAAACTTTCGCATTCAACAAAGCCGTTCGCGTCATTCAGTTTTTAGCTGCGCCCTGATCTCGTTGCGCAAGCGTTTTGATCTTTTTGGGCAACGCGTGTTCGGTTGCAAGATACATTGCTCCGGAAACTGAAAAATGCCCCTTATCGCGATAGAGGTTCGTATTGCCCGCAAAGGTTGCACAGGTGCCGTTTGGACAGATCAGACGATCAAGCCAGAGTACTGAAACGAAACGCTCGGCCTGCCGGAGAAGTGCGTAAGCCTCTTGTGTTTCGCTCCAATAGTCTGACACGTCAAAATTGCAGAGCGAGCGGTCCGAACCGAATGCGATTGCCTTGATCACACACCTTCCCAGATCATTTCCGTTCGAAGGTGGGGGCGAAACGACAACGACTCGTTTGCCCATTGCTTCTATCGCCTGAACTGTCTTTTCAAGTCTGGCGAGCACCTTCTTCTCGTCATAAGGGGCAACGCGTCCGGATATCAGGAGATCGTTGTTTGAGAATACAAATGGCGATGACAAGATTACCAGATCAACATCGCGATTGTTGCCCACCCACTGCAACACCCGATTGTTCTGCTCGATACAACCGTCGGCCCAAGCCCTGCTTTTTCCGTTCCCGACAATCGAGAGGTCGAGCAGCGGCAGGCATGAAGACAGGGTATGCTGACGAAAAGCGAGTGGTTGCGGTCCATTGGAAAGAGCGCCCGCCAGATGCATGGCAAAGGAGTCGCCCCACAACAACGCAGTCGGGCGTGGTCCACTCACGCAGGCTGGCGATTCAGTGTATTGGCGTTCGCACACTGGCGACAACCCGAAATTTGGTCTGTTTTTTTCATCCAGAGGCCCTAGTGCATGGCCATTTCTGACACGATCCGGAAACCCAAAACTGGTGTGCCCGACAATACCCAGGGACGCGAACAGCACTGTCGCCGTGACAGCGAATTTGAATATCGATGCCCGTGCAATACGGGCTTTATTACGAAAAGGCTTCTCAACGTAACGCCAACTGCCATAGGCAAGTGCAAACGTGAACAGGCTGAGAATGACCATCGTTACATGTGACGGTTCATGCAGGCTGCGGTAACGCACAAAAGCAAAAAGAGGCTGGTGCCAAAGATAGGCGCTGTAGCTCACCAGACCCAGCCCAACCAAAAACGGCTGGCCAAGAAGCCTGTTCGTACACGTGCCGTCAACGGCAAAGACAAGAATGAGCGCCACCCCCAATGTTGGAACCAACGCATAAAAGCCTGGAAAGGGCGTGCTCTTATCATAGGCAAATATTGAATAAAGAATCAGCAGCAATCCCAACAGGCTTGCAATTTGGCTCACTGCGCCAGGTTGCGCTCTTTGACCCTTTTGCAGCCAAAAGGCGACAAAGGCGCCGATCAGCAATTCCCACCCACGCATAGGCAGCAGGTAGAAAGCAGCAGTCGGGCTATTATGTGCGCCCCATTGCGCAAGGCCGAGGCTCAAAGCGAAAAAGAGGCCAAGCACAATCACAACCGCACGTCGACCGAACTGCCATATGAGCATTAGAAACACGGGGAAAATGATGTAATACTGCTCTTCCACCGCAAGGCTCCAGGTGTGGAGCAGCGGTTTTAATTCCGATGCGGTATCGAAATATCCGCTTTCCTGCCAAAATAGAATGTTGGATGAAAAAGTCGAGACGGCAACAATGCTCTGGGCGAAGTCTTTCATATCGCCAGGCATGAGCCATGCCCAGGCGAAAGGGAGACACACAAGCATGACAAAGAAAAGGGCGGGCAGGATGCGGCGCGCCCGTCGCTCATAAAAATTCAGAAGACTGAAGCGCCCCGCGTCGAGCTCGTTGAGAATAATCGTGGTGATCAGATATCCACTGATGACAAAAAAGACGTCGACGCCAACAAAGCCACCGCCAAAAGTGTCGAAACCGGCGTGAAACAGAATGACAGGAACGACCGCAACGGCTCTTAGACCGTCAACTTCACGCCGGTATTGCATAAACTATTCCCACTCGATGATGACAGGCGGTTTGCTGGCCACATCGCTGAAAACGCGGTTGATGCCTTGCACTTCATCGATGATGCGTGTTGCGGCGCGACCGAGGAAATTCATGTCGTGATGGTAAAAACTGACCTTCATACCACCGTCCTTTGCAACAATATCGCTGCGCGATGCAAGCGCCTCGGCTTGTCATCTGGCACACCGTCATTTTGATGTGCGCACTTGCCAATGATCAAGAGACGTGACGCGCCCGGCCTTTCACGCTTTGCCGCTTCCGCCCAAGAAAGGGATGCCGATGCACTGGTTCAGACCGAGTGCAAGTCATTCAATGACTGGCTTACGAAAGTCGCATCGAACTGCAGCAAGCGCCCTGTTTCTCGATGTCGATAGCCCGGCTCCAAGTCCCACAGCACAAACCCAAGACTTTGCAACCAGTCAAAATAGAACTGATAGACCTTGTCGCCCTCGTAAAGGGAAACCAGACTGCATTCCAATTTGATGACACCTACTTTGCTGATTATCGGCAAAGCCCCCGACAGGACATTTTCTTCATAGCCCTGAACATCAATCTTGAGAAACACCTTATCGTCGTTGCCGGCATATTGGTGGAAGACAGCAGCAAGCGTGGTCAACTTGACCTCTTCGACACCAACGTATTGAGATTCCGGGGCGCTGGTTTTGTGCAGATCACCCATATCCAGAATCGAAGAGCTCGCTGCGGAATTGCCCGCCACATTGATGGAAACCGTAGCGTCTTTCTCACCGACAGCCACACGAGGATGGACATGCCAATTTTGATGGCGTTCGGCAGATTTCACCAACTCTTCGTACGCTTTTTGCGTTGGTTCAAAACTGATCACCTGTCCGGTGAAGCCGTTTTCCAGCAGTTCGGTGGCAAACTGTCCTCGGTTGGCTCCAATATCGAAAACGACATTGATTCCAAGGTGGCTCATGATTCTCACATGACCCGGACGCCCCGAATTGAACTTTGTTATCCGCAGGCCGAGAGCCTTGAACCCTTTTATGATCACCGACTTCAGAAACTTTTTCACGTCGTTCTCCTGCCTGCTACGAAATACAATTTTTCATCCAAATAGCGGAAAAGTGGCAGCAATACATGTGGTGTGCCCACCAATGCCCCGGATCTGAACATCGCGATGTTCTTCAGCGGTTCAGAGTACGCACCGACCACTTTGCCTGTCCTATTCCCACTCAATGGTGCCCGGCGGTTTGCTGGTGACATCATAGACGACGCGGTTGATGCCTTGGACTTCATTGATGATGCGGGTTGCGGCGCGCCCGAGGAAGTTCATGTCGTAATGGTAGAAATCGGCTGTCATTCCGTCGACCGACGTGACGGCTCGCAATGCGCAGACAAATTCGTAGGTGCGGCCATCGCCCATGACGCCAACGGTCTGAACGGGCAGAAGAACGGCAAAGGCCTGCCAGATTTCGTCGTACAATCCGGCCTTGCGGATTTCATCGAGATAGATCGCATCGGCCTTGCGCAGAATATCAAGCTTGTCGCGCGAAATTCCGCCCGGGCAACGAATGGCGAGGCCCGGACCGGGGAATGGGTGGCGGCCAATGAAACTTTCCGGCAGGCCCAGTTCGCGACCGAGCAGACGAACTTCATCCTTGAAGAGTTCCCGCAGCGGTTCAACAAGCTGCATGTTCATGCGATCGGGAAGTCCGCCGACATTGTGGTGTGATTTGATGGTGACGGATGGCCCGCCGGTGAAACTGACGCTTTCAATCACATCGGGGTAGAGCGTGCCCTGCGCAAGAAAATCAGCTCCACCGAGCTTTTTGGCTTCGGCCTCGAAAACATCAATGAAAAGCCGGCCTATGGTTTTGCGCTTGGTTTCCGGGTCGCTTTCGCCCTCCAGCGCATTGATGAACAGATCAGACGCATCAACATGAACGAGGGGAATGGCGTAATTCTCCTCAAACATCTGCACGACCTGAGCTGCCTCGTCCTGGCGCATCAGGCCATGATCGACGAGAATGCAGGTGAGCTGATCACCAATCGCCTCATGAATGAGAACGGCGGCAACGGAGGAATCGACACCGCCGGACAAACCGCAAATCACACGCTTGTCGCCAACCTGTTCGCGGATGGCGGCAATCGCCTGATCCTTGTAAGCGGCCATTGTCCAGTCGGAGCCGAGCCCTGCAATGTTATGCACGAAGTTCGCAAGCAGTTTGGCTCCGTCCGGCGTGTGCACCACTTCGGGGTGAAACATGGTGGTGTAATATCTGCGCGCCTCATCGACGGCGATGGCGAATGGCGCGTTTTCAGATGTGCCGATAACCTCAAAACCATCCGGCAGTTCCGTCACACGGTCGCCATGGCTCATCCAGACCGGGTAGGCCGTGCCGACTTCCCAGAAGCCTTCGAACAGCGGTGAGGTTTTAAGGATTTCCACATCCGCGCGGCCAAACTCGCGATGGTGGCCGCCTTCCACCGTGCCGCCTAACTGATTGCACAGCGTTTGCTGGCCGTAGCAGATGGCCAGAATGGGCACACCGGAATCGAAGATCGACTGGGGTGCGCTGGGTGCGTTTTCATCCAGCACCGAGGCTGGACCGCCGGAAAAAACCACCGCACCCGGGTTGAGGCGCTGAAAACCATCTTCAGCCGAGTTAAAGGGCACAATCTCGCAGAACACGCCCGCCTCGCGCACACGCCTTGCAATCAGCTGGGTGACCTGACTGCCAAAGTCGATGATGAGGAGGGTCTGTTCGCGCGCTTCCATGGGCGATGATCCGGTCATGTGAACTGAATGGTCAGCCCATACGCAATCGCAGGCCGCGCGGCAATATAGCCGGTCGCCGCTCCCCAGATACAATTCATGAAATTAGAACAGGAACCGGTCCCTCAGCGTTCACTGGTCAGCGCGACGGCGGCCTTGATCCCATCGCTGTTTTGGTCGTTGTCGGCCTTGGGCGCTGTTTCGGATTTTCCAAGCGGGGCTGGCACGGAAACCGATCCTGTGCCTTCGTTGGACTTAACGAGCTTGCCGACAAGGTTGCGATTGAAGCTCGATTCCATCGCGTGGCGCAGGCTTTCATCTTTCGCCAGCGCAGCGTTGAGGGTTTCATGATCGAAGGTAAAACTGCGTACGGCGTTGGTTACAACAGCAGTCGCCGTCGCTTTTGTGCCAAGCATGAAGGCAATCTCACCAATGAAATCATTATGCCCGCAAAAGCCGATCATGGCATTGGCTTTGTCAATACGCACCGCACCTTCGAGGATGAAATGCAGCTTGGTCACCACTTCGCCCTCATGGGTGAGAATAGTTCCGGGTTCGTATTCAACCAGCGATGCGCGTTTCAAAAGGCGTTTGGCGTGTGCCTTTTCAACACCCGGCAAAGCGCATTCAATGAAACGCTGTTCGTAGTCGGAGAATTTCGCGCGGCGGTTTTCGACTTCCAGAATCAAGAGCTGAATCAGGTTGACCGATACGAACACCACTTCCCAGAAAACAGTGACGAAATCCTTCAGCCAGAAATAGCCGTAGACCGCGGAAACGACACCGGCGGAAATCGCGATAATGCGCAGCCATTTCATGGAGCGCATCATCATGGAGGCCACAAGCAGCATATAGGACAAATGCCCGACCAGTTTCCCGGGCGAGGCAAATTCTTCAATGAGTTCGGGCGAAAGTTCCATATCTTATGTTAAGCGGCGTAGGCGGCCTTTCCAAGGGCTTCAACGCCATGATGACGTTGAAGTGTGCCAGACTGCACATTTGTGGCGAATGTCAGTTGATGATCCAGAACGCTACATTGAGCAGCAACGCAAAAGACAGCCAGGCACAATAGGGAAGAAACAGAACCGACGCGAAGCGGTCTTCATGCCAGGTTGTCGTAACGAAACTCACCGCCAGCGCCAGCGTTGCAGCAATAACCCACATGCCCCAGAAAATCTGATGAGCTCCGAAGAATAGCGGGCTCCAGGCAAAATTGAGAATCATTTGCCCAACCCAGGCGCCCCATCCGGGAATGCGGCCCTCGCTGACGAAAAACCGCCACCCGACCACCGCGATCTTCACATAGAGCATTGGCCAAACAATGCCGAACACGCTCGGGGGCGGGTTGAAAAACGGTTTGTTGAGATTCTCATACCACTCGCCAATCGGAAAGCTTGTGCCGATCAGCGCGCCCAGGCCGACAATCACAACAACAAATGCCACCAGTGTCAGAAATTTAGCCATGGCTGAAACGTTCCTTTCGACGCAATACTCTCAACGCAATACTTTCAACGCGACGCAGGGCAAGCGTTTCAGCCTGTCCGTCATTCATTATAGACTTGGCCCAATTGCAAGGTCTAGCCGGGACGACGCTCCATAACGGCAAAATAGAAACCGTCCGTTCCGGTTGAAGCGGGAGTCAGTGTGATGCTTTTCATGTCCGCCGACCATGGCTGCGGCTTGTCGAAGCCGAACATGTCCTGCCAGACCTCGCCGACCGACAACAACTCAAAGGCCGGATTGTCGTCGATGAACGCCTGAACCTGATTTTCGTTCTCTTCAGGCAGAATACTGCAGGTGATGTATATGAAATATCCGCCCGGCTTAACAAACGGTGCGGCTTCGCTGAGCACTTCTTCCTGTTCCGTCAGGCGTTGTTCCAACTGCTCTTTGGTCAGTTTCCATTTTGCATGGGGATGGCGGCGCCAGGTGCCGGTGCCTGTGCAGGGAGCGTCAACAACGACACGGTCCATCTGCCCAACCAGCGCTGAAATGTCATCATCGGGCTGGTGAACCTGCACGTTGCGCGTCCCGGCGCGTTTCAGGCGTTCGTAGATTGGCTTGAGGCGTGACCGGTTGGCATCATAAGCGTGCAATTGGCCGCGATTTTCCATCGCAGCAGAGAGCGCCAGCGTTTTGCCACCCGCACCGGCGCAGAAATCGAGCACCTGTTCTCCGGCCCGCGCGAAAACAAGATCGGCAACAATTTGGCTGCCTTCATCCTGCACCTCACACCAGCCTTTTTGAAACGCAGCGTCCGCCTGAACATTGGGCTGGCGGGCGGCCCCCTGCCCGGCTGCGATTCTCAATCCATTGAGCGCAATTTTTGTGGGTTGCGGTGCGAACCGAGCCAACGCCTTTTGCACCTTTTCGCGGTTGGATTTCAATGTGTTCACCCGCAGATCAACCGGCGGACGCCAGGTCAAAGCTTGCGCTTCGTCAATCCAATCATCTGCAAAATTCGCCGCGAGAGAGGGTTTCAGCCATTCCGGAATATCAGCCTGAACATGGTCCGGCGCATCAGCAAGTTTGCGCGACCGGAAGGTTTCAATTTCCTTATCGGTCAGAATGTCAGGCGCATGTTTGTCGCCATCAAACTCGGCATTGAGCGCTTCGGCAGTGAAACCCCAGTCGCGCATAAGGGTGCCAAACACCAGACGACGCGGCTTGTCGCTGTCCATCAGGAACGCGGTGGAGGCCTTTTTGCGCAGGCTGTCATAGACCAGATTGCCGATTGCCGCACGATCGCCGGAGCCTGCGAAGCGGTGATCAAGTCCCCAGGCTTTCAAAGCTTCGGACACTGGCCGCTTGTGCTTTTCAATGTCGGACAGAACCTCGATTGCCGCCTGAGCACGGCCTCCCAGCTTCACAGCGTCACGTCCACAGCATGGCCGACAGAGCAAGCTCCGCCATCATCGCCATCAGAACTGTTATCGACCGGATGAACATCTTGCGTCTTTTCAGAACATCATGATCGCCAATCATCTCCATCGCATGCAACCAGCGAAGGGCGACGTAAATGGCCGCGAGAATGACCGTCAGCCAGCTCGAAACGTCAAGCGCCAGCGACATGGCGACCAACGCATAAAACAGGATGGGCGATTCGAACTGGTTGGCCACAGCACGGTTGAAGACGGCCACATCTTCTGGCTCGTTCTGGGTCGCTCTGTACGTCTCGACCGTAACGCGGCCTTCTTTAGCAGCACGAAAGCGCTGTTTCGCCATGACGCCATAAAGGCGCAATGCAAGCAACATGTTGGCCAGAACGATCAAGACAAGAATACGCAATTTCCAGTCTGATGCAGCAGACCAAAGAGGTTCAATCAATTCCATAAATCAACGCCTTGAGTAATTGGGGCTTTCACGGGTTATCGACACCGTGTGCGCGTGGCTTTCCGCCAGTCCGGCGGTGGAAATGCGCACAAAACGAGCGCGCTCCACAAATTCCTGCAGCGTGGCAGCACCCACATAGCCCATTGACGCGCGAAGCCCGCCAGCCAGTTGATGCAATACCGAACCGACGGGGCCCTTATAGGGCACCTGTCCCTCAATGCCTTCAGGCACGAGCTTTAGAGGTTCTGTCACTTCAGCCTGAAAGTACCGGTCCGCAGAACCGCGCGCCATGGCGCCCACCGAACCCATTCCGCGATAGGATTTGAAGGAGCGGCCCTGATGCAGATAAACCTCTCCCGGGCTTTCGTCGGTTCCGGCAAGCAGGGACCCAACCATCGCAATGGAAGCACCGGCTGCGAGCGCTTTGGCGAGATCGCCGGAAAACTTGATACCACCATCGGCAATGACCGGAATGTCAGATTTGTTGGCGACTTCGACAGACGACATGATCGCCGAAAGCTGCGGGACGCCGACACCAGCCACAATGCGCGTCGTGCAAATGGAGCCCGGCCCGATGCCGATTTTGACCACGTCAGCACCGGCATCAATCAAGGCTTTTGTGCCGTCAGCCGTTGCCACATTGCCGGCAGCAATGCGCACCGCGTTCGACATTTTCTTTACCTTGTTCACCGCATCCAGAACGCGCTGCGAATGGCCATGAGCCGTGTCGATGACCAGCAGATCCACCCCGGCATCAATGAGACGTTCCGCACGCTCAAGCCCGTCGTCACCGACGGTCGTTGCCGCTGCGACGCGCAGACTGCCGCCCGCGTCTTTGGTTGCGTAAGGATTGAGCTGGCTCTTCTCCATATCCTTGACGGTCACAAGACCGGTGCAATGGCCCTTTGCATCCACCACCAGCAGCTTTTCAATGCGGTGTTGGTGGAGCAGTTTCTTCGCGTCTTCCTGATCAACCCCTTCACGCACCGTGATGAGATTTTCCCGCGTCATCAGTTCGTAGACCTTCTGTGTCGGGTCAGACGCAAAACGCACATCACGGTGGGTCAAGATACCGACCAAACGGCCTGTATGACGCCCGCCTGTACCGCCGTTTTCAACGACCGGAACGCCAGAAATGCGGTGGTCGCGCATGAGGGTCAAAGCATCTTCAAGTGAAGCGTCAGGCCCGATTGTGACCGGATTGACCACCATCCCGCTTTCGAATTTTTTGACCTGCAGAACCTCTTCTGCCTGCTGTTCAGGTGTCAGATTGCGATGGATCACACCAAGCCCGCCAGCCTGAGCCATGGCGATGGCGAGGCGCGATTCCGTCACCGTATCCATCGCGGCGGAAAGGATGGGCAGGTTGAGTGTTATGTCCTGCGTCAACCGGGTCGATACATCCACCTCGTTGGGCATAACGGTTGAATGGCCAGGCTGCAGCAGGACATCGTCAAATGTCAGCGCCTGATCGCCGGTGGAAGTTGAAATAATCTGTGCCATTGGTGCCAAACCCTGGTGATCGCAGAACGCAATTCGCGCTGCCCGTTTGACGCCCTGCGCTACCACGACTGTGAGCATCGTGAAAGGCCCAATACGGTCGCAATGCGAGTTTCATGTTGAAACCGTGATTTGTTCCGATTTCGAGAAGCGAAACCGTCAGAACAACATTCAACCCGCTTGCCTCTCGTACTCCCGGCTATCCCTCCCCGGCTGATGTATCGTCAGCATCCTTTCTCCGATTAAGCGCAAGAAGGTAAAGTTCGACCGAGCCATCGCGGCTTGCCGGCGGTTTGACATGATGGACCGAATGAAAACTCTTTTTCAGTTCGTCGAGCAGCTTTTGCTCCGTTCCGCCCTGAAATGTCTTCGTGAGGAAATGACCGCCAGGCGCCAGAACTTTCAGCGCAAAGTCTGCCGCCACTTCAACTAACGCCATCGTACGAATATGGTCGGTGCGGCGGTGACCGATGGTCGGCGCTGCCATGTCTGACAGGACGAGATTGGGCCTGCGCCCGCCCAGCGCTTCCATCAGCATATCCGGCGCATCGGGGTCCAGAAAATCCTTTTTCAGAATCGTCGCGCCTGAAACCGGGTCCATATCGAGATAGTCGATGCCGACCACACGAATGTCTTCTTCCGTCGATCCGGTTTTTTCGACCGCCACCTGGCACCAGCCGCCCGGCGCAGCCCCCAGATCAACCACGCAATCGTCAGGATTGAGAAGGTTGTACCGCTCATCCATCTCCAGCAATTTATAGGCCGCGCGCGACGCGTAGCCTTCCGCCTTTGCCTTTTGGACATAGGGGTCGTTGAGCTGGCGCTGCAGCCAGAGCGTGGACGACAGTTTGCGCCCCCGCGCGGTCTTCACCTTGGTGTGCATGTTGCGGATGTTGGGGCCGCCCCGGCCAGAGCCCGGGCCGCCGGGCGTCTTGCGTCCACCCGTTGTGCGCCTGCCGCCTGTTGTGCGTTTGACCATAATCAGGCTTGTCCTTTTGTGCGGGCGCGAAATCGCGAGTTGCGCCGAAGCCACGCATTATCCGCGTTCATCATCTCCGTGAGCAGGCCTTCACGCAGACCGCGATCAGCCACCCGCAAACGCTCACACGGCCATTGCTTTTGAATTGCGGCCAGAATAGCGCAACCCGCCAGAACGAGATCGGCACGGTCCCGCCCGATGCAGGGGTTTTCCATGCGTTGTTCAAAGCTCATGTCCAGCAGGGTCTCGATCATTACACCCACCTGTGATGAGGCCATCCACGTGCCATCGACCTGGCGTCGATCATAGCGCGGCAGTTTCAGATGGATGCCGGCAAGTGTGGTCACGGTTCCCGACGTTCCCAGCAAATGCACTTCACCGGCCTTTGCGGCCTGTTCCAGAGCATCGCGTCCTTCAAAATTTGTCAGATGATCGGCAACTTCATCCACCATGTCCTGAAAAACTGCCCGGGTCACGTGTCGACCTCCGCCATGCTTTTCCGACAGCGTGACGACACCAAAGGGCAAGGATGTCCAGGACACCATGGCGGGACCGAAATCATGACGGCGGCGTTTTTTCAGATCCAGCAGGGCGAGCTCCGACGAGCCACCTCCAATGTCGAACAGAACTGCTCCGGATGCCTTTCGGTCAACAAGGCTGGCGCAACCGGAAACAGCAAGCCGGGCTTCGGTTTCACGGTCGACGATTTCGAGTTTCAGACCGGCCTCTTCTTCGACGCGGCGCAGAAATTCGCCGCCATTGCGTGCGCGCCGACAGGCTTCCGTTGCAATCAGGCGAACGCCGTCAATGTTACGCCCTTTCAGCTTTTCCGCACAGGCTTTCAGGGCACCGACAGCCCGGGTCATGGCCTGCTCGCTCAATTCTCCTGATGCCGCCAGCCCTTCTCCCAAACGCACGATGCGTGAGAAGGCATCGACCACCCGGAACCGGCCGGGCTGCAGCGGGGTCGCTATCAACAAACGACAATTGTTGGTGCCGAGGTCCAGCGCGGCATAGGATTTGTGAGGCTTTTTGCCCGTTTTCGCATCAGAGCGTTGGTTCGAATTCGGTCCCCGGCGACCCCGCTCCGCAACCGCCGCCTTCGGGCCGTGTCGCCGATTTTCAACGGCAAGCGAGTCTTGCCTCTGCCCGGTGTTCCTTTCTGTCCCCGATTCGGCCCGGGTTTCGACCAAGTGTTCGCCGCGCTTATGGCGGTTGCGCCGACGCCGTTTTCCCGGTCGCTCCGTTTGGCGAACCGGTTTTGCCTGGTGGTCAGGACGCGTTTTGTCGGCCCGCGGCCCTTCATCCATTGTTGCGGCCATTGTCGGGGCCGACGGCGCGGATGTGTTGTCCGCTCCCGGCTGCATTGGCGCTGAATTGTCGTGCGACTGGGCCTGAACACCGGATTTGTCGCGGCGCTTCCTGTTGCGCCTTCGCTTCTTGCGACTCTTGTTGGGAGACGCAGGCGCGTTGGGATCACGCCTTTCGTCTGCACCATCGGTATTCTGCTCCGGCCGCTGAGATGATATCATCCCTGCTTGGTCTTGGGGCACCGGATTCTTTCCAGCCCTGCGCCACCAACATCGCCCCCGATATGTGTTGCCCGCAAGGCTTCTCATATTTCTGTTGCCGCAACTTTAGCACCTCTTGCGCCAGTGACAAGAACGCAAAAGAACTTGACGCCGTATCACGGGTGGCTTACTCCCCGCTGCTGAAAGCCAAATATCAAATCCGCTTTCGCCACTGGTGGGGAATAGGTTAACGGTAGACCCACGGACTCTGACTCCGTTAGTCCTGGTTCGAATCCAGGTTCCCCAGCCACTCGCAAGAGTTGCAATTTGCAATCTGATTAAATTCGATAAAAACAATGGATTATGGCAATCGTGCGAATTTAGAGCGGAAATGCAACCGCGCGTGTCGTAACAGTTTCTCGTAACACTTTTCCTGTTGATATTGCACAGACATCTGATTGGCCGAAGTTGCTCTCGGCAAACTCTACCAGCGACTTCCCTTCGACCTACGGCTTCTCTGTGATCGCGCCATCAACGGCGTGACAAATCAAAGAAAGGCAGAAGTCAAAAATGAAGAACCCAATCGACGGAAAGATGGAGCTGGTCATAAGGCTCCCGCAACTCACAGCCCAACGCGTGGCCGAGGAATCCGCGCTTCAACAGAAGCCAGAAGAGAAGATCGTTGAGGAAAGGCTGACAACACATTTTCTGCTCGAAGGTCTGATCGCCACCTTCTTCGGCGAGCGAAAGTTCTTCTACGCTTGGGCGCTGTTCTCCGCTCGCTACAAAGACATGCTAACAGCTGCGAGTCTTGATGCACACGAACCATGTGCGCTTGGCCTAGCCGGAGAGTGCTTTCGCCACATCATGTTGAATGAGTGCGGTGCATTGGCTTTTGAGCTTCTGGATGTTCCGGCGACGGATAGAGAAGACGCCAAACGGGTCGATTATTTTGAAAGGGATCGCGCTGTCGACATCTGTCATGACATCGAGCGTGACGACCTACTATCGGCGGCGCTCCAGCAAAAGGCAGCAAAGCTCGGTAACGAATTGGAAGGAGCCGACCTCATGTCAACGGCAGAAGTCCATCGGTTAGTTTATCCGCTGGTTGCTCAAGCGTGCACGGAAAGTGAAGCTGTTCTTTCGCAAACCGATCATTGGTCGCGGCGATAAGGGAAATGATTTTGTCGAAGTTCCTCTGTGCGCCGACTATGGTTGAGCCATCGCAGCGATAACAACAATAGCATGAGCCGATTGGTGTTTGAGAAGCCACACACTTCAAAGCGTTGCGATATGGTCGTGAGGCCAGAGCCGATCCGCCGCGCCCTATTGGCGGCGGGTCGGTGCATATACTGATAAACCTTATCAAAAAAATCGGCCTCTCTTCTAAACCCATGTTAAAAATGTTCATGGAAGTGGTCGCTGATTCTTTAGATGACATTTTGCGTGAAGTGTTCACGAACTTGATTGCGACCAAGAGAACGATTTCGCCTTCTAAAGGGAAAGCGCGAGAAGAAATCGGTGTTCATATTGTCTTGAATAACCCACGCGCAAGATTCAGCCGCACTGAAAGCAGAGCAACACTATTTTCATGTATGGGTGAATTACTTTGGTATCTAACCGGTGATAATAGTCTTGAGTTTATCAGGCACTATATACCAAAATATTCTGATTATTCCGATGATGGCATGACTCTTCACGGGGCATACGGCCCCCGAATATTCGGTGATCTTTTTGACAACCATTGGCTTTCCGTTTCGCGCATTCTCCGTGATAAACCGGATTCTCGGCAAGCCGTAATCCCAATCTATCAGCCCTCCGATGTAACAGCTCAAACAAAAGACTTGCCTTGCACATGCACCTTGCAATTTTTTAAGCGAGATAATCTTCTTCACATGCAAGTCCATATGCGCTCAAATGATGCCTATCTAGGGCTACCGCACGACATCTTTGCATTTACGATGATGCAAGAGCTTATGGCAGCGGAACTCACGTGTGGGGTCGGAAAATACCATCACTCCGTTGGAAGTCTTCATCTTTACGATACTGACCGAGAGAAAGTAGCAACGTTTTTAAATGAGGGGTGGCAGTCCACCACACCAATGCCTGCCATGCCAAACGGGGATCAATCAACGGCCATCGCTTGGTTAATGCAGGTTGACGCTTGTATTCGGTCCAATGAAACTTATCGAATAGACTGGTCTGTTGTCCAGCCATACTGGCAAGACTTGGGAAGAATAATACTGATCCAAGACCTGATTTATAGAAAGAAAATGCGTAGTGTCGCCGAACAACGCAGGTTGATGTCTACAAGCGTATACGAATCGTTCATTCGCAGGAAAGAAGAAGCTGCGATTGGAATCGGCGTTCAAGGCCGACTAGCGCTTTGATAACCACTTTAAGGATGAACGATGAGACCAAAAGAAATAGATAGAGCTAAAGCAATCGCTGATGGTTTAGATAGCCATTCCAAAAACGTGACCCACTTAGCCGGTTTGTCTTCCGCCGCCCGTTTGGATTGTTTGGTAGAGCAAATTATTGAAAGCATCCGACGTATTGAGTTCGTACACACGATTCGTGACAAGAAGCATGATCAGCGACGCAAAGAACCGGGGCACCCACTATTTGAACCTTTGAAAGCAGCAGCCCTATTCCAGCAAGAAGGCAAATACGACGATGCTTTTTGGCTCACATTTTTAGCTACCCACTTTGGGAAGCACGCAGAGGATAAATGGTCTCTCTGCGCAGCTTTTTATGGACGCCTCGGAACCGGTAAAACGTGGGATTGGGAAACTGTTTCTGCGAACAACGGTGAATTGCGAGAATGGGTAGAGCACAACAAAGCCGAACTTGACGCTTTGCCATATAGATTCAGCAATCATCGCAAGTATGTAAGTCTGACCGCTGACGGTGGCAAAGGGACTGCCGCTGCACTTGAATCTTACATAAGCTGGATATTGGAGAACGGAAACCACGCTGAACTCATACGAAATACGCATAAGTCAGTGGGGCAAGAGCCAACAGCAGCTTTTGACAGTCTATTTGGTCAGATGGATAAGGTTCGACAGTTTGGAAGGCTCGGCAGATTCGATTTTTTGACGATGATTGGAAAGCTAGGAATTGCACCGATAGAGCCCGGAATACCATACATGAAGGGAGCAACTGGTCCGCTGCCAGGAGCAAGATTGCTCTTTCAGAACGATCCAAACGGCACATTAAGCCCCGGCAAACTTGATGAAATGCTCGTTGAACTTGGTGCTGAATTGGGACTCGGAATGCAGGTAATGGAAGACTCTCTCTGCAATTGGCAAAAGAGCCCTGATGTGTTCAAGTCATTCAAAGGCTAACGGAACTGAACCTACTGATCTCTTCCCAATTATATCGTCGCTTTAGTGAATTGAGACGATGGGGTGGCAATATTCCTCGGTTTTGCATTTGCCCCACTAGTACTCCAGGAGAAACTCCGAGACGCCCTGCCAGTCTAATAATGGACTTCGATTGCAACCGGACCTCATAAAGCAGGCTGTTTAATCTCTCCGGTATCAGTGCATTCGCTGCAAAGTTATTTGCTTCAGTTTCTTCGACCTCTGTAACATCACTTCCGTCCTCGAGAAAAAGAACATCTTGACCATGCAATAACAGGTGGCCGATTTCATGGAAGAGTGTGAACCAAAACTGATCGTCGGCGAGATACCGAAAACTTACAGCTAACATTGCTGTTTGAGCGTCCAAAAATTGTGTAGCTCCACTAGCTCGGCATCCCTTTGGAGAGCGGACGACGACAAACGCAACACCACAATCTGAAAACACCTTGGTTAGGAACGGAAGAAATTTACTCGGGCTCTTTTGCCTTGTGAGTTTTCTAATTGTCAGAAGTTTGGAGCGCAATTTGTCTGGATTCCAAGGCTCGCATGCTTGTTCATCTGCCAATCTTTGAGCTTGTCTTAACCATGCAGTGACCGAAGCAGGATTAGTTTCAAAGGCACTTGTCGATCTGAATGCTGCAACTGCTAGCGATCTTTGGTATCTAAATTTCCAAGCTTGAATGCTTTCCACACCAAAGAAATCAAGGGCGTTATGAGTTCTTTCGGCGACCGTCCGGCCTTGAAGCACCCATCCAAACTTAGCCATATCCGCAACAGGCAATTGAGCTAACCATGATTTAGCCTCATCAGACGTTTCTGAAATTTGGATATGCCTAATGTCGGCTCTGTATTGTGCTTCGCGATTGAGCCAATATTCTTCTGAAGCTCCAAATAATTCGCCTAGTCGTTTTGCTAGAATGGCATCAATTGCCAACGAGCCGGAAAACAGCTTCCTCAATTGGTTGCTGGTCAAATTCGCATGCCGCAAAACATCTGATGCTTCAACATTACTTCTTTGCAAAAGTTCTTGAACCGTCTCTCCAGGCGGCGACACCCAATTCGGTTGAAATGCAACTGTGTGAGCCATCAGACAGTTCCACATCTACAAGCTTCAATCGGCTGACAGTGTCCCACTCGATAGTCTCCCCTTGTTCCGACAAATTTCTGATATGGTTTGGTTCGAATGACAATACGCCAAAATGTTCTAGCTCCAACTGAAACCTTTGTTCGCCATTAAAAGTGAAAACCGATGGGTTTCCCAATAGAATGTCTGTTATCTTGGTCGCAGCCCGCACGTCGGCTATGCGACGCCTCAAGATGTTTGCAGTATCAACACCCAGCTGATTGTCTGCATAGTCGCGATTTTCACAAAGCTCTCGAAGTTCCTGCGTGTTGAAAGAAATCTCCATGGATTTGAAAGCTCTTCGACAACAACGCGATTAGAGAATAATTCACACAACCGAATCAACAATGTTTTCGGCTAAACACGTATACATGTGTTATCTCTCACACAGAATAATACTCATATGAGCTGTTGAAGTTTCATTGAACCAAGCCCGTGTGAGACGAGGGATTAACCACTCGGCATGGTCTCACATAAACGTCCTTGGCTTTTTGAGACTGCCGCCCTTCGATGTTCAAGATTCTATTGAGACACTCGGAGAAACAAATGACCGCATCAGCCACAGTCGGATACGCAAGAACTAGCACCACGGATCAAAAAGCCGGATTAGAAGCGCAACTGCGCGATCTCGAGGCCCACGGCTGCGATAAGGTTTTCAGCGAAGAGATTTCATCAGTGACCAGATAACGGCCACAACTGGATCGCTGTCTTGATTACGTTCGCGAAGGTGATGTTCTGGTTGTCACCAAGATCGACCGGCTTGCACGGTCAGTCGCCGACCTAGTTGGACTGACCGAGCGACTTCGCGAAAAAGGCGTACAACTGCGTTTCCTATCTAATCCAGAATTGAGCACGGATACGGCGAATGGAAAGCTGATGCTGACTGTGCTTGGCGCAATTGCAGAATTTGAACGTGAGCTAATGCTGGAAAGACAGCGCGAGGGAATTGCAAAGGCAAAGGCTGCCGGCCGCTACAAGGGGCGGAAGCCGACAGCCAGAGCGAAGTCTGCCGACGTTCTGCGCTTGAAGGCCGAAGGGAAGTCAGTCCGCGAGATCACGGAAGCAACCGACATCAGTCGTGCGAGTGTGTTCCGTATTCTGAAGGAAGCAGCATGAAACACTTTTCCCAAATTGATGGCTTGTTAGATTTTTCTAAACAACGCATCGAACAGATTTTCAAAGAGGCGGATGGATACAATCGCCAGTATGATGCGTTGCTATCGTTGGCTGCGAGCAATGCGCTCCCAAGCGATGTTCAACACACTCTATTGGGGCTAGCTACATATGGATGGATGCCGACTATTCCGAAAAGCCAAACTGAAGAGCCGTACCTAGACAAGGTTGTTTCCTTGAATAGTGCCGCAGCAGTCGATGAATTTTTGGAACGCCTAAAAAAACCAGTAATCAACAACTCTTGGGTTGGCACTTCGAAGATATTGCATTTTGCCAATCCAGTGTGGTTTCCGATTTGGGATAGCAAAGTTGGTAGCGTAGTCGGGATAAAAAGGCACAGCATCAATATCAAGAGACACTATCTGGCGTACGTCTTGATGATGCGAGAGCTAGTGACTGCTCATGAGGAAGCCGCCATTCCGCTGAAGCAAGCAATGTTCGATAAGTACGGCTATCGACCATCCAGTCTGCGTTGCTTTGAACTAAACCTGTTCGTTGGAAGGTCGAAGTCATAGAGGAATCTGCCTCTTTATGGATCATGGTCTAGGCAACTGGCATCAATCCTAAGGACGCATCCTGCCCCCGTACCTGGCCCTTTCCCGTCAGCATTAGGGTAAAAGTCGAAGCTTGGGTCCGACGCCAAGGAACGGTCAAAATTCCACATAATTCCGATAATGACTTCATTTGCATGGCGTCATTTTGAAGAATGCGGATACAGACCCAAAACCCTTATGCGCAAAGGGCTTCAAACACTCGTTTTGCAACTCGAAAATTGGGTTTTTGCTGAACACTTCCCTTAATAGCTTATACAGGAGCAGGGGGCTGTGGTTTAGAGGATTTGATTTTCAGATAGGACAATGCCGTTTCGATTGGTTCGTGTAGTTCTGTGTAAGACATAAGCGTGTTCATGCGGCCGCCTCTATGTCTCCGTGAAGGTGGCAACGAATGAACCAGTCCGCCATCTGCTTTCAATTTCCTTCTAACAAAACTTTCCCGATGAACGATCCGCTGCATGTCTCTGTGACACGCTGATACGCCAATCTTTAGAAACACTTCCAGCATCTGGTTCTCTTGCCATGCTTTCATTTGATCTAACACCTGCGGCTTGCGAAAGCCGTTGTATGCAGGGAGAGTGTGCAAAGCGAAGTCGAAGTATGGTTTCCTTAGCTTCAGATAATCGAAACTGACCAGGTCTTCCGGCTTAACGATACCAAGATCAGCTAGCGCTTTTCCAGACAGTGTTGCCTCAATCCGTGCACGCCTTTCTTTGTGGGGCAACTTAAAAGCAGACTTGCCGGATCGTTTGTTGGATTCTTTGTGGCGGATTCTGATCTGCTCGTCGGCCTTTTCGTTCCCAACTCTCATTGTCCGGTCAACCTTGATGTAGCTTTCAAGCCGATCTCGATACAGGCGACGGCTTCCGTCTCTCGGGGCTACAAACCTTTGATCAAGCCAATCGACGTTTCGTTTAGTCCACCCTTTGGCGGTGCCCTTCGTTTCCTTCACACATCGCATGCTATCATCTTCGTTCTTCACCATGCCGTCTTTCGGCAGGTAGTGAAGTGTCATCAAGCCGACCATCAACTGTCCCGTTTCGTCTGTGTGGTCATGCGGCTTGAAATCTACACTGACTTCAAGTTCACGGACGGTGATTTTACCAAGAAAACGAGCAGCTACGGAACGGACTCTTTGGGCAAGCGAAAATACATCAGGGTCTTGCACCCGGATGCGGAATTCTATTCCTCGATAATCTTCCTCGGCATTCGGACCGACAACCCACGGTTTGTCTTTTAGCCCGCAGGATTCAACGACCGTCTTCTGCACATCGTACCATGACTGCTCTCGCACAGTAGTTAATGTGAACTCCACGTAGTCAATCAATGCCGAGCATCTGTATCTAGAAAGCGCCAACTGTGGCTTGAGAATTCTTCGGCCTCGAAGTTGAACACGCGACAGATTTCCGTGTTCTTTAATGCGATCAGTTTTATATGGAAGACAAAGTGGCTCGGGACTTTCCCCATTGTACCGGCCCTCGCGCTTGAAATACGCCTCAAACTCTCCGGCAGATATTCGATTTATGATACTCACGGCATGCTCTGGAATTTTGGTGATTCAGATGGCTCTAATTTGCTTATAGAGAGCCATACAGAGGCGTTCGTTACTTTTCCCTCACCCATAGGCCGCATCGGCAGAACGGCCGCTGGTGACTCTAATTTGCGACCTGCCTGACTGAAGCCAACTAAGCAGGCTTTAAACGCTTCTGTTCGGCCCTTTCCTTCACTGTTCTCAACTTTTGTTGGACCAGTGTTGCGTCCTTGGAATGGTTCATGTCCATTCTGCGCTCAAAAGCCGAGCCGGGATTCGTGATTATACTCATGTCGGCAATAACTCGTACGTTTTCGTTCGTCGGCGATATGACATATGCGATCCGAGCAGCCGGCACTTGATCGTAATTGCTTCCAAGAAGCAGTTGTGCGGTGAAATTCGTTTCCATGCGCTTGTCAAAAACTAGCTGATACGCGGTGTCACGCGACAAAACATAACCAGAGTTCAGCATGTCATTTATGATTTCTGCTTTGACCAAGGACGCGTCTGCGGCAAAGATCGTAACCTCTGGCTTCCCACTCGCTGTTTGAAGTTGTGAAGTTTGGCAAGCTGTAAGCGATAGAGCTACTACAACGGCAAGTGATCTAAGTAATCTCATAAAAAGTGTCCCCGCACCAAAAACACGTTTCTCGGCGGCCAGCTGTTGCAACGGGGTTAATTCGCTGCGGAGACTTGAATTGAAGGTGACTCAAACTGAAGGCGGTTGATTAAAATACAACTTTGTTTAGCGAGCGCAGTCGGCATTCACCCCAATCTGTGGTATAATAGAACTAAGATGGCGTTGGTCACGGCCACGCAGAAAGCGCCCCTTTTTGTGAAAGCTGTGACCGGCGTCATCCGTTTCCCAACAACCAAACCAAGAGCACCAAATGGGACGCCGCCCCAACCTTCTTCCAGATTCAGCTCGGCTTGAGCTTCTCAACGTATTCGCAGATACGCAGACGGTAATTCTATCAATGCGCGAAAAGGTCAACTTTACCGGCGGTGAGTACAGCCGGTTGACAGCAGTGAATGACGCGATGAACGAATTGGCCGTAGAATGGTTCGGCGAGGGAGCGCTGCAACTTGGGACGCCGGAGATTGGTTATGTATGAAGGTTCGAGTTGTGGACCTTTGAGACCTTCGGCCTCCGTCGCAACTGAAGTGCAACAAAGAGGCGTTTCTGAGCTAAATATCGGACCCTGAAACACTTTATTCAACGTTTGAAAATTCGTTTGATGTCTGCAGAACAGGCATGAACTTCGGCTTCCGTATAAACCTACTTACAACCTCTATTTGACGCTAAAAATGTAATGCCTTTATGCTCACAGGCTGAGGAACAGTTAAAACTCAAATATCAATGGAGGTTCTATGTGCTCTCGCCGCAAATTCTTACTTTTTGCTTCAGCTGCATCAATTGCGGTGATTTGCCCAGCACTTGCAGCGTCAAACTCTGCCTTGGGTAAATACAATGGGCGAATCGTGGCAGAGTGGCTTGATGACCATCGAAAAATGAGACTACTGGAGCCGTTTGAATTTATCGCACCTGATTTGAAACGTTGGCCCGTTCCTGAACTAACCATCGTGGACGGTGCATCTATTCCTCAAGTTTTTTGGAGCTTAATTGGAGGGCCATTTGAAGGTGCGTATAGGAGCGCATCGGTGATTCATGACTTTTATTGTCAAACAAGAACCAGAAAATACGAAGAAGTTCACAAAGTCTTTTTTGAAGGTATGAAAGCGTCTGGTGTCGACTCTATCAAAGCCAGACTGATGTATGAGGCAGTATTACGATTTGGTCCATCATGGGATGATCCCAAAATCGATCCAGATTGTGAAATTATCGATGAAAGCTATGACTTCAATAAGTGCTCGAAGAATAGTCAAATTCCGCCATTGCGGACTGTTGAGATAACTAACGAAAATTTGAGTGCGTTCATTGCCGATATTGAGAATTATGCAGACGCGGAAGATATTCGAAAGCTAAGAAAATTACTGAAATAGAATAACCTGTACTGTTAATGAGGAGTGGCGCAGTTCATGCAGTTTGTAGCTCTAAAATTGTTGATTGCTCTGATTCTGGTGCAATTTTTCAACAGTTCCGAATCTTCGACCGCATTTGCCGGAACATTATCCTTCTCTGAAAGACTGAATTGCGATTTGTATTTCGATGGAGATGTAGAGACTGGAGATGTCGAACGACTAGAACAAGTCTACAAAAAACTAGATTTCGATCACCGCATTTATGCTCGCCTCTGTTTGAACAGCAAAGGTGGTAGCTATGATGTCGGCCTCAAGATTATCGGTTGGCTAATAGAAACTTCCAACATTTACACGGTGGTAGAAGAAGGTGATGAATGCATTTCAGCTTGTGCTCTCATTTTTATGTTCGGAAACCATAATGAGGGAGACGCGCTAACTTCACCCCATAGAGAATTACATGTTGGGGCTAAGTTGGGGTTTCACGCACCGTACATTGATCCATTGGTGGACAGCAAACAAGCGGTACTATCCGCCAAAGCATATAGAGCTGGTATTGTTGCAATTGGTGGGTTGCTGGAGATTGATTGGGACGACTGGTTCCCCAAGAGTTTGTTGATCGCCATGCTCAAGAGAGAGCCCAATCAGTTTCTATTTGTTGATACCATCGAGCGGGCCGCGTCATGGAGCATAGAACTTACTGGATTTCAATCTCCAAACAAGGTCACTCGCTCAATGCTGGAAATTGCCTGTATAAATGCAGCACGTACCGACGACAACAAGTGGTCCGGCAGATGGTGGGGAGCAGGTGACTCCCCTACTGGCCAACGTGAGGAAATCTTATCGGCAAATATCTACGTTACAATGAACCAACGGCACAACCGGACAGTGTTCAAAGGGTTCGGCGCAGAAGATGGCAGAATCTGCGTCACAGATGTCTATGAAGTTGGGAAAAATGGATTATTGCTTGATGTGAACTTTGGTGATGATGTTGATGATTCAAGCATTCCCGCCCCAAGAAATCCAGAAAACATTTTTCAAGATGGAGAGACATTCTGGAGTGAAGAGCCAAACTGGTTCTTTTACCCAGGGCTTACGAAATTGGCAGACCTGCCTCGCAGATAGAAATTGAGTCGGACGCCCAAAATGCGATAGAAAATAGATTTAAAAACCAGTTGTCGCCATATGGCCAATCCGGCTAAGCAAATTGCTGAACAACGGACTCATAGCAGTCATCGAGCCGATCTCAAACGCCTGCCACCAATCAAAGATAGCTGCCTTTGGCTCATAGGACTCGTTAGGGAGCGTTTTAGCGTTTAGATGATGTTGAGGACTCTGCGGCATAAACAGCGCTGTGTGGCCATCCTGACGGTCAAAATAACGGGTCCTGTACGGAGGGTAGAGTAGTCCAAGATTATCAAGGTGAAACGGCACATTTTTCCAAAACAAAAAATCTGTGCTGTTTCGGATCAAAAGCCTTGTTTTGATGGGCTTTTGATTGAAATAGGCGTGTTATAAAAGTGAAATGGAGGCAATACCTATTTCACTTTCGCATATATATAACGATTTTTGGCGTCTCGTTTCATTTCGTAACACTGCGCGAGATTGGACGATTTCTGGATAGTTTAGGATAGATGGCAACGACGATAGTTGCCGAACGACACCAACCGTTGTCGGCAGAATGGTTTTGAAAATCTATCCGAACTGCACCCCTTCATATTGCAAGGCATCAATCATCTGTTTTCGCTGCGCGAGGTTACCTTCGGCGATCTGACCGTATCTCGCCGTCATTGTCTGCTTGCTATGACCAAGCAAAGTTCCAATCTGATCATCCGTGAATCCAGCGAGTCGCAGCTGATCGGTGAAGGTGTGTCGCAGGCTATGAAACGTCAACGAGCTGTCTGACTTGAGACCGAGGTTTTCGAGATACTTCCCAAAACGGCGCGAAAATGGTGCCGCGATTTGTCCGCGCGAGTTTCTTTTCAGTTCGGGGAACACTTGGGTTTCACCTTCAGACTTCATCTTCCCAACATGCTCGATAAAGTCGAGTTCGATTATCCGTCGATGCAGCGGAACGACACGCTCCGAAGCCGCATTTTTCAATTTCTTGCTCTCATCGCCTTCTTCGGTGATGCGGAGCAACCACATATCTCCTACTTGCTCCACATCGCTGACAAGAAGCTGCGCTAATTCCGCGAGCCTTGCACCCGTGAAGAGTGCAAGCACTGGCAACCAATATCGGTGATCCCGGATTTCGTGTGATCCGGGCTTTTCGAGGGCTGTGTCGCTTGCGCATCCGGCAAACAATGGCGAACGATAGAGCGTTTTGAGTTGCTGCAGGGAGAAAGACTTTCGGCCAGATTTTGGCTTCTTGGGCAGAAAGAGATCACTTACCGGATTGTTGTCCAGCAAGCCTTCCGCAACCATCCATTTGCAGAAGGCACTTACGTGTGACAGGTGCTTATTCACGGTGTGTGTAGCAACCACGGGCTTCTGCTCATCTTCGTTGGCCTGAACAATCTCCTCCATGCTCATGCCTCGGAAACATGCCTGTTCTGAAGCGCGGACTGGATATTTCACAAGCAGCTTCTTCCAGCTTCTGATGGTGTCTCGCGTCATTGCCGCTGGATACCATGGCTCCTGAAGTGTACCAGACAGCAGCCAGAGAGACTTATACCCTTGGTCTAGGGAGTCTTCAGATACGCGGCTGGGGTTATCGTCGCGATACGTCGCATAGAGGTCGTCGAGACTTGTTTTGGAATCTGTGACCCCGGCTTCTTGTGCATCTGAAACTTCGGGGTGGACGTCATCGTTATAGAACTCCGTCACGACCGGCTCGGCAGTAACAAAATCGAAGTCGCCATTGTCGCGTTCGTCGAAAACCTCCAACGCCGCCAGCTTTGCCCGAAGAGCGTGATTTACAAGTCGCGCGTACTCCGGTTTTTGGCGATCTCTTTCGATGTTGAAAGTCTGCAAAACGGCTTCCAGCTGGTATTCGATGAGACTTGGATCATTCGCTATCAGCGCTCGGCGGATCAGAGTTCGCTTTGCCTCTCTTAGTCGAACTTCCTTGCTACGATCTTGCAAAAGCTCGCCCGATGCAGACGGCTCTTCGGCCAATAGCAATGCAGCTTCTTCCAGCCGGCAATCTTCTGGCAAGTCAAATTGGTTTGACAGGGCTAGTTGCTGATGCAGAGACATTGATTGTCCGCGCTCGTCGGCGTCGCGTTGCAACTCGGCTTCGTACAGCTGCGAAATCAGCCATGAACGCACTTCGGGTGTTAGTTCAGTTTCTCCGCTGTCGGTTTGATCTAGTCGTTCAGATTCACCGATTTCAGCAAGCACGGCCCTTCGCATCAAATCAAAGAACTGCAAATAGTCGTCACGTTCCTCTGGTGCGATCAGATCAGTAGGAATGTGTTCAACGTCAATTGTTGGTACTATCGACGGAGCATCGACAACAGAGCGCCACTCTTCCTGAATTTGCACAAGAACTCTCGGAAGGCGTTCTTTGGCTAGTCGGCGATCACTTGTTCGCAGAGACCGCCAGACTTCCTGCTTCCCGACACGAAGTTGAAGGTCTTTCGGAACGGCAATCCGCGCGTAGAAATTAACGCTTCCGGGTCGCTTGGCTAAGTTGGTGTTCACGTCCGTTTCCATCCACCTGCCGTAACAGTCTGTCGTTACACACAAGTTAATTTTGGTTTGAAAAACAAGAAGATAAACAGCCTCAAGAACTTAGCGCAGGCCAGTTTTACATCCAGGTTCCCCAGCCAAGCTTGTCAGTCCCCATAATTGAAGCTTGCGCGGGAGTGTCCGCACTTGTCATTCAGTCTGCTGGTTGTTTTGGCCTCACGGCATTCGCTTCGCGCGATCCTCGATTACCGCTCCGCTTGGGCCTGCGGCAGCGCGACGAGATTCTTTCTTGTCCCCGGATGGCGTGCCGCCATCCACGCCTCTTGACCCGGCTCGCTTGGTTTGTTCAGTTTTGCCTCACGGCATTCGCTTCGCTTAGGCCTGCGGCGGCGCGACGAGGTTCTCGTCGGCTCGCTTGGTTTGTTTTGGCCTCACGGCATTCGCTTCGCTCAGGCCTGCGGCGGCGCGGCGAGGTTCTCGCCGGCTCGCTCTTCGCTCGCTGTGTCGACAGACTTTCCCGTGGTAGTCCTTGGCTCGCGTTATGCCGAATTGGTTTCGTCTAGCGTGGTGTTTTTTTCGCTCAGCTAGTCCCTCCCTTGTCATTCCCGCGAAGGCGGGAATCCAGAGCCGTTGAGTGGGAACCGTCATTCCGGCCCTGGATCCCCGCCTTCGGCGAGGATGACAATTGGGGGCTGGCGGGTGGGAGCCAGACAAGTCTCACCATTCCCACACCCGCATTTGCGTCTGGGTATTGATCAAACATTTCAGTCAACCGACGGAACGCCCTGCGGACGCTGGCCATTGAGGTAACTATGTTTGCGAACGCGGGGC
>JBCDDX010000012.1:0-91995 GCA_039180085.1 Pseudomonadota bacterium
ACGATTTCCACGCACGACCCGGGTTCACAGGCAGCGCTCCGGGGGACAGATCGTTAGCCTGATCCCCCGAACACCGGCACCCCCGGCACGGCAACGAACGATCGTTTCCGATGGTCGAACCGGGCGTGTGAAAGGAGTATGAGGGAGCGGGAAAGCGCGGGGATAAGTTTTTTTGGGGCCGAGTCTCAATTCTTCACGCCCACACCAAAGCAGCGTTCACCGTCGACTTAACATGACAATGCTGGATGGCGACGACGAATGACCGCCATGCGGACAAAGCCGTCGTTGGCAAAATACTCACCCGCAGTTTACAATTTGACAAAAAGGATTTGCTAGATGGACTTGGCTCTCTCGCTTGGCACGATAATTGCTGTGAACATCGCGGCGTGGCTTACGCCCGGTCCCAACATGCTCGCGGTGATGACCGCATCGCTAACCCTTGGCCGGACACACGGTTTGGCGACCGGTTTTGGTTTGGCATGTGGTGCATTGATTTGGGCGATTTTGGCCGTTCTAGGGGTCGCAGTCTTATTTGACTTGTTTCCAAAGGCAGTGATTGCAATCAAGTTGGCCGGTGCTGGTTACTTGGTTTGGCTGGGGCTCAAATCCATACGAGCCGCCAGAAAGCATAATAATACCATGAGCTTACCTAAGGCGCATGAAAGAGCCTTAAAGCAATCTTTTCAGTCAGGTTTCATTGTGAGCATGACAAACCCCAAGGCGGCGCTCTTCTTTGGATCGGTCATGACAGCTTTTATTCCTGCCACTGCATCCAACTGGTTTCTGGCTGTGGTCGTCGCAATCTGTGGCCTGCTCGCGGTCGTCTTACATTCGATCACGGCTACGGTATTTTCTACAAATGCCGCAGTTGAGGTGTTCAGACGGTTTCAAACAGCAATCTCCTATGCCTTCGGTGTTACCTTTGTCGGCTTGGGTGGATCAATCGCGTATGCTGCGCTGCGACGAACCTCGTAGGTATGGGCTCGTTCCAGACCTTTGGTCAAATGAGTTGGATCACTTCACCACCGCAATTTACGGCTCAAAGCGGAACTCTGGCGTTTGCCTCAGAGTTGCTTCCCTGGCGCGCGCGGTCGTTAGTAAGGCAAGCCCGAACCGAACTTTGATATCTGAAATACGCCGACAAACGTCTGTCTGATCCAGCGATTCCTGAGCGTCATAAATTTCAAGGGGAAATGGTGGGCGATGACAGGCTCGAACTGCCGACATCTTCGGTGTAAACGAAGCGCTCTACCAACTGAGCTAATCGCCCGAACCAATTCGGTAAGACCATTCCAACACTTTTTCAAAGTCACCAAAGGAAACCAGTGAAAAAGTGGCGCGAGTGACGGGACTCGAACCCGCGACCTCCGGCGTGACAGGCCGGCACTCTAACCAACTGAGCTACACCCGCGTGGGCTGAGAAGCAAAGCTTCCCAAGGTCAGGCGTGGCAATACGTTTGCCGATGACGGAAGTCAAGCGACGTGGCGCGAAAAAATGCCCTCAACCGCGCTAAAAAACGCACCCGTGCACCGAACATATTTTTTTGACGGTATCGCGACCATCGGACTTGATGTCGCCTTGCCATATCCGGGAGTTCCCGCTACCTAGAGCACGTTCATTCGTGGAGCTCGAAATGGAACAACTTCTGTTATCCTACCTGCCGGTCCTCATTTTCATGGGCGTGGCTTTGGCTATTGGTGTTGCCTTGCTGGTTGCGCCTTTTCTTGTGGCGCACCGCGCGCCGGACGATGAGAAATTGTCGGCCTATGAGTGCGGCTTCAATGCCTTCGATGACGCGCGGATGAAATTTGATGTGCGCTTCTATCTGGTCGCGATTCTGTTCATCATTTTCGACCTTGAGGTCGCATTCCTGTTTCCCTGGGCGGTGAGCTTTGGCGGTCTCGGCTGGTTCGGGTTCTGGTCCATGATGGTATTCCTTGGCGTGCTGACCATCGGCTTCATCTATGAATGGAAAAAGGGTGCCCTTGAATGGGACTAGGGCTTGGCCAAACGGCGCGGCCCATTTCCGCAATGGCAACGAAACTGGACATCCAATGACAGGCAACACAATGCAAGATCAGACATCGACCCTGATTGCCCCGAGCCCGAAAGGTGTGCTGGACCCGAATACCGGTAAACCTGTCGGCAGTGATGATCCATGGTTTGGTGAAATCAACGATGAACTGGCCGATAAGGGGTTTATCGTCACGACGACCGATGACCTGATCAATTGGGCGCGCACCGGCTCGCTGATGTGGATGACCTTCGGTCTGGCGTGCTGCGCTGTTGAGATGATGCAGATGTCCATGCCGCGCTATGATTCCGAGCGTTTCGGAATCGCACCGCGCGCTTCACCGCGCCAGTCCGATGTGATGATTGTTGCGGGCACGTTGACCAACAAAATGGCACCCGCATTGCGCAAGGTTTATGACCAGATGCCTGAGCCGCGCTATGTGATTTCCATGGGCTCCTGCGCCAATGGCGGCGGCTATTATCACTACTCCTATTCGGTTGTGCGCGGCTGCGACCGCATTGTGCCGGTCGATATTTACGTGCCCGGATGCCCGCCAACCGCCGAGGCGCTGTTGTACGGCGTTTTGATGTTGCAGAAAAAAATCCGCCGTACCGGCACTATTGAGCGCTAGGGGCAGATCATGGGCAACACAACGGACAATGCCGATATTGACGACCTGCGGGACAGTCTTCGCGAACAGCTCGGAGAAGCGCTTGATGATGCGACCGTGGCTTTCGGCGAACTGACGCTGGATGTCACACCGTCCAACATCGTGTCGGTTTTGCGGTCCTTGCGGGACGACATTCAAAGTCGGTTCATTGCACTGGTTGATATTTGCGGCGTCGACTATCCGGAACGCAAGAAGCGTTTCGACGTGGTCTATCACCTGCTCAGCCCGCATCACAATCAGCGTGTTCGGGTGCGCGTGAAAACCGATGCGTCTTCGCCGGTGCCGAGTGTTGTCGAGGTCTTCCCCGGCGCGGACTGGTTTGAACGTGAGGCCTACGATCTTTACGGCATCCTGTTCACCGGCCATCCGGACCTGCGCCGCCTGTTGACGGATTATGGCTTCGAAGGCCATCCGCTGCGCAAGGATTTCCCGCTCACCGGCTTCAGCGAAGTGCGTTATGACGACGAGCAAAAGCGCGTTGTTTACGAGCCGGTTGAACTGCGTCAGGAATTCCGCAATTTCGATTTCCTCTCGCCCTGGGAAGGCACGGACTACGTGCTGCCGGGCGATGAAAAAGAAACCAAGGCCAACTGACATGGCTGCGGCGGCTGATCATGCTCTTTCCGGCCAATGCCTCTGCGGGCAGGTGACGGTGCATGCCACGCCGCGTTCGCGCAACATCAGCGTGTGCCATTGCTCCAAATGCCGGACATGGACCGGCGGACCCTTCATCGCGCTGGACTGCGGTGATGCGGTTGCCATGTCGGGACCGATCTCGGTGTTTAAATCATCTGCATGGGCGGAACGCGTGTTCTGCTCAAATTGCGGTTCTGCGATCACGTGGCGCTTGCAGGAAGGTGGCGAATACCATCTTTCGTCACAGCTTTTCACAGAGAGCGACGGCTTCCCGATGAAGTCTCAGGTCTTCATCGATGAAAAGCCCGACAATTACAATTTTGCTGAAACAACCGAAACGATGACAGGGGCGCAGGTTTTCGCGATGTTTGCCCCGGATGAAAGCAACCCGAATGGCTGAAGTCGATATCCGTAATTTCAACATCAATTTCGGACCGCAGCACCCGGCTGCCCATGGCGTGCTGCGCCTCGTGCTGGAACTGGATGGCGAAGTTGTCGAGCGCGTTGATCCGCATATCGGCCTGCTGCATCGCGGTACGGAAAAACTGATTGAGCACAAGACCTACCTGCAGGCGATGCCGTATTTCGACCGGCTCGACTATGTCGCGCCAATGAACCAGGAACACGCGTTTTGCCTTGCTGTTGAGCGGCTGGTTGATCTTGAAGTGCCGCGTCGTGGCTCCCTCATTCGGGTGTTGTATTGCGAGATCGGGCGCATTCTGTCCCACCTGCTCAATGTCACCACCCAGGCGCTTGACGTCGGCGCGTTCACGCCATCGCTGTGGGGGTTTGAGGAACGCGAAAAACTGATGGTGTTTTACGAGCGGGCCTGCGGTGCGCGGATGCATGCGGCCTATTTCCGCCCCGGCGGAATCCACCAGGATATCCCGGATCAGCTGGTTGATGATATCGGCGCGTTTTGCGATCCGTTCCTCAAAGTTTGTGACGATATTGAAGAGCTTTTGACCGACAACCGCATTTTCAAGCAGCGCAATGTCGATATCGGCGTTGTCTCGCTCGAAGACGCCTGGGCGTGGGGTTTCTCCGGCGTCATGGTGCGTGGCTCCGGCGCTGCGTGGGATCTGCGTCGTTCGCAACCCTATGAGTGCTACAGCGAGATGGATTTCGAAATTCCGGTCGGCAAGAATTGCGACAATTACGACCGTTATCTGATCCGCATGATTGAAATGCGGGAATCGGTCAAAATCATCCGCCAATGCGTCGAGAAGCTCTCGGTTCCGGCAGGCAAGGGCTCTGTTTCATCGCAAGACGGCAAGGCTGTGCCGCCCAAGCGCGATGAGATGAAGCGGTCGATGGAAGCGCTGATCCATCACTTCAAGCTCTACACAGAAGGTTTCAAAGTGCCCGCGGGCGAAGTTTACGCCGCAGTTGAAGCGCCAAAGGGCGAATTCGGCGTTTATCTCGTGTCCGATGGTAGCAATAAGCCCTATCGCTGCAAGCTGCGCGCCCCCGGCTTTGCTCATTTGCAAGCGATGGATTTCATGTGCCGCGGCCACATGCTGGCAGATGTCGGCGCTGTGCTCGGCTCGATGGACATCGTGTTTGGTGAGGTGGACCGGTGAGAATACTGCTGGCGTTCGCGATGCTTTTGGCATCCAGCTATTCGGCCTGGTCGTTCGGGCGAGTGACGTACTCGGAATTGAAGGCTGACGGATTTGTCACCAGCCGGTTGACAGAAAACCGTGCTGGTGTGGGCGGTTGGATCGTCTCCAAGGGAGACCGCAAATACTTTTGCCGGATGAGGGGCGGCTTCATGCGCAACTTCGCCGCCGCAAGAGCCGGCAATCCCAGCCCGGATCAGGTCCGGCGCTGCTCTAAAGTTCGTAACTGATTTGTGTCACCCCGCAGTCAGTTGAAAGCAGGTCGCAAATTTCACGGTTTATGAACTTAAAATCACTCTTTTCAATCGTTTACCGTCTCAGTTAAGCCAAACGCTTAACCGCAAACCGCACTTTTACTTTTGAAAAAGAGCCTTCGTGCTAATTTCCCGTCACAGAGAGACGGGGAAACGAAGATGTCTGCGAGACGAGATGACACGATTGATCTGGACTGGAAGTCCGGTTCCGTATCGGGTGCCAATTGGCGGGAGAGGGCAGGGCTTGCCCTGTTGAGGCTGGCAGCTGTTGCCACGCAATCACCCGAGCGTCCGGGCTTCTCCAAACTGGCCAATGGGGTGGCCAAACTGTTCCCGAGCGACAAGTTCGTTCGCGTGCATTTCCCGGATCAGACGGTCTATCAGTTTCCCTATGGCGATGCCTATTGGAGCGTGCTGTGCGCTCCCGGCTTCACCTATGAGCGTGAAATTGAAGGCTTTGTGCGCCGCTGTGCCCGGGAAAAACTGTCTTATGTCTTCGTGGATTGCGGTGCGAACTTTGGCTACTGGTCCTGCCGCATTTCCTCTGATGAGGCAGGCGGGCAACGCGCGATCGCGATTGAGGCCTCGAGCGAAAGCTTTGGCCACACGATGCGCAATCGGTTGCTCAACGACAACCGGTTTGATGCCCACCATCGCGCCATCAGCAATGAGCACGGCAAAGTGGTGACACTTTATGGTGGCGAAAAACACGAACAGCGCTCCATCGTGCAGGAAGAAACCACGGGTGATCTGCGAGAGCAGGTTATGTCTCTTGCGCTTGACCGGTTGCAGGACATCGATCCGGTGCATGACAAGCTCGTCGTGAAACTGGATGTCGAGGGCGTGGAAATTCCGGCGCTGGAAGGTGCTTCTTCGTGGCTCGATCACGACACGCTCGTGGTGTTTGAAGATCATGGTCGCGACACCAACCACACCACAGCACGCGCCATGAAAGACCGTTTTGGATTGCGCGTGTTTGCCGGATCATCGGAAGGGCACTTCACCGAGATCACTGAGTTCGATCAGATGACGCGGCTGAAAACTGTGAAACGCAAAGGCTACGATTTCTTTGCGACGCGCAGCCCTTTCTGGCTGAAATTCATGGCTGGCGAATAGCGGTGTTGGCGCGGTTTGATCACCGTTGCCGCTGCCATAATCGACACAAAAACAGATGTTTACCCCGCCAAACGGAATCGGCGCGACAGGCGAAATGTGCCATCGCAATGATTTGACTCGAAACTTTGCAAAAAAGTGGCGGCAAAACGTCTGCTTAAGGCCCGCAGAGGTGGCATTCTCCATAGCCTGTGCTAGAAGCTGCGTGGAGCCTTAACTTTCTATTTTTCGGGTGACTATGTCCGTTCGTCGACTCGCTGAAGACGCTGTGCAGCCTGCGGAGTTTGCCTTCAATCGAAGCAATGCGGCCTGGGCCAGGCGCAAGATCAAAGACTATCCGAAAGGACGTCAGGCGTCTGCCGTGATTCCGCTGCTGATGCGGGCGCAAGAGCAGGACGGCTGGGTCACACGCGCTGCAATCGAGCATGTGGCCGAGATGCTCGATATGCCGCTCATTCGCGTGCTGGAAGTGGCCACCTTCTACACCCAGTTCCAGCTGGCACCTGTCGGTAAGCGCGCCCACGTTCAGGTATGCGGCACGACGCCCTGCATGCTGCGCGGCGCTGGCGACATCATAGATCTTTGCAAAAAACGAATCTCGCCAAATCCGTTTGAAATTTCTGAAAACGGAAACCTCTCGTGGGAAGAGGTTGAGTGTCAGGGTGCATGTGTGAATGCCCCAATGGTGATGATTTTCAAGGACAGCTATGAGGACCTCACCGCCGAGCGCATGGAAGAGATCATCGACGCCTTTGATGCGGGCAAGGGCGCTGATGTTCCGGTCGGTCCTCAGATTGACCGTGTGTTCTCCGCACCTGAAGGTGGGTTGACGTCGCTGACCGGAAAGCCGGAAAAGCGCCGGTCCCAGGTGTCTGCTATGACGAAGGCGAAGTCTTCGCCAGGCAAACCTGGCGGCGCCAGGAATGGGAAGGCGGCGAAGTCTCCGCCACCGACCAATGCCGCACGTCCGGACAAGCCGCGTGTTGCCAATGAGGCCATCAAAACTCCGTTGAAAAGCGGGAAACGCACCGCAGAAACCACGGCAAAGAAGGCCGTGGCCAAGACTGGCTCCAAGCCAAAATCTGCTGCGCCGACAAAAGCCGCAAACGCAGCCGACAAGAACAAGCCAGCTGGCATCAAAAAGCCAGCCAAGCCTGATGATCTGAAGCTGATTTCCGGCGTTGGGCCGAAAATCGAAGGTATTCTGAATGGGCTGGGCGTCTATAAATTCGAACAGGTCGCGAAGTGGAAAAAGGCTGAGCGCGACTGGGTGGACAATCACTTGCGCTTCAAAGGTCGCATTGACCGCGATGACTGGGTGAAACAGGCTAAGGCACTCGCCAAGGGCGGCGCGGAGGAATATATCCGCGTGTTCGGCAAGAAGCCGCGTTAGGACAGGGTATGGCAGAAGTCACCAATGAACTGATCTATGAAGTGCTCAAGGGCATTCAGACCCGCTTGGAGCGCTTTGATGAACGGTTTGAGGACATATCGGAAGAATTGATTGGTATTCGCACCCACATGCATGCCTCACAAGGTGAAATAAATCGTATTTACACGCGTTTGGGTGCCATCGAAACACGTATCGACCGCGTCGAGAAACGTCTTGAAATTATCACAGAGCCTGCGGATTAAGTCTTATGCTGCAAGATAAAGATCGCATTTTTACCAATATCTATGGCCTTCACGACAAGTCGTTGAAGGGCGCGATGAAGCGTGGGCATTGGTCGGGTACCGCCGGCTTCATCAAAAAAGGCCGCGAATGGGTGATTGAACAGACCAAGGAATCGGGTCTGCGCGGGCGCGGTGGTGCCGGCTTCCCGACGGGTCTGAAGTGGTCCTTCATGCCGCGCGAAGTGGGGGAACGCCCCCATTATCTGGTAATCAATGCCGACGAGTCCGAACCGGGCACCTGCAAAGACCGCGATATCATGCGGCATGACCCGCACACCCTGATTGAGGGCTGTCTGCTGGCCGGTTTCGCGATGCAGGCTCACGCCTGTTACATCTATGTTCGTGGCGAATATATGCGCGAGCGTGAAGCGCTCGAAGCTGCGATTAACGAGTGCTACGAAGCCAAATTATTGGGTAAAAACAATAAGAACGGCTGGGATTATGATATTTACGTTCATCATGGTGCCGGAGCCTATATCTGCGGCGAGGAAACGGCACTTCTGGAGTCTCTTGAAGGCAAAAAAGGCCAACCGCGCCTGAAACCGCCATTTCCCGCGAATGTTGGTCTTTATGGTTGCCCGACGACCGTCAACAAAGTTGAGTCCGTTGCCGTTGTGCCAACAATTCTGCGGCGCGGGTCGGACTGGTTCTCAAGCTTTGGTCGTGAAAACAACCGCGGCACGAAACTGTTCTGCATTTCCGGTCATGTGGACCGGCCCTGCACGGTGGAAGAGGAAATGAGCATTCCTTTCCGCGAACTGATTGAAAAGCACTGCGGCGGCGTGCGTGGTGGTTGGGACAATCTATTGGCGGTTATTCCCGGCGGTTCTTCGGTGCGTTGTGTGCCTGCTGACCAGATCATCGACACGCCGATGGATTTTGATTCTCTTTCGGCGCTGAAATCCGGTCTCGGTACCGCTGCAGTGATCGTGATGGACAAATCCACTGACATCATTCGCGCAATTGCCCGCCTTTCTGCGTTCTACAAGCATGAATCCTGTGGTCAGTGCACGCCGTGCCGTGAGGGCACGGGCTGGATGTGGCGTGTGATGGAGCGCATGGTCGAAGGCCGGGCGCAAAAGCGTGAAATCGACATGCTGTTTGATGTGACCAAACAGATTGAAGGCCACACCATCTGCGCGCTTGGCGACGCGGCGGCGTGGCCCATCCAGGGGCTGATCACTCATTTCCGCCCGGAAATGGAAGCGCGCATCGACAGCTACACTTATCGTTCCGACAAGGATGGTGCGGTGCTGGAGGCGGCGGAATAGCCATGACTGGACGTATGGCTGGCATGGATGTTGATCGCGCTGAGGCTGACAGGCCTCTTTTCGCAGTCGTGCGCCCACGACTGATTGCCGGTGCAGTTGTGGCCGGTGCGCTTCTGGTTTCAGCGTGCACGGGAACCGAAGACATCGTTGCCCCGAATATCGACCCGCCGATCACCACGCTGGCCGCTCTGGATGTGGTGGAGGAATTCCCCACGGATGGTGTTTTGACTGTCAAACGCCACAAGGCGGATGCGGCTGGCCGTTTTGCACTGGCCGTCGGCCCTTTGCAGGGCACGGAGCGGGAACGCGCTTTCAGCATAGCCGAAACGGCTTATGCGAGGATTTGCGGCCAACCTTATGTGCCCGGCAGCAACGGCGTTGGCCGGACGGGCAGTCGCGCGCCGTTTTTTAACGTGAAATCGACGACCTATCTCGTCTATATGCAATGCCAGGGCGCGCCACTCGCGCCTGCGAGCAGCGGGTGATGGCCATGCACCTTGCGGAACTCAACATATCCCGTTGGAAAATTGACAGCGCTGCGGATGCAGCGCGCGGGTTTGTGGACAATGTTGCCCGCATCAATGGCGTTGCTGAACGGGCGGACGGCTTCCGGTGGCGCTTGCTTGACGAACAGCGTGATGAAGCCGGGCGCAATGCGGTTTGCGATGGGCCTGAAACCATCATGACCCTGTCCGTCTGGGAAACGCCGGGGCATCTTGAACACTTTGTCCGGAACACGGTTCACAAACAGATTTACAATGGTAAGAACCAGTGGTTCAGCCATATGGAAAGCCATCATTTCGTGATGTGGTGGGTGGAAGAAGGGCACGAGCCAACGCTTGAAGAAGCCAGGGCGCGGATTGATCATCTTGATACCCATGGAAATTCTGATTTTGCATTTGATTGGTCGCATCTGCCGCATGTAAAGCTCTGGCAGCAACAGCAGTGCGGATAGTGATTTAATTGCGCTTTTTGCGCAGACGACAGGAAGAAACCGGCGATGGCCAAAATCATTGTAGACGGCAAGGAAATTGAGGTTCCGGACCACTATACGCTGCTGCAGGCTGCGGAAGAGGCGGGTGCTGAAATTCCCCGTTTCTGTTTCCACGAGCGTCTGTCGATTGCCGGCAATTGCCGCATGTGTCTGGTAGAAGCCAAGGGTGGCCCGCCCAAGCCGGTCGCCTCCTGCGCAATGGGCGTGAAAGACATGCGCCCTGGCCCGAACGGCGAGCCACCGGAAATTTTCACCAACACGCCGATGGTCAAAAAGGCCCGAGAAGGCGTGATGGAGTTTCTGCTGATCAACCACCCGCTCGATTGCCCGATCTGCGATCAGGGCGGCGAGTGTGACCTGCAGGATCAGGCGATGGCGTTTGGCATTGATGCCTCGCGCTATCAGGAAAACAAGCGCGCGGTCGAAGACAAGAATATCGGCCCGCTGGTCAAAACGATCATGACGCGCTGCATCCACTGCACGCGCTGTGTGCGTTTCACGACTGAGGTTGCCGGCGTTTCCGAACTTGGACTTCTGGGCCGTGGCGAGGATGCGGAAATCACCACCTATCTTGAAAAGGCAATGACCAGCGAATTGCAGGGCAACGTCATCGACCTTTGCCCCGTTGGCGCGCTGACGTCGAAGCCCTACGCATTCCAGGCGCGGCCGTGGGAACTCACAAAAACGGAAACCATTGATGTGATGGACGCCGTGGGTTCCGCAATCCGTGTGGACACGCGCGGCTCGGAAGTCATGCGCATTATGCCACGCATCAACGAGGCGGTGAATGAGGAATGGATTTCCGATAAAACCCGTTTCGTATGGGACGGCCTGCGCACCCAGCGGCTTGACCGGCCCTATGTTCGTAAGAACGGCAAACTCACGCCCGCGTCGTGGGCAGAGGCTTTCGAAACAATTGCAGCAAAGGTTGCAGCCACGTCTGCAGACAAAATTGGCGCGATTGCCGGTGATTTGTCCAGCGTTGAAGAAATCTATGCGCTGCGCGAACTCATGACGGCGCTTGGGTCTCCCAATATGGATTGCCGCCCGGAAGGTTCCGCGCTTGATCCGTCGCTTGGCCGTGCGAGCTATCTTTTCAATTCGACGATTGATGGCATTGAAGATGCCGATGCCATCATGCTGATCGGCACCAATCCGCGCAAGGAAGCGGCGGTGCTGAACGCGCGGATCAGAAAACGCTGGCGCACGGGTGAAGCGCAGGTCGGGCTGATTGGCGAGCAGATTGATCTGACCTACGACTATGCTTACGTGGGCGCGGGGCCGGACAGTTTTGCCGCAATTGATAAGAAGCCCGCCAAGGCGAAGAAGCCGATGTATATCGTGGGTGAGGGTGTTGCCAACCGTGAAGATGGCGCAGCAATCCTCCAGAAAATCGCGGACATGGCGATGAGTTTTGATGTGGCCCGCGACGACTGGAACGGTTTCAACATTCTGCACACCGCAGCGGCGCGCGTTGGCGGCCTCGATCTCGGCTTTGTACCGGGCGAAGGCGGAATGGCAACGGGCGAAATGATCCGCAACACCGACGTGCTGTTCCTGTTGGGTGCTGATGAATTGAACATGATGGAACGCCGTTCCGGATTTACAGTCTATATCGGCAGCCACGGCGATGTCGGTGCGCACCATGCCGATGTCATCCTGCCCGGCGCGGCCTATACCGAGAAGTCGGGAACCTGGGTCAATACCGAAGGTCGGGTGCAGATGGGTGCGCGTGCCGGGTTTGCTCCGGGCGAAGCCCGTGAGGACTGGGCCATTCTGCGTGCTCTGTCGGACGCTGTTGGCAAAACGCTTCCCTTTGATTCGCTCGCGCAATTGCGCGCAGCGCTTTATGAGGCGCATCCGCATTTTGCCGAAATCGACGAGATTGCTGAAAGCGATACAGCCGGTGTTGCCGGGCTTGCCGGGCGCACGGGCGGTGGCCTGACTTCAGAACCGTTCGCGTCGCCGGTTGAGGATTTCTACCTTACCAACCCGATTGCTCGGGCATCCGCTGTGATGGCCGAATGCTCCGCCCGCCTGAAGGGCACATTTGCGGAGGCGGCGGAATAGATCATGGATGCTTTCTTCGACACTTACATCTGGCCCGTCATCATTATGCTGGCCCAAAGCGTGCTGCTTTTGGTTCTGTTGCTTATTACGGTCGCCTATATTCTTTACGCCGACCGCAAGATTTTTGCCGCTGTTCAATTGCGCCGCGGACCCAACGTTGTCGGCCCGTGGGGCCTGTTGCAGTCGTTTGCGGACCTTCTGAAATTTGTCATTAAAGAACCGATCATCCCGGCTGGTGCCAACAAGGGCGTTTTCCTTCTGGCACCGCTCGTTGCCGGTGTTCTGGCGCTTTCTGCGTGGGCTGTGATTCCCGTTGCCGATGGCTGGTCGGTCGCTGACCCCAATCTTGGATTGCTGTTCGTCTTCGCGATTTCATCGCTTGAAGTCTACGGCATCATCATGGGCGGCTGGGCGTCGAATTCTAAATATCCGTTCCTGGCATCACTGCGCTCAGCGGCACAGATGGTGTCCTATGAGGTCTCTATCGGCTTCGTCATCATTACGGTGCTGCTCTGCGTCGGCTCGCTCAACCTGACTGAAGTCGTCTACGCGCAGAAGGATGGGTTGGGGACTATGCTCGGCGCGCCGAATTCACTTCTCGACTGGCACTGGCTGGCTCTGTTTCCGATGTTCGTCATATTCTTCATCTCGGCCATCGCAGAAACCAACCGTCCGCCATTCGATCTTCCGGAAGCGGAATCAGAACTGGTCGCCGGCCACATGGTCGAATATTCGTCGACACCGTTCCTTCTGTTCTTCCTTGGTGAATTTGTCGCCATCACCCTGATGTGTGCGCTCACCACGCTGCTGTTCTTGGGTGGCTGGTTGCCACCGATTGACATTGCACCGTTCAACTGGGTGCCGGGCATCGTCTGGTTTGTGCTCAAGGGAATGTTTGTCTTCTTCTGCATGGCAATGGTGCGCTCGATTGTGCCCCGTTATCGGTATGACCAGTTGATGCGCCTTGGCTGGAAGGTCTTTCTGCCACTTTCGCTTGCCATGGTGTTCATCACCGCCTTCGTTCTGCAGTTCATGGGGTGGGCGTGATGGCTGAGGCTCAGTCACCAATGGTCACAGGCCACTGCTATTGCGGCGCGATTTCGTTTGAATCGCACAAGCAACCGCAAACAGTCGCCTATTGCCATTGTGAAGACTGCAAACGCGCCTCCGGTGCGCCGGTGGCCGCCATAGCCGCCTTTGCAGCTGATGCAATTGCATTCAGCCCGAATGCAGGAACCGGATTTTCACCCAGCGAGGGCGTGACGCGCCATTTTTGCGGCAAATGCGGCTCGCCTTTGATGTCGCGTTTCGACTATCTGCCCGATCAGGCTTACGTGCCGCTTGGTATTCTGGATGATGCAAGCAGACTTGCGCCCAAAGTTCATGCCTATGAGTCGCAGCGCTATCCCTGGCTGCATATCGAAGACAGCGCTGAGCGTTTTCCTCAATCATCGCGCGCCGCCCTGCGGACCAGCGCTGCCCAATCAACGGAGGCCCATCAATGAGCTCTCTCGTACAAGCCGGCAAAGCCTTGTTTTTGCTGGAATTCGTCAAAGCCTTCGGGCTTGGCGTCAAATATTTCTTCGCGCCCAAGACGACGATCAATTACCCCTATGAAAAAGGCCACTCATCGGCCCGTTTTCGCGGCGAACACGCTTTGCGCCGTTATCCCAATGGCGAAGAGCGTTGCATCGCGTGCAAATTGTGCGAGGCAATCTGCCCCGCGCAGGCGATCACGATTGAAGCCGGACCGCGCCGCAATGACGGCACGCGCCGCACGGTGCGCTACGATATCGACATGGTGAAATGCATCTATTGCGGCTTTTGTCAGGAAGCCTGCCCGGTGGATGCGATTGTCGAGGGGCCGAATTTCGAGTTCGCTACCGAAACGCGTGAAGAATTGTATTACGACAAGGAAAAACTTCTGGAAAACGGTGCGCGATGGGAGCGGGAACTGGCCCGCAATATCGCGATTGACGCGCCTTATCGCTAAGAAGAGCGGGCATGTTGAACACACATTCCTGATCGTCATGGACCAGCCATAGACGGGGCAGGGATGAGGCGCTAAGAGGGCGCCACGTCGCAGGCTAAACCAGCCGGTTTGGCCAGGTTGAATTGCCGAAAGGCAAGTCGAAAGAGGGGAATTCGCTGCACATTGCGCGGTGGAAACTCCGAAGATCAAGGAAGTGCAAAACGCCATGAGCGTCGTTGCCCTGTTTTTTTATCTCTTTGCCTCGGTCACAGTGGCATCGGCATTTATGGTCATTTCCTCGCGCAACCCCGTGCATTCGGTGTTGTTCCTGATCCTTGCATTCTTCAATGCTGCCGGCCTGTTCATGCTGACGGGAGCGGAATTTCTGGCGCTCATTTTGATCGTCGTATATGTCGGCGCGGTCGCGGTGTTGTTCCTTTTTGTGGTGATGATGCTGGACGTCGATTTCGCCGAAATGCGCGAGGAATTTCTGCAATATCTGCCGATTGGCGGGATTATCGGACTGGTTCTGTTGGTCGAACTTGTCCTCGTGCTTGGGTCGAGCGTGCTGACACCGGAAACAGCCGGAGCCGCCGTGCAGCCGATACCGAACCTTGCTGAAACATCGAACATCGAGGCGCTGGGTGATCTGCTTTACACGCGTTACGTCTTTTTCTTCCAACTGGCCGGGCTCATTCTTCTGGTGGCGATGATCGGGGCGATTGTGCTCACACTACACCGCCGTGAAGACGTGAAGCGTCAGGACGTGGCAGCGCAGGTCGCGCGCGACCCGAAGGAAGCCATCACCATGCACAGCGTCAAACCGGGCGAGGGGATTTAGATCATGGAAATCGGTCTCGGTCACTTCCTCACAGTTGGCGCCATCCTGTTTACGCTGGGTGTGTTCGGCATCTTTTTGAATCGCAAGAATGTCATTGTCATTCTCATGTCGATTGAACTCATTCTGCTTGCGGTCAACCTGAACTTCCTCGCTTTCGCGCAGGCCAATGGCGATCTGGTGGGCCAGATATTTGCCTTGCTCATTTTGACAGTTGCTGCCGCAGAAGCAGCGATTGGTCTGGCCATTCTGGTCGTGTTCTTCCGCAACCGTGGTTCGATCGCGGTTGAAGATCTCAATGTGATGAAAGGTTAAGGCGCTTCACGCAGGCGTTGACAGTCATATGCTTTATCTCATTGTTTTCCTTCCGCTTATTGGCTTTCTGATTGCAGGCCTGTTTGGTCGCCAGATCGGCGACAAAGCGTCTGAATACGTCACGTCAGGACTTTTGATCGTGGCGGCCGTTCTCAGCTGGATCAATTTTGTTGGCTTCATGGCCGGCGGTGCGGAAACGCAGATTGTCCAGGTTGCCCAATGGATTTCTGTCGGCAATTTCACGGCAGACTGGTCGTTCCGCGTGGACACGCTGACGGCCGTGATGCTGGTCGTGGTCAACACGGTATCCGCGCTCGTGCATGTCTATTCCATCGGCTACATGCATCACGATCCGCACCGTCCACGGTTCTTCGCGTATCTGTCGCTCTTCACCTTCGCCATGCTGATGCTGGTAACGTCGAACAACCTCATTCAGGTGTTCTTTGGTTGGGAAGGCGTTGGTCTTGCATCCTATCTGCTGATTGGGTTCTGGTTCAAAAAACCGTCAGCCAATGCAGCGGCCATGAAAGCCTTTATTGTCAACCGCGTTGGTGATTTTGGCTTTGCGCTCGGTATTTTTGGTCTGTTCGTGATGTTCGATTCCGTCAGTTTCGACGTGATATTCGCCAATGCCGGAGCCATTGCCGAAGCGGGTGGGGAGGCTTCATCGCGTGTGGTGTTTGATTTCCTCGGCTATCAGTTCACGCAGGACGGTGCGTTGACGGCGATTGCCTTGCTCCTGTTCATGGGCGCCATGGGCAAATCGGCGCAATTCCTGCTGCACACCTGGCTGCCCGATGCGATGGAGGGCCCAACGCCCGTTTCAGCACTTATTCATGCTGCCACCATGGTCACCGCCGGTGTATTCCTCGTCGCACGTATGTCGCCGGTGTTTGAATTGTCGATGACGGCACTCACCGTGGTGACATTCGTCGGTGCGACGACTGCGTTCTTTGCCGCAACGGTTGGTCTCGTTCAAAACGATATCAAACGCGTCATTGCCTATTCCACCTGTTCACAGCTGGGCTACATGTTCGCAGCGCTCGGTGTGGGCGCCTATGGCGCGGCCATGTTCCACCTCTTCACCCACGCTTTCTTCAAGGCGCTCTTGTTCCTCGGTGCAGGGTCGGTGATCCATGCAGTGTCTGACGAACAGGACATGCGCAAAATGGGTGGTCTTCGCAAAGTCATTCCACGCACCTACTGGATGATGATCATTGGCACGATCGCGCTGACGGGCGTTGGTATTCCCGGCACCATCATCGGCACTGCCGGGTTCTTCTCCAAAGACGCGATCATTGAAAGCCTGTTTGTCGGGCAGAATGCGTTCGCAGGCTACGCGTTCTGGATGACCGTGGTCGCGGCGCTGTTCACGAGTTTCTATTCATGGCGGCTGATTTTCATGACCTTCCACGGCAAGCCGCGCGCGCCTGCCGATGTCATGGCGCACGCCCATGAGAGCCCCAATGTCATGCTGGTGCCGCTTTATGCGCTGGCCATCGGCGCATTGTTCGCGGGCGTTGTGTTCCACAGCCAGTTCATAGGCTCGCATCACGAAGTGGGGCAGCTTGACCCGCACTACACCGAATTCTGGGGGCAGGCGCTGTTCCTGGGGGCGGACAACAAGATTCTCGAACAGTTCCACAATGTGCCCAAACTGGTGAAATGGTCACCCACGATCATGATGGCGCTCGGGCTGTTGGTGGCGTGGTGGTTCTATATCCGCTCGCCCGGCATGCCGGCGGAACTCGCCCGCCAGCATCAGGGCCTCTACAAGTTCCTGCTCAACAAGTGGTATTTCGACGAACTCTACGATTTCATTTTCGTCCGCCCCGCCATGTGGCTCGGCAAGACCCTTTGGAAAAAGGGCGATGGCAAGATTATCGACGGCCTTGGTCCGGACGGGGTATCGGCGCGGGTGCTCGATGTCACGCGCGGCGTCGTCAAACTTCAGTCCGGATACCTTTATCACTACGCCTTCGTCATGCTGATCGGCATCGCGGTTCTGGTGACTTACATGATGTTCACGGGGGTGCGTTAAGAGCGTGACCGATTTGCCCATCCTTTCCATTGTCACCTTCCTGCCTCTGGTCGGTGCCGCTATCACCTTCCTGATCTGGGAAGACAGTGAAGTCGCGCGCCGCAATGTGCGGTTTGTCGCGCTGTTCACGACGGTTGTCACCTTCCTCGTCTCGCTGGCGATCTGGTACAATTTCGACAACTCCCAGTCCGGCTTCCAGATGGTCGAGAAAGTCGCCTGGATCCGCGAGGGCGACATTGCCTACCACATGGGTGTCGACGGCATTTCGATGCTGTTCGTCATTCTCACCACCTTCCTGATGCCGTTTTGCATTCTGGCCAGTTGGGAGAGCGTGAAGACCCGGGTACGCGAATACATGATCGCGTTTCTCATTCTTGAAACGCTGATGATCGGCGTTTTCTGCGCGCTCGATATCGTTCTGTTCTACGTCTTCTTTGAAGCTGGCTTGATCCCGATGTTCCTGATCATCGGCGTGTGGGGCGGTGCACGGCGCGTTTATGCCAGTCTGAAATTCTTCCTCTATACCCTGCTGGGTTCGGTTCTCATGCTGATTGCCATCATGGCGATGTATTGGCAGGCGGGCACGACCGATATTCCGGAGCTGATGGCATTTGATTTCCCGGCCAGCATGCAGACCTGGCTGTGGCTCGCTTTCTTTGCATCCTTCGCGGTCAAGATGCCGATGTGGCCGGTTCACACCTGGCTGCCGGACGCTCACGTGGAAGCGCCGACTGCAGGTTCCGTCATTCTGGCGGCTATTCTGCTGAAAATGGGCGGCTACGGCTTCCTGCGGTTCTCGCTGCCGATGTTCCCGCTTGCCAGCGCCGACATGCAGAACCTTGTCTTCGTCCTGTCGGTGATTGCGATCATCTACACCTCGCTCGTTGCGCTGATGCAGGAAGACATCAAGAAACTCATCGCTTATTCGTCCGTGGCCCATATGGGTTACGTGACGATGGGTATCTTCACAGCGAATGTTCATGGCATTCAGGGCGGCATCTTTCAGATGCTGGCCCACGGCCTTGTTTCGGGTGCTTTGTTTCTGTGCGTCGGCGTCGTTTACGACCGCATGCATACGCGCGAGATTGCGGCCTATGGCGGGCTGGTCAATAATATGCCGAAATATGCGGTCGTGTTTTTGATCTTCACCATGGCCAATGTCGGCCTGCCGGGCACAGCCGGATTTGTCGGCGAGTTTCTGACATTGCTCGGCGCGTTCCAAGTCAACACCTGGGTGGCACTGTTCGCGACCACCGGTGTCATTCTGTCGGCGGCCTACGCGCTTTATCTTTATCGCCGCGTTGTCTTCGGCACGCTCGATAAGGAATCGCTGAAAGCCATTCTCGATCTCGACACGCGTGAGAAATGGATCATCTACCCGCTCGTCGTGCTGGTGATCTATTTTGGCGTCTATCCGACCCCGGTTTTCGATGTAACGCAGGCCTCGGTCGATGCTCTTATCAACAATTATCAGGCTGCTATTGACGGTGCCGTCAAAGCCGCAAGCAATTAACCCGGGGAAGCGCACAACATGGTGATGGATATTCCCAATCTCGCTCTGGCCACGCCGGAATTGCTGCTGGCCATTGGCGCTATGGCGCTGCTGATGCTTGGCGTGTTTGCAGGGCAGGGCGCATCCCGGCTTGTGACCGGTTTTTCTGTTGCACTCATCGTGCTGGCGGGGTTTCTGCTGCTGCGGCTCCCCGCTGACGGCCTGGCGTTCCATGGCGCTTTCGTCATGGACCCGTTTGCACGCTTTATGAAAATTCTGGTGCTCATTGGCGCAGGTTGCGCGATTGCGATGTCCGTTGGGTTCGCCCGTCGGGAGAATTTTGCTCAGTTCGAATATCCAATTCTCATCTTGCTGGCGACCGTCGGCATGTTGCTCATGGTCTCGGCGAATGATCTCATCACGCTCTATCTTGGCCTCGAACTGCAGTCCCTGGCGCTTTATGTGATCGCAGCCATTAATCGCGACTCCTTGCGGTCAACTGAGGCCGGTCTGAAGTATTTCGTTCTCGGCGCCTTGTCGTCCGGCATGCTGCTCTATGGCGCGTCGCTGATTTACGGTTTCACGGGTCATACCGGGTTTGAAGGTATTGCCGGTGCGATGGCGGAAGAACGAAGCCTTGGATTGATCTTCGGCATCGTATTCGTGTTGGCGGGTATTGCGTTCAAGATATCCGCCGTGCCTTTCCATATGTGGACACCGGATGTTTACGAAGGCGCGCCGACCCCGGTCACCGCATTCTTTGCGGCCGCCCCAAAAGTTGCTGCCATGGCGATGTTGGTGCGCATTGTGCAGGGTGCATTTGAACCCGCAGCGACGGATTGGCGGCAGATCATCACATTCATCTCAATTGCTTCCATGGTGCTTGGCGCTTTCGCGGCTATTGGACAAACCAACATCAAGCGTCTGATGGCGTATTCATCGATTGGCCATATGGGGTTTGCGCTCGTCGGGCTTGCCGCAGCAACTGAATCCGGCGTGTCGGGCGTTGTTCTTTACATGGCGATCTATATGGCCATGACGCTGGGTGCGTTTGCCTGCATTCTCGCCATGCGGCGCGCGGACGGCATGGTCGAAAACATCAACGACCTGGCTGGATTGTCGAAAACGAACCCCATGATCGCGCTTGTTTTGACAGCGCTGATGTTTTCGCTGGCGGGCATTCCGCCACTCGCCGGGTTCTGGGGAAAATATTTCGTGTTCCTCGCTGCCGTTCAGGCAGAGCTCTATACGCTGGCTGTGATCGGCGTCGTCTCCAGCGTGGTGGGTGCTTTCTACTATCTGCGGGTCGTCAAAGTCATGTGGTTTGACGAGTCTGATCAGGGCTTTGTTCCCATGGAATCCGAACTGCGGGTCGTGCTCGCGGCATCGGGCGTCTTCACGGTGTTTTACGTGCTGATTGCCGGGCCGATGTCAGACATGGCGACCACCGCTGCGCGCACTTTCTTCTGATCGTCACGCGACCCGTTGCAGGACATCATCAACGAAAAACGACATGCCATAGCCGGTTGTGCGGGATGGAACCATATTGCCCTGGGGACCGTTGGTTCCACCAATACACTCGCGCTTGAGCTTGCCAGACATGGCGATCTGGGACAGGTCTGGATCACAGCGGAAGAACAAACCGCCGGAAAAGCCCGACGCGGTCGCGATTGGGTGTCCAAACCCGGCAACCTGTTCGCCTCCTGTTTGTTGATTGATCCAGCGCCTGCAGACAGGCTTGGCACATTGCCTCTTGTGGTGTCGCTCGCCTTGTTCAAGGCGGTCGGCGCAGTTGCGCCCCATCTTGCGCAGGATATGTCGATCAAATGGCCAAACGATGTTTTGCTGCGCGGAGCGAAATTGTCTGGGATCCTGTTGGAAGCCACATCGACGCCGCAGGGGGCGGCAGCTGTGGTTATAGGGTGCGGCGTAAATTGTGCGCACGCGCCGCAACAAGCCCTGTACAAAACCACCTCATTGCTACAAGAGGGGGCTTCGGTTCCGCCCATGACTCTGTTCAATCAGCTCGCCCGCTGTTTGGCTGACGAGTTGGACATCTGGAACCGGGGGGTAAATTTCAGCGCTGTGCGCGCCCAGTGGCTGGCTGCTGCCAGTGGCCTTGGGTCGCCTGTCATTGTGCGTTTACCCGACACGGAATTGACAGGAGTTTTCCACGATCTCGACGAGGAAGGCTATCTGCTGCTGAAAGATGAGAATACTGGCGCGATTCAGCGCATTTCAGCCGCAGATATATTCTTTGCTCGTGACGATCAATTGGGTGCATAAAGCGGCATGAAAAAGAACAAAATCAAAGAACAACTCATCTTTTTGCCCCTCGGCGGGGTGGGTGAGATCGGTATGAATTTCGCGCTCTACGGATACGGTGCGCCCAATGACCGCCGCTGGATCATCGTGGATGTTGGTGTGACATTCCCGGGCGATGACCTGCCGGGCGCCGATCTCGTGTTGCCGGACATCAGCTACATCACAAAACGGGTGGATCAGCTGGACGGCATTGTGCTCACCCATGCCCATGAGGACCACTATGGCGCGCTGATCAGCCTTTGGCCGGAGCTCCAAGTGCCGGTATATTGCACAGCGTTTACGGCTGGCATGCTGGAGGCCAAGCTTGAAAGCGAGCCGGGTGCACCATCCATCCCTGTCACAGTCTTCAAAGCGAGCGAGCCTTTTCAGCTCGGGCCGTTTGAAATTGAAGGCGTGCATGTCACGCATTCCATCCCCGAGCCGGTCAGCCTGATGATCCGTTCGCCCCTTGGCAATGTCATTCACACCGGCGACTGGAAGCTCGATCGCGAGCCGACTTTGGGTCAGAAGACCGATGAGGAACACTTCCGCCGACTGGGTGAGGAGGGCGTTCTCGCCCTTGTTTGCGATTCTACCAACGCGATGCGCGAGGGCGTTTCACCGTCGGAGGAGGAGGTGTCTGACAGTCTGGCAGAGATCATTGAGGATTCGTCTGGCCGTGTGCTGGTGACGACATTTTCGTCGAATGTCGGGCGGATTCGTTCCATCGCACTGGCGGCAGAAAAAGTCGGCCGCAAAGTCATGGTTCTGGGCCGGTCCCTGCTTCGGGTTTGCGATGTATCGCGCGAACTCGGCTATCTCGACGGCATTGCGCCGTTTTTGAGCGAAGACGAATTCCAGTCCGTTCCGAGAAAGGAACTGGTCGTCATCTGCACCGGTTCGCAAGGCGAAAGCCGCGCAGCTCTTGGCAAATTGTCCCGCGATGAACATCGCAACGCGAGTCTAGCGCCAGGCGATAAGGTCATATTCTCATCGCGCTCTATTCCGGGAAATGAGCGCGAAATTTTGAACATTCAAAACGCTCTGGTTGATCAGGGTGTCGATATCGTTCTTGATGGCGATGTGCTGGTTCATGTTTCCGGACACCCGCGCCGCAATGAACTCGTGCAAATGTATGAATGGACGAAGCCGACTATCGGTGTGCCGGTGCATGGTGAAGCGCAACATCTGACAGCCCATGCCGGACTGATGGGCGATGCAGGCATTCCCGATGTCGCTCCAATCCGAAATGGCGACATGCTGCGCCTTGCACCGGGACCGGCGGAAGTGATCGATCAAATCCACCACGGACGCGTTTACAAGGACGGTCATTTGATCGGCAGCGACGATGCCATGGGCATTCGCCGCCGTCGCGTGCTGTCCTGGGTTGGTCATGTGGTGATGTCTCTGGTCATCGACAAGCAGGGCAATCTGCTCGCCGACCCGGATATCACCTGCGAGGGCCTGCCGCGCATGGTGGACGATGAAGACAGTTTTGAAGACATTCTTTACGACGCCGGCGTTTCAGCCTATGAAAGCATTCCACCCAAACGGCGCAAGGATGACGGGCGCATTCAACAGGCGGTCGAACGCGCAGTCCGCAATGAAGTGCGTGAGATTTGGGGTAAAAAGCCCCTTGTCACGGTGTTTGTAACACGGGTGTAAGACATGATTGGACGACTGAACCACGTTGCCCTTGCGGTTCCGGACCTCGATGCTGCCAAAAAGCTTTACCAGAACGCACTCGGCGCGACGATCAGCGACCCGCAAGCATTGCCGGAACATGGTGTGACGGTGGTGTTTGTCGAACTGCCCAACACCAAGATCGAGCTGCTGGAGCCGCTGGGCGACAATTCGCCGATTGCGAAGTTTCTCGATTCCAGTCCATCAGGTGGCATGCATCACATCTGCTACGAGGTGGATGACATTCTCGCAGCGCGCGATCACCTTAAGGGTGAGGGCGCGCGTGTCTTGGGGGACGGGGAGCCAAAGATCGGCGCGCATGGCAAGCCGGTTCTTTTCCTCCACCCCAAAGACTTTGCGGGAACACTGATCGAACTTGAAGAGGTTTAGGCTGGACAGATGGGTATCGGCACGGGAATCGCGATTTACTTCGTTATCTGGTGGACAACGCTTTTCGTGACCCTGCCATTTCGCATGAAAGCGCAGGTTGCCACCGGCGAAGTTGTTGAGGGCACCGACCCGGCGGCACCAGCCGACCCGCAGATGCTGCGGCGTTTCATCATCAACACCGTCTTTTCCGGCCTCGTCTTCTTCCTGTTCTGGCTTGTTGTCTACCATTTTGGATTCGGCCTTGATTCGATCCCGGAAATTATCCCGATCCGGCGGTTGGACTCTTAGGGTCAAAACCTCAAATCTGAACAAAACCAAGTGTTAATACCGCTGTGGTGAGATGGCTTTCGATTTGGGAGCCGCATCATGGCACTGTTTCAACTGCTGTTTGGCTGGTCGGGCCGCATTGATCGATGGACGTTCTTCGCGGCGACCACGTGTCAGGCCATTCTGGTTCTGTGCGGTGTTATCCTGTTCACATCCATGGGCGGCCTTGCCGAACTGGCTGGAACGCAGCTCGATCAAAGCGAAGCGATGACGATGCTCTCAGGCATGGGCACCAACATCTACAACGCGGCGTTTGTCTGGTCGGTGTTTCAGACCCCGCTGGCCTTCAAGCGTTCACGTGACATGAATGGCAGCGTCGATGAGGGCATCGCTTATGCCCTCCTGTGCCTTGGCGGTCTTGTGCCGACATTCGGTCCGTTTGCTCAGGGCATTGCGGCGATCATCTGGCTGCGCCTGAGCTACAAGCGCAGCCAAACAGACGATGATGAAACGGCGGAATCAGAAACTCCGCTCGATGCCCGGCAAGGCGAAGACGACACTGTATCCCAACCGTTGCAAACGGAAACGGATCTGGTGGAACGCGCAAGGCAATTGCGCCAGTTGGAAGCGCCTTCAATCCAGCCGCCCGCGTACAATTCAGCCAGCAGCAATCACGAGCGAAAATCGCGCAATGGTGGGCCGTTGCGGGGCAATCCGCAAAAGAGCAAAACAAGCTTTGGCCGTCGCCGCATTCACGACATATAATGCGTCAATTCTGCGCAGCCGACGTCTGATTCAGCATATTCTCATCACTCCATGACCATCCTCGTTTTTGATTCCGGCATTGGCGGACTGACCGTATTGCGTGAAGCGCGCGTTATCATGCCGGAGCATCGCTTCATCTATGTGGGTGATGACGCTGCGTTTCCCTATGGCGCGTGGGAAGACAAGTCTCTGGTCAAGCATATGATGAGCGTTTTTGATGGGCTGGTGCAGCGCTATGACCCGGCCATGATCATTGTTGCCTGCAATACGGCTTCAACGGTTATTCTTCCCGCTTTGCGCGAAAAATACGATTTTCCCATTGTCGGAACCGTGCCCGCCATCAAACCGGCGGCTGAGCGCACATCCACCGGGCAGGTCTCGGTATTGGCGACGCCGGGTACGGTCCAGCGCGATTACACGCGTTCGCTGATCGGACAATTCGCAACGGATGTGAATGTGCGGTTGGTGGGTTCGGAGCATCTGGCGCAGGCTGCGGAAACGTTCATGACCACAGGTGCGGTGGACGAAAACCTCATCCGGCAGGAAATTTCAGAGTGCTTTGTCGACCGCTATGGTGCACGCACCGACATTGTCGTTCTGGCCTGCACCCATTATCCATTCTTGTCGAACGTATTGCGTCGCCTCGCGCCTTGGCCGGTGGACTGGCTCAATCCGGCTGAGTCGATTGCCCGCCATGCCAAATCGCTCCTGCCGGAGGGCGGCCCCGTGCGCGATGTTCAGGATGAAGCGATTTTCACGGGCGGACGGCCCAAACCGGAGCTGCGTCGGTTGCTCTCCGGCTTTGGTCTGGCCCTGGTCGATGCGTGATTGACATCGCGCAATCATCGGAATAAGTACACCACAAGCGCGCCAGAGATGGCGCGTTTTTACGTATCCCGTGAACCATGAAACGCAAAGCGTGCGCGTCAGGTTCTGTCATCCGGTTCAAAGTTCCGGGAGAGGAGGGTGCGTTTTCTCCTGATCCGCAGATGGTCTGCGGGTCGTTTCGTTTGAGGAAATGTGATGAGCAAGCGCCAATCAGCCAAGTATAAAATTGATCGCCGTATGGGCGAAAACATCTGGGGCCGTCCGAAGTCTCCAGTTAACCGCCGTGAATACGGACCCGGCCAGCACGGTCAGGGCCGTAAGGGCAAGCTGTCGGATTTCGGCATTCAGCTGCGTGCCAAGCAGAAGCTGAAAGGCTATTACGGCAATATTTCGGAAAAACAGTTCCGTAAAATCTACGACCAGGCGAACTCCATGAAGGGCGATACGTCGGAAAACCTGATCGGTCTTCTTGAGCGTCGTCTTGATGCGATTGTCTACCGCGCGAAGTTTGTGCCAACCGTTTTTGCAGCCCGCCAGTTTATCAACCACGGCCACATCAACGTGAATGGTCGTCGCGTGAACATTCCATCCTACCGCTGCAAGCCCGGCGATGTGATTGAAATTCGCGAGAAGTCAAAACAGCTGGCCATCGTTCTGGAATCCGTACAGCTCGCTGAACGCGATGTGCCGGAATACATTCAGGCAGACCACAACAAGATGACGGCTTCGCTCGTTACGGTTCCCGCCTTTGGCGATGTGCCATATCCGGTGATGATGGAACCAAACCTGACGGTCGAATTCTACTCCCGTTAAGGGACGCAAATGTTGCAGGTTTAAAAAAGGGCTGCTCGCCAGAGCGGCCCTTTTTCTGTTATGGGCGGTGGATGGAAATGATGAACGACATTCTGGAAATGCCAGCGCGGGAGGGCGGTGATGACACATGCCATCCCATGTTTCGCAACGCGCCTTCTGGCGTCGAGTTCAACAAGCTGCGCAAGCGCCTGCTGCGCAAAACGCGCGATGCGATTGATCAGTTTCACATGGTGCCTCCGGTCACGCACGGCAAACGGCCCAAATGGCTGGTGGGCTTGTCTGGCGGCAAAGACAGCTACTCGCTGATGGCTCTCCTGCTGGATTTACAATGGCGGGGCCTGTTGCCCGTCGACTTGCTCGCCTGCAACCTTGATCAGGGGCAGCCGAATTTCCCCAAACATGTCCTGCCGGACTGGCTGAATGCAAACAGCATTCCACACCGCATTGAGTATCGGGACACCTATTCCATCGTCACGGATAAGGTGCCGGAAGGAAACACCTATTGCGCGCTGTGCTCCCGTTTGCGGCGTGGTAATCTCTATCGCATCGCGCGTGAAGAAGGTTGTGACGCCCTCGTGTTGGGGCATCATCGTGAAGACATACTGGAGACCTTTTTCCTCAATCTCTTTCACGGTGGAAAGTTGGCGACCATGCCGCCGAAACTGCGCAATGATGCTGACGAATTGACGGTGCTGCGGCCGCTGGCCCTATGCGCGGAGGATGATCTGGCGCGTTTTTCCAACGCCATGAACTTCCCGATCATCCCTTGTGACTTGTGCGGTTCACAGGACGGTCTTCAACGCAACGCGATGAAGGCGATGATCGGGGACATCGAGAAGCGCATGCCGGGGCGCAAAGATGCTATGATCCGCGCCATGGGCAATATCAACCCGAGCCATATGTTGGACACCGGACTGTTCGATTTCAGCGCGTTTTAGGGCGTTACTAGCCCGGTTGGTCGTCGTCGCGCAGCGGATCGACCGCGCGCCAGACAAACTGCATGAGCGGCTCAATATCCTTACCGAACTTCACAACGTCTTTCACGAGATCCGGCGACAACGCCCGTTCTTTATCGAATGGGCGGCTGACGATGAACATCTTGTATTTCAGCAAGCGCTGAAGCTCTTCATCCTCGACCGTTTTGAAAGCGTTGGGCAGGCGGGTGAGCATATGGTCGGTGCCGAAGGCGAGCCCCTTCTTTTTCAGATCGGCTTCGATCTTGAGAAAATCATCACCTCGCGCGACGATCTGCTCACGCAAGGCTTTCAGTTGCGGTGAAGGCGGATACCACAGGCCCGAAGCCAGAAAGCAGTTCTCTGGCTCGATATGCATGTAGATGCCGCCGACGTCTTTCTTGGTCGCGGTGCGTGAGAGCACGGCACTTGCGTTGGTTTTGTATGGGTTCTTGTCTTTGGAAAAACGCACATCGCGATAAATGCGAAACGGTGATGTCTTGCGGTTGCCGCGAAAGGGCAGCCCCGCCTTTTCGCAAGCCGCCCCGGCTGCTTCTGCTAAATCTCCGAGCGGGTTTTTCACCTCGCTTTCGTAAAGCGGCTTGTTTTCCTGAAACCACTCACGATTTGCGTGAAACTTCAGCGCTTTCAGAAATGGAAAGGTCTTTGCTCCAAATCCGTTGAATGCAGTATCGCTCATGGCATCATCCTCCTTGCCTGATCAGTTATGCCTGTCAGGATTGTTCGTCGGTCTCGCCAAACAGTTTGCCGCATTCTGCCATAATAACAAAGCCAAGCGCGATTCCTCCGCAGGCGATATAGCCGACCAGCAATGGCACGACGGTGCCATCATACATCTGGCCGATTATCGCGCCGACAACGCCCGCTATACCCATTTGCAGGAAGCCGAATACGGCGGAGGCCATTCCGGCCTGCGCGCCCAGTGGCTCCATAGCAATGGCGTTGAAATTGGTTCCGATGAAGCCGAAACAGAATAGCATCATGCAGATTGCAGCTGTGAAGACCCAGACATCCAGCCCGGCAAACGCATTGATGATTGTAAACAGGATAGCGAGGCTGAGAAATGACAACAGCGCACCATGGGAGAGCCGCCGCATGCCCAGGCGTCGAACAAGCCGGGAATTGATCATGGACGCAACAGCGATGAAACCGGCCCCGACGGAAAACGCGAGAGGAAACCAGCCACCGATCTGATAGTATTCCAGATAAATCTGAGCTGCCGAATTGATGAAGCCGAACAGGCTGCCGAAAAACACGGCCATGGCGAGCGCGTAGAACATCGAACGTCGGTTCGTCATCACAATCATGAAAGCATGGCTGACACCGGCGAAACTGAGGGGCATGCGATCTTCTTCCCGCAGCGTTTCCGGCAGTCGTACTGCGACCCAGGTGAAAAGCGTGACGCCGAACAGCGCCATGAACGCAAAAATAGCCTGCCATCCGGCCATGCGTTGCAAGACCTGACCCAGCAGAGGCGCAGCAAGCGGCACGAGCATGAAAACCATCATGATGATCGACATGACGGATGCCATATTGCGCCCAGCGAAACAGTCGCGAACCGTTGCAACGGTCGCAACACGGCTGGAGGCAGCGCCGAACCCGGCTATGCCGCGCATCAGCAACAACACTTCAAAACTGTTTGCGAATACCGAGCCGATGCTGCCGGCAACATAAACTCCCATCCCAAGGAGTATGGAAAACCGCCGGCCATATCGATCCGCCAATGGCCCGAAGATCAACTGGCCCAGAGCGTAGGGCACGACATAGGCGGTTACGACCCATTGCGCAGCGTTGTCGTTGCCTGCGCCAAGCGCGCTTCCGATGATCAGCATGGCTGGCAGAATGATATCGATTGCCAGCGCGGTGCTTGCCATCAAAGCCGCGCAAAGCGCTACGAACTCTGCATAGGGAAGGGGAGAGCCGGTGTCCGGTCGTACGGGCGTGCTGTTATGGGCTGACGAGGATTGCGACAAGTTACCGGCCTGAACAAAAAACCCGCGGCAGGAGCCGCGGGTCTGAAAAAGAAATATATGTGGCGGATCAGGCGGTGGCTCGACCTTGCATCGGAATACCCTGTTCTTCCAACATGGTTTTCAACTCGCCGCTTTGAAACATCTCGCGGGCAATATCGCAGCCGCCAATGAATTCGCCCTTGACGTAGACCTGCGGAACGGTGGGCCAGTTGGTGAAGTCCTTCACACCCTGGCGCAGGTCGTCATCGGCCAGCACGTTGATGCCTTTCCACTCCACGCCCAGATAATCCATGATCTGCGCAACCTGCCCGGAAAATCCGCATTGCGGAAAGGCCGGTGTGCCCTTCATGAAAACGACAACGTCGTTCGACTTCACTTCATTGGCGATGAAATCATTCATGCTCATTGCTCATATCCTTGAATGCCATGGTCGCAGCATCGCGCCATCAAATGTGCTTCGCTTAGAAATAGGCCCTTTGGCCAATGATTTCCAGTGCGGTGTGCTGTGCAAATTTGCGGTCAGCAACCGCGCTCTATTTGTCTTCGCGTTTTTTGAGCTTCGGGAAGGCCGGAGTCATGGACGACTCGCCTTCCTGTATCACGTCATAGTCCTGTTCGGGCTTCCACTGATAACCAGTGCGTTTGCGGTTCTGACGGCTGCCAATCACGATATAGGCGAGAATTGCGCCAAAAAGCACAACAAACAGAACCGCTGCACTGACCAGATAATAGTCCAAACCACCTAGTCCGATGCGCTTGGCGGCGCGCTCGTCTGCAGCGCAAGAGCGTGAAGCTCGCCACCCATCCGTCCCTGCAGGGCGGCATAAACCATCTGGTGCTGCTGAACCCGCGACTTGCCTTCAAACTCAGCCGATACAATTTCAGCGGCGTAATGATCACCATCGCCGGCGAGATCGCGAATCGTGATCTGCGCATCCGGCAAAGCCGCGCGAATGAGGCTTTCAATGTCGTTGGCATCCATGGCCATGACTGCTGTCTCCTGGGTTTCCGGCAGCTAAGCGCCTGGCTGACCGGACATGAATTTCGGGAACCACGATTCGTGGGCGTTTTTCAGCGTTTCAACTTTGATATCCACCAGATCATTGATGATCAATGCGTCACCTGCAACCGTGCCAATGCGCTCAAACGAAACGCCTGACCCTTCCGAGTTGGCGGCGAACATGTCGGCCCATTGGTCATCAACGGCCACAATGTAGCGCGACTGATCTTCGCCAAACAGGGCAGCGTGGGGGTAAGTGATGTTCAAATCACAACGGGCACCATAGCCCGAGGCCATGCACATTTCTGCCAGCGCGACGGCGAGACCACCGTCGGATATATCGTGACAGGCAGAGGCATACTGGGTTTTGATTGCGGCCAGCACGAATTCGCCGCGAGCCCGCTCCATCTGCAAATCAACGGGCGGCGGCGGGCCGGATTCTTCACCCAAAATTTCGCGCTGATAGAGCGTCTGCGCCAGATGCGTTGCCTCTGTTCCCACCAGAAACAGCACATCGCCTTCATCGGCCGTGCCGATCCGCGCCATGGCGTTCCAGTCTTCAATCACGCCGACACCACCAATGGTGGGGGTCGGCAAGATCGCCTCACCATTCGTTTCATTGTAGAGTGACACATTGCCGGAAACGATGGGCATGCCAAGCGCCTCGCAGGCCTCGCCAATGCCGCGAATGCTGGCAACAAATGTGCCCATGATCTCGGGCTTTTCCGGATTGCCGAAGTTCAAATTGTCGGTGGCCGCAAGGGGGCGTGCGCCGGTCGCGATGAGGTTGCGGAAGCACTCAGCAACAGCCTGCTTTCCGCCTTCGTAAGCGTCTGCCTCGACATAACGTGGTGTGACATCGGATGAAAACGCAAGCGCCTTTGTCTCATGACCTTCAACGCGCACCACGCCCGCATCACCACCGGGGATTTGCAGGCTGTTGCTCTGGATCAGCGTGTCATATTGCTCCCAGACCCAGCGGCGGGAACACAGGTCCGGACTGCCAATGAGATAGAGCAGGGCGGCGCTGTAATCATCTGGCGGGGCAAACAGATGCGGTTCCATCGGCGAATGGGTCCCCGGCTCGACCCAGGGCCGGTCATATTCCGGCGCTTCATCGCCCAATTGTTTGATCGGCAGGTTTGCAACTTCTTCGGCCTGATGGAGAATGCGGAAACGCAAATTATCTGTCGTGACACCCACGACCGCGAAATCGAGCCCCCATTTGGTAAAGATGGCTTTCGCCTCGTCCTCTTTTTCAGGGCGCAGCACCATCAGCATGCGCTCCTGACTTTCCGACAGCATCATTTCATAGGCGGTCATGTTTTCTTCGCGCACCGGCACCTTGTCCAGATCCAGTTCGATGCCAAGATCGCCGCGCGCGCCCATTTCCACCGCGGAACAGGTCAGACCGGCGGCACCCATGTCCTGAATGGCGATAACCGCGCCCGATGCCATGAGTTCAAGACAGGCTTCCAACAGGCATTTTTCAGTAAACGGGTCGCCAACCTGTACGGTGGGGCGTTTTTCGTCGATCGATTCATCGAATTCTGCCGACGCCATGGTCGCACCGCCGACCCCGTCACGCCCGGTTTTTGCGCCCAGATAGACAACCGGCAGGCCGACGCCTTCCGCCTTGGAAACATAGATCGCATCACTTTTGGCGAGACCCGCCGCAAAAGCATTGACCAGAATGTTGCCGTTGTAGCGTCTGTGAAAATTCACCTCGCCGCCAACGGTCGGCACGCCAAACGAATTGCCGTAGCCGCCGATACCTGCCACGACGCCGGACACCAGATGGCGGGTTTTGGGATTGTCCGGTTCGCCAAAGCGCAGGGCATTCATCGCCGCGATGGGCCGTGCACCCATGGTGAACACATCGCGCAGAATGCCGCCAACGCCGGTGGCCGCGCCCTGATAAGGCTCAATGAAGGACGGGTGGTTGTGGCTTTCCATCTTGAAAACCACCACGTCGCCGTCGCCGATATCGACAACGCCCGCATTTTCGCCTGGCCCATAGACGACTTGCGGACCATCTGTGGGCAGGGTTTTCAGCCATTTCTTGGACGATTTATAGGAACAGTGTTCGTTCCACATGGCTGACCAGATGCCCAGTTCCGTGAAGCTGGGTTCGCGTTCTGTAAGCTCAAGTATGCGCTGATACTCTTCGGCATTGATGCCATGATTGCGGATAAGCTCTTCGGTGATCGGATGCGTGTTGTTGACGGTCATATTTCAGCAGGTAACGGTTCCATTGGCCCACTTTGCCAGCGATGCGTTGAGGCGGGGGCCTTCCGCACCGCTAAGCAGCGGGCCAAAAGTGGTGAATGTGTTGCGCCCGCTCTTGCGTTCAGCCTGTGCCACAAGCTGAGGCAGGCCGGTTGGCTTGTTGCGCGGTACGATGAGAATGCGGGGACGGCCCGAAAACGAGTCGAGTTCCGTGGCCATCTTGTATTTCGTGAAAGTCGGGTCTTTGGCCTTGAACCAGCAGATCTGCACCTGGCGTGCAACGCGAGCCATCAGGGCCTGGACAGATTCCCCGCGTGTGACATTGCCTGACTGCGTGCAGCCTGCAACGGCAATGGTTAAAGCCAGCAAGGTGCCCCTTAGGATCATGCGGCATCCCGCTCAAGCGTATTGAGTGCAGCTTCAAACAGGGCGCGCCCGTCCGTTCCGCCATGCGCACGTTCGATCAGGTTTTCCGGATGGGGCATCATACCCAGTACATTGCCGGCAGCATTGCAGATACCGGCGATATCATTGATCGATCCGTTCGGATTGGTGCCCTGCGCGTAACGGAATATTACCTGATTGCCATCCTCGATGCGCTTGAGGACATCGGCTTGCGCAAAGTAATTGCCGTCATGATGGGCAACCGGGCAGCGAATGATCTGACCGGCCTCATAGCGACTGCTGAACACGTTGTTGGTGTGCACAACCTCCAGCATCACTTCACGACAAACGAATGTCAGCCCCGCATTGCGCATCAATGCGCCGGGCAGGAGACCGGCTTCCGTGAGCATCTGAAAGCCATTACAGACGCCCAGAACGCGCGTGCCCTTGTCGGCAGCGGCCTTGATGGCCGCCATGATGGGGGAGCGGGCTGCAATCGCGCCGGAACGCAGATAGTCGCCATAGGAAAAGCCGCCCGGCAGCACCACCAGATCACAGGCAGGCAGTTCGGTTTGCGTATGCCAGACAAGTTGTACAGCCTGTCCACCGATTTGCTCAAGTGCAGCGATCATATCGCGATCGCGGTTGGAACCGGGAAACTGAACAAGCGCGGTTTTCATGGTCGTTTCGTCCCGTTTCGCGGCTTCTGCATCAGCCCGAAACCGTTATGGAATAGTCTTCGACAACGGTATTCGCCAAAAGCTTTTCGCACATCGCGCTTAGCTGTTCTTCTGCCGCCTTCTTGCTTGTGGCGGAGAGGGCGACGTCAAACACCTTGCCCTGGCGAACGCTGTCGACACCGTCAAAGCCAAGTGAATTGAGCGAGCCTTCAATCGCCTTGCCTTGCGGATCAAGGACGCCATTTTTGAGGGTGACGAAGACTTTCGCCTGAAACTGCTTGTCTGCCATCAGTCTGACTTCACCAAAACCGGGCCTTTGCCGCGAGCTGGCTCATTTTCATTCATGATGCCCAGACGCCGCGCCACTTCGCGGTAATTGTCCAGCATGCCACCAAGGTCTTCACGGAACCGGTCCTTGTCCATTTTTTCTTTGGTTTTGACATCCCAAAGACGGCAACTGTCCGGCGAAATCTCATCGGCAACAATGATGCGCATCATGTCGTTTTCAAAGAACCGACCGCACTCGATTTTGAAGTCCACCAATTGAATACCAACACCCAGAAACAGGCCGGAAAGGAAGTCATTGACGCGAATGGCCAGTGCCATCATGTCGTCGATTTCCGGCGGCGAAGCCCAGCCGAAGGCAGTGATATGCTCTTCAGAAACAATTGGATCGTTTAGAGCATCGTTCTTGTAATAAAATTCAATGATCGAGCGCGGCAGAACAGTGCCTTCCTCAACACCAAGCCGTTTGGAAAGGGAGCCGGCGGCAATGTTGCGCACCACCACTTCCAGAGGAATGATTTCGACTTCTTTGATCAACTGCTCGCGCATGTTCATGCGCTTGATAAAATGGGTGGGGATACCAATCCGGTTCAGGCTTTCGAACACATATTCGCTGATGCGATTGTTGAGCACACCCTTGCCGTCAACAATCTCGTGCTTCTTGGCGTTGAAGGCGGTCGCATCATCCTTGAAGAACTGCACCAAGGTTCCCGCTTCGGGGCCTTCATACAAGATTTTGGCCTTACCCTCGTAAATCTTGCGGCGTCTGCTCATTGCTCTGGTTCCCAAAAATCTGATGACCGCATTTCCCGGCGCAGTCGGCCCGGCGGCGAAACTGCCCTGTCATTAAGCCACTGACCCGACCAATACAATCGGCATGACAAACGCTATCAGCGTTGGGCACAGAAAACACCGGATTTGAACAGGCTTCCCGGTGATTGCATGCAAGCCACGCGACACAGATGGCGTTGATTTGATGCGCTGCGCACCCTAAATGAAAAACAACGGGAATATTGATTCCCTTATGTTAAAGGCACAGTGCCAGGGAGAATATGATGGCTTCAATGGAAGATCGCGGCGAAAGCTTTGAAAAGAAATTCGCGCATGATGAGGCCCTGAAATTCAAAGCCGAGGCGAGGCGCAATAAATTGCTCGGTCACTGGGCTGCGGAACAAATGGACAAGGATGCTGAGGAATACGCAAAAGAAGTCATCATGTCGGATTTTGAAGAAGCCGGTGACGACGATGTGTTTCGCAAGATCCGTGGCGATTTCGATGCCCACGGCGTTGCCATGAGTGATGAAGACATTCGCGCTAAAATGAGCGAACTGCTTGCTGTGGCGGTGGATCAGGTCCAAAACACCTAGCACAAGCGCTCAAACTGGCGCCGTCGTGGCGCAGGGGGAAAAAAATGAATCGTTTTCGCAGCGGGCTGGAAAATGACGGCACGATTATGTCGGGCTGGTCCAGCATTCAGGACACGCTTTATCTGAGCGCGCTGGCCCAGACCGGTTTTGATGGCATCACGCTCGATATGCAACACGGCATGCAAACGGATGACAGCGTCATCCGTGGCATTGCTGCTATGGCGCCCGTTGGCAAACCGGTCATCGTGCGCATTCCGGTTGGTCGCTTTGATTTTGCAAGCAAGGCGCTGGACGCCGGTGCTCATGCCATCATCGCTCCCATGATTAATACTGTTGAAGACGCCAAACAATTGGTGTCCTATTCCAAATACATCCCCATGGGCGACCGTTCCTTTGGTCCGACACAGGCTGTCAATGTTCTCGGGGCGGATCGGACAGACTATGTGTCTACAGCGAACGAAAAAACGGTCACATTCGCCATGATCGAGACCCGCGAAGCGGTCTCCAATATGGAAGCTATTCTCGACCTCGAAGGCATCGATGGCGTGTTCTGCGGACCAGCAGACCTGTCGATTTCCGTGCGCCAAAACCCGGTGCCAGACCCTTACGGGCCTGACACACGGGATATCGTTGCCAATATGGCGAAGTCAGCCCGCGAACGCGGCAAGATTGCCGCTGCGTTCTGCGCGTCACCTGAGCACGCCGATCTCGTGCACGGCATGGGTTTCCGGTTCATCGCGCTTGGGTTTGACGCAAGCTATATCGGGCAGGGTGTCGAGACCATGTTAAGCCAGTTGTCGTTTCGCTGATTGACAGTCTTTGCTCGACCAAAACATGAAGTTACGGCTGTAATCGATTCATAAAATTGGCAAAAACCATCAGGCCGTCGGGCCATGGGCCATGGCCCGACTGCGCGTTGATGTGGCCGCTTTCGCGCGCATCAATGAACAGTGATCCCCAGGCATTTGCCATGTCAACTGCCACTTCGGACGTGCAGAACGGGTCGTCCTGGCTGGCAATCAGGATCGATGGGAATGGCAGCGGGTCACGCGGATAAGGCCCGAATGTCATGAGATGGCGAGGCCGGATTTTCGGGTTTTCCACATCTGGCGGGGCAACAAAAAACGCTCCGCGAATGCGCGAACGATGCTCATCATCAAGATGCGAAAGTCCCTGAACGACAACCTGACATCCCAGCGAATGGGCAATAAGGACCAGCGGGCCAGACCCTTCATGCACGGTTTCGACAAAACGGGCGCGCCATTCTTCCAGCACGGGCTTGTGCCAGTCATCCTGTTGGACGCGTCGGGCAGTGCCCATTTTGGCTTCCCAACGGCTTTGCCAGTGGTCCGGCCCGGAATTGGTGTATCCCGGCACCATAACGATATCTGCTTCGGAGACTTTCATCTGCGGTCAGCCGGTCATCTGAATCGGTGAATTGCGCTCCATATAGGTCAATTATCGCCAAATACACGGGCGAAAATCGTGTCGACATGTTTGGTGTGATAGCCGAGGTCGAACTTTTCGCGAACCTCATCTTCCGAAAGTGCTGCCATCACCTCTTTATCGGCCAGCAGTTCGGTCAGGAAATCCTTGTCCTCTTCCCAAACCCGCATCGCATTGCGCTGTACCAGCCGATAGCTGTCTTCACGCGAAACACCAGCCTGGGTGAGCGCCAGCAAGACCCGCTGCGAGTGCACAAGCCCCCGGAATTTGTTCATGTTTTTCATCATGTTGTCTGGATAAACGAGTAGCTTTTCGATCACGCCTGTCAGCCGTACAAGCGCGAAATCGAGCGTCACCGTCGCGTCCGGCCCGATCATGCGTTCCACCGACGAGTGGGAGATATCCCGTTCGTGCCAGAGCGCGACGTTCTCCATGGCCGGCATGGCGTAGCTGCGCACCATGCGGGCGAGGCCCGTCAGGTTTTCCGTTAGCACCGGATTGCGTTTGTGCGGCATGGCGGACGAGCCTTTTTGACCAGGCGCGAAATATTCTTCCGCTTCCAGCACTTCCGTGCGCTGCAGATGGCGGATTTCCACCGCCAGTCGCTCCACACTTGAGGCGATGACACCGAGCGTCGCAAAATACATCGCATGCCGGTCACGCGGGATGACCTGTGTTGAGACAGGTTCGGCGGTTAGTCCCATGGCTTTTGCCACGTGTTCTTCAACCGCAGGTTCGATATTGGCGAATGTGCCAACAGCACCTGAAATCGCACAGGTTGCAATTTCCTCGCGCGCTGCGATCAGGCGGTCACGGCAGCGGTCAAATTCCGCATAGGCCTGCGCCAGTTTCACGCCGAACGTGGTCGGCTCGGCATGAATGCCGTGGGAACGACCGATGGTGACACTGTCCTTGTGCTCGTAAGCACGGGTCTTCAGCGCTGCCAGAAGGCGATCCAGATCGGCCAGCAGGAGGTCGGTTGCCTTGACGAGTTGAACGTTGAAGCAGGTATCCAGCACATCCGACGATGTCATGCCCTGATGCACGAACCGGGCATCAGGGCCAACAATTTCCGCCAGATGGGTCAAAAACGCGATCACATCATGCTTCGTCTCGCGCTCAATCTCGTCAATCCGGGCAACATCGAAGGTGGCAGGGCCACCTTTTTCCCAGATGGTCTTGGCTGCGCTTTCTGGGATGACGCCAAGTTCAGCGAGTGCATCACAGGCATGCGCTTCAATTTCAAACCAGATGCGAAACTTCGATTCTGGTGACCAGATTTCGGTCATTTCCGGGCGGGAATAGCGGGGGATCATCGGTCAATTCCGAACAGGTGGGAGGATTGCGCAGGGCTTATCACCACGCAGCGAGAGCTTCAACGGCGCGCGCCAATCCACCCACGACTAAAGCATAGGCTCGCGACGAACAGGCCAAGCAAGCCCCACGGCAAAAGCGGACGCACCCCGGTAACGGCAAACAGATAGGCCGATCCGGCTGCGGTGAACACGGTTTGAAAGGCCCATGCAATGGACGGGAAGGGTGCGTGCCATTGCGCGTAGTATAAGCGAAAGTGAATGACGACGGTCGCGGCGGCAAATCCGATTGTCAGAACCGCAAGACTGGCGAAGAAAAGACCGAAACGTCGTGTTGGAACCGTAGATAACCTGTGAAAACGCTCGCTCAACGCGAAAGCGCCTGCGCCACCAAAGAAGCCGCCAAACAGGTATGGCAGCAAGGCCGTTCGCAATTGCCCGTCAACATGCCAGCCGAGACTAGTGAGGTGATAGGCCACACAGACGCACAGAAACACGGCCCAAAACGTGCCAAACAGGCTGTATATCGGCAGTCGCGCGATCATATTGCGGTCATGGCGCGATGCGTGTCGTGATTGCCATCAACCGCCCATCAGCGCCTTCAAAACCCCGGGTCGTATAGCGCAAAATGACAGCAAGCGATGTCGAACCGTCCGTATTGTTGTGGCTCACCACTTTTTCAATCTGGTAGCCCAGCGGACAGTAGCGGGATTTGGGAACACGCTTGTCTTCGGTCAGAACAGTGGTCGTTTCCGCTTTTTCGTCGATCAGGGAGAGTTTCATCCCGGTTTGATTGCCTTCGTCATGGCTGCAATCAGACCCCGTGGGCAATTGCATCTCATCAAGTTCGAGACGGTGAGCCTTCGTATTGGAATTGGAATTATAGTTGAGCCGGTAGCCCACCATCGAAAATCGAGCGGTTTTCGGAATGGTTCCCATTTGAAAAGCTGGCATGTGGAAACGGATGGTGTAGTCAGCCACATCGCCGAGTTCCTGCAATGTGGGCGCGGCCATTTCATTCAGGGCATCAAGCGCGCGCTTTTCCTCGCGCGCAAGCCATAGTCGCGGCGAAAGCTCCTGACTTTCGTTGACATCTTCTTCCGTGAAACTGGTTTTGAAAGGGCTGCCCTTTGCCCAACTGTCATCTGAAACATTGATGATTTCCAGCCGCCCATAGGGAATTCCGGCACCATCGCCGACACCATAGGACTGCCAGGCAAAATACTTTCCGTCCTGAAAGAAGCCAAGAACCTTCAGTTTGTCAGCCTGCGCCGCATCGCTGGGTGAGGAAATCAAGGCAAGTGACAGAGCGCCAAAAGCGCTGGCAATGATCTTGTTAAAGGGCAACATAGGGGCGTTTCCTGCAGGATTGGGAAAGCTTGAGCCTAAACTGCGTTGCGGATTGCATCAATATTGCTGCGGTAGGCTTCAATCGCACCGCCCTTGTAGACGGCAGACCCGGCAACAAGAACATCAGCGCCGTTGTTCGTCACCAAGGGCGCAGTGTCCGGCGTGATGCCACCATCAACCTCGATATGGATAGCACGGTCACCGATCAAATCGCGCGCCTGTGCAACCTTTTGTGCTGCTTCGGGAATGAAAGCCTGCCCGCCAAAGCCCGGATTGACGCTCATGATCAACACCAGATCGACCATGTCGACCACAGGTTCAATTGCGGAAACCGGCGTTCCCGGGTTGACCGCAATTCCGGCTTTCTTGCCCAATGCCTTGATGGCCTGTAGGGAGCGGTGCACATGCGGCCCCGCTTCAATGTGAATCGTAATCAGGTCGCTTCCGGCCTTGGCAAAGGCTTCCAGATAAGGATCGCAGGGCGCGATCATCAAATGGGTGTCGAAAAAGGCGTCCGTCAGCGGCCGCAGCTTTTCGATAATAACCGGCCCGAATGAGATGTTCGGAACGAAATGTCCGTCCATGACATCAAGGTGCACCCAGTCAGCCCCTGCAGAAATCACATCGACAACCTCCTGTCCGATCCTGGAAAAGTCGGCAGCGAGAATGGATGGCGCGATCAGCAGCGGTTTTTGGGATGCGGTCATGGTGGAGTGCCGGTTTTTTGATGCTGTTGGCATCGGCGGTAGCATGCCCGCAGGGCGGTCTCAATCGGCGGTGAAACGTTTTGCCCAGCTAGGAAACAGATCGTTTGGCGCTTCACGCGCTTCAAACACGCCCCGCGCGATGGCTCGGCTCATGGTGGAAGCTGCAGTAGCAGAAAGATCAATCTGATCTTCCAGCTCAACCGGGCGCTCTGCCAAACCGGTGGACACGCCGAAAATCAGATCGCCATCGAGTGGCAGATGGGACGGCCAGATCGCCCGCGCAAACCCGTCATGCGCCGCAATTGTTAACCGTTTGACCTCGCCCTTGGTCAAGGGAGCGTCCGTGGCCACAATGCCGATGGTGGTGTTGGATTGAGGGCGCGGCTGCTGGCGAAATTTGATGTTCAGTTTGGCCAAATCCGAGACTCCCGGGTCTGGAAGTCCTGCATCGCCAAATTCTGCATTCTGCTCGAAGGCTGATGCCCAGAAGTGTTTGGTGTCACCGATGACCGGAGATCCCAGTGCATTGACGGCGACCAGAGCGCCCACCGTGTAACCGGATGCCGTTTTCGCCGATGCGCTGCCCAGACCGCCTTTGAGGCCTGGCAGGGGACCACCTGTCAAAGCGCCGGTCCCGGCGCCGACACTACCCAAAGAAAAGTCATCCGCTGCATTTTGCGCGGCCTGATAGCCGAGTTCCCGGTAGGGGGCATGCAGTCCCCAGTCTTTCTTCCCGCCATTTATCAGATCAAACAGGATCGCTGCTGGAACGATGGGCACGCGTTGATCACCCACCTGAAAGCCCTTGCCCTGCGACCGCAACCAGGATTGCGCGCCACCGGCAGCGTCAAGGCCAAACGCGGAGCCGCCAGACAAGACGAACCCGTCCACCGATTGTACTGTGTTTTCCGGTTGCAGAAGGTCGGTGTCACGGGTGCCCGGCGCACCGCCCATGACGTGAACACTTGCGACATTGGGGACATCGCACAAAACGGCGGTTGTGCCCGATTTCAGATCATCATCTTGAGCATTTCCAACGCGCAGACCGGATACATCCGTGATCAGATTTTTCATGGTGTAGGACCAAGCGATTCAAATTCACCATTGACCCAGCGCACAGGTTCAAACGGCGATGGTTCCGCCCGGCCGGTGCCGTTGAACGACAAGGTACCGATAAGCGTATCGATTTCGGACGGGAAAGGTGTCTCTGGATTGGATGGATCGTATGCGGCGGCCAGTTCTACTAAAGCATGACCCAATGTCAGTTCCGTTTTTCGGTCTTCAATCGCATCGGACTCGGTTTTGTCCGGTTCGATATCGACCTCCGGCAAAGGCGTTGCCCGCACCGATAGCAGCCCGGCTGTTGTCTCATCAACTTCCGGAATAAAGGGCAGCAGCTCGGCCTGTTCACCAGTAGCGACAATCCAGTCGAGGCGCAATGCGCGGATGTCGCGCATGATAGTGACGACATCTTCAGGCGCAGCGGCCACGAAAACCGCCTCGACACCTGAGCGCTGTAGCCGCCGAACCATGCCACGCTGTGTGGATTGGAGAGGGCGGAAATTGGCCGTTGTCACAGCCCGCGCGCCTTGCGCTTCACCGATCAATCGGATGGCTTCCGCCAGACTGCGGCCATAAACGCTTCCATCATCGACAATCGCGAATGGGCGTCCTTCAAAAAGCGGCAACAAAAGATCGACAACCGCCCGGGCTTCGGCATCCGGGCCATGCGACAATTCATAAATCGGCAGACCTTCGACCGTGCGCAACCGCTCCAGCAACGCATTGCGCGTTTGGCTCGCAACAATGGGATTGTCTTTTTCAGCAGATTTCATTTGGCGGGCAAGCGCTTGCGCGACCGCAAAACAGGGCAGCCCAACGACAATTTCGACGTTTCTCTGGGTGAGTTCGGTGATGAGGTCAGGCACTTTTTCCGCATCACAGGCGTCGTCGACAATCGTCAACGTGATATCGCGCCCCTGTTCGTTGAGCGCCTTCACCGCAGCATGAGCGCCAAATTCCATACTGGATCCGATCTGCGCATAGCGCCCAGACAGGGGTACGGATAAGCCAATGCGATCAGCTGATTGGGCATCATTTGCAGCCATAAGGGCGATGGTCGCCATTGCAACAGGCGACAGGCCGCCGAATTTCCGGCCCGGCAAATAACCCGACAACAGTTTTCGATAGACGCTCATATAAGTTGCAGCGCCTTCATGCTTGCATGTTCATTGCGGCCAATGATGATGTGATCATGCACGACGATGCCCATCGGGGCCGCAGTTTCAATGATCTTGTGTGTCATCTGAATATCGGCAGTCGAGGGAGTTATGTCGTCGGACGGGTGATTGTGAACCAAAATGATGGCGGTTGCGGCATGGTCCAGCGCGCGCTTCACAACTTCACGCGGATAGACGGGCGTATGATCCACCGTGCCACGCTGTTGGACCTCGTCAACAATCAGCGCGTTCTTCCGGTCCAGAAACAGAATGCGGAATTCCTCAACCTTGGCATGCCCCATGGCTGCCGTGCAGTAGTCAATCACTGATGACCACGAACTGAGCATGGTTTTGCCGCTGATGTCGGACCGTAAGCCGCGGGTTGACGCGGCCGCCACGATTTTCAGGTCCATCGCGACCGAGTGGCCAACACCTTTTACCTGCTGGAGGTCCTTTATTTCGGCGCGGAGCACGGCGGCCAAGGTGGAAAAGCGTTGCAGAAGAGCTTTCGCGATGGGCTTGGTGTCACGGCGGGGCAGAGAGCGATAGAGCAGGAGTTCGAGAATTTCGTAGTCCGGCATGTTGTCATGCCCCATCAGGAACCGTTCGCGCAAACGGTCGCGGTGCCCGTGATAATGGGGCACCGGTGCTTCGGCCATGCCCGTCGGTTCGCTTTCCGGATAGTCAACCATCACCAACCCTCAGCACCTGATTTGGTCCGGCATTGCCTGTTCTGAACCATCAAGAGGCCGCGTAGGGCGGTTTGTCAAAACCGCCCGGCGATTTGGTGAAAATCTCGCAACCCGTTTCGGTCACACCGACGGAGTGTTCAAACTGTGCCGAGAGAGAACGGTCGCGCGTGACGGCGGTCCAGCCGTCCTTCAGAATTTTCACGTGGTGTTTGCCTAGATTGATCATCGGCTCGATGGTGAAGATCATGCCCGGTTGCATCACCGCACCTTCGTCGCTGCGGCCATAATGCAGCACGTTTGGCGCATCATGAAACAGTTTGCCCAAGCCGTGGCCACAGAAATCTCGCACCACGCTGCAACGTTCTTTTTCAGCCAAAGTCTGGATCGCTTCGCCGATGGCGCCCATGCGATTGCCCGGCTTCACGGCGGCAATTCCGGCCATCAGGCAATCATGGGTCAGATCGATCAGCCGTTCTGCTGCACGTTTGGGCTGACCGGCAACATACATACGGCTGGAATCGCCGTGCCAGCCGTCGAGAATGAAAGTGATATCAACATTGAGAATGTCGCCGTCTCGCAGCGGTTTTGGCGATGGAAACCCGTGGCAGACCACATGGTTCAGTGAAACGCAGCTTGAATATTTGTAGCCGCGATAGTTCAGTGTGGCTGGAACAGCCCCGTGGTCCATTCCGTATTCAAAAACAAACTGGTCGATCTTTTCTGTCGGCAAACCGGGTTTGACCATCGCGGCCACTTCGTCGAGGCACGTAGCGGTCAATTGGCATGCCCGGCGCATGCCATCGAAGTCTTCGTTGGAGTACAGCTTGATCTGGCCGGTGTTTCGCATCGGCGCGCTTGCTGCATCAATGTAGCTCGTCATGCGGTAACCCTCATTGGCTGCTTTGGAGTGCCGGTTTTGGCAAAACCGGCACCATATCGCAGGCAATTATCTCGTTTTCAGAGATTTGGCACCGAATAGCGAGGGCTTCAACCCCACTTTCGGTCGCGCGCTCAAAGGCCTGCGCATAATTTGGGTCCATGTCGGCGGCAATCGCGAGCGCATTTCCATCCGCACGCTGAACCACGTAAAGCATCACGGCGCGGGCACCGGCCGCGACCATGGCCGCCATTTCATTGAGGTGCTTGGCGCCGCGCGCGGTTTTGGAGTCAGGAAATTCAAACAGGTTGGATTGTCTGACAAAATGCACATTCTTGATCTCGACATAGCATGGCGGCTTGTCAGGATGTTCAAGCAGGATGTCGATGCGAGAGTTTTCGCCATAGGGCACTTCTGTGCGCAAACTGGCATAACCGGTCAGTTCTGCAATCAATCCGGCTTCAATGGCTTCCCGGGCGAGGCGGTTTGGCTGTTGCGTGTTGATGCCCACAAGCGTCGGTTCGGTGTCGTTGCCCGAAACTTCCACAAGCTCCAGCGTATAGCGCAACTTCCGCTTTGGGTTGCGGCTGTCGGAAATCCAAACGCGTGAACCCGGCAATGTCAGCCCCGCCATCGAGCCGGGATTGGGGCAATGCACGGTGATGGTTTTGCCATTGGGCATGATAACATCGGCCAGAAACCGTTTATACCGCTGCACAAGCCGCGCTTCGATCAACGGATGAGGAAATTGCATTGCGCCTGACCTGTCATGCGATGTCGGAAATTGCGCAGTGCAGGACGCACCGCCATCGACATCGAATAGCACTTTGCGACACAAATGTCGGACGTGAATGTTTGAATTCCCGTGATATTTGGAACCTGCACCATGTTTTTATCGCTTTTTGACCTGTTTAAGGTGGGGATTGGCCCTTCATCATCCCACACCATGGGACCGATGATTGCCGCGCGGCGGTTTCTGGAGTTCCTGCGGGATGGCGACTGGCCAAGACCGGCCTCAGCACAGGTTTCACGAGTTCAGGTTTCTCTGCACGGCTCGCTTGCGTTCACGGGCAAAGGCCATGGCACCGACCGGGCCATCATTCTGGGCCTGATGGGCCATAAACCGGACAGCCTTGAGCCGGATCAGGTCGATGACATTTTGCGCAACGCCGAGACAAATGGCGCAATCGCGGCTGAAGGATTCCCGGAATGGGCGTTCGATCCTTCAGCAGACATCGTTTTCGACTATGATGAAATGCTGCCGGGCCACACCAATGCAATGCGTTTTTCAGCGCTCGACGACAATGGCGTGACCCTTGTGCGCAAGGCGTATTACTCGGTTGGCGGTGGTTTCGTTGTCGATGATATCGAACTGGAGCGCATGAATGCCGGTGCTGATCAGCCGGACACAGCCGATGTCCCATATCCTTTCTCCAGCGCTGTCGAAATGCTGGAAATGGCGGGTAGTTCAGGCCTCTCCATCGCGCAGATGAAACGGGACAATGAGACCGCATCCCGCTCCCGCAAGGAGCTTGGCGATGATATTGCGGGCATATGGAAGGCCATGGACGATTGCATCGAGCGCGGATTGCAGCAAGAGGGCCAATTGCCCGGCGGGCTGCAGGTGCGCCGTCGCGCCCGTTCGATGAAGGAAAAGCTCGACCAAAACTGGCAAAGCAATCAACTTGGGCCCCTGGCAGCCAATGATTGGCTGTCGGTCTATGCGATGGCGGTGAATGAGGAAAACGCGGCAGGCTCCAAGGTTGTCACGGCCCCGACAAATGGTGCTGCGGGCGTCATTCCGGCCGTTCTGAAATACCATCAGAAATTCAACCCTGGCATTGGACCCGCGCAGATTGAGGAATTTCTGCTCACCGCCGCCGCAATCGGAGGCATCATTAAGCACAATGCATCAATTTCGGGGGCCGAGGTTGGCTGCCAGGGCGAAGTTGGTTCCGCTGCGGCCATGGCAGCCGCTGGTCTCGCGGCCATAATGGGCGGCACCCCGCAACAGATCGAAAACGCGGCTGAAATCGCTCTGGAACATCATCTCGGCATGACATGCGATCCGGTCGCAGGCCTCGTTCAGGTGCCCTGTATCGAGCGCAACGCGTTGGGTGCAGTAAAGGCCGTCACGGCGGCCTCGCTCGCATTGCATGGCGACGGCACACATTTCGTGCCGCTGGACAATTGCATCGAAACCATGCGCCAGACGGGCCATGACATGCATGAGCGCTATAAGGAAACCAGCCAGGGCGGACTGGCCGTCAATGTACCGGTCAACATAGTGGAATGCTGATCTCCCGGTGAAGGCATTTGCCTTCAATCAGGTGGTGGCATCGCGCTGAAAGCCGGTTTAGTGTGCCGCATGATCAAATCACTTCTCATCGCAAACCGGGGCGAGATCGCCTTCCGGATCATCAAAACCGCCCGCAAAATGGGTTTGCGCACCATTGCCGTTTATTCTGAAACGGATCGCAATGCGCTGCATGTGCGCATGGCTGATGAGGCCCATCTGCTCGGCGGTGCTGCCGCAACGGACAGCTATCTTCGATCGGCCCGGATTCTATCAATTGCCAAGGAAGCCGGTGCGGATGCGGTGCATCCGGGCTACGGTTTCCTTTCGGAAAACGCCGACTTCGCGCAACTTGCTGCGGATGCGGGCATCGTGTTCGTCGGTCCGCCTCCTGCTGCTATTCGTGCCATGGGGCTGAAGGATCAGGCGAAGAAACTGATGTCGGACGCCGGTGTTCCGGTCGTTCCCGGCTATCATGGCGAAAATCAGGACCCGGCTTTCCTCAAGCGCAAGGCCTATGAGATCGGCTATCCGGTGCTCATCAAGGCGGTTGCCGGTGGCGGCGGCAAGGGCATGCGCAAGGTGATGAAGGCGCTTGAGTTCGATGATGCGCTTGAGGCAGCGAAACGCGAAGCGCAATCGTCTTTTGGCAATGACATCGTGCTGATTGAGCGGTTTGTCCAAAATCCGCGCCATATTGAAATTCAGGTCTTTGCAGATGGCCATGGCAACGTGGTGCACCTGTTTGAGCGCGACTGTTCGCTCCAGCGTCGCCATCAAAAGGTGATTGAAGAGGCGCCCGCGCCCGACATGCCGGAAAACGTGCGTGCTGCCATGGGCAAGGCGGCCTGCGATGCCGCGCGCGCCGTTGGCTATCAGGGGGCAGGCACGGTCGAATTTATTGCTGACGGTTCCGCTGGTCTGTCCGAAGACGGTTTCTTCTTCATGGAAATGAACACCCGCCTTCAGGTTGAACACCCGGTCACGGAGATGATTACCGGGCAGGATTTGGTGGAATGGCAATTGCGCGTGGCGGGCGGCGAAGCGCTTCCAGAAGCGCAGGACGAACTCGCAATATCAGGCCACGCCGTCGAAGCTCGCATCTACGCTGAAGACCCGGCAGAAGGGTTCTTGCCATCAACAGGTCTTCTGGTCGCGCTGGAGCTCAATGCTGGCCCCGAAAATGATGGCGTGACTGTACGTATCGACACCGGGGTAGAGCAGGGCGACACCATATCCCGCTTCTATGACCCCATGATCGCCAAGCTTATCGTTCATGCGCAGGATCGCGCCAGCGCCCTTGAAGCACTCGCCACCCGGCTCGACCATGCCGTGATTGCAGGTCCCGTGACCAATACCGGGTTTCTGTCGAAGCTTTGCCGGAACGAGCATTTTCAGTCGGGCCATTTCGACACCGGGCTGATCGATCAAAACCTCGACAGCCTGATCGAGAATGATCCGGTTGATGGATCAATTATCGCTGCGGGATTGAGCAGTCTGATCGCTATGGAACGCAATCGTTTGGATATGGAGAATCCCGCAAAGAGCGGTTCGCCATGGAGCGCGGACGATGGCTTCCAACTGTCCGGGGTCCGTGAGACGGGCTTTGAATTCCAGCTGGACGGTGAATACCGCCTTGTTCAGGTACGATATGATCAGGAGGGTATCGCAGTTCTTGGCGAGGACGGGAAAAAGTGGTTTGCGCCGTCTGCAAACGCGAACAGCTTTGTGAGCGAGCAGACAGTTCATGTTGTGCGGGCCGGGCGTCAGTGGATTTTCGCCCCGCATGTTCAAACACTGCAGGATGGTGATTCCGCCGCCAGTGGTGGCGCGGTTGCGGCTCCCATGCACGGCAAGGTGATCACTGTGACCGTCAAACCCGGCGATGTAGTTGAGGAGGGTGACGTGCTTTTCTCCATAGAGGCCATGAAGATGGAGCACTCGGTCATCGCGCCGCGCGATGCCGTCGTACAGGATGTTCTCGTCCAGAGCGGCGATCAAATGAAAAAGGGTGCAATCGCCATTCAGTTGCAGGAAGCGGAAGCCGAAGCCGCGGCCTGACCCGAAGAGTCTGCCAGCGAGTTGTGGATTGTAACCGCTTTTGTTGCCAACCCCCAATCGCGTGATGATACGACAACGCCATGGCTTTGCACCTGCTCAAACTCTGCGTCGGCGTGGATACGCTGGAGGATCTTCAGCGATGGAGTGTGAAAAAATTGGCCGCTATGCGCGCTGCCGGTGAGCCTGCCCAACTGTTCCACACAACGCGCATGGTGCCTAAACGGGTTGATGAATTGCTGGATGGTGGGGCACTGTATTGGGTGATCAAGGGCAACATTGAGGCGCGTCAGCAACTGGAGAATATCGTGCCGTTTGTTGACGGGCAGGGCATTCGGCGATGCCACCTCATGCTGTCAAGCGAGATTGAACCAACCGCCCGCGCGCCGCGCCGTCCTTTTCAGGGTTGGCGCTATCTGAAAGCCGAAGATGCTCCACCGGTTTTGAGTGCAGGTGACGCAACGCTGCCGCCGGAACTGCGGCGTGAACTGGCGGAACTTGGCTTGCTGTAAGCGAGCCATTCCACGGCCAGATTTCTAGTTTTGTCGGACGGGCGGCTTCATTAACCCTATAACGCAAACGTGCAGATGACGCGGTTCTTTTGCCCCAACGTTCATGATTGAATGAGATTCGTCTGCGAAAATGCCGTCGGGACAGGGCTGATACTCCATTTGGTGCGGGGACGCGCGTGAACATGATGACAAAACACAGCTCCGCTTTTGGCGGTTCGCGACCGCCTGCCAAGCGCAGCAAGCAGGCGCATGTCATTGTTTGCGGCAATGAAAAAGGCGGCTCGGGCAAGACCACGACGTCCATGCATGTCGTTGTGTCGCTGCTGAAATCCGGTTTTCGTGTTGCAACGATTGATCTTGATACGCGGCAGCGCTCTTTGACGCGTTATGTCGAAAACCGCCGGGCCTGGACCCAATTCACGGGCACGGAACTGGCGCTCCCCAACCATTTTTGCTTCGACAGTTCACGTATGGACAGTATGATTGAGGCGCAGGGCGAAGATTTTTCAGCATTTCTGGCTGCTGTCACCGAAGTTCAGGCAACGCACGATTTCGTGGTCGTGGATACACCCGGATCAGACGGATATCTGATGCGGCTCGCGCACTCTATGGCCGATACTCTGATCACCCCAATGAACGATTCCTTCGTGGATTTCGATGTGCTGGGACGGGTCGATCCAAGCTCACTGGAAATTGTCGATGTCAGTCACTACGCGAATATGGTGCGTGAGGCGCGACGTCAGCGCCGCGCGGCGGATCAGGGCTTGCTCGACTGGATTGTCGTGCGTAATCGCCTGTCCTCACTCTCATCGCGCAATCAGCAAAACCTGCTGGGTTGTGTGAAAGAACTGTCGCTCCGTCTGGGTTTCCGGATTGCCGACGGCATCAGTGAACGTGTGATATTCCGCGAGTATTTCCCCATGGGCCTGACCGCTTTGGACGAAGTTGACCTGGTCAACAAGGATGGAAGGCTGAGCGTTTCCCATCTGTCGGCCCGTCAGGAAGTGCGCAAGCTTGTTCGGGCATTGCGCTTGCCGGTCGATGAACCCGGCCGCCAGCGCGCCGAGGCCAGACAGGTCTGGATGGAGCGTGCACGCCAGCCTTTGGAAATGCCTGATATTTTTGCTGATTAATCGCGTTGAGAATTCAGGTTAGCAACAGAAATGTAGCAACCAGTCGTCGCTGAACAACAGCTGGCTTGACGGGTCGTTGCTCTTCGCAATCGTCATTAATGGACATTGAGCCCATCATCGGCTGCAACCGAGACATCTTTGAGCCTTGTCTTGGCCTCGAATCAGGCCAAATATAAGGGCATGAGAAAGCCGACATCATCGCGAAACCTTCCCACGGACCGCAGCTCCAAATCGCCTGACGCCGTTTCCGACCGCAAGGACATCAGCGATTTCCTGTCAGCTGCGTCGAAGCTGGGTGGTGATAAGAGCGGTCGTGCGGGGCTCATCTTCGCACTGGACGCAACGATGAGCCGCCAGCACATCTGGGATCAGGCGCAGCATATTCAGGCCCAGATGTTTGATGCCGTCGCTCAAACCGGCGGGCTTGATACGCAACTGGTCTATTTCCGGGGTTTTGGAGAATGCCGCGCATCAAAATGGGTGTCACAACCAACCAACCGCTCTGCAAAAGCTGATGTCCGGCATCGATGTGCGTGGTGGGCAGACTCAGATTGGCAAGGTGCTGGCCCACGCACGAAAAGAGGCCGCAAAGAGAAATCCGGGCAATAAAGGACGGTCGCGGGTCGATGCGCTCGTATTCATCGGAGACGCGATGGAGGAACAGGTCGATCAACTCTGCAACACGGCCGGTGAACTTGGGCTGCTAAGCATCCCTTGTTTTATGTTTCAGGAGGGGCATGACCGCGAAACTGAAACAGCTTTTCGCGAGATTGCGCGCTTGTCCCGCGGTGCCTATGCGCGATTTGATTCCGGATCGGCAAACAAATTGGCAGAACTTCTGAAAGCCGTTGCCCGGTTTGCCTCCGGAGGCAGGGCAGCATTGCAGCAAAGCAACAAACCGGGCGACCGATTGCTGCTGGAGAGCCTCAAATGAGCATCTTCATCGGACTCCTTGGGGCGGTACTGGCGCTCGGTTTGATATTTATGTCGGTGTCAGCAGAAAAACTGGCTGCATTTCTGCGCTCAGCCGGGCCGGCACTGCTGATTGCGTCCGGTGGGGGGCTTGTTTTGCTGAAGCAACCTGGTCTGGGGTCTATGCTTGTGCTGGCCGGTCTAGCGGCATGGCGACGCAGCCGTGGTGTGCAACAAATAAAGAGCGGCGCCGGTCCGCAAAAATCGAGCGTGCGATCAGCGGCGTTGGAAATGGAACTGGATCACGACACGGGCGATATGAACGGCATCGTGCTTGTTGGCCAGTTTGAGGGAATGGTGCTGGACGAAATGGACGAGGAGGCCTTGCACCGCCTTCACGAGGAAATCGTATATGACGGTGATTCCGTGGCACTCTTAGACTCGTATCTTGACCGCCGATTTCCCGGTTGGCGTGAAGACGCTAAGGCGAATGCCGGTGCGGGGCAGGGAAGCGCGACGGGTTCTGGACCCATGGGCGAGGAGGAGGCCTATGAGGTGCTTGGGCTTGTTGCGGGCGCCAGCGAGGCCGACATCCGAAAGGCCCATCGCAGGCTCATGAAAACCGCTCATCCCGACAGCGGCGGGTCGACGTTTCTTGCCGCCAAAATCAATGAGGCGAAGGACGTTCTTCTGCGTAGCCATTCGTGATTTCCCTTACTCAATACAACTTGGAAATACGTGTTGGTTTGGCCTGTCTGGCCTGTTTGATACCGGCAGATCTGATACGCGGACCTGTCGGCGGCTTAGTTTGGTCGCATGGCGATCAACTGTTTATTGCCAGGCAATCGATCCGCTGACGCTTAAGGGCACGGCACGCCTGACTGGCGCGCTTTTTACTGCCGAACCCGGCAAAACGCGCACGGTAGAGTTTCACGCCATTCTTAACGACAGTCGGCATATAAATTTCGCGACCGCCCAGGAGCTTGCGATTCTTGCGCTGCACTGCGGTCAGCATATCGTGCAGTGCCGCCTTATTGTTGGATGCGGCGATCTGGATCTGAAACCCCATGTCTTTTCTGGTGCTTGACGCGCCAGCACTAGCGGTCACAACCCGGTCGGGAGCAAAGGCGACCTCAGGGCGTTTCGTCTGGATTTTTGCAGCCACTTTTTGCTCAAGTCGCTGATCCGTTTTTGAAACAGCATGCGCTGTCACAATGCGATTTTGAATGAGGCTTTGCGCTTTCGAGACGACGGTTTTCGACATCTGCGGTGCGCTCGCTACTGGTGCACCAGTGAAAGAATCGCGTGCAGCGGCGATCTGTCTGCGGCCTTTGCCGCGCGATGCTTTGTGCAGGTAGCCGGAAATGAGGCGCTGCATTTGCGCGTTGCGCCGTGCACCGGTGCGCCCGCCCATAACGACGGCCACGATGCTGCGGCCATTGGTACGAACAGAACTGACGAGGTTGAAGCCCGAAGCGCGGGTGTAGCCTGTCTTGATGCCATCGACACCGCGCACACGGCCCAAAAGCTTGTTGTGGTTGCCATAACGGCGCTTGCCCAGCTTGAAGATCCGCGTGTTGAAATAGCGATAGGAATTGGGGAAATGCTCACGTAGCGCCATGCCGAGTTTCGCCATATCGGCGGCAGTCGTGATCTGACCACGTTGGGTCAGGCCATTGGCGTTTTTGAATGTCGTGTTCATCATGCCGAGTTGGCGCGCCTTGCGGGTCATACGGCGCGCGAATGCAGCCTCAGAACCGGCCAGCTGGTCGCCGACTGCCGTTGCAACATCGTTCGCTGATTTGGTGACCAGCGACAGAATAGCCTGTTCCATCGAGATCGTCTGGCCCGGGCGCAGGCCGATTTTCGATGGCTGACGCCGAGCGCCGGCTTTTGACATGACAAGTCGCGTTGATTTGGAAATACGACCCGCATTGATGTCTTCAAACATCAGATAGAGGGTCATCATTTTTGTCAAAGATGCAGGATAGCGCTTGGCGTTTGCGTTTCTGCTGTACAAAACCTTGCCGGTTTTGGCGTCCACCACGATCCCGGCATATTTGGGATTGCCGCGCGATTTGTAGCTCTTGGAGACTTTCTTGCTCTTATACTTTTTTCGCTTTTTCGCCTCAGCTTCATCTGAAAACGTGAGGTTGTAGCTGGCAAAAACGGCCACAGCCATGACAAAAGCGAACAAGCCCCGGGCAACCCGGGGGGCAGTCGATCCGATATCGGTACGCACGACATTTCCTTAACACATGTCCAACACATACAGGTTGAACGGCCCAAACATGAAAGGCGGCAAGGCTGATACAAAGCTCTGCTGCAAGGCATTAAGGTAAACCCGCGTGGTTTCTAAAGGCTTAAAGGCGTCAACCAAAATTTCCCTTTAATTTGAACGATAGGCCAGCATGCCCCCTTGAAATCGCGCCGCTGGGGGTGAATTCTTGACCAGCGGAATGAATTTCCCCGCTTGCAGTTGAAGTCACCGGAAAACGGGGCTTAAATTCGGGTCAAGACTACCTATATCCACCAGCGGCGATGAGTTGGAGTTCGCCGGAAAATCAAACAGATTTTGGGCTTAAGGTCATATGACGACTGCGACGAACAATAAAACGAACCCTTGGGACATCATCGTCATGCAAGGTGATGATGATAGAGATGGTGATGTGGGCGGCTCAGGCGCCAATATCGATGTCATCACGAAAGTCCAGCCAAAGGTAAAAAAGCCCAATCTTTACCGCGTGCTACTCCTCAACGACGATTTCACTCCTATGGAATTCGTGGTCGAAGTGCTGGCGCGGTTCTTCCAGATGGACATGGAAGCGGCAACACAAGTGATGCTGCATGTCCACCAAAATGGCGTGGGAGAGTGTGGCGTCTACACCTATGAGGTGGCCGAAACCAAGGTAACGCAGGTCATGGACCACGCCAGAAAGAATCAACATCCGCTGCAATGCGTGATGGAAAAGAAATAGCCAAGCTGTTGTCGCGCATTGCGGCTTCTGCAAGTCGAAGACAGATCAGGTTAGGAATATTCATTGCCAAGTTTTACAGACAGTCTCGAACGCGCTCTGCATCAGGCGCTGACGTTTGCCAATGAGCGCAGTCAGGAATACGCGACTTTGGAACATCTGCTTCTCGCACTGACCGAGGACGATGATGCGCTCGCCGTATTGCGCGCCTGCAATGTCGATGCACAGAAACTGCGCGACGATTTGCACGATTATATCGATTCCGAACTGTCCAATCTTGTGACCGACGGTTTAGATGATTCCAAACCGACAGCCGGTTTCCAACGCGTCATTCAGCGTGCGGTCATTCATGTTCAATCGTCTGGTCGCGAAGAAGTGACAGGGGCAAACGTTCTCGTCGCCATTTTTGCGGAACGCGAAAGCCATGCGGCTTTCTTCCTGCAGGAGCAGGACATGACGCGCTATGATGCCGTTAACTACATCTCGCACGGCATTGCCAAACGTCCGGGTTCTTCCGAACCGCGCACCGTTGAAGGTGTAGACGGCAATATTTCCGGCGATGGTGAGGGGAGCGGTGAACCCAAAAAGGGCGAGGCACTTGCCGCCTATTGCGTCAACCTGAATGAAAAGGCGAAAGCCGGGAAAGTTGATCCGCTGATCGGCCGCACAGATGAGGTGAACCGCACCATTCAGGTTCTGTGTCGCCGTTCCAAGAACAACCCGCTCTATGTTGGCGATCCGGGCGTCGGTAAAACCGCCATTGCGGAAGGTCTCGCCAAGCGCATCGTCGACAAGGACGTGCCCGAAGTTTTGCTGGACGCAACGATCTATTCTCTCGATATGGGAACGCTGCTGGCCGGCACCCGCTATCGCGGCGATTTTGAAGAACGGCTGAAACAGGTCGTTAAGGAAATCGAGGAAACACCGGGCGCGGTCATGTTCATTGACGAAATCCACACCGTGATCGGTGCTGGCGCGACGTCTGGTGGCGCAATGGATGCGTCAAACCTGCTCAAGCCAGCGCTTTCCAGCGGCACGATTCGTTGCATCGGCTCAACGACCTACAAGGAATATCGCCAGTTCTTCGAGAAGGACCGTGCTTTGGTGCGCCGCTTCCAGAAGATCGATGTCAACGAGCCGTCCGTGCCGGATGCTATCGAGATCATGAAGGGCCTGAAGCCTTACTTTGAAGATTTTCACAACGTGAAATATTCAAACGATGCCATCATTTCGGCCGTCGAGCTTTCATCGCGCTATATCAATGATCGCAAACTGCCGGACAAGGCGATTGATGTGGTGGACGAAACCGGTGCGAGCCAGATGTTGTTGCCCGCTGAGAAGCGCAAGAAGACAATCGGTGTCGCAGATATTGAGGCAACAATTGCCACGATGGCGCGCATTCCGCCTAAAAGCGTGTCGAAAGACGATGCTGAGGTTCTGAAAAACCTCAACGATCAGCTCAAGCGCATGGTTTACGGTCAGGATCGCGCGATTGAAGCGCTTGCCTCGTCGATCAAACTGGCACGGGCCGGTCTGCGCGAACCCAATAAGCCGATTGGCTCCTATCTGTTCTCCGGCCCAACGGGTGTTGGTAAAACGGAAGTGGTCAAACAGCTTGCCGACACACTGGGCGTTGAACTTCTACGCTTTGACATGTCGGAATATATGGAACGCCACACCATTTCGCGGCTGATCGGTGCGCCTCCCGGCTATGTTGGTTTCGATCAAGGTGGCCTGCTCACTGACGGCGTCGATCAGCACCCCCATTGTGTGTTGCTGCTGGACGAAATCGAGAAAGCACATCCGGACCTTTTTAACATTCTGTTGCAGGTGATGGATAACGGCGCGCTGACCGACCACAACGGTAAGAAGGTTGATTTCCGCAATGTCATCATCGTGATGACAACCAACGCGGGTGCTGCAGAAGCGGCGAAATCGGCCATCGGTTTCGGCTCTTCTAAGCGCACCGGCGATGATATGGAGGCGATCAATCGTCTGTTCGCGCCTGAGTTCCGCAACCGTCTGGATGCCATTATTCCGTTTGATGGTCTCAAGCCGGAAATCGTGCATCAGGTCGTTCAGAAATTTGTCATTCAGCTTGAGGCGCAGCTTTCCGAGCGTGGGGTGACGTTTGACCTGACACCGGAAGCGGTCAAATGGATCGCCAGGAAGGGTTATGATGATCGCATGGGCGCGCGTCCATTGGGTCGTGTCATTCAGGAACACATCAAGAAGCCATTGGCCGACGAAGTGTTGTTCGGTGGCCTTCAAAAAGGCGGCACCGTCAAAGTTTCTGTTGAAGGCAAGGGCGAAGAATCTTCACTCAAGCTGGAAGTCATTGAAGACAAGCCAGTGAAGCCCAAAAAAGAACCGGTTGCTGCCAAGAAGAAGGCGGCGGCGAAAAAGAAAGTGCCCGCCAAAGCCAAGGCTGAACCGGCCAAACACGCGACCCCTAAAGAGCCCCCGAAACGCAAGGGCGGCACGGCGGTGCCAAAGGTTCCACTCAAGAGCTGACGCGGCCAAAATAGACAAGCTGAAAGGGCGGGCGCGAAAGCATCCGCCCTTTTTCACACACGGTCCGATCTGCTTGTTAATGCCCTGAAATCAAACGTGACCATGCAGGCTCATTCCGCCACACGTTCGCCATGAGCATGCCGCGTCGCCGCCGCGATTTCCCGCGAGTGTTCAAACGGAAAAATTCTCCCAAGAAAAACATGTCAGGGATTTCTCATGGATCATATCACACAGCTTAAAGCCATTCGCGTAGATGCAATTGAGCGTTTGCGCCGCAGTCAGGATTTCAAACTCGCCAAGAAACTTGGATTATTGTTGCTCGACCTGGGTGAGAAGTTGGACGAGCCGCTGGATTATGACACCAGTGCCAAACGCGCACCATTTGCACCATTTGCCGCTCAACCCGCCTCAGTAAACACCGCGCCTGCCGCCCCCGCTGACGCTAAACCAAACGAAGGCAAAAGCGACAAAGGGTCAGCCGACAGCAATCTTTCGGACCTGACAAATGAAGACGTCATTGACGAGCTGGTCGCAGAAATTGAAAACGACGCAACTTTGATTGCCGATGTTACCAAGAACGACCAGTCCAAATCCGGCTCCAAATCATCGGCAGATGTTGCCAGCTTTCCGGTTGCAAAAGCGGCCAATGGAAGTGCTGCGTAGGGCGGATACGAAACCGGCTGACACAACGTATTGAGCAAAAGCGGGCCAGAATTGGCCCGCTTTTCTTGTTTCTGTCGACAATCTGCAATGAGCTTGAGGGATTGATTCCAGAGCTTCAGGGGCGCAAACAAAGACGTCCTTCATCCCGGCTTCCAGTCGTACATGTCTGCCACACCTTCGTCTTCGGCCCAAAGCAAACAGCCCGAAAATTCATCGTCCTCCCCGGTTTCCGCGGGAACGTATGATTGGGACTGGTTTGCCCGCGGAATGCGTAACATTGCGTCTCTTCCCGCCATCGTGCTGATGTCCGCATTCATCGGCTTCGGCGGCTTGGCGCGCGAGGCCGGTCTCCCACTCGAGCAATTGGTTTTCCTCGTGCCAGTTATCTGGGCGCTGCCGAGCCATCTAATCTTGCTGGCGGGCATTGTCGGCGGTGCGCCCCTGCTGGTCATCGCACCGGCTGTTGCCCTCGCGGCGATCCGAATGATGCCGATGACCATGGCGCTGATGCCTGCCATTCGCGCGCCGAAGTCAAAGCAATGGCATCTTTTGCTGGCGTCCAACCTGGTGGCGATCACCGCGTGGGTGCACACGCTTGAAAAGGCGTCCGACATTCCTCAACGCGGGCGGTTGCCCTATTTTGTCGGTTTCGCCAGCACTATGGCAATCGCCACAACCTGTGTGGCTGCGTTAGTGCACCAACTCGCGCCCGCACTGCCGCCGCTCGCGATGGCCTGTCTGTATTTCCTGACGCCGCTCTATTTCGCGACCTCTATCTGGAACACGGCGCGCGTTAAGGCGGAACATGCAGCGCTTATTTTTGGTTTCGTGCTAGGGCCAATCGCTTGGCTCATCGCGCCGCAGGCTGCCATCCTGCTTGCCGGCAGTCTTGGTGGCGTGCTGGCCTATGCGGTGCACCGTATGACGCGCAAGCTAGGAAAAAACACTCCGCCCGCGCAAAATGGTGAAGCGACGGAGCAGGGGCGGGCATCGTCATGATATTCTACAATTCTGTCGATGCGTGGTGGTGGCCCTTCATATTCATCCTCCTGGCTGGCGCCTTGCCAACTGCGATGTGGCGCTGGGCGGGCGTGTTGCTTGTTGGCAATCTTTCAAACGATTCCGAGTGGATCGTCTTCATCCGATGCATTGCAACGTCACTGGTTGCCGCCGTTATCGCGCAACTGGTGTTTTTCCCATCGGGTACGTTGGCCGAAATGCCGATGTTTTTGCGCCTCGGCGCAGCACTGGGCGGTTTCGCCGCGTTTCTTCTGTTGGGCCGTCGCATGATTCTGGGCGTGCTTGCAGGGGAAGCCCTGCTGATCACCGGCTATTTTCTATCCTGATATGATCGGCTGACGGGGCAGCCAAATCCGAAAAACCACTTCTTAAGTCTCGTCTGTTAGTCAAACTGCGAGACGCGCCGGGAAGCGCAATTATGGGGTTTGGCTGAAAATGCATGCACTAACGGCACGTTTGTCTTTCCAGAGATGGATTGTTCTCGACCAGGTGGAAACTTTTGTGCTGCGCATGGCGATGGCACTCATTGCGATCAATGCTGTGCTGATGATGTTTCGCGGCGGCGCGATTGACGCACAGGCTTACGGTTTGCTCTTCGCGGCAGCGGTGGCTGTCGGCGCTTTGGGACAGTTTTACCGCAGATCGGGGCGTGGCGATGCGATTGGCGATGCGCTGACATGCACAGCTTTGATGATCTTGTTTTCCAATGCTGGGCTCGTTTTCAACTTTCTGCTTCTGCCTCTGGCGACATCATCCATCGATCTGCATTTGATCGAAATAGACAGTTGGTTCGGCTATTCATGGCCTGCCGCCGTTGAATTTGCGGCCAACAATCCCTGGATCAACGAGATTACGCGCTACGCCTACAATTCAACCATGCCTCAGATTACCGTTCTCGTTGTCTTGCTCGGTCTGATGGGGCGGAAGATATGGCTGCATCGTCTGTTGCTGCTGATCGTTACAACCACAATTGTTCTGATCGCATTCTGGGCGCTGTTCCCCAGCCACGGCCCTTCCGCCTTTTATACTCTTTCACCGGAAGTGGCGGCCGCGGCCAATCCGGTTGTCGGATCCGACTACGGTGTTCGCCTTCTTGAGATGATGAAGACCGGGCCTGAACGCGTAACACCCGCCCATGTGGAAGGCTTGATTGCCTTCCCATCATACCACACGACACTGGCCTTCATCTGCGCTTACTGCGCCTACGGTATTCGGTTCCTGTTCCCGATCTTTCTGACCCTGAATCTGATCATCCTGCCCGGAACACTCATGCATGGTGGTCATCACCTGGTCGATCTGTTTGCCGGTCTGGTGCTGTTTCTTCTTGGCTTGTGGGCGATCAACAGGCTGACACGTCGAAATGCACACGCATACGATCTGGAAAAACAGCCAGGCGATCCTCTAGCTTAACCCAAGGCGTTGCGGATTTTCGCGCCGTTTTTCTTCAGTGATTCAACGCTCTCCATTGCAGTTGCCGGGCTGCCCATGCGGGCGCCGGTGTGGCGAGGGATCACATGCACATGCATGTGGAACACCTCCTGATTGCCAGCCGCCTCGTTGCTCTGGATGATGGAAACACCATCAGCATCAAAGGCTGATTTGACAGCGATGGCGATGCGTTTGGTTGTGCGCGCAACGGCCTCAAGATCGCTTTCGCCAACATCAAGAATGTTGCGAGCCGGCGCTTTGGGAAGCACCAGGCAATGCCCGGCAGCGCGGGGGAAAATGTCCAGGAGAACAAAGGTGTCATCGTCCTCGTAGACCTTTTCACAAGGCATCTCGCCGCGCATGATCTTTGCGAAGATATTTTGATCATCATAAGCCGGGTTGGCATCCTTTTGGCTCATTGTTCCTGACCTTTCTTGAACGGGCCGTGTTTCGCAATCAGTTCGTTTTCACGCAGAACGGCACGTCGTTCCTGCTCCAAATAGTCTCCCACGGCGCGCCTAAAACCCGGATGGGTAATGTAATGGGCTGAGTGGGTGGTTTGCGGCATATAACCTCGCGCCAGCTTGTGACCGCCCTGCGCGCCAGCTTCCACCCGGTGCATTTTGTGAGCGATTGCGAAATCGATAGCCTGATAATAACAGACTTCGAAATGCAGATAAGGATGATCCTCAATGCACCCCCAATGACGCCCAAAAAGCGTGTGTGAACCGATGAAATTGATTGCGCCCGCAACGTAAGCGCCTTCGCGCTTTGCCATGATCAGTACAATGTCGTCCGCCATGGTGTCGCCAATCATGGAGAAGAATTTTCGAGTCAGATAAGGCCTGCCCCATTTGCGTGACCCGGTGTCCATGTAGAATTCGTAGAACGTATCCCAAATGGATTCCGTCAGCTCCGGTCCAGTCAGCCACTCTATGGTGATTCCATTCCCGTCGAGCGCCGCTTTGCGTTCCTTGCGGATGTTTTTGCGCTTGCGCGATGAAAGCGCATCGAGAAACTGATCGAAATTCTCGTATCCATCGTTCAGCCAATGGAACTGTTGATCCATCCGGTGCAGATACTCAGCGGCCTCGAAAGCTTCCGTGTCTTCATTCGTTAAAAATGTTACATGAGAGGAAGATACTTCAAGTTTCTCACAAACACGTTGAAGACCACCAGCCAGCATGAGGCGTCGCTTTTGGGCATCTGACCCGTTGCCGACCAGAAGACGCCGTCCGGTTGCGGGCGTGAAGGGCACAGCCGCCTGAAGTTTGGGGTAGTAATGACCGCCTGCGCGCTCAAAAGCGTCTGCCCAACCATGGTCGAAAACATATTCCCCTTGGCTGTGATTCTTTAGATAGCAGGGCAGAATGCCCAGCAGTTCGGGTGCCTGCGAAGCGTCCGGCGCCGTTTCCATGATGAGATGCTGGCCGTGCCATCCGGTGTTGTCACAGGCTGAACCGGATTCCTCAAGAGCATGAAAAAAGTTATAAGACTGAAAGGGATTGTAATCGAATTCCGCGCTGACCGATTTTTCGCATCCGCGTTTGGGATTGGACAGCCCGTCCCATCGCACCTGACCGATATCGGTCACACTGTTGGTCACTCGTATGCTGATCGTATCGCTATCGCTCAAATCTGCTCGCTTTCCTGCGTGAACACCGATTCAACTTCTCTGGGGTCAAACCCTTCAAACGTCATTTGGTCGGCATGTTCAAACGTTGTTCTGCGCGTCTTCTCGTCGCGCACGGTCCATGTGATGATGGGCAGCCCCGCCTCCCGTGCTTCCGACACAAAGCGGCATGGCAGATGTTTCACACTGTAGGACACAAACTGAAGGTCGTATTCCTTCATGGCGTCGCGATGGACGTGATACCGTCTGTCGGTGCCCTCTGCTGTCAAACCGCGAGGGATGTTGGGCATCAACTGCTTGAACTGAGCGCAGATCCAGTGGTCAAACGACATGACCGCGACAGGTCCATCATATCTCGCAAGTGCTGCGGCCACACCTTCAACAAAGCCCTGATCTTTCCCCTCAACACCTTTGAGTTCCAGCACCAGTGGAACAGCCCCTGAAACGAGTTTCAGATGCTCCTCAAGGGTACGGATCGTATCGTCCGTATCCAGAAGTTTCAGTTGCGCGAGTTCATCTGGTGTTTTGTCGCGCACGTTGCCGCGCACGCCGGTCATGCGTTTCAAGGTCGGGTCGTGAAAAACCACCGGCTCACCGGTTGCAGACACCTGCAGGTCGCATTCGACGGCGAAGCCAGCTTCGACTGCCGCCCGAAACGCGCCCATCGAATTTTCAGCCAGCCCAAGCTTCAGGTCATGATAGCCGCGATGAGCAATCGGGACGCGTGTGAGCCAGTCACCAAAATCAACCGAAAACCGAGATTGTGAACCCGTCATGCGTTGTTTGCCCTCATGACTCCAGATTTAGATTTGGCAAAGCTGTGCAGCACAAGTCAGGCAATTTCGATTGTCGCGTCCACTTCCACCGCGACACCCAAGGGCAGGGACGACATACCCACAGCCGCGCGCGCGTGCTTACCCGCATCGCCCAAAACTTCGACTAGGAGATCGGATGCACCATTGATGACCTTGGGATGGTCGGTGAAGTCCGGGGTTGCGTTCACGAAACCTTGAATCTTCATTACCTGTTTGACGCGCTCAAGATCGCCCAAAGCGGCCTTTGCCTGAGCCAGAATATTGATAGCGCAAAGCCGCGCCGCGCCCTGGCCAGTTTCCAGATCAGCCGTATCGCCCAGCTTGCCCACAAACTCCAAACCATTGGGGCCCATGGGAATTTGCCCGGATATCGTCAAAATATTGCCAGCGATTGTAAACGGCACATAGTTCGCCGCCGGAAGCGGGGGCACCGGCAATTCGATACCCAAACCGGCCAGTCGTTCTTCGATCGTGTTTGCCATTTTTTAGCTCCAAATATTTTGCTTCCTTGTTACAAACAGGTAGCGCGTTTAAGGGATGTATTAAAGCTTAGAACGTTCCTCATCGCGCATAATTTAGCGCAAGTATCGTTTTCACAATTTCCCAACGGGGCCTCATGACCAGACACGTTTTCACTCCGCTCGCGACTCTCGCAATTGCAACGTTGCTATCGATTTCTGGCGCTTATGCTGCTGGTCTGGATGGATTGCGGGCCCATCGCGCGGTCTATGACCTTGCCCTGGACAAAGCGAGTGAACGCTCTGGCATCACCGGCATGAATGGCCGCATTGTTTATGAAATGAAAGGATCGGTGTGCGAGGGCTTCGCGGTCCGTTTCCGGTTTTTGACGACCGTCCAGACGCCGCGGAAATCGTTCACAACAGACCAGCGCAGCACGACTTTCGAGAGCGGGGACGGTCTTGATTTCAGTTTTGTCACTCAATCGTTTCTGAACGGCCAGCTGGAGCGTGAACTGCGTGGCAGCGCTGAGCGTAAAGCGCAATCGGTAGACGTGACGATTTCAAAACCGAACGAGTTAAGCATCAGGCTCGACGGTGCCATTTTCATGACGGCCCATATTGGCAAATTGATTGAGGCAGCAAAAAACGAAGACACGATTTTTGCGCAGCGCGTCTTCGATGGCTCGGACAATGGCGACAAGCTTGTCGATACAACTGCCATCATAGGCAAGAGCAAGCCCAACTATGCGCAGCAGGATGGTGAGACACCCGAAATTGCTCAAACCTTTGAGGATGAGCCAGGCTGGCCGATGTCTGTTAGTTATTTCGATACGGACGACAACACGCAGACGGGCGAAAAGACACCGATCTATCAGGTGTCTTTCATTCTTCACGAGTCGGGCGTTTCTAGGCGACTCAAGATGCAGTACGAGGACTACAGCCTGAACGGCGCGCTTACCGGGTTTGAGTATCTGGAAAGCAAGCCTTGCGATTAGTCGCCTTCCAGATCGTCGACATCGACAGGATTACGCGGGGCGAAGTTTGATTCCTGACGCCTGTGGCGTCCAAAGGTAAGGCCAAGTTCTACGGAATCGCCGCCAAAACGTTCCCGAACGGAATCCATGGCGCGTTCAACGGCAGCGCGCCGGGTGGAAGCTTCGTCGATCAGATCGTCCGGGTCGGCGGTTTCGTCGGATTGCAGATCGCTCACACCTATGCCCAGAAGCCGAAATTTTGTGTCACCCAGCTCTTTCAGCAGCATGGTGCGCCCGTGGTGAAACAGCTTGTCGGCAAGCTGTGTCGGGTCGGGCAGGGTGACATTGCGGGTGCGTGTTTTGAAATCCTTCGTTTTGAGTTTCAAAACCACGGTTTGCCCGGCGATGTGCGATGCTTTCAGCCGTTTTGAGACCTTCTCGGCCTGTCGCCGCAGGATCGGGACGAGTTCTTCAGCAGAACCAATGTCGGTGTTGAAGGTCGTTTCGGAACTCACACTCTTTGCAGCGCTGCGCGATTCAACCTTGCGGAAGTCCTGGCCCTTGGACAGCCGGGCCAGCCGCAATCCCATCGTACCATAGACGCGAATGAGGTCGCTTTCCTCCATTTTCTGGAGATCAGAAATCATCTTGATGTTGTCTTCGGCAAGCTTTCTTTGTGTCACCTTGCCGACGCCCCAGATCAGCGAAACGGGCTGATTGCTGAGGAACTCATAGGCGTTTTCAGCGCCAATGATAGAGAACCCGCGCGGTTTCTCGAAATCGGACGCAACCTTGGCCAGAAACTTGTTGGGCGCGAGACCAATCGAGATGGAAATGCCGACCTCATTTTCCACCCGATGCGCAAATCGCGCCAGAGTGAGGGCCGGGTAAGCCATATGAAGTTTTTCCGTCCCGGAGAGATCAAGAAATGCTTCATCGATGGAAAGCGGTTCAACTGCAGGAGTGAGCGACAGCATCATTTCCCGCACTTGCTTTCCGACCTTCGAATAGACATCCATGCGCGGTGATATCACGGTTGCATGTGGGCACGCTTCCAGCGCCTTGAACATCGGCATCGCAGAGCGAACGCCGTTAATGCGTGCAATATAACAACAGGTTGAGACAACACCGCGCTTGCCTCCACCAATGATAACCGGCTTGTCTGCGAGCTCCGGATTGTCGCGTTTCTCCACAGCCGCGTAAAAAGCATCGCAGTCGATGTGAGCAAGCGATAAATCGTGCAGCTCCTTATGGCGCAGCACACGGGGGCTGCCACAGTCCCCGCAGCGGCGGGCGGCGGTTGCCGTCTGGCTAAAACAATCGCGACACAGGGCAGGGGGATGGTCCATCGCAACAGTGTATCATGTTCTTTCTCTGTTCTACAAAAGAACGTTACGGATTCCGCTCGATGCGACGGTCCAGTCACCAGTGGAAAAATGGACACCCTCCACTTCATTGGCGAGCCCCCGGAATGTGTCATCTGCCATGAAATGAAACAGTGCAACATCGTCGTGAGCTTCCGCGACTTGTTCGAGATTGCGCGGTGTATCGTCAATAAAACCGATCTTTCCGTTGCGAACCTGCTTGATATGCTCAATCGCAGGAGCCTTGGACCCTGTGTTCGTAATCAACGGAAACGACATCCCGGCCGACGCGAGATAGTCCCGCCTGATATCGCCAAAGGCGTGAGGCATGTTGGTGAGAAACAGAATATCGATGTCTGACGCCAGTTGGGCCAGACCATTGGCAGCGCCATTCACCACATGCTGTCTGAATTTTTGCTCTTCAAACAGCTGTGTGAGACCGGCCCAGACCTCCTCCTGAGTGGCTTCCCGGCCCGTGTCGCGGTGAAACACGTTTCCTGTCAGTTTGAACGAGTGGGATTTCAGCTCAAAACCACGCTCCTGCAGCACGGTCACAAAGGGCGAAACGAGGTGCAGTATCACCTCATCCACGTCGCAAACCAGCAGCGGGCGCGCGGGATCGTGATGGGAGACATCAGAACCTACAGTGTAACCATGGCGCTTGAGCTGATTGAGGGTATCCTGATCGGGTTGGCGGATCATCGTGACTAAAAACCTGACATGTCGTGGGGTGATAGGGTGAACCGCGCTGCCATAACGTGCTCGGGGCTGATCTCGGCCTGGGATGTCCAGGCCAAAAGATCAGGCTCGTGTGACAGATAGAAATCGAGCAGCCCGGACATGAAGCCGGGTTCCTGTGCTGCGCTGCGGATGTCATTTGATAGAATGCCGGTGACCGCGCAAAATCGCATCACCAGGTCATCATCGCTGCCCAGATGCTGAAGCGCCGATATCGCAATCGCCTCAGCCGCTTCGACAGTCACTTTTTCCATATTCATCAGTCCTAAAGAAACTTACCCTAATAATTCGGAATCAGAATCACTAGGAAGCTGCGAGATTACCACTTCAGACCCGTCTGGCGTGAGCGCAAGGAATGAATATGGGCAAAACAGTGATGATTGTCGAAGACAACGAGTTGAACATGAAATTGTTCAACGATTTGTTGGAGGCGCAAAACTATTCAACGATTCAGACCAGCAATGGACTTGAGGCGCTGGATCTGGCCCGCAGGCACCATCCTGATTTGATCCTTATGGATATTCAGCTACCGGAAGTCTCTGGTCTTGAGGTGACCAAGTGGTTGAAAGAAGACGATGAACTGGCCCGTATTCCGGTCATTGCAGTCACCGCCTTTGCGATGAAGGGGGATGAGGAACGCATCCGACAGGGCGGGTGCGAAGCCTACATCTCGAAGCCCATCTCAGTGATGAAATTTATCGAAACTGTAAAATCCTATCTTGGGGACGCCTGAGGCGCTTCATGCTCGCCCGCATGCCCGATTATCCGGAGAAACGACTTTGACAGCTCGCGTACTTGTCGTCGACGACATTGAAGCCAATGTGAAGCTCTTGCAGGCGCGCCTGCTGGCCGAATATTTCGAAGTCGTGACGGCGTCAAACGGACCGGAAGCAATTGATATCTGCAATAAGGGGCTGTGCGACATCGTTCTGCTCGATGTGATGATGCCCGGCATGGACGGCTTTGAGGTCTGCCGTCGCCTTAAGGCCGAACCACGCACCACACATCTGCCGGTTATTATGGTCACCGCGCTTGATCAGCCATCCGACCGGATTATGGGGCTGGAAGCCGGCGCTGACGATTTTCTGACCAAGCCGGTCAATGACTTAGCGCTGACAATTCGGGTGAAGAGCCTCGCGCGGCTGAAAATGGTGACGGACGAGTTGCAGATGCGGGTGGCGACAGGTCGAAACCTCGGTCTGGACGAGATGTCGAATGCTGCTATCGATCCGCTGAACGGCGGTGACGGCAGTATTCTGGTCGTTGACGATCAGGCGTCTTCCTATGATCGCATTGTGAAGGCGCTGGGTCGCAAGAACAGCGTGGCGGTCAACACAAATCCGCAAGAAGCCCTGTTCCGCGTTGCCGATTCGAACTTCGACGTTGTCATCGTGTCGCTCGACATTGCGGGCTTTGACGCGCTGCGCCTTTGCTCGCAAATCCGCTCGCTCGACCGTACCCGTATGGTGCCGCTCTTGCTCGTGGCTCGAGAAGGTGACGATGCAACGCTCATGCGCGCAATTGATCTTGGGGTGAATGACTACATCACCCGCCCGGTGGAGCCCAACGAACTGGAAGCGCGGGTGCGCACTCAGGTTAGGCGCAAACGTTTGAATGATCGTCTGCGAGCCAGCGTTCAGAATACCATGGAAATGGCGGTAAAGGATTCGCTGACCGGCCTTAGCAACCGGCGTTACTTCGATAACCACATGCAGGGACTCGTAAATCAGGCTCAGGTCGGTGGGCGTTCCCTTTCGTTGATTGTGATCGACATCGACCACTTCAAACTGGTGAACGATACCTATGGCCATCAGGCGGGAGACGAGGTCTTGAAGACTTTTGCCGAACGTTTGAGCAAAATCGTGCGCGGTAAAGATCTGGCTTGTCGTTTTGGCGGCGAGGAGTTTGTTGTTGCGATGCCGGATACAGATCGCGATCTCGCATTTGTAGTCGCCGACCGCATGCGCAAAGAGATCGCGGCCCACCCATTTGTAGTCGATTCTGGCGCGCAACAAATTGCTGTGACCGTTTCAGCGGGCGTTTCGGCGCTGCTGGGCCGTGATGACACGATTGAAGCCCTTTTGCGCCGGGCGGACGATGCCCTCTATGTTGCAAAACGCAGTGGCCGCAATCAGGTTATTGCCGACGCAGCCTGACGGGACCATACCAATTGGAGCTGTTTTTCGTTGGTGAATGCCGCGAATACAATTTGTCTAAAATTGTATCTATTGTGGTTACCGTATAAACCCTCTTCTTTTACCTTAACCATTTACTAATAAAAGCAGAATTCGCCCAGACCACTTGAGTGCATAAGGTGTTTGGGCAATCTTGCGGCCACGGAAAGGGTACGTGAAAACGTCCATTTCGTGATCTTGGGATCAGTCCAGGCCCGCCGCATCACCTGGACCCCGAGACCTTGGCCGGTCGGCTGCGATGAACTGCCTCCTCGTAATTCTTCGCGCCGGCCGGCCTTCACTTTTCACCCAGTTTAATATCTCCAAAAACGTGCATTAAGCGCGCGAAGAACCTGTGGTGCGCCCACAAAAAAGCCGCCTCAAGGGCGGCTTAATGCAATGGAATTGGAAAATCAGTTTTACTTGATTTTGCCTTCCTTGAATTCAACGTGCTTCTTTGCAACGGGGTCGTATTTCCGCTTCACGAGCTTTTCAGTCATCGTCCGGGAATTCTTTTTTGTGACGTAGTAGAAGCCGGTGTCAGCTGTCGAGTTCAGCTTCACCTTGATGGTGGTTGCCTTGGCCATGGTCTTGATCCTTGAGAAATTCGTTGAAAGCGGCATTCTCGCTTTCGTTGCGCGGATACCTAAGCGAAGTACGGCAAAAGTCAAGCCGGTGCGGCAGTATATGCGGGCAGGGGTGCGAAGCTTCAGATCATGTCCCGGTGGAACGTGCGGCCTCGAAGGTGAAAGAAGGGCAGATCGGTCGTAGGTGCCAGTTCCGGATCGGTCTCCAGCCGTGCCTGCAGTTCTTTCAGCACTGTGACCGTGATGACAGGCAGCTCGAGCTTGAGCGCCTCTTCAATGGTCAACCAATGCAGATCCTGCAATTCATCGGTTGGTCCTTTTCCCTCCGGGAGCGTGTGGGCGATGTGGCTGGCCTGCGTTGCAAAAAACCAGGCGTCGAAACGACGATTGCGGCCCGGAGGCGTTATGGCACGGGCGATCAATCGCAGAGGCGAAAGGGTCGGCGTGATTCCCAAGTCGCCAAAGGCTTTCCAGTCGCCGTGGCCATAGCCGAAACCTTGTTCCGTTTTGGAGCCCAGAAAAATGCCGGCTTCTTCATAGGTTTCGCGAATGCTGGCGAGTGCAAGAGCCCGTGCCCGTCGTCGGGTCGGCTTGCGGCGTAATGTTCTCAAGATCTTGTCTTCAATGACCGGGTGCAGTTCGTCATGCGAAGGCACCGAGCCATCCGTCTTATCCACCCGTCCACCGGGAAACACAAAGAGGCCTGGCATGAACTTGTGCCCTTCGTGGCGTCGCCCCATCAGCATTTTTGCGTCAGGACCTTTGCCGTCGAGTATGATGAGCGTTGATGCATCGCGGGGTGGCATATTGGGGCTGCGCTTGGAGCCGTCCATCGCGGCAGCCTCGTCGACTTCATCCCGCGTCATGCCCTTTTTGAGTGTGTCTTGCTTTGCCATCACGCCTTGTCTTCGTTGCCAAACCCGAACATGCGTATCGCCCATTGCAGGCCAACAACGCCGCCTTTAACCGGTTGCATCATCGTCACTGTAAGAATGGTGGCAAGGGGAATCCAGATTAGAAGGTGGACAGTGAGCGAAAGATCCCAGCGTGCTTCAACCGCCATCAGCAGCGCGACAACGATATGTCCTACGATGGAGATCGTCAGGTAAGGGGGTAGGTCCTGAGCGCGCTCGTGATAGAGCTCCTCTCCGCACACGTTGCATTCAGGAACGACTTTCAGCCACTTGGTGAACAGTTTGCCCTTGCCACAAGACGGGCATTTGCATCGCACACCGCGCCAGATGCTTTGTTTGATAGAGCGTTTGGCATGATCATAATCCGCAGCCTGAACGGTCATCGAGAATAATCCTATCTTCGTTTGCCAAATTTGTTGGAGCGTTTCGCACGACGCGGTCGGCCGGAAGGCGATCCGGGCCGACTGCGGCGCGAACGGGGAAGTTCCTTGGTCTCGCGACCATCACTCACCATTTCAAACCTCAATGCTCCGGCCATGGGCGCTGCTTCCACGAGCTTGACTTCAACACGATCACCCATCTGGTACATAAGCCCGGAATGTTCACCCACCACCCGGTGCGTTGTTTCGTCGTATATAAAATAGTCGTCGCCGAGAAGTGAAATGGGGATAAATCCGTCGGCGCCCGTGTCGTCGAGCGTAACGAATAGGCCCGCACGTGTTACGCCATTGATCCGCCCGTTGAACATCGCGCCGATCTTGCTCGCCATATGGCTTGCGATGAGCCGGTCAACGGTTTGGCGTTCTGCCAGCATGGCGCGGCGCTCAGTGTCAGATATCTGCGCAGCGATCACGTCAAGACGCTCTTCTTCCGGCAAAGAGAGCCCGCCATGTCCAAGGCTGAGGCTTGAAACAAGCGCGCGATGTACGATCAGATCCGAATAGCGGCGGATGGGCGATGTGAAATGTGCATATTTTTTAAGGTTCAGGCCAAAATGGCCAATATTGACGGGATTGTATTCCGCCTGACTTTGAGAGCGCAGGACCACCTGATTGACCAAATCACGATGAGCGGTGTCTTCAACCTGCCCCAGAATGCCATTGAAGCTCGCGGGTTTCAGCTGTCCGGCTTTGGCGAGGGGAATGGAGAGGGATTTCAGAAACTCGCGAAGGCTCTCCAGTTTCGCCAGCGACGGTGCATCGTGAATACGATAAATCAGGGCCTGTCGCCTTTTCTCCAGCGTCTCTGCCGCCGCGACATTGGCTTGAATCATAAACTCTTCGACGAGCTTGTGAGCATCCAGTCGCGGTGGCACCACGACACGATCAACTGTTCCGTCTTCCTTCAGCAATATCTTGCGTTCCGGAAGTTCCAACTCAAGCGGTTGGCGATAGGAACGTCCACGAGAAAGTACCTCATAAGCCTGCCAAAGTGGCTTCAAAATCGTGTCGAGATGTGGTGTTGCCCGTGGCGCATCTTCGCCGTCGATTGCGGCCTGCGCTTCCTGATATGACAGACGCGCATGCGAATTCATCATGATGCGATGAAAAGTGTGGCGCAGTTTGCGGCCATCAGCAGCAAATGTCATGCGAACAGCAAGGGCAGGGCGCTCGACATGCTCTTTCAAGGAGCACAATTCATTTGAAATGCGCTCCGGTAGCATCGGAACAACCCGATCTGGGAAATAGACAGAGTTGCCCCGACTGAAAGCTTCTTCGTCCATAGCGGAGCCCGGTCGCACATACCATGAGACGTCGGCGATCGCGACGCTGACAATGACGCCGCCCGCATTGGATGGCTCGGGGTCGGCTTCAGCGAAGATGGCGTCGTCATGATCCTTGGCGTCCGCGGGATCAATGGTGATCAAAGGAACATCGCGCCAGTCTTCGCGCTTGTGCATATCAGCGGGCCCGGCTTTCTCAGCCTCAGCCATTACAGCAGCTGGAAATTCCCTTGGTATGTCGTGCTGATGCAGCGCGATAAGCGAGATCGCCTTCTCTGAGTTAAGATCACCGATGACCTTGATAACTTCACCCTGCCTCAGTCCATGGGTCTGTTTGCCCACAATTGAGACTTCAACCAGATCGCCGGGCTTTGCGTCGCCCGCATTTTTGGCATGCACCAAAAGTTCGTTCTGTTTGCGGTCCGTAGGTTCGATACGCCCCGCATAAGCAGTGTCTTTTTCGGTGTTGGCCCTGTAGATGCCGAGCAGCGTGCCACGCCCCTTGTCGAGCACCTTCATCACCTTGCCGCGCGGCGAACCATGATTAGGAACCGTGATGCGCGCCAGAACACGGTCGCCAACACCCGCAGTTGGGCTTTTGGAACGGGGGTGATTGATGATGCTCACGACGGGATGTTTCCCGTCCATAGCCTCGTCCCACTCCACCGGACGCGCCAGAAGACCGCCGTCGCGATCACGCGCTGTGATGTCCAGAACAGTGACGGGAGGCAGCGATCCCGGTTTCGCATAGCGCTTACCGCGCTTTTTGATCAGGCCTTCGCCTTCCAGCTCTTTCAGCATGGCCTTCAGCGCGATTTTTTGTTGCCCCTTCAGGCCGAATGCTCGTGCAACCTCGCGTTTCCCGGTCATCGATGGGTTGTCCGCCAAGTGCTGCAGCAACGCTTCTTTTGAGGGCAGATGAGAGCGTTTGCCTTTGTTTTTATCGCTGTGTCCCGACGCGCTTTTCACCTTCGCCATTGAACGCAGCCTGTGGCTGGAGAGTTGCGCATTCAGGCCTCATCTTTCTTTGCTGCGGATTTTTTCGCAGCGGTCTTTTTGGCCGGCGCCTTCTTCGTTGTCGCCTTCTTTGCAGCAGGCTTCTTTTTTGCAGCCGTTTTTTTCTTCGGCGCAGCTTTCTTTTTCGCGCCGGTTTTTTCCGCACGGTCCGCAATCAAAACAACCGCTTCTTCCATGGTCACGCTTTGCGGGTCTTTGTCTTTCGGCAAAGTCGCGTTGATCTTGCCGTGATTGACGTAAGGTCCATAGCGTCCGTCCTTGACCGCGACAGGCCCGCCAAGGGTTGGGTGTTCTCCCAGATCCTTAAGGCTGGTGCCACCGCGAGCACGACCGGGCTTGTTTGCCGCTTCCGCCAAAACGGTGACAGCGCGGTTCAATCCGACTGTAAAAACCTCATCCTCGGCATCGAGACTGCCAAATTTGCCATCATGCTGAACAAGTGGCCCGTAGCGTCCAATACGAGCCGTGATTTCCTTGCCGGTTTCCGGATGGGTGCCAACAACACGTGGCAGGCTCAAGAGCTGAAGAGCTTTTTCGAAATCGACGTCCGCCACGTCCCAGCTCTTCGGAATACTGCCGCGCTTGGCTTCTTTACCTTCGCCGCGCTGCACATATGGGCCAAACCGACCGGTACGCAGCGTCACTTCCTCGCTGGAATCCGGATCGACGCCCAGGACCTTCGGCCCTTCATTGGCGGCCTGTGCTGCCTCAAGACCCTCAGCGCCCAATTGGCGTGTGAATTTGCAGTCTGGATAGTTGGAACAGCCGATAAAGGCGCCAAACCGGCCCACTTTCAGGCTCAACTGGCCTTCGCCGCAGGTCGGGCACAGCCGTGGGTCGCCGCCATCTTCCTGTTCGGGGAAGGCGAGAGGGCCGAGCGCTTCATTCAACGTGTCGAGCACTTCACTGACACGAAGGTCCTTTGTGTCAGCGATGTGAGAGGAAAACTGCACCCAGAAATCGCGCAATACATCTTTCCATTGCAACTCGCCTGCCGAGATCAGGTCGAGTTTTTCTTCCAGGCTTGCGGTGAAATCGTACTCGACATAGCGATTGAAAAAGCTCTCTAGGAACGACGTCACCAAACGGCCCTTGGCCTGGGGAATAAGGCGTCGCTTGTCGATCGTCACATATTCGCGGGCAGCCAGAGTTGCCAGTGTTGAAGCGTAGGTCGATGGTCGACCGATGCCCAATTCTTCCATTTTGCGGATGAGCGCGGCTTCTGAATAACGCGCTGGCGGTTCGGTGAAATGTTGTGTCGCTTCAATCACTTCGCGGGAAACTGTCTCGCCTTCTTTCAGCGGAACCAACCGCTTGTCCTCGTCATCATCCTTTTTGGCGTTGTCCTGATAGACCGACAGGAAGCCGTCGAATTTGATGACGGAGCCATTGGCGCGCATGGTTGCAACTCGATCTTCATGTTTCGCTTCCAGCTCAACAGCCGTGCGCTCAATTTTCGCAGACGCCATCTGGCTGGCGATTGTGCGCTTCCAGATCAAGTCATAAAGACGTCGTTGGTCGTCATCCAGGCGACCAGCCACATCTTTTGGCAGGCGCGCCAGTGACGTTGGGCGCACCGCCTCATGCGCTTCCTGCGCGTTTTTTGCTTTCGAAGAATAGAAGCGTGCCTTTTCAGGCAGATATATCGCGCCGAAATTCTCGCCGATCACGCTCCGGGTTTCGTCGACAGCTTCCGGTGCGATCTGAACCCCATCGGTTCGCATATAGGTGATCAGACCGACGGTCTCGCCACCAAGATCAATCCCTTCATAGAGCTTTTGCGCTACCTGCATGGTTCGGGACGCAGAGAAGCCGAGTTTCGACGACGCTTCCTGTTGCATCGTGGATGTCGTGAAAGGGGCATAGGGATTGCGCGTGACCGGTTTGGCCTCGACGCTTTGGACCGTAAACGCAGCTTTCATGAGCACGCGCTTGATGTCGGTTGCCTGCTCTTCGGTCTTGACGTCGAGGCGTTGAAGCTTTTGCCCTTCAAAACTGGTCAGACGTGCATCGAAGTCAGCCCCGCTCGAGTTCTTGAACTCGCCGAAAATATTCCAGTATTCCTGAGGCTTGAATCGTTCGATCTCGTTTTCGCGCTCACATATCAAACGCAGGGCGACAGATTGCACGCGCCCGGCGGAGCGGGCACCCGGCAGCTTGCGCCACAGGACCGGGGAGAGGTTGAAGCCAACGAGATAGTCGAGCGCCCGGCGCGCCAAATAGGCGTCGACCAGCGGTCCGTTGATCTCGCGCGGATTTTCCATCGCCTCGAGAATCGACTTCTTGGTGATCGCGTTGAACACCACACGTTCGACAGGCTTGTCCTTGAGCGCCTTTTTCTCGTTGAGCACCTGCAAAACGTGCCATGAAATCGCTTCACCTTCGCGATCCGGGTCGGTGGCAAGGATCAGGCGATCCGCCGTTTTCATGGCTTTGGTGATGTCGCTCATCCGCGGTTTGGCCTTGCCGTCCACGGTCCAGGACATCGAAAAATCTTCATCCGGCAGCACGGAACCATCCTTGGCCGGCAGGTCGCGGACATGGCCGTACGAAGCCAGAACTTTATAGTCAGACCCCAGGTATTTATTGATGGTTTTTGCCTTCGCTGGAGATTCGACGATGACGAGTTTCATATAGATGCCGCTGATAGAGTGAGGTCTGTGAACCGAGCCGACATAGGTGGGTTGAAGCTGAAACGCAAACCCTGTGAGTTGATTTGATCGATTTCACGACGCTGTCGGGAGCAGCAATCACAGGTCGTGGTTGGACTGATCTGCGTCAAATGCAACCAAAAAGAGCATAATTTCAACTTGCAATCAAAATGCAAATGATCCAGAGTTTCAGGTGAAAGACTCACAGATATTCAAGATCAACCGTCTGCCTGCGACAGGCTTGTCACATCTCCTTTCTGGCTGGGAAGTTTTATGGAGAAGCAAGAACAGCGGCGTAACATCGCCGCCTATACCGAGGCAATGCTCTCTGAGCTGAGAACATTGAGCAGTTCGAATAACTGCGATTTTCTGTCTTACCTGATTGAGATGGCGATGATTGAGGCATCCGATATCGCATCAGGCCGAAAAACGCCGGGCAGGGTGGAGACGCTCGTACCGGATCGGTCACGCAATCCATCGAAACTATCGGCTGAGCAAATGGCCTCGCTTTTCATGAGCGGAGACTATGACAACCCGCGTGAACGTGGCTGACTGTATTGTGCGTTAAAGGTCTATCCCGCCAGTGAAATACGGTTGCCGGTATGGCGTTCAATCGTTCCGGCAATCTCCATCTCCAGAACCATCAGTTGCAGCTTTCCCGGTGGCAGACCCGTAAACTGCATTATATCATCGACATCCGTCGGTGCATGACCGAGAGCCGCGAGCAGTCGGTCGCGGTCCGTTTCATTGGCCTGTTCACATTCGACCTCATCCCGGTCGGTTTCATTCAGCGAATAGGTGGATTGCGCGGCGTCGGCTGCAATTGGGCGCATCGCATCGACAATATCGCTCGCAGATGTGATCAGTTGCGCGCCTTGCTTGATAAGATGGTTGGCACCTTCGCTGCGCGGATCAAGCGGTGAGCCCGGAACGGCGAACACCAGACGACCCATTTCATTGGCCAGTCTCGCAGAAATGAGAGAGCCTGAACGTCTCGCAGCCTCAACAACCACAAGTCCCAGAGACATTCCGGCCACAATTCTGTTGCGGCGGGGAAAATCCTGCGCGCGGGGTTTCCAGCCCAAAGGCATTTCTGAGACAACCGCACCGCCGGTTTTGAGTATGTCATCCACAAGCCCGACATTCTCGGGCGGATAGATATGGTCCACCCCACCGGCAAATATGGCAACCGTGCCGCTGACAAGGCTGGCCCTGTGGGCGGCTGAATCAATGCCCCGCGCGAGCCCGGAAACGATGCTGAACCCTTCCGCCCCAACGTCGCGCGCCAACTGTCCCGTCAGTTTTACACCCGCCATCGATGCATTGCGAGAGCCGACGAATGCCACAGCGTCGCGACTGAGAATGTCGCGATTGCCGCGAACTGAAATTACGGGAGGTGGGTTGTCTGCAGCGCGGAGGGCCGGAGGGTAGTCTTTCTCCCCAAGGCAAACGATGCTTCCACCGTGGTGTGCCAGCGCCTCGAGTTCCCGCGAAGCAGCGGCTGGTGACGCAATTTTCATGCTTTTCCGAGCACGCCCTCGTGCCGCCAGGTCGGGAAGAGCTTCGAGCGCGTCGCTCGCGGAACCAAAGTGATTGATCAGTTCCACGAAAGTGGCCGGACCTATATTATCGCTGCGGATCAGGCGCAGCCAGGAGAGGCGCTGTTCATCACTCAGGTCGATGCCGGGTTTTGGGGCAAGAGCATCTGTCATGCTCAACCCTTGGCTCCAATTTTTCCTTCTGTTCCAGACAGTAATCGTGATATATTAGAGCGATGCATGAACCACGCCAGCGCCGTTAGAGTGGCAAACAAGGTTGCCGCGTCACGCAGACCGAAAGCCCACAAAGCAACGGTGGCCGCAACGGTGGCAACAAGTGCACCTGCTGAAGAATATCGGGTCAAAAACGCGGTCGCGAGCCATGCAACGGCAAAGACAAGCAGCGCTTTCCAAGAGAAAGCGGCCAATACGCCCAGGAAGGTTGCAATGCCTTTACCACCCTTGAATCTGAGCCAGATGGGGAACAAATGCCCCAAAAACGCACCGAGACCGGCGGTCAGTGCCAGTTTCGGTTCAACAGACATTGCAAAAGCGGTTGGGATGACACCTTTGAGGGCATCAGCAAGAAGAGTGGCTGCGGCTAGTCCCTTGCGACCTGTCCGAAGAACATTGGTTGCGCCAATATTGCCCGACCCGATTGAGCGGACATCCCCGGCGCCGCCGAGCTTGGCGATGAGCAGACCAAACGGGATCGAACCGCAGACATAGCCAATTCCCAGGAAGACTAACCCGGTTATCGACATGATGGTCAGCAGAAACGTCATGGAAATTGCGATCCCTCAATCCAGGCGCAGCAAAAACGCCTAGCGCAAGTTGAACACTGTGCGTCCGCCGATAATTGTTTTCAAGACACGGCCCTGAAAGCGCGCACCCTCGAACATCGTGTTTTTGGAACGTGAATGCAGATCATCGTCGCTCAGAACCCATGGCTCATCAGGGTCAAACAAAACCATGTCGGCCTTGCGCCCGATTTCCAGCGATCCGGACTTCAAACCAAGCCGCCGCGCCGGCGCTGTAGAGAGGCATTCCAAAACCCGCATCAGGGGAACACCGTCGCTGTGGTGCAGGCGTAATGCAGCTGGAAGCAGCGTTTCGAGACCAACAGCGCCATCGGCTGCTTCGGCAAAGGGGAGGCGTTTGGTGTCCACATCCTGCGGGTCGTGATTGGAAACAATCACATCAATCGTGCCGTCGCGAATGCCTTCTATCATCGCGCGGCGATCATCTTCGTGCCGCAAGGGCGGCGAAACCCGGAAAAAAGTGCGAAATGGGCCAATATCGTTTTCGTTCAGAGCGAGGTTGGCAATCGCGACGCCAGCGGTGACATTCAGGCCTTTTTTCTTTGCTGACGCGATGACCTCAATGGAATCCGATGTCGAAACGGTCGAGGCATGATAGGCACCGCCCGTCATAGCAACCAGCCGCATATCGCGTTCCAGTGGTATGATTTCCGCTTCGCGGGGGATGCCGGGCAACCCCATGCGCGTCGCGTTGAAGCCAGAGTTCATAACGCCGCCAGACAGGCTTTCGTCGCGGGCTGTACCCATGATCAACCCGTCAAAATCCCTTGCATAGGTGAGCGCGCGCCGCATCATTTGCGCGCTTTGAACCGTCTTGCGCCCTTCTGTGAACGCAATCGCGCCCGCTTCGCGCAACAGACCGATCTCGGTCATCTGCTCGCCATCGAGATTTCTGGAAAGAGCTGCGGTCGGCACGATGCGAACACGCGATTTCTGATGGGCCGTCTGATGGATAAACTCAACTAGAGCGACGTCGTCAATCACCGGGCTTGTATCCGGCATCATGATCACGGTTGTCACACCACCTGCTGCGGCGGCCTTGCCTGCGGATTTGATCGTTTCACGATGTTCTGAGCCCGGTTCGCCGATAAATGCACGCATGTCGACGAGGCCTGGGCACAAAACATGACCGCCGCAATCAATGATCTTGCAGCTTTTTTTCAGGCCGTCTCGCGAAATTGTTGCGGAAATTTCGGCGATTCGTCCGTTGTTGACCAGAACATCGCCCCGAATGTCGAGGTTCTGGGCGGGATCAATAATCCGCGCATTGGTGAAGAGGCGCTGCGCAGGTGGCGATTTGCGAAACGGGCTTTTCATGATGCCGTGTCCCACTGTGCCTTTTGCAGGCTTTCCATAACGGCCATGCGAACGGCAACGCCCATTTCCACCTGCTCGAAAATCACGCTCTGCACACCATCCGCAATGCTGGAGGCAATTTCGACGCCGCGGTTCATCGGGGCAGGATGCATGACAATCGCATCCGGCTTGGCCAGCGCCACGCGTTTTTCGTTCAGGCCAAAGAAGCGGTAGAATTCGCGCAAGGACGGGATGAAAGAACCGGCCATACGCTCGGTCTGCAACCGCAGCATCATCACGACGTCACATCCGGGCAAGCCTTTTTCCATCGACCGAAAGGCAGTAACCCCAAGGCTTTCAATGCCCGATGGCAGAAGTGTTGATGGCGCGATGACCCTGACTCGTGCGCCAAGTGCGTTGAGCAGGTGAATGTTGGATCGCGCCACGCGTGAATGGGCAATATCGCCGCAAATCGCAACGGTAAGCCCCTCGATTCCGCCCTTGCGTCGCCTGATGGTCAGTGCATCGAGCAGCGCTTGCGTGGGATGTTCATGCGCGCCATCGCCCGCATTGATGACACTGCAATCCACTTTCTGGGCCAAAAGTTCAGCGGCACCCGCGGCGTGATGACGAACCACCAGCACGTCGGGTTGCATGGCGTTCAGCGTCATGGCCGTGTCCAGCAGGGTTTCACCCTTTTTAACGGATGACTGCGCGACTGCCATGTTGACCACGTCCATGCCCAGGCGTTTACCGGCAATTTCAAACGATGACTGGGTTCTGGTCGAATTTTCGAAGAACAGGTTGATCAGAGTGCGCCCAGAAAGGGTAGGGCGCTTTTTCTCCGCTGACCGGGAAATCGCGATCATTTCCTCTGCACAGTCGAGCAGATGATTGATCTCAAAGGGGGTGAGCCCCTCGATGCCCAGAAGATGTTTGAGAGAAAATGGTGACTGACGGAACGCGGGTGCGTCCGTTTCCTTCAGTGATGAGGTTTGATCAGTCTTGGCCATTAAAAGTGCTGCATAAGCACCAATCGAACGGGTAGCAAGCGCATGTACCGAAATTAATCACAGCTCTTTGTGACTCTCGCATGTTTCGCAACTATGTTGAGCCAAAATTGATAGCGGCTCGCAGCAGTGTTTGCTCAACCGCTTTGTTGAAACGGAACGACGCCTGATGACCAACCAATCTCCCGGCTATAGCGGCCACAATGCTTTCGATAACGACGGTGCGCTTCGCCAACTTGTTCGCGATATGCCGCCGGAAATTGTACAGGGCCTGCGCACGCAGGGGAAATGGGTGGCCTCGCCGGAAGCGCTGGATCTCGCACGGCTGGCGAATATTCACACACCAACCCTGCGCACCCACGACGCAAGAGGCGACCGCCTCGACCTTGTGGAGTTCCACCCGGCCTATCACGCACTCATGCGGCGCGGAGTTGCTGATGGCCTGCACGGTTCCATCTGGGCGCAGGGTGGCACGGAGCAGGGTTGGCGCAATGCAGCACGGGCCGCCCGGTTTTTTCTGACTTCGCAACTGGAAAGCGGCCACACCTGCCCACTCACCATGACCAATGCGAGCATCGCAGCATTGATGACATCGCCGGAGACATTGAAAGACTGGATGCCAAAAATCCTGTCTTCGAACTATGATTCCAGTAACCGCAGCCCTGGCGCAAAGACCGGCCTGACTATCGGCATGGGAATGACGGAACGACAAGGCGGTTCGGATGTTCGTCAAAACACCACAAGGGCGGAAAAGAGCTATGGCGGCGGTCACGGTGTCATGTGGCGCGTCAATGGCGAGAAATGGTTCTTCTCCGCACCTATGAGCGATGCGTTTCTGGTTCTTGCCAAAACGGATGTCGGGATTTCGTGTTTTCTCATTCCGCGACTGCTTCCCGATGGATCATCCAACGGGCTTCAATTCCAACGCCTGAAAGACAAAATCGGCAACCGTTCGAATGCATCGTCCGAGGTGGTGTTCAAGGATGCCCTCGGCACACTCATCGGCGAGGAAGGCCGTGGCATTTCAACCATTCTGGAAATGGTGACTTTGACAAGGCTCGATTGCGCTGTGGGTTCAGCCGGCCAAATGCGGGCCGCGTTTGCCGAGGCGCTGCATCACGCGCGCCACCGCTCTTCTTTCGACAAACTGCTGGTCGAACATCCACTGATGGAACGGGTCTTGGCCGATATGGCGCTCGATGTCGCAGCTGCGCAGGCGCTTGTCATGCGGCTGGCTCGCAGTTTTGACCGAGCGGCTTCCGACGAGCGCGAGCAGGCGTTTGCCAGGCTGATGACGCCCGTTGTGAAATATTGGGTTTGCAAGATCACCCCACCACTGGTGGGGGAGGCTTTGGAGTGTCTTGGCGGCAACGGATACGTCGAGGATGGCCCAATGGCCCGCATCTATCGCGACGCATCCCTCAACAGCATCTGGGAAGGCTCTGGTAATATTATGTGTCTGGATGTCCTGCGCGTTATGAAACGCGGGCCTCAGGCTGTTCAGACGGTGCTCGACCAGATTCAGGGCAAGCTCGAGGGCAACACATCCCAGTCAACTGATGTCCTGCGCGTGGCGGGTGATATGGCGATGGAAGATGAGGGCGCAGCACGGATGTTCACCGAGCAGCTGGCGCTGACCGCTGCGGCTGCGGAACTGCGGCAAATCATGCCGGAATTCATCGCTGATGCGTTCATTGAAACGCGCCTTGGCCGCCCTTGGCGCCATACTTACGGAATGCAAGGCGCACGTCATGATTCCAAAGCGATACTGGATTTTGTTTGCCCGGCCTGAGGCAAGCCCGCTTTCGCCAATCGCGCGGTGGATATTAACCCTAATGATTGGTTTACGTTGCGGGTCGAAATGCTGGCGGGCAGGGTATCTGCAGGACGAAAACCATGGCGGGATGTGGGTAACACAGTTGATTGGCGGCTATTCATGCGCACGTTTTTAATTCTCTGGCTCACTCCTCTCGCCCTGTTGGGCGGGTGGTATGGTTTGTCATCGAATGACATCAGCCTGGGAACGACCATTTTTTCGCGCGCAACGCATGATCAGGTGTTTGGCATTTACGCCAATATTTTGAACGTGGAACCGGAAGTCCTGCCGGGTATGCTGGCCCGAACCATCATTTTCGATTGCTTTCTCGTCGGATTAATCATCGCCTACAGAAAGCGCGCAATTATTTTGCCATGGTTCAAACAGCGGGTTTTGCAGAGACCCGCCTGAATGCGCTTCTAGATCGCGATTGCAGACATACGGTCGATTGCACCCTGCAAAATAACGGCGGCAGCCATCTGATCGATGTTCTTTGCTCGCTTGGCCCGCGAAAGATCAGCTTCAAGCATCGCCTGATCGGCGGCGAAACTGGACAGTCGTTCATCCCAATACAAAACCGGTAGCGATGTGTGTTTGGACAGATTGCGTACGAAGGCCCGTGTTGATTGAGCCCGGGGGCCCTCGCTGCCGTCCATATTAAGCGGCAGACCAATCACCAGTCCCACGACGCCTTCCTTGGCCGCATAGGCCAGCATGTCTTCAACATCGAGCGTAAACTTGCGGCGGCGAATGGTGTGAACCGGGGAGGCGATAGACCAGCGGTCATCGCAAATGGCCAGGCCAATTGTCTTCGACCCCAGATCAAGGCCAAGGAGACGTCCTTTGCCTTGCAGCAATCGTGCAAATTGTTCCACTGTGAGATCATCGGTTTGAGCCATGGCGGCTCTGTATCGGTATTTTGATCAAAACGGAATTGGAGTTTTACAATGAAGATCACCTGGTATGGTCATTCAGCGTTTCGGATTGAAACCGGAAAGGCGAAAATCCTGATTGATCCGTTTTTCTCCGGAAACCCTTCCTTTCCCGAATCTGCGCGCGGTGATGCGATTGCCGATCTAACCCACATCGCGCTCACCCACGGCCATGGTGATCATGTTGGTGACACGCTGCCGATTGCAGAGGAAACCGGAGCGACGGTGATTGCGAATGCCGACCTTGCTCAATGGCTGGGCGCACAGGGAGTGAAAAACCTTGATGTCGGCAATACGGGCGGAACCGTCCATCATGACGGTTTTTCCATGACCTGGGTTCAGGCTTTTCATTCATCAGCGAGTGTCGACGAAAACGGCGTGGCCCACAGTCTGGGAATGCCAAATGGGCTGGTTTTTCACTTTGAAGGCGAAAAGACGGTTTATCACATGGGTGATACCGACATTTTTGGCGACATGGCACTGGTTCAGGAACTCCACCAGCCGGACATAGGCATTGTGCCGATCGGTGACCGCTTCACGATGGGAGGTGCCGTCGCCGCCCTGGCCTGCAAGCGCTATTTCAACTTCGAAACCATCATTCCGTGCCACTACGGAACGTTCCCGATTATCGATCAGACCGCCGATATATTCGTTGAGGCAATGGAAGGTGACGAGCGTGTTATGGTCATGGATATCGGAAACGCGCAAACGCTCTAATCAGGCCATTGCCTGAACTATGGCGGTCGATTATAGACCCCAACGTAACCCCACAAATGGATCGTTCAGATGTCCGTTGATACCGCCACCGTGAAACGTGTTGCCAAGCTTTCCAGAATTGCGATCTCCGATGAACGTGCGGAAAGCATGCGTGAAGAACTGAACACCATTCTGGGGTTTGTCGAACAACTTTCCGAAGTTGACGTTGATGGCGTTGAGCCGATGACATCGGTTGTTGAAACGCAGATGCGCAAGCGCGCAGATGTCGTGAACGATGGCGAAATTGCAGATGACGTCACCGCAAATGCGCCAATCAGCGAGGACCATTTCTTCATGGTTCCCAAAGTGGTCGAATAGAGCGCGACCTCGACGGCGAAGAACCATCTTTCCAATTGGAAACCCGATTTATGACCGAACTGACCAAGCTGACCATTGCCGAGGCCCGCGAAAAGCTGCGTGGTGGAGAGTTCACCGCGACAGAACTCACAACGCAATATCTGGATGCTATTTCTGCATCCAATGAGGCGCTGAACGCCTATGTCTGCGTGACTGGTGATCTTGCGCTGGAACAGGCTGCCAAGAGCGATGAGAAGCTGAAGGCTGGCAAGGGCGGCGCTCTGGAGGGTGTGCCCTTGGGCATAAAAGACCTGTTTGGCACGCAAGGTGTTCACACACAGGCGTGCTCGCATGTGCTTGATGGTTTCAAACCACGTTATGAATCAACGGTTTCTCAAAACCTGCTCGACGCCGGTTCGATCATGCTGGGCAAGCTCAACATGGATGAGTTCGCCATGGGGTCTTCCAATGAGACGAGCTACTATGGTGCGGTCACCAACCCATGGAAGCGCGGTGGCGAACAGACTGCCAATGGCAGGCCACTGGTGCCGGGCGGATCATCTGGCGGTTCAGCGTCAGCGGTTGCGGCCCATCTTTGCGCCGGTGCGACTGCGACGGATACGGGTGGCTCCATCCGTCAACCGGCAGCGTTCACAGGAACGGTGGGCATAAAGCCGACCTATGGCCGCTGTTCGCGTTGGGGCATCGTTGCATTCGCATCTTCGCTTGATCAGGCGGGCCCGATCACACGCGATGTCCGCGATGCGGCCATTATGCTCGGCGTTATGGCGTCCGTTGATCCGAAAGACACAACCAGTGTTGATGTTCCTGTGCCTGACTATGAGGCGGCGCTCGGCAAATCTGTCAAAGGCATGCGCATCGGGATTCCAAAGGAATACACCCTTGAAGGTATGCCTGCCGAGATTGATGCGCTTTGGGCCAAAGGCATTGCATGGCTGAAAGATGCGGGTGCGGAAATCGTAGACATCTCGCTGCCGCACACAAAATATGCCTTGCCAGCCTATTATATCGTGGCTCCCGCTGAGGCTTCATCCAACCTCGCGCGCTATGATGGCGTTCGCTACGGGTTGCGCGTGGACGGTAAAGACATCAGCGAAATGTACGAGAATACGCGCGCTGCCGGGTTTGGTGATGAGGTTCAGCGCCGTATCATGATCGGGACCTATGTGCTTTCAGCGGGCTACTACGACGCCTATTATCTGCGCGCCCAGAAGGTTCGCACGCTTATCAAACAAGATTTCGAGACGGTCTTTGATGCGGGCGTTGATGCCATTTTGACCCCAGCCACGCCGTCAGCCGCTTTCGACATTGGCGACAAGGAAATGGCGGCTGATCCGGTAAAAATGTATCTCAACGATATTTTCACCGTGACGGTCAACATGGCGGGCCTGCCAGGCATCGCCGTACCGGCGGGCCTCTCCGAAGAAGGTTTGCCGCTTGGTCTTCAGCTGATCGGTCGTCCGTTTGAGGAAGAAACCCTGTTTCAGTTGGGCCATGTTCTGGAGCAGGCTGCCGGAACATTCACCGCACCGAAATGGTGGTGACGCGCGGCGCATCCTCACTTTGTCATTAACAAGTCCTTTCGGTTCGAATGCAATTTGCATCCAGGATTTAGCCGTTTAATCGCAACTTCTCGATAAGCTGTTTTCACAGAGAAATGGCAGGTGGTGCGGCGTGGTGGACGAAGGCAAATTACTGGGATTACTGAATCCCATAGTCGGGATGATATTTGCCCTGACTTTTGTCGTTGTCTGGTCAAGACAAAAGAACAAACTCTATATTCTTTTATTCGGCCTTTCCTTTGTCGGCATGGCCGTTGGTTATGTTCTTTCCCACTTCATAATCAGCCGCGTATCCATGCTCAGCATACTCGTAGTGATGCCAATCTATGCCTTGAGTTGTATCGCGATTATCGCCGGCTTATGCCAGCGTAGCGGTATGCGCTGGCGGATCGCTCCGCTGCTGACCATAGGCGCAGGCGGCATCGTGGTCGCTGTGATATGCGCTTCGCAGTTTGAATTTCTCAACTGGCGGATCTACGCAACCAACGCAACGCTTGGGCTGATATTCGCGATCGGCACATACCGTTTGAGACACACCGCAAAGCTCGGCGGGTTTGATCGCGCGGTGGTTGTCATGATGGCGATGATTGCAGCTCAGTTTCTCATAGCACCGGCAATCACGCTCATGATCAGTGGACCGGTCGATCAGGAGAGTTACAGACATACCACCCATTGGATTGTCGTGAATTTCCTGACTGCCGTATCGTCTGTATGCCTCTCGCTCGGCCTGATTGGTATGTGCGCCAGCGACTTGCTGAAAACCATTATGGATCTGGCAAACACCGATACCTTGTCGGGCCTGCGAACCCGCCGGGCCTTTGAGGAATCAGTCGAACAGGCGATGAGCCAACAGGCCCGCACCAGCGTGCCAATTTGCCTGATGATGCTGGATATCGATCACTTCAAGAGGGTCAACGACGAGTTCGGCCACCCGGCAGGCGATGCTGTTATTCAAAAGCTTGGGAAATTGCTGAAATCCAACACACGTAACTCCGATGTCGCCGGTCGCCTTGGAGGCGAGGAGTTCGGCGTCTTCGCATGGAACTGTAGCCTGGACGATGCCCGACGCCTTGGTGAAGCGATAGCCACGATCATGTCGCGCAGCACTTTCAAGGAACTGAGCCCGACGACGACCGTGACCATCAGCATTGGCGTTGCCCAGGCGTTTGATGGCGAAGATTATGCCAGCTTCTACAAGCGGGCGGACGCTGCGCTTTATGCAGCCAAGGAAAAAGGGCGCAACCGTGTGGAGGTTGAATCCGTTGATCACGCCAGCGGAAACAGGGGCGACACCATGGCTCTGTTGGCACCCGGCCTGGAGGACTTGCTCAACAGCAACCGCAAGGAAGCCGCATCATAGGCATATTATGATTTTGTCGGCATCTCCTTGCTTGTCTCGAAGCGAAAACTGATCTAGCGAATGGGTGTTTCATTCCAACGAGATCGACAGATTTTCCATGACACTGGTTGATACCCGCACACCAAATCCGAAAAACTTCTTCCCCGGTGAAGACCACGATTGGGAACTGGTCATCGGACTGGAAGTTCATGCTCAGGTGACCTCCAATGCGAAACTGTTTTCGGGCGCGTCGACGGAATTCGGCGGCGAGCAGAACAGCCATGTTTCGCTGGTGGATGCCGCCATGCCCGGCATGCTGCCGGTGATCAACGAATATTGCGTGGAGCAGGCCGTCCGTACCGGCCTTGGCCTGAATGCGGCTATCAACAAACGCTCTGTGTTTGATCGCAAAAACTACTTCTACCCCGACCTGCCGCAGGGCTATCAGATTTCGCAGCTTTATCACCCAATCGTCGGTGAAGGGACAGTGACCGTCCAGGTCGGTCCGGACAAGGAAGGCAAATTCGAAAGTGTCGAAATCGGCGTAGAGCGCCTGCATCTTGAGCAGGACGCTGGCAAATCGATGCATGATCAGCATCCTGACATGAGCTTTGTTGACCTGAATCGCTCCGGCGTTGCCCTGATGGAGATCGTATCCAAACCGGATATCCGCTCCATCGATGAAGCAAAGGCCTATGTCACAAAGCTGCGCTCCATTCTGCGCTATCTGGGCACCTGTGACGGTAATATGGATCAGGGTTCCATGCGTGCGGATGTGAATGTGTCGGTTCGCAAACCCGGTGGTGAGTTTGGAACACGTTGCGAGATCAAGAACGTCAATTCGATACGTTTCATGGGGCAGGCGATTGATTATGAAGCACGCCGACAGATTGAAATTCTGGAGGATGGCGGTTCCATAGATCAGGAAACGCGCTTGTTTGATCCGGTGAAGGGCGAAACACGGTCCATGCGCTCCAAGGAAGAGGCGCATGACTATCGTTATTTCCCTGATCCTGATCTGGTGCCATTGGAATTCGATGACGCTTACATTGATGGCATTCGCGCGAGCCTGCCCGAGCTGCCGGACGAAAAACGTACGCGTTTTATGGCCGATGGCCTTTCTGAATATGATGCATCGATTCTGGTTTCCGATAAGGCAATAGCAGACTATTTCGAGGCCGTTGCCGACGGGCGTGATGCCAAAATGGCCGCCAACTGGGTTATCAACGACCTTCTGGGCGCATTGAACAAGGCTGGTAAGGACATCGAAACCAGTCCCATCTCCGCACAACAGCTTGGTGGCATTGTCGAACTGATCAAGAAAGACGTTATCAGTGGCAAGATTGCCAAGGACCTGTTCGAGATTGTCTGGAACGACGGCGGAGACCCGGCAAAGATCGTTGATGAACGCGGGATGGCGCAGGTTACCGACACTGGCGCAATCGAAGCCGCGGTCGATGAAATCATCGCTGCCAATCCTGACAAGGTCGAGCAGGCCCGCGAGAAGCCAAACATGGTTGGCTGGTTTGTTGGCCAGGTGATGAAGGCGACCGGCGGCAAAGCCAATCCGAAAGCGGTCAACGAACTCTTGAGGGCTAAAATCGGGCTTTGATGGCAATGACGGGAGCAATCGAAATCGCCAATGCGTCCGCTGGTCAGGTCGAAGATGCCCGTCAGTTATTCAATGAAAGCTGGATCAAAACCTACAGCCCCATTATCGGCGACGAAACAACGCGCGAATTAATCGCAAAGAAACACGCAGCAGAAGTCTTCGCGCGTCAGGCATTGGAACCCGACCATATATTTCTGGTGGCCTTGGACGGCGATACGGTCGTTGGTCATGTTTATGGCTTCCCGCAGGATGGCTTCTACATTGACCGCTTGCACGTCAAACCAACCAGAAAAGGGCAGGGCATCGGCCGCCCGCTCATCGATGCGGTTATTGCCCGCCGACCGCACGGAGAGCGGCTCTGGCTCGATGTGCTTTTGGGCAATGATCAGGCCATGGGATTTTATGGACGGGTTGGATTTACGAGGGGCGGTCAGACGGACGCTTGCGGAGGTCTGGCGGGCATTCCCGCCGTCATATACGAGATGACCGTTCAGAGGAGATAATGTCGTGACTTCAAACCTCACAAACGCGGTCGAGGACTTCCAGCGAGATGGTGTCGCGGTCATTCGCGATGTTTTGAACGGTGAATGGCTGGACCGGCTTGGGGCCGCCATTGAGGCTAACATGGCGGCACCCGGTCCATTCGGCAAAGACCATGCTGAAAAAGGAGCCGCCTATTTCGGCGACTATGTGAACTGGCAGCGCTTTCCGGATTTTCTGAACGTCGCGAGCGAAGGCCCGCTTGGCGCAATTGCCGGAACGCTCATGAGATCGGAACGGGTGCAGTTCTTTCATGAGCATGTTCTCGTCAAGGAACCGGGCAACCTTTCCGAGACACCATGGCATCAGGACATACCCTATTATTGCCTCGACTGCCCGAAAACCGTCAGCCTGTGGGTGCCGCTGGACCCGGTTGGCAAGGATGAGAGCCTGAATTTCCTGAAGGGCTCGCATCGCGACAAGAAGACTTATACACCGCGACGTTTCAAGACTCTGGAACCATTGATTGGCGATACGACCGACTACGCGCCGTTTCCTGAAATTGATACTGCAAGCAATGAAATTGCGTCATTTGCAGTCAATCCGGGCGATGTCCTGGCGTTCGATTTTCACACGCTGCATGATGCGCCAGCGAACCCGACTAATACCCGCAGACGTGCGGTCAGTTTTCGGTTTGTTGGCGAAAACGCGCGGTATGTTGCGCGGCCCCATGAAGTGTCACCACCGTTCCCGGATTTGGGTCTCAAACTCCAAATGAATGATCCGCTTCCGGAAGACTGGTTTCCCACCGTCTGGACGTCGTAACTTGGCTCAGTAGCGGAACTGTTCGTCCAGGATGCGTTCCTCCCAGGAATGATCAGGGTCGAACAGCAATATGCCAGTGGAATTCCGGTCTTCGTGCACCGTGACTTCAACAGCCGATTTGATTTCGGTATTGTCCGCCACCGCATTGATGGGCCGCTTTTCCGGCTCGAGCGCGGTAATACGCACCGTTGCGCGATTGGAAAGCAGGGCACCGCGCCAGTTGCGCGGGCGAAACGCGCTGACCGGAGTCAGCGCCAAAAGCGGCGCCTTGAGTGGCAGAATGGGCCCATGCGCGGACAGGTTGTAAGCGGTCGACCCCTGTGGCGTGGCCACCATAATGCCATCGCAAACAAGAGCATCCATGCGCGGTTTACCGTCAATATCGATACGCAGGCGCGCCGCTTGCGCGGACTGGCGAAACACGGAAACCTCGTTAAAGGCCGTCGCGCGATGCGTTTTGCCTTCACTGTCGACAGCTGTCATGACCAGTGGGTGGATACGCGCTCTCAGGGCCTTTTGAAGGCGTTCGAACAACCCGTCGGTGCGAAACTCGTTCATCAGGAACCCGGTCGTTCCCTTGTTCATGCCGTAAACCGGTTTCCCGGAATCCATATATTCCAGCTGGGTTTCGAGCATGAAGCCGTCGCCACCCAGCGCAACCACTATGTCCGCTTCCCCAGCGGGTACATGGTCATAGCGCGCCTTAAGATCAGCACAGGCGGACTTCGCGCTTTCTGTCGCATTCGATATGAATGCGATGCGCGGAGGTTTGGGCGTTTCAGTCATACACTTGTTCCGTGCGCCTCAACTTCGGTTTTACAGGGGTCGTTTGCACGGTGTTCCAGCCACAATGCCAACGGCTGCGCAATGCGTGGCTAAACCGTCAGCTTTTGCAACAGCGCATCCACAGAGGCCTTGGCATCGCCATAGAACATGCGTGTGTTTTCCTTAAAGAACAACGGATTTTCAACACCGGAATACCCAGTCCCCGCACCGCGCTTGGAAACGAACACCTGCTTAGCTTTCCAGACTTCCAGCACCGGCATGCCTGCAATCGGCGAATTCGGGTCATCCTGCGCGGAAGGGTTCACGATATCATTTGATCCGACCACCATCACGACATCGGTTTCAGGGAAGTCTTCATTGATCTCATCCATTTCCAGAACAATGTCGTAAGGAACTTTGGCTTCCGCAAGCAAGACGTTCATGTGCCCGGGAAGACGCCCGGCCACGGGATGGATGGCAAAGCGCACGTTCTTGCCCGCAGCACGCAGACGACGCGTCAGTTCAGAAATCGAGCTTTGCGCCTGGGCAACAGCCATGCCGTAACCGGGCACGATGACAACGCTGTCGGCAGCATCGAGCGCAGCGGCAACCGCATCGGACTCTGTCGCAACCATTTCACCGTCTATTTCCATGGTGGGACCTGATGTGCCTCCGAAACCGCCCAGAATAACGGATATGAAATTGCGATTCATCGCGCGACACATGATGTAGGACAGGATAGCCCCCGAAGACCCAACAAGCGCACCGACGACGATCAACAGGTCATTGCCCAGCAGGAAGCCGGTCGCGGCTGCAGCCCAGCCGGAATAGGAGTTGAGCATCGAAACGACCACCGGCATATCTGCGCCACCAATACCCATCACGAGATGGGCACCGATCGCAAAAGCAATCAGTGTGATGATGATCAGCGTCCAGATGCCGAAATGGGCAACGAAAGCAAAACCCAATATCAAACATGCAATGGCGCCAGCCAGATTCATCCCGTGACGGAAGGGCAGCATCAATGGCTTGCCATCGATTGATCCGGCCAGTTTGCCATAAGCGATGATTGAACCGGTGAACGTGATAGCGCCGATGAACACGCCGAGCACGATCTCCCATTCGTGGATGATCAGCTCAGCCCCGGCCAGCCCAGGCGGCGGGTTGAAGGCGGAGTTCAGGCCGATAAACACAGCAGCCAGACCAACAAATGAATGCAACGCGGCCACAAGCTGCGGCATGCCCGTCATTTCGACCCGTTGGGCCACAATCACGCCGATGACCGCACCAATGCCGAGCATCAGCACAATCAGCCAGTAATTGCCCACACTGCTGGCGAAAAGAGTAGCAACCACAGCCAGCCCCATGCCCACAATGCCATACCACACAGAGCGCTTTGCACTCTCCTGATTGCTCATTCCGCCAAGCGACAAAATGAACAGAACACTCGCCGTCACATAGACGCTCGTGATGAATCCGTTTTCCATAATTGTCGTCCTTAGCTTTTCTGGAACATGGCGAGCATGCGACGGGTGACCATGAAGCCGCCAACGATATTAATCGCCGCTATCAGCACCGATATCGCGGCCAGTATAACGACAAGCACGTTTGACGAGCCCACCTGAAGCAATGCGCCGATAATGATGATACCGGAAATCGCGTTGGTGATCGCCATAAGCGGCGTGTGCAGGGCATGGCTAACGTTCCAAATCACCTGGAAGCCGACAAAACAGGACAGGGCAAACACAATCATGTGCTGCATGAAGCTTGGCGGCGCATAGGCGCCAATCAGCAGCATGAGCAAACCGCCGCCGATCAGCATGCTGATTTCGCGCACACCGGCTTTGCGCCGCGTTTCGGCTTCCGCGGCAGCAATTTCAGCCGCTGTCGGTTCAGGCGCTTTCGGTGCCTGTTTCGCGATAGCCTGAACTTTGGGCGGTGGGGGCGGGAAGGTGACCTTACCCTGGTGAGCAACAGTCGCGCCGCGGATCACGTCATCTTCCATATCATGATGGAGCACACCGTCCTTTTCCGGTGTCAGGTCCGTCAACATATGGCGAATGTTTGTGGCATAGAGCGACGAAGACTGGCTCGCCATACGGCTTGGGAAGTCCGTGTAGCCAATAACGGTTACACCGTTTTTGGTTTCGATCTTCTCATCTTTCACTGTGGCGTCGCAATTGCCGCCACGTTCGGCTGCCAGATCGACGATCACAGAGCCGGGCTTCATGGCCTTCACCATGTCGTCCAGCCACAATTTTGGAGCATCCCGTCCTGGGATCAGAGCCGTTGTGATGACTATGTCGACATCTGGCGCCTGTTCGCGGAAAAGCGCGAGTTGTTTCTCACGAAATTCTGGAGAAGAGGGGGCGGCATAACCACCTTCGCCGGAACCGGATTCCTCAAAATCGAGAAACAGGAACTCAGCACCCATGGATTCAATCTGTTCTGCGACTTCCGGGCGCACGTCAAACGCCCGCACAACCGCGCCAAGAGACTGTGCTGCGCCAATAGCGGCCAACCCGGCGACACCGGCCCCAATTACCAAGACCTTGGCAGGCGGCACTTTGCCTGCGGCCGTGATCTGTCCGGTAAAGAAGCGTCCAAAAGAATTGCCAGCTTCAATAACCGCACGATAACCGGCGATATTTGCCATGGAAGACAGGGCGTCCATTTTCTGGGCCCGCGAAATGCGCGGCACCATGTCTTTGGCGACCAGAGTGGTTCCGGCTTTCTTTGCAGCTTCCAGCAGCGCTTTGTTCTCGTTCGGAGAAACAAAACTGATGACCGTCTGGCCTTTGCGAAACTTCTTGGTTTCGGCATTTGTGGGCGGGCGAACT
>JBCDDX010000013.1:0-82895 GCA_039180085.1 Pseudomonadota bacterium
GCCATTCATCATGATGATGGCATCAGCCAGCAACATGGCATTGTCGGAGATATCGATATCGCCCGCCTTCAGCCAGTCAATCGGATTGAAACAGGCCGTATCCATGCCCGTGATATTCCACGGATCAACAATATGAACCGCCTGTCCTTTAAGTTTCCGTTGGTGTGCTGTGATCATGGCATTCTCGCCCTTGGGATCAATCACCATGACCGAGCCCGGATAGGTCAGAAGATTGGGAATAATGGAGCATGTGCCCTTGCCGGATCGATTGGGGGCGACCGTTCCAATATGACGATCACCACCATAGCCAAGCGGATGGAGCACCCCCTTGTCATCACGTGTAAAGCCGAGACGAAAGCCTTCCAACGTGATCATGCCTTTGAGAACCAGTTCATCGAACTTTGCCCAGGCCGCTGACCCAAAAGTGGTTGGCGTCTCGCGCAGGCGCTCGACAAATTGGTGCGCCCAATAGCCAAGGCCGCTGAAAAACGCGACGATCGCGGCAATGCCTGCTGTTCCCCAGCCGAGAACTCCCTGATCAGCCACGATCACGTATAAAATGGTGCCCTGAAGCGGGCCAAACAACAGTGCACGTAAGATCGGATTGCGCCCGCTCCACAACCAGCCCATAATAAAACCGAGCAGGCCACCGATGATGACAAATGCCACTCTGCCTATCATCATGTCACCAGTCGCCCAGTTTTGTAGCTGAATATAGGGCTGGAGAAACCATCCATCGCTGACCGACAGGATCAAGACAGATGCTGCACCGGATGCAACACTCACGATGGTTGGGGTGGGACGGATTGAAAACGCTTCACGCGTGCGATCAGTCGGCGCTTGCCCGCGCCGGTGGGGCAGTTGATCAGTCATGATTGAATCTTTCGAAACAGGGTTGAAAACCCGTTCCAAATATCAATCAGCCAGGATCATTAATCCGGCAACGCCATGGGTAATCGGGGTAATTCCAGCTTTTGATTGATCTTTTTCAAGAATTCGCCAATATCAATACTGAACTAACTTAGAGCATATTTCGTGAAAATTTTTGTTGAAACAGTGCAATTATTAGGCATTCCGAAGGTTGCGATCAGTTCTGTTTCCATAGTCTGGTCGGAGACTAACTGCGAACGCTCCGTTCGCCTACCCGGTCGAACAGCACTTTCTCAAGTTGATCCAATGTGTCGTGGCATTCGGTTTTGAAGTCTTGACCGTTGCCCCCAACCGTCACGTTCACCCAAAGCAGACCGGAACTCTCCATAAACCGGTCGCACCATTCGGCCTGATCCGGTAAACCTGCGGTGATTCTGAGCATCATTCTCGAAATCTGATTTGAGTATTTGGGCCAGTTTGCTCCGTCAAAACCGTCGATGATATCGCGCACCTGATCCAATAACTCAAATCGATTGGCATTGGTGACAGATCGTGAATTTGCAGACTTAACCCGCTCGGATGTTGCCGACGACACGGCAGACGCTTTGCGCAGATGTGCTTCCAGTTTATCCAAAGCCGAATAGCATTCTTTTTGGGCTTTCTGGAATTCCTTGGGATCATCAATGGCCCTTGATAATTTATCTATGCCAGGTGCCAAACTATCAAACCATTTGGCACTGTCCGGAATTCCTTGAACAATCAACCTCATCGACAGACATAAGTTCATGAACCTCACATTTGGGTGGTCGCTGAGATAACTTTCGATGTCATCGCGAAGAAATCTGATCATCAGCAATCGTCGTTCATCGTTCATCGCTCATTCCTCATCGTGCGACGCAGGCAATTGCACGGATCGATACGGCATTCTCCATATCTGCGGTCCCAGTGGATGCATTTCGACGCTTCTTCCATGAATGCGCCGAGCTCCCCAAACGCATCGGGTGGTGCATCGATCAACGTCTTTCCATCCGGCTTGAGGTCTATCAACTCCAGATCGTCTATAGGCGATCCGGGATCGAACAGATGCCGCCAAGCCGCTTTCAGCCATCGAGTGGCTGAAGCGAAAAATTTCATTTGGATTGTCCCCCAGTATCCCAGTGCCCCTGAGATTGCCGTCAGCGTACAGGACGCTGGTTAATAGACAACCCAATAGCGGCAGAACTTCACGCGAACAGCCGGTAACCCAACCCAGCAGAATGAAAAGCTGCAGCCATGCTCAATCAACACGAACAGTAAATCACCGCAAACCCCCAGAATTTGGGGGGCAGTTTGAGGGACGGCCCATGCGGTGGCACAAGCTCACGACTGATCTTCCAGATCGAGCAAAGCCATGCTGAGGAAATAGGTGGTCATCGCCTTTTGTTCGCGCTGCGCCAACATCAGGCCAACCCGAAGCAATTCACCCAAATCCTGATTCCTCAACTTGCCTTCCAATTTCGTATTCTGCCGCTCAGCCATGTCCGTTCCCCAAATTGTTTACGCTTCAACCAGCGAGTGCGGATTCCCGTTCCAGCACTGAATGAATGTTGCCCCTAACTTCGCGTAGTTTCTGCAGCGTTCGTCGGTCGAAATGAGCCTGAACTGCCAAAACGTCTTCGCCTTCCATTTCCTGACAAATACCAAGAGGAACCACGCGGAAGTGCAATTGAACAAGCCTGAGCATCCAAAGTGGATTCATCTCGATAATGATGGAATTAACACCGTCGCGCAGTCCCCACTCAACGATTGCTGACAGCAAATGATTCGCAGTGGGAGACAACATGCGCCCACGTGCGCGGTGTTCCTTCTTCACCGCGTAACGGGTCCATTCCCAAACAGTCTTGGAATGCGGGATCTCTTCCTCGCATAATTCCGGATAGACAGCGGACAGCAGATATGGCCGCGTGGTTGGAAGCATTCGCTGATAGCCGACCAGTTCGTCACCGTCCCATGCCAGCATATGGATTGCGCGGTCATCGTCGAATTCGTCAATCTCGCGGCCATCTGGCTTCAAGAGAGCCAGCCATTTTTTTTCATCAACAAAGACTTCATGACGCAGCCGCCACGCTTTTTCCATCGATTCAATGTGATCGCCCACCTGCGATCCTTGGATGATTGAGATCACTATTCCGCTCCTTTGTAGCACCCTGATGCAAAGGACGGTAAACGCTGGGAAAAATTCAAAAAGTATCAAATTTGCTACCCTGCATAATTCAGGGTTGCTGCTCAGTGGATAATGCCGCGCCGGATGGCTTCAGCGACGGCGTGAGCGCGGTTTTGGGCACCAAGCTTTGACATGAGCCCACGAAAGTGTTTTTCAACCGTCGCGTTTGCCAGTGTTAAAATGACGCCGATTTCGTGTCCGGTTTTACCCTCAGCGATCCAGTACAACACCTCGCGTTCGCGGGGTGTCAAAGCCACGAGCTTTTCTCCCTGGTTGCGCCTGCGGGCGCGCATTGTCGTCGCGACTGCATAACTTCCGATCACGGTTAGTGCGGTTTTGGCAAATGGATTGCTTGTGTCCATATGGCGGCCGGCAAAGCTTATACCGATCTTTAGACCATCCAGAGAATGCTGTGGCACGGTGATGCCTTCGATCAGCCCAAAATCACCTGCCTCATGCATCACTTTCTTTTCATCTTTCGATGATGGCTGAATGCCATTCCAGACGAGAACAGCGCTGGAATTGCGCACGTGATCAATCGTCGGATCGCGATCAATGTAGTTTTTCTGGAAGTAGCGCCTTGCCCATCCTTCAGGCCAGTAACCACCGATAATGTGGTTCATTTGCTCGGATGGCGAGGAGCCGGGATGCGGCATGGTGCCCGACAGATAATGCTCAACACCATATTCGGCAGCAGCATCAAGCGTAACGCGAGTGACTTCGTCTTCTGAGGTGCAACGCTCAAATTTCTGCAATAGGTCAAACGTATCGGGCAGTTTCAAGCTTCATCCCCCAGCAAGAATGAAACTTAATCGTAAGCCCGTATCACCTAAATTAGCAAGGGGCGGTTCTGCGACAGAATAGGGAGGATGTTGAGCTGTTTAATTCGTGGATTCAACTGGCAGCAGCAAAAGAGCCGAATGGCTCGCGGTCATCCCGAAGTGCTTCATGTAAGCTGCCACGGCTTCTACAAGGCGGTCGCCGTCTTTTTGCTGCAGTGCGCGATTGATCTCTAATCCAAGAGACGCGTCTTTTTCGATCTGCGCCATGTTGATCTCTCCCTCTTCCATCGCCGAGCGAATTACCACACAAACGCGGCGAGACAACGGGTGATTGGATCAATTTGTCTTTCCGTGGTTAATGTCAAAGCTGACCTAATTTGGGGCAATAGAGCAGAGGGGCAGCCGTTTTTTAATGTACAGCGATCCAAGCACGCAAACGCCAAAGCTATAGTTAGTTCACTGATATCCTTTCATACGAAAGGATGAGGTTTTTAGGCACTGGCCGGTTTAGGCTAAAGACCCAAGCCTAGATGGTGATTTAGCTGCCTTTCCACCTTCCGTATCTCCTCACTCTGCTCCGCCATCCTTACCGTTTGTGCGATATCGCGGGCGAGGATTTTACGGTCTTGGGCGTGTTTTCGGCGTAGAGCCTCAATCTGCTTTTGCAGTTTGCGCCGATCCTGCATCTGCGCTTTGACCAGATTATCGCGTTGGACCTGATCGCGCTTGGCAGCAACCCACACCTCTTTCTCATTTTGCTCTCGAATGGTTTTGTGTCTGCCTGATACCCGATCCCACAGGCCGCGCATGCCATTGTTGAAACGTTGGGCCCTGCCTCTGGCTTCTTCTTGCCATCGTTCTTTCTGTTTGACTTTCAGTTGCTCGCGCTCTTGCCGTTGTGCCTGTTTCATCTCCTGTTTCTGCTGATAGAACGGTGCAAAATTTTTCGCATGTTGGTCATCAACCTGATTGATATAGCCATGGAGGTGATCGCTGACTTTTTCCGCAATGATCTGTTTCGTCCGATCCACTGAATCCAGCTCTTCGGGATCACCCAATCGTTCCCTGACTTCCTTGGTTTTGATGCCCAACATTCGCGGAACCGAGAGGACCTCACCATGGATATCCAAAGCCACGAATCCGCGTCGGTCTCCTCTGGCAAGGAAGTACCCCTTATCCTCTAATGCATGCTGGAAGGCTTTTTTGCTGTCTGAATGTTTCCACGCATCCTGAAAGCTCTGCTTGATCTCGCGTGGATCAAGACCTAGGCGTTTGGCCTGCTGCCATTCATCGAGTGTGAAGTTGAGGGGCGATTTGCCACCATCGCGGCGCAGGCCATCGGGAAGTTCCCAGCCATGATCAAGGAACAATTCCCGTGACAGGTTTTTAAGCCGGTTTTTGAAGTGCGGAAGATTGATCGCCTTCATGGTGCTGGCATCAATGCGTGACCACACCACATGGGTATGGCGTCGGCCTTCTTTTTCATGAAAGACAACAGAGCGCGGCTGATCATCCAGACCAAGCTTTTCTTCCGCGCGATTGGCAGCGTCAATCAGTTCCTGCTCGCTGACATCTTCGCCTTTGGGCGGATTAATGCTGAGCGAGAACATGAACTGCTCGCACTTAGTGCCTTTGGATATGGCATAGGCCTCTGACAGAGCGCCATGCAGATCACGGGCAACAAAGCCTTTCACTTCGTAAAGCGTGACATGATCATTCTCGAAATCATTCATCAGATGATTGGCAAGGTTGGATGCACCGCCACGCTGTGAGCCGAACAGAATCATATCTCATCCTCCATCGGCATCAGATCAGGGTCATGTTTGGCAGCGCGGGTAAAGCTCTGAGACAGACTTTCGCTCAATGCATCTAGATCGACCTGAAACCCCAAAGCCTTCATCAGCAGCAGGCGCATGCAGATAATATCTTCACAAGCCTTGCGAATGGCGACAGGCGCATCATCATTCCATTGCAGAACGCCGCTTTCAGCCGCGTCAGCTAATCGGGACAAGCTTTCAGACAATCGCGACGATCCAAGGCAACCCAGCACTTCCGCCAGCATGCGATGGTCTTTAACAGGCGACCGCGCGCCACGGACACGCCGTTTAGCACCATCGGCAAACAGAACTGCTTTGATATAGCTGCCAACAGCTATCTCACCGGCACGGCGTTGCAATTCTGCACGCTCATCTACCGTCAGGCGAATACCGAATGTTTGAGTTTTGGATTTGCTTGATTGCTTGCGAGACCTCATGGGCGCGGCCCTCGCAAGTGAGGTTTTAAGCCATAATCATCCGGCTCTAAAATCTCATGCCACTCCTCAAAAACCTCAAAAAGTTGGTGCAATTCCTCGTCGCTCGGGGGCACCAAAGTCTTGGGTTCTTCTTTTTTCAGCTTGCCGCCTGCCCGTTCAGCCTGTCGATTATTCTAATCCGGGTCACCCAGAACATCGCGTCTGATATCATTTGCATAGGCGAAGAGGGCGGGACTGCCGCCGGTGTGGATGAACAACAAGTTCTGATCAGGCTCTCGGCGGCTATGTGAAATCAGGCCGGCCATTACTTTTGCCGTGTAAACTGGGTCAAGAATCAGACCTTCCATCCGTGCACATATCTGCATCGCTTCAATTGCACTCGGCCCGGCCTGACCGTAGCCGGGCACGAGGAAACTGTCATCAACGGCGATATCCGATGCACTCAATGGTGATTCTTCTTCAAACATGGCAGCGAGTTGCTCGCATCGTTGATGAATCCGCGGGCGCTGGAGGCTTTCTGCACGGCGCACACAAATACCGGATACTGGAATTGAGCAACCGTACTTTCGCAGCCCATAAACAAGACCGGCATGCGTGTTGCCCGAGCCGGAACCCACAAAGATTCTGTCCGGCATCGTCGGCAAGGATTCGATCTGCTTAATCAGTTCGCGTGCAGCGTCGATATAGCCGAGAGCACCTATAGGATCATGATCGGGATGCATCGGCACGATGTAGGGCTTCGCGCCATCCGCACGCAGCTTGTCGGCCAGCACGCTCAGCTTTCGGTCTGCTGCGGCTTCGTCACCATCTTCGTTGAAATAATGCAATGTCGCGCCCAGCACCCTGTTCAGTAAAACATTGCCGGAATTACGGTACTCAGGGTCATCCTTGTCCACCCTGTTTTCTAGCTGAATATGACATGTCAGGCCGTACCGATTGCAGGCAGCGGCGGCGGTGCGCACGAAGTTGGACTGCACCGCTCCGGTCATGAGAACGGTATCAGCGCCTTTGGAAAGCGCATCGCCGATATAGTATTCCAACTGGCGCACTTTGTTGCCACCGAAGGCCAGCCCATTGCAATCGTCACGTTTTATGAGCACCTCTCGCGCGCCAATGGCTTCCGCCAGCCTCGGTTGCGGCTCAATCGGCGTTTCGTAAGGCCAAAGTGGCGCGTGTGGAAAACCGTGGCGTGTGTCCAGCATGGATGACATCTTTCAAATAAGGACCTGCAGGCCAAGCCAGATGGCTAATCCCGCTGGCCCTGCACCACACGGTTGAGGATCATTGCGCAGAACAGAATCGCAAAACCGGCCAGAATGCCCTGCCCTACGGAGGAATATTGCAAGGCCTCCAGGACATCTTCACCGAGACCTTTCGCGCCGATCAGAGAGGCCACAACAACCATGGCAAGGCTGAGCATGATCGTTTGATTGACACCAGCCAGAATGGACGGCGCAGCAAGTGGCAGGTCGACTTTCGTGAGCAAATACCACCGCGATGCGCCATAGGCGATTGCCGCTTCACGAATGGATTCCGGCACGCCGCGCATTCCAAGCACAGTCAACCGCACAACCGGTGTTCCGCCAAAAATCATTGTGGTGATGACGGCTGCCGGTTTTCCAACGCTGAAAAAGGCGATCACAGGTATCATGAAAACAAACGATGGCATCGTCTGCATGAAATCCATGATTGGACGAATTATCGCGTAGAACCGTGGACGACGGGCGCAAAAGAGGCCGAGTGGAATGCCCAATGCAATCGAGATCAGCGCGGCGGTGCCAAGCAATGCCAGCGTTGTCATTGCCTTCTCCCAGAAGCCGAACAACCCCATGTAAGCCAGAAAACAGGCACTTGCGAAAGACGCCCAGAGCCCCGCCGACAACCAGGTCAGCAATATAATGAAACTGGCAATCACCGGCCAGGGCGTTGTCACAAACAACACTTCCAAACCGTCCAGCAGAACGCGAATGCCATAGCTGATGGAGTAGAAAACCCCACGGCCGCTGGCCTTGATGAAATCGAAAAATCCCTCAACCCAGGATATCGCGGTCAAACGAATGGCTTTGTCAGTCGGGAATGTCGCCAGCCAGTTGATGGCACCGGGGAATGCAAAATGAATGATGCTGACTGCGAAAATCAACAACACGAACCCCACGGAGACGGACGTTCGAAGTGGCGAAAGGCCGGAACTCAAAGAACGATTAGAGAGCCACTCACTGAACCGGTTTTCCAGCGCTGGATTGGCAACAATGCCCTCTGCTGTTTTCACCACCAAGAGGAAAGCCAAACCGAACAGAGCAATGTAGATCGCGTTTGCCTCTGCAACAGCAGCTTCAGCCTTGATGCCGCCAATGGCGTTCTCAAGTGACTCGATTGTGCGGCGAAACACATCCACATTATCGGCATTGTTCTTGATCGCAGCTTCCAGCTGTTGATAGCGAAAATCCAGCGTTCCCTGGATCTGCTCAATCCGCTCTCGCGCATCGGCGCCCAGATCACCAAACAAACCACGGGCGATCTGGATGAAACCGAATGTCTCAAGAATGACGAATGGCAATCCCCATTTCCAAAGGCTGCGCATGCCAAACCAGATGGGCCCGAGCAGGGCAGCCATGAGGTTAAAGGTCCAGGAAAACTTCGACGTCGATCCGATCTTTGCAAACTGAGCTTCATAATAGTCCGGGCTCGTCCCAACAAATTCCCGAAGCAATTCGCCGCGGCTTTCTGCACGGTTTTCCGCAAGTTCTTCTGCACTTTCAGTGGCTATAACAGCGTCCTGAACGGTCATGATGTTTCTGTGCCTTCGATTACGGTGCGCAGCAGATCGGCGCGGGTGATGACGCCGAGACGTTTGCCCTTGTCATTGACGATCGCCACCGGCACCTCGTCGGAAATCGCATGATCAATCAGGGCGCTTAGATCTGCATCTTCGGTGAATGTCCTGGCCGTGGCGGCAAGGGCGCCATTGCTTGCTTCAAACTCTTTTATGGGCTGCATCACTGCGTGAGCGCGAACGACTTTCAAGCGCGATATTCCGGCAACAAAATCGGCCACATAATCATCAATCGGATTCATGACGATGTCTTCCGGTGTGCCGGTTTGCACAACACGCCCATCACGCATGATGGCAATGCGGTCACCAATGCGCACGGCCTCATCAAGGTCATGAGTGATAAACACGGTGGTTTTGTTCATCTGCTGAGCAAGGCGCATGAACTCGTTTTGCAGCTGACGACGAATGAGCGGATCGAGCGCACTAAACGGTTCATCCATCAAGAGGATTTCGGGGTCAGCCGCCAATGCACGGGCAAGGCCGACACGCTGTTGCATGCCACCGGAAAGCTCGTGAGCAAATTTGTTGCCCCAGCCGGTCAGTTCGACCATATCAATGGTACGCTCAGCAGCTTCAAGACGATCATTCTTGTTGACGCCGCGAATCTCCAGCGGCATCGCGACGTTATCAAGGACCGAGCGATGCGGCATGAGCGCGAAATTCTGGAACACCATCGCAATGTGTTCATTGCGATATTTGCGCAAAACATCCGGCGGCATGGCCATGATGTTCTGGCCGTTAACGACAATTTCGCCAGCCGTCGGTTCAAGCAGCCGGTTGATGTGACGAACAAGCGTTGACTTTCCGGACCCCGACAACCCCATGACGCAAAATACTTCGCCGGGCAAAATGTTCATATTGGCATCCGCAACGCCAACAACAGCACTGTGCTTTTCCAACACGCCCTTTTTACTGAGTCCGGTTGAACGAACATCGGCCATAGCGGCCTCAGCATTGTCGCCGAAAATTTTCCAGACACCGGAAATCTCGATGGCGTGTTGCGCTTGCGTTGTTTTCGCGTTCACAGGATATCCCAGTTTCGCAGCCCCATTTCTGGTGCCCACATCAATGCAGGCACCAGGATTTTCATGTCAGTAAAGCTGAGTGACTAGAGGCCGAGCCATTTGTCGACGCGGGCAGAGTTCTTTGCCACCCACTCTTTGGCAACTGCAGCTGCATCCTTACCGCCTTCAATCTCGAAAGCGAAGTTTGACACGTCCTCACCGTTCAACTTGATATTCTTGACAAGGTCAGCAATCGCAGGCGAGCGCGCTTCCAGCGACTTGGAATAGGCAATCTGAACCTGTTTCAGTGCGTCTTCCGTCATCACTTTCGAGTTTTCAAACCAGTTTGGGTCCTCACTCGGCTGGATGGCCTTATACTTTGCAGGGTCAAATGCCGGCTCTTCCAGACGGACAATGTCATGCTGGAACCAGATGGCGTGTGGTGAATAGCAATAGAAGGCGTAACCAATACCTTTTTCGATGGAATCGCCGACTGTCGCTGTCATGACAGACTGGTCAGCGCGAATGGGCTCCATAAACGGCATCAAACCGTAGTCACGTACTTTCACCTGATTGACATTGGCGGAAGCCCAACCGGGAGCCCCAATCCAGATCTCGCCCTTGCCGTTTCCATCGCTGTCCATAAGCTTTGCGATTTCAGGGCGCGCGAGATCGAAGATCGACGTCACACCATGTTTTTCCGAAAACTGTTTGGAAACGCAAAAGCTCTGTTTGCCTTCGTAGGCGTTTTCCGAGAGCGCGACTTTGCCCGTACCGTCGACATATTTGTCGGTGAAGCTCTTCTGGTTTGGCAACCAGACGTCCGGGTGAATATCGATGTCCCCATTGCCGGCATCCATGGCTGCAAAAATAGCAGCATTGTTGCCGGGCACGAGCGTTGCTTCTCCGCCGATGCGGCTCGTCACAATTTCCTGGATAAGGTGCGCAATCGCCTGTGCGCCTGTCCATGATGGCGCGCCGATATTGACCTTTTCTGCGCCAAAAGCGCTCGATGAAACCGAAACTGCCAAAGCGCAAAGCGCGCCCATGATTGTCTTTTTCATTGGTATCTCCCGTTGGTGAATTGTCGAACCTTGAATTTGGTTCTTTGGCATTGTTGGTGAAGGACAGTTCAGTGCCGTTTTACAAAATCGTCAAGCGCTGCATTGAACAAATGTGGTTTTTCCAGATGGGCATTGTGCGAACATCCGGGAATAACGGCGAGACTAGCGCTTTTGATTCCACGCCACAGCGCTTCTGTCTGGCTCCAGTTGTATGACCTGTCGCTGTCACCACAAATGATCAGCGTTTCAGTCATGATCCTTGCAAGGTCAGCGCGGCCGTCCCACCCTTCCCACGCTGTAAGGCAGGCCAGTGCAGTTTCTTCGCTCACCTTCTCGCCAAGCGCCTTGCACAGATCAAAGCCGGGGCCGTTCTCTCCTTCAAGATACCACGTCGCTGCAATCCGCGCTGCGGTTGCTGGCACACCGTCCGATTTTATGCGCGCGCGCGATTCGTCAATGGTCTCGAACCGGCCGGGCATCACGCCCACAGGGCCGGTGCCATAACAAATCAGCTTGCTCACACGTTCAGGCTCAAGAGCCGCCATTTTCTGAACCACCATGCCGCCCATCGAATGCCCCATAAGGATGAAGTTTTCCACGCCGATATCTGTTAGAAAGGACAAAACATGCCTGGCAATCACCTCAATTGAATCAAATGCTTGCACATCGACGCTTTGTCCAAAGCCGGGCAAATCCACAGCGATGACATCATGGGAAGTCCGAAAATGGTCAATCTGGTCTCGCCAGATCCCCGCACCGGCGAGATAGCCATGAACCATGACAAATGGCAGCCCTGCTCCGGCTCGGATATGCGTCAGCGTCATTGCTCAACTTCCCTGTCGATTGGCAAATGGCCCTGAAACAAAAACAATACCTCGACTTTCAGCCATGTTCCGCAGCCAGTTTGTTTTACATTCATCGTTTTTGTTGACCGCAACGAAAAGTTCGTTGGTCGGCGTTGGCTGAATTTCAGCAACGATAGCGCCCTGCCAACCGCAATGGACTTTCATTTTACCCGACATGTCTGGCGCACGAATTGGCCATGCACCCGATGCTGACAGACCAAAAGTCAGACGATCTGCGTGCTCTTCAAAGCGATGCATTTTTGCTGCTCTGGGCCAGAACGAGAGGTCGGGGGCGATTTCGCAAACTGCCTGCGACGGCGGCAACGCCTCTTTGGCAACACAGTGCATTGTGTCAGCAAGGGAAACAGTTCCGGCCCTCGAGACGCGTGCATAGACCCCAAAAAACCCGTGGCCATAATCCTGAACCAGTCTCTGCAATATTTCAGCATCGCGATCGCCAGTATCCGGATTGACCGATGTCGCCGCACATCTTCGAGCCGGGCGCAGAAAATCAATTTCGGCGCCACCAATTGAAAAGCGGGCGCCGTAGAGCCCGAACTCCGACCAAGCGGGAATGCCATCCACCAGAAAGTTCGCGCGAAAACGGCGCGGGTCGATTTCCATGCGCCAGCGGCCTTCAAGTTCACGAACAGTTGCCAGATTAACAATGAGCAACTCAGAATCGGGGAAATCCCAATGCCCCTTCGGCCCTTCAAATCGCTTTCGGTCAATCAGCACAGGTCCATGTTCCAGGCCTGATATCGCACTCAAAAACTGCGCAAGAACAGCGTTTGCGGTGTTAATGCTTGCCTGCTCTCCGGACTTGAAGCGAACAACTTCTCCGTCGGTATTTTGGATAGTCCATAAGCCATCGCTGTGGCTCAAAGTGAGTTTCAAAAGCCCATCATTGACCGCGTTAATCAGATAGCTTCGCGAGGAGCGCCAAACACCATCATCGACGGTTTGATCAATGCCGAACGCAAAACGACGATCTCCATCGATACCGGCTCCGACGCCCAACGGCGCAGCGTTCAAAGCTTCGCCGGGCAAACCCTTTACCGGGTATCGAAAAATCTTCTTTACGATCATAAAGCAAGTCTAACGCCGTTGATGAAAACGACAACTGCAAGTCAAACGCTTTGACACGCATTGCAGGCTATAGAGTCATGATCTAGTTTGGAAAAATAGTTCAATGGTTGTTGGGGAGCATGCCGCAAATGAACTGCCTTCATCCAAGAGCCACAAGTGCATGATGAATTCTGCATGACCCAGCACTCCAGAACACCGGTGGACCGGAATGATCTTGATCTGCCTGACCGCTTCGAACCCCCACGCACCAGCCTGGAGCAAACAATTACTTCCATCTGGAGCCGGGAACTGAACGTCAGTTCCGTTGGTCTGGACGATGATTTCTTTAATCTCGGTGGAGACTCTCTTTCAGCAACCAACATATCAGTGGCTGTGAGCGAACACCTTGACTGTCGCTTCGACCCGACGATGGTTTTTGAAAAACCAACGGTCCGTGAAGTGGTGGAGTGGATTGGCGACACCGCAGCTGAAAAGCGTGAACTGCCCGAATGTCTGGTGACGTTGAGACAGGGCAGTGAATTGCCGCCTTTGTTCATCATTCATGGTCGTGGCGGGCTGACGTTTCCCAAACCGAAATTCATGAACGGCTTTCACCCCGAGCAGCCGGTTTTTGCTTTCCAGGTACCCGGCTACAGAGGTTCTGCGGAATCTTTCGACGACATAGAAAGCATCGCTCAAACCTATCTCGATGCCATGCTGAAAACGCACCCATCAGGACCATGGTTTCTGGCAGCCTTTTGCAACGGAAGCTGGATTGCCGTTGAGATCGTGCGTCTGTTAAAAGCGCGCAGCCTGAGCCCTGAATTCGTGGTTCTTCTCGACCCCGCTGCCTTAAACGGCGACATGAGAGAAACCTACATTTCCAAGAAAGGCGCGATTGCATGCGCGAACATCCCTGCCATCTCTTCGGGATGGATTGGCATCAAGCGTTTGTATTTTCGGATCGCACGACGAGCGCACTGCTTCTGGTACACCCGGCAGTGGGTCGATTTCAAATCTCGGGAGGCCTACAACAACCCATCCGTGAAACAATGGATGATTGATCGGCGGGTTATGAAACTGGAGCGAAAGAGGTCGGAGGTTCGTAAGGAACTGGAAAACGATAGCGGTACCGCAGCAACAACCTACGCTGCTTTTCATTCAGCAATGGACGGCGTTTCCAATCAGGTCGCCGCGCAGGCGACGGCCAAGATGCAGACCGCGTTCTGGAATCACAACCCAAACGAGCCAAGCGACTTCGAATATGATCTGATCGTCAGCAGCGAACGGGCAAACGAATTGCGCGATCCACTTCACCCCCTGAACCGCATTATGCGGAAAGCCCACATCATCGAATCTGGTGAATCACATACCGAAACAGTCGGCGCACTTTCAGCCCAGAATTCGAGCTTTATGCAGAAAAAAATTCTGGATTTCGTGAGATAGTCCTAAGACTGTGCAGCCATCAAGAACGGTTCGTAGCGTCCAGACTCATTCTTCGAGTTGTTTTGCAAAATTGTCCTTCAATTGAAACTTCATGACTTTCCCCATGCCGTTTCTCGGTAGACTGTCGACTACAATTATATGTCTTGGGCGTTTATCCGCAGGTAGGCTGACCTGAACATGGTTCTTGATCAGTGTTTCGTCGAATCCAGGCTCTGTCGTCACAAAGGCAGCGATTTCTTCACCCAGTACCGGGTCATCAACACCTACGACTGCCACTTCTTGAACGCCTGAAAGCTGGTCAATGCAATTCTCGATTTCCTTTGGAAACACATTTGCGCCACCGCGTATGATCATTTCGGAATTCCGCCCGGAGATCCGCAAGACATTGTTGGCATCCAGCACACCTACATCCCCCGGAATGGCCCAGCCATCGATGATGCGGTCGGAGTCGTCACGGTTGGAACCGATAATCGCCTGAGCCATGGCTGGCCCACGCACCTTTATCAAACCCTCTTCGCCGCGAGGAACCGGATTGCCATCTGCATCAGCAATCTCAACGTTATTCATGCCCAATAGATATCCGACTGAGTCAGATATCGTTTCACAGTCCTTACCAAACAATTCTGAAACCAGCCCGGTCAGGCTGGATGCGTAGTTCAGCTGATAACAGTTAGACAACTCCTTATAGGAGCGAAAATTTTCGTCCGCACTCGTTTGCCCGCCACCATTTATCAACGACTTCAAATGGGGGAAAATCGGCTCGGCGGAGTTTTTGGATTGCATCAGCAATTCGCGCAATTGCTTGGGAACAACAAAGAGCTTCTCCGCAGCCGTTTCATTGACAGTTTCGATGAGTTGCGAAGCGGAAGTTATGAAAGGGACAACGCGAACACTGCCGCCCTGCAACAGTTGCCCGAGCGCCTTGTTGAATGGTGCGGCAAAATTGAGTGGTTGCGCGATAACAAGTGTTCCACCAACACAGATGTTTTTCCCCGATTGTTCCAGCAGGTTGCGCGCGAGAATGGTGGTATGCCCGCGCTGAATACCGGTGGGTTCCCCACTTGTGCCAGACGTCAGCATGATCATAGCCGGGTGTCCGGCATTGCTTGGCCGTCGAGGATTGACTGAAGCTTTCGACAAACGATCCTTCCACACACCATCAATGTTTATAGCAACATAGCCAGCAGGCCCGGATGGTTTGGCGTCCTGGAGCACGGATTTGATGTTAAACTTGCTGACCAGCTTGTCCCGCTGCTCACCACGCAATCTGAAATCCAGGCTGACGAGAACAGCGCCGAGTTGCCACAAAGCAATGGCATGAGCGATCGTTTCTATTGGTGAGCGAATGGCCAGACCAACCCGATCACCTGCTCTGACGCCTTCCTCTTCCAAAACCCGCGCAATCTGAAAAGAACGGTCAACCAACTGGCGATGCGAAATACTATCGGACATCGTTATGACCGCTGGTTGGTCGCCCAAACGATTGGCCATCCCGACATAGCAATCAGCGAGATTTAGATTTTGCAGGTCTGAACGTTCCATGTATTGTTCGAGCGCTTTGTTTCAACGATATTAAAAATACTAAACCATCTTGTCGGCATAGGGGAAAGAACATGCTATCGCGGATCGGAATACTCGTTCTTGCAACACTGGTCGTTGCATCGAACGCTTTTGCAGAACCAGTTTCTTTCGGTTCGGCGCGCGTCGGCTCGACGACGCACTCTATTTCCATAGCGATCGTGAAAGCGATGAGCGCGCATTCTGATCTGGACGTACGTGTAGTTCCGATGAAAACACCGACGCTGGCGCTGTTGAAAGTCGCATCCGGTGACATGATGGTTGGCACCGCTGGCGCGGTGGAACTGGATCTGGCTCGCACCGGCCAAGGCTTCTTCGACGGCAAAATCATGGACGACCTTGTTGCCGTGGGGAACATTTTTCCCTTCCGAATGATGTTTGCCGGACGCGCCACATCCGACGCTAACGATATTTCACAACTGGTTGGTAAATCCATTCCACGTGAGTTCCGAGCGACATCAACCGGAGAAATGCTCATGAAAGCATTGCTCAATGGGGGTGGATTGACATTCGAAAGTGTAAAATCCGTACCTGTGATCGGCTTCTCCGACAGTCGCGATGCATTCAAACAGGACCGCACGGAAGTCATGCCCTTCATCGTGGGCACACCCCAGATCGTAAAAATGCAGCAGGTTGTTGGAGATATGAAAGCAATCGGATTCCCCAACGGCCCAACGGTTGAAGCGCGAGTGAAAGCCGTTCATCCGGCATTTCGGGTGGTCGACGTGGATGCCGACCCGGAAGCACTTGGGCAACCGGGCGCTATGCGTGCACTGGCCTATGACTATGTTTTGTACACCCGCAAAGACGCGCCGGACGCTCTGGTCGAAGCACTCGCAACAACGTTGATTGACAACCATGAGGAAATGGCAAAATCGGTGAAAGCGTTTCGCAATCTGGAGATTGATCGGGTGGCGCTCGATGTGGGCATCCCCTTTCATCCCGCTGCAGTCAAAGTCTATCGTGAAAAAGGCTTGCTGAAGTAGCGGGAGTTGTTCGCCGAAAGCCCAATGCGCTCCGGGTCCATAACAGATGTAGCGGCGAGCGTGATGGCATTTCTGCTGGTTGCACTGCCGCTCATTGCTGCGGTTGATCCAACAGGCCTGTTTCGCCTTTACATTCTTCCAGAGCAGTTTCTTCTCACAGAACTGACAATGGCTCTTTGTCTGGTCCTTTGGAAAGACAGCACCGGTGACGGGGTTTCTGGTGCAGGAACATTGAACTGGTGGCTGGGCGTTACGGCTTTGGCTACGGGCGGTTGGGCCATCATCCGGTACACAGACTTCGGTTACGGATTCGCCTCTTACTGGCAGGAACCGGTTATGCTGGCAGTGATCCTCGTCGGCTTCACACTGGAAGCCACCCGCAGATATGCCGGGTGGCCAATGATGATCCTTGTGTTGGCCTTTATCCTGTTCGGATATTTCGGCCAATATTTCAGCGGATGGTTTTCCATACCAGCCGTTTCCGCATCAGGATACGCGACCTATCTCGTGTTTGATGGAGACGCATTGATCGGCAAGGCGCTCGCCATCATGGCAGGCATTGTGACGGTATTCGTGCTGTTGGGTAAGCTCTTTGAGTTGGCAGGCGCTGCAGATTTCATCAAAGATCTTGCACTCAAGCTGACAAATTCCAGTCGCGGCGCACCTATCAAAGTGTCAGTGCTCGCTTCCGGCCTGATCGGCTCTATCATCGGGTCGACCACATCCAACATCATGACCTCCGGGCACTTCTCATTTCCCATGATGAAAAGAATGGGACTGCGCCCCAGTGAAAGTGCGGCAATCGAAGCCGTGGCATCAACCGGCGGACAACTCACCCCACCCGTAATGGGCTTCGCCGCATTTCTGATCATCGATATCGCAGGCATTTCCTACGGAACCCTGATTGCCGCAACGCTTTTGCCATCCATCCTGTTTTACTTCTCCCTTTTTGTGCAGGCCGACCGTTTGGCCGCACAGAAAGGGTTCCATGAAACGGAAGTCGTTGAGACAACCTTTCAGCAACTGGCCAAGAGCGCTGTGCCTATTGTTTCGATATTCGCAACCATCATTCTGTGTTTGTGGCTCAATCCGTTTGCGCCGCAATGGGCCGCAGCAATGGGTGTTGGCGTTGCTTCGCTGTTTGCTCTTGTAAGACTGATGAAAGCAGAAAATCGTCTCAAACAGTTGATGAATGCCATGGTATCGGCCGGCAATGCTGCCGCTGGTGTCGTTGCGATCGGAGCCGCCATAGGCGTTGTGCTCGGGGTTATCAATTCAACGGGTCTCGGCGTTACCCTGGCTATCGCAGTCTCAAATGCGGTTGCGGGAAGTCTGTTGTTCGGTCTGTTGGTGGCGGCATTGGCGAGCTTCGTTCTGGGCACAGGCCTTTCAACAGCCGGGGTGTACGTCATCGTGGGCACGGTTATCGCTCCCACATTGGTTGATCTCGGCATTTCACCCATCGCAGCGCATTTGTTTGTCTTCTACACCGCAATGCTGTCGATGATCACACCTCCTGTCGCGATTGCCTGTGTTGTCGCCAGCGGAATGGCGGGCGCCAAATTCCTGCCTACATCACTCCATGCGGTTCAGTTTGGCTGGATAAAGTTTTTCCTGCCGTTCCTGTTTGTTTATTCGCCGGAATTGCTTCTTCAAGACGGCACTTATTTTCAAAGCGTCGCAACCTTCAGCGCAATGATGGTCGCCATCGTGCTTTTCGGCAACGCTATGAGCGGCTTCGAGCGGGAAGCCATCTCTATCGGAATGAGAATTGCGTACGGCATTCTGGCCGCGCTGTTGCTTTTCCCCATTCTGGATCATCCGGCAAAACTCGCCATCACTGTATTGCTCATTGTATGGATCAATCGTGACAAGTTTTTAAGGCAAGCGCCTCTTGGAGAATAATAGACGATCCGAAAACGTCGTTCGGCCAGGTTCAAGACATTGGCAGAAGAGAGATCAGATATCGCTCAAAGGCCAAATTTGTGCTTAGTGCTGCGCAATCCCAAAACGAAACCAGGCTAAGACGTGAAAGACCTGTTTGATGTGGCTATTGTCGGTGCAGGACCTGTCGGGACACTGCTCGCAATTCTGCTGGGCCAGAAAGACAAGCGTGTTGCGCTAATCGAAAAATGGCCGACCCAATATGACCGACCGCGCGCGGTCACCATGGATCATGAGGTCGCCCGAATTCTTGCCACGCTTGGCATCGACAGCGACAACGACCCGCTGATCGAATATCATGACGAGCTGTACTACTGGAAAAACGCTGACCTGGAAGACATCCAGATCGTCGACTGGAAGAGCGTTTCTCCATCCGGTTGGCGGGTGACCTATTGGTTCAATCAGCCAGAACTCGAAACGCGATTGCTGAACATCGCTTCAGAAATACCCTCGATTACAATCATGCGTGGATGGGAAGCCACGGACTTAAATCAGAGCGATTCAGCAGTAAGCCTGTCCCTGCGGCAAACGCCGCAAACTGCCGGCAAAGATGCTTTGAACCAGACAGCAACCGCGCAATATGTGGTTGGCTGTGATGGTGCGAACAGCTTCGTGCGCGACCGGCTTGGAATAAAAAACATCGACAAGGGTTATTTCTTTGATTGGCTCATTCTCGATATGATTCCGAAAGAGGACTACACGGTTTCTCCTGCCCAATGGCAGCTATGCGACCCAAAACGCCCGACAACAATTGTGCCGGGTGGCCCGGGGCGCAGGCGTTGGGAATTCATGGTGCTGCCGGGTGAATCGTCACAGGATATCGCCAAGGCCGAGAATGCCTGGAAGCTGATGAAACCCTGGGGTCTGACACCCCAAAATGCCGAATTAGAACGCAGCGCTGTTTATCGGTTTCAAGCGCGCTGGGCGGAACGCTGGTGCGTTGGACGCTGCATGATCGCAGGCGATGCTGCCCACCTGATGCCGCCATTTGCCGGCGCTGGCATGTGCACCGGATTGCGCGATGCGGTTGCATTGGGGTGGCGCTTAAACGCCATCCTGGACGGCACTATGGGCGATGGTGTTCTGGGAAGTTACGAAAGCGAACGGCTTCATCACGCGCGTCACTACATCGACTTCAGTCAGGAACTTGGGAACATCATTTGCATTGCAGACCCGAAAGAAGCCGCTGACCGCGATAAACGTATGAAGGCCGAACTCACCGCGCGAAACTATGAGCCTGCGTCCGGCCATCAGGTTCAGCTGGGAGCAGGAGCATGGCTGGAGGGCACACAGGGAGCCGGGGAGTTGTCCATGCAGGGTTTCGTCAGTTTCGACGGTCAGCAGGGACGCTTCGATCAGGTTGTCGGCACAGGGTGGAAGGTGATCGGATATGATCGCGACCCTGAACAGTTTTTAGACAAACAAGCTGGCGCGATACTCCGAACACTGGATGCGCAAACCGTTGCCATGGGTCCGACGCACTCAGATTTCCCGGTCATCGATGTGAACGATAGCTATTGCCAATGGATGAAATCTATTGATGCAGCATTTGTAATTCTGCGCCCTGATTTCTACATTGCGGCAACGGCACGGGATGACGCGGAACTGTGTTCGCACATCAAACTGCTGGCACAAAAACTCTATCTTTCCACCGCCTGAGAACAGTTTCACGGAGCCTCATCCATCGTGACAACGATATTGCCGGTATGTTGCTTTGCAATGAATGCGCGTTGCGCATCGTGCAATTGCGCCAGCGGATAGCTGGCAGCCAGCATGGGTTTGATCTCGCCAGCCTCGATATAACGCACAAGGCTGGGAAACACTTTTGGTTCAAAGATGGTACAGCCATGAAACCGCAGATCACGCAGATACATGGTGCGCAGATCAAGTTCGACAATAGGACCCGCTATGGCACCTGAACATGTGTAGCGGCCGCCACGTTCCAGAACCTCCAAAAGCGCTGGAAACTGATCGCCACCGACTATATCGGCAACCACACTGACCGTTTGCTGACCAATCGCATTCTGCAAAGCCGCCATCAAATCTTCTGGTTGGCGCGGCAGGATGGCGGTCGGATTCATCCGCGCAACGTCGCCATGTTTTGCAGGCGATGCCATGGCGACCGTTTTCGCACCGCGCCGGTTGGCCAACTGCACCAGCGCCGAACCAACGCCACCCGACGCGCCGGGAATGAGAACCGTATCGTTCGCATCGACCTCCGCACGATTGAGCATGTTCTCAGCCGTTGAATAAGCAATCGCAAAGGTCGCCAGTTCCGCATCGCTGAAACCTGTTTCGACGGGATGAACATTGCGATGATCAATGACCATATAGTCAGCAAACCCGCCATCGACCGCTGAACCCAGATATGCGGTTCGTTCCAGGTTCGCAGGCGCATCCCAGTCACGCAGCACAGTGTCAACGATCACACGTTTGCCCAGCAGTGTCCTGTCGGCCCGATCACCCAGCGCGACAACGATGCCGACGGCATCACCACCCTGAATGCGCGGGAAGTCAATGCCGCCATCCCAGCCACCGTCTTCATTCTGATCACCTTCATAGGCTCCGCCCGTGGTGCCGGAAGTGACTGATTTTGAATACCAGCCGGTGCGGGTATTGATGTCGGTATTATTCAGTCCGCACGCCTTGACCCGAATGAGCACCTGATCTTCCTTGGGCACCGGAACCGGCCAGTCATCATGCAGGCGCAGCTGATCGAAGTCGCCATGACCGTGCAAAACAAAAGCACGCATTGTTGTCGGAATTGTTGTCATCACCTGCCCCCTGGAACCGGGGCCATGATTGATGACCCGCACTGATAGAGCAAAGACCGTAAACAAGCCTTTCGGTTCAGCCAACCGCCTTACACTATAACGATCAAATCAAGCGGTCATACCGCCAACCGTGATCTGCATAAAACCTGCACAAAATTGGGTCTGATATGCGAAACGCGATCAAACCCGCTGCATTCTGACAACGCATGACACCATCATGCGATTACGTCCAAACTTGAACCAATCAGTACAGCCGTCCGCCCGCTGCATCCCAACATCGCTGGCGCGCGATGGGTGGTGGCTGAATAAAGATCAATGCGCCGCAAAAATTTTGCCTTCGGCAACATGTTTTCCGCGTTCTCGCCGTCCGTTCATAGACATCAAGGATTTGGAAGAATGCACCCTGAAGAAACGATAGACAAAAAACCGATGAATCGAGAGCAGATGCGAACAGGTGCAGCGCTCATAGCAGCGGTCACAATTTTCGATGTCCTGCTGTGGCCCGGCCACTTTGGCATTGCGCTCCCGCTCTCGCTCCTGACCTTGTTCATCACAAAGCTATCCATGTGCATTGGAACCGTAGATCGGCGCACGCTGGTCATCAGCTCCGCAATTGCCATTGCAGGGCTGTTGCCGCTGGTGGAAACGGTGAACGCACTGACCGTTTGCCTGGGTATTCTTTTCACCTATGCGGCTTGTTTCCGGCTCTCAAGCAAAGACCCGAAAAACTGGGCGCAATGGATCGACAAAATGCTGACGGCAGGCATTTTATCTCCCTTCAGAATCCGGAAGATCAACACCGCTCTCCCGTCGGTGCCCGACAAGTTCCTACTCACAAAACAGATCTTGAACTGGCTCGCACCAGCATTGCTGTGTTGCGTCTTTATTGTTCTTTTCGGTTACGCAAGCCCAATCTGGCAAGGATGGATTGAATCGTTCGATCCGATTGCCATTCTGGAATCTCTGTTTACACCACGCAGCCTGTTCTGGCTGGCGATTGTCTGGTTTGCGTGGCCTCACATCGAGAACAATGCGTCCCGGTTGCGTTTGTTTTCCGCGTCCAGCCGCTTTGCCCAGCTGATCCTGCCAACGAGCATGGTGTCCACAACTGAAAACACGCTCGCGATGCCCGTGCAGCGCTGCCTCATTCTGTTCAATCTGGCGTTTGCAACGCAGAACATTCTGGACCTGAATTTCCTGTGGTCCGGTGCCGAACTGCCGGAGGGAATGGGCTATGCGGAATATGCCCACAGGGGAGCCTATCCGCTTGTGGTGGCTGCAATCCTCGCGGGCGTGTTTGTCCTTTTCGCGATGCGGCCGGGCGGTCTGGGCGAGCGCTTCACGGCCATTCGGGTACTCGTGCTCATATGGGTCGCACAGAACCTGATCTTGCTCCTATCATCTCTCTACAGGCTGGACATCTATATTGATGCCTACGCCCTGACCTATTGGCGTATCGCCGCCTTTATCTGGATGCTGTTGGTCGCCATGGGGCTTGGTTTAATCGTGATGCGTTTCGTTCTTAAGAAAAGCAGCGCATGGCTGATCGTCGCCAATTGTGTCGCGCTTGTTGCGACGCTTTACGCAACAAGCTTTGTGAATCTGCCCTATCATATTGCTCTTTATAATTTGCAGAGTTCCAGTCATGTCAGGATCAATGGCTCGCGTCTCGATTTCTACTATATCAGAGGCTTAGGCCCACAGGCTCTGCCCGCACTCGACAAAACGCGTGAGCAGATCAGGTTCGCTTCGCCTTGGAAAAAGACCACTATCCGGCTAATGGAAAAATCGAACAGAGAAAAGTTTTTGAAAAACAAATCAAACGATTGGCGCGCGTGGACCTATCGCAAGCATCGTTTGATCCGTTATCTGGAACAAGTAAGCGCAAAACAACTCGAACAGAAGTGACATGAAAATGCATATTCTGGCTGCAGATGACGACCCGCATATTCTGGAAGTCATCACCTTCGCTCTGGAAAAAGATGGCATGCGCGTGACAACAGCTAATGACGGAGCCATGGCGCTTGATCTGTTTGCCCAACATGATCCGGACTTCGTTGTGCTGGATGTCGGTATGCCGGAAATGGATGGTCTTGAAACCTGTCGCCGCATCCGCGCCACCAGCGATTGCCCAATCCTGTTCCTGTCAGCGCGCGATGATGAAATAGACCGTATCGTCGGTCTCGAAATCGGTGCGGATGACTATGTCACCAAACCGTTCAGTCCACGCGAGCTTGTCGCACGGATCAAAAGCATTTCCAGGCGCTACACACGCGTGGTCACTGCCAGCACAGAGACTGTATTCAGCCATGGGATTTTACAACTGAACACGGATCGCCGGGAGTTGCATGTAGCCGGAGGCGAAACAGAACTGACGGGAATTGAATTTGATATATTAGCAACGCTAATGAAACGGCCCGGGATCGTGTTCAGTCGCGAAGCCATCTTGAATCAGGCATGGGCAGAAAATATGCATGTGTCTGATCGTACAATCGACAGTCACATTCGCAATCTTCGATCAAAGCTGAAATTGGCGGGGTGCGATGATGCTATCCGCACCGTGCGCAGCGTTGGATTTCAGTTGCACACATGTGAGGGAATGCGGGCATCGTGATGCGCGCCTCTGAACCTGAAAAATGGCGACCGGCTTTGTGGATGGTGGTGTTCGCCACCGTTGCTCTGGTCTCACTCCTGCCCTTGTGCGGGCTGGCCGCCATCATTGCGATTGAAGCACTGTTTGACGCTCAGTTTCGACTTCGCAGCCTGACGGGTATGGCCGTTCTCGCCGCTGGCAGCATCACGATGGCCGGTGTGATAGGCTATGTTTTTCTGCGCACATTGTTGCTTCCGCTTCAGGAGCTCAGCGCCCGAACGCTGGAAATCAGCCGAGGAGGCCACGACGCTTTTCGACCCATGGGACGACGGGGAACACAGGAAGTCGCCAATTTGGCGAACAGTCTGTTCGCTATGTCAAAACAACTTGACGAACGCAGCAGTTACCTGACGCTTTTCACAACGCATGTCAGCCACGAGTTAAAAACACCGCTGACCAGCATTCATGGTGCCGCAGAATTGCTGCTCGACAATGATAAGACCATGACATCGGGTCAGCGCGCTCGCTTCCTCCAAAACATCAGGGAAGACGCCAAACGCCTCTCCACTCTTTCGACGCGGCTGCGTGAACTGGCTCATGCTGAATTGGGCGTATCAACCGGCCATTGTGATTTGAAAGAGGCACTGTCAAAGAACGTGGCGGAATCTGGACTGGAACTGAAATTCTCAGGCACGACTTTTGACGTGCTCATGGCGCAACATAATTTGGATATCGTGCTGCAACACCTCATCACCAACGCCAAAGCTCAAGATGCGGCCGAGTTTCTGGTCTCCGTAATAGAAAGCGATCGCATGTACCATGTCCATATTTCTGACGACGGCGCGCCCCTCTCCGATGCAAATCGCGCACAAATATTCACGCCCTTCTTCACCACCCGACGTGCCGATGGAGGCACCGGTATGGGCCTCTCTATCGCAAGCGCGTTGGTCGAAAGGCATGGTGGCGCGCTTGGTCTTAGTGATTTGTCGGCATTCAAGTTTCAACTATCGTTTCCAATTTTGACCAAGCAACACCCGCCTGCCAAACAATAGCTTGACGTATGCATTCATATTCTTTCCTCTTCCATCAGTGCAATGCGGGAATTGATGGAACGGGGCCATGGCCGAAAAACGAAACGTATTGTGGATCATGGCGGATCAACTGCGTTGGGACTATCTAAGCTGCTATGGCCATCCACATCTGCACACACCGCACATTGATGGCCTCGCGGCAAAGGGTGTTCTGTTCAATCGGGCCTATGTGAACTCCACCATTTGCGGCGCGTCACGCATGTCTTATTACACGGGCCGCTATTGCCACAGCCATGGCGCAACATGGAATTTCATCCCGCTGAGGATTGGCGAGTACACGCTTGGTGATCATTTACGCGAACTTGATGTGCGCAGTATGTTGGTTGGCAAAACCCATATGATTGCCGATACCGACGGTATGGAATGGCTGGGTATTGATCCCAATTCTGACGTCGGCGTGAACCACCAACAATGCGGTTTCGAAGCATTCATTCGCGACGACGGCTTGCGCGCGAAACGCGGGCCTCACTATTCTGAATATGACGAGTATCTGAGAGACAACGGATTTGATGCGGACAGCCCCTGGCACGATTGGGCAAACTCGGTTGAGGGTGATGATGGCGACGTTCTGTCGGGTTGGCTGATCAAGAACAACAAGGCCGCCGCCCGGATTCCGGAGGAACACTCCGAGACCGCCTTCATGACCAATCGCGCAATGGACTTCATGGAGAGTGCCGGCGACAAACCATGGATGTGCCACCTGTCCTACATCAAACCCCATTGGCCCTATGTGGTGCCTGCCCCCTACCACGACATGTACCCACCGGAGACCTGGCTGCCAGTCAATCGGTCAGAAGACGAAAAACGCGACGCGCAACCAGTATTTGATGCATATATGAAATCCCGCGTCTGCAGGGCTTTTGCACAGGACAAAGTGCGCAACGCGATGCTGGGCGCTTATATGGGACTGGTCAAACAGATCGACGATCACCTGGGCCGTCTGTTTGCTTACATGGAAAAGAACGGCCTCATGGAAAACACCATGATCATCATGTCCTCCGACCATGGGGACTATCTGGGCGATCATTGGATGGGGGAGAAGGATCTGTTCCACGACTGCTCTGTGCGTGTACCGTTGATCATATATGATCCCGACGAAAAGGCAGATGTGACACGCGGCACAGTTTCGCAAGCCCTGGTGGAAGGCATCGACATTGCACCCACCCTGCTCGACTATTTCGGCGGTCGCCAGAAGCCGGAAATTCTGGAAGGTAAAAACCTCATGCCGCTTCTGCACGGCGCACAGAAAACTGTGCGCGATTGGGCCATATCAGAATATGACTATGTCACCCGCGAAGCCCGCACAACGCTTGGTGTCGGCGTTGAAGATGCCCGTCTTGTGATGTGCGTCGACCAACGGTGGAAATTTGTCCACGCGGAAGGTTTTCGACCAATGCTGTTTGACCTCGAAAACGATCCAAACGAACTCATTGATCTGGGCGCAAGCGATGAAGGCGAGCATGTTGCCATTCGCAAACTGATGGATGAACGCATATCAGCCTGGGCAAGACGTCATCACAATCGCACAACCCGGACCTTCGAGCAGCTGGATGCCATCACCGGCAAAGAACCGCCCGGCATCTATATCGGTGTGTGGGATGAGGATGACTATGAGCGAAGCTTCGGCCACCCTTATTCCAAACGGCCATAGTGCGGTTACGGTTCAAGCGAAACGATTCTGTATTGGTAAGAAAAGCCAATCCATGCTTACAATATCGGCGAGCAGGCTGGGAGGCCTGTCAATTCTGGGAGGAATTAACTTGAAAATCATGAAATCAATCATCGCAGCAGGTGTTGCTGCGCTTATGGCAAGCACTGTCAATGCCGCTGAAAATCTGACGGCTGAAACAGCGTCACCGGGAGGGTCCATTCACCTGTCCCTGTCTCATCTGACGGAAGTCGCCGCTGAAAAAGGCATCGCCAACATACAGCTGGCCGATGGTCAGACCCTTACGAACTCTGTCCAAAATGTTGCTGAGGGAAAAACCGACATCGCCGGTACGCCCTATATTCTGCCGTTCCTTCTGGCCAAGGGCCGTGGACCTTATTCCAAACTGGGCGCTGAAAAAGGCGCTGAATTGGCGGACAACTTGCGGGCTTTGTATCCGGTCACGTTGGGAATCTTTGCGCTCTATGCCTACGATTCCAAAGGCCTTGATGGCTGGAACAGTCTGGAAGGTAAGGCGGTTCTCAACGGCCCGCCGCGCGGCGCAGCATTGACCAATGCCCGGGCCGTCATTCAATTGACCACCGGTCTGAAAGATGGCGATGGCTACAAGGGCAATCAGGTCAATTGGGGGCAAGCCACGAAAACCATGATGGATGGTAGTGTGGATGCTGTGGTTCTGCCGATCCTGTTTCCGGACAGCCGGATCACCCAGGCCGTTTCTGCGGGCAACATGACCATCTGGTCCGTTCCAAAAGACAAATGGGATTCCGAACCATTTCAGAAATATCTGCGTGCCCCAGGTTCCGCACCTTTTACTCTGAACGTAAAAGAGGCCAGCGTGCCCAACGGCTCCAAAATCGTTTCTGAGGACGGCGTTTTTCGTGGCCTGGCAACGATCGGTGGCGACATCGTCAATAAGAACATGTCGTTTGAACTCGCCAAGTCTTTGACCAAAGCGCATATCGATACGCTGGAACAATTGAAGGCGAAGGCGCCTTTCGCAAAACACGCAGGCTACGGAATTGTCGATTCCGTGAAATCCGGCATGTGCGGCCCGAATCCGCTGAAATATCACGCCGGGGCGGTCGCCGCCTGGGAAGAAGCGGGCTACACAATCGACGATTGCGCCAAGCCAGCCAACTAGGCACAGGCTTTCTGTCAAAGCCAACTCAACAGGTTGGCCTTGATACCGAACGTCCGCGCGTGCAGCCGGGCGCGGCGATGCATAGGGGCCGGGGCCAATCGCGATGAGCGAAAGCAAAACAGCCGAAGTTGACCATTCGCAAGCGCTATCCGTGCCGCTTGTCCCATCTTCGTTTGCGGGCACGCTCGTTTACTGGCTCGCCCTGCTCCTCGTTATCGTTGGAATGCTCAACTCCATGCCGGGCATCCCCGGTATTGACGATCTGGCCGTCAGCCTGACGGGCTGGAAAGACTTCGTCATACGCAAATATCCTTATGAATATTTCTATCCCATCGCCTTCGGCATGATGATGGTGATTGTGGCGCTCAAGCACTCGTTATGGCGGGAGATGACAGAAGCACCGCCCTTGAAACGAAAGATGGGGTTGCTCCTTGATACGGCGTTAATCGTAGCTGCACTTGGCATTTCACTGACCTATCTGATCGAGATCGAAGCCGTCTGTATCATCGATCAGATCACCGGAGAGCGCGCGGAGCTGATTGCCAGAAGTCTGGCGGAAGAACAGGAGTTTGCAGAACTCTATGGGCTTCCCGTGCCGGATACCGTGGAAGACCCCCAATGTATCAATACGACCGGCGGCTGGCTGGTTGCCATCATCGGCGGGGCAGTCATCGTTTTTCTTGCCTACAACACAAAAGTCTGGGGCCTTCCTTTGGTTATGGTGGCGATCGCCATGGCCGCCTACACCATTATCACGGTGCTGGTCTGGTATTTCCATGGCCCCGACGACATCAACAAATATCTGATGACCAAGCTCGGCGGCGAACCACGTCTTTTGTCCGATGGCCGACCCAAACTCCATGATGCGTTGGTCAACAATTCTTCCGGTCTGCTCGGACGGTTCATGGACATCATCCTGAACACGGTGTTTCCCTACATCATTTTGGGCGGGCTTTTCGGCGCATCAGCAGGTGGGCGATCGCTCATTAAATTGGCGTTCCTTTGGACACGCAATCTGCGGGGCGGCCCTGCTCACGCCGCGATCATTTCGTCTGCTATGTTCGGCACTATTTCTGGTGGCCCCGTGGTCAATGTCCTGTCGACCGGGGTGTTGACCATCCCGATGATGATCAAGCGCGGGTTTTCGAAAGTCTTTGCCGGCGGTATGGAAGCGGCTGCGTCATCCGGAGGTTCAATTATGCCTCCCGTGATGGGCGTTGCTGCCTTTGTTCTGGCAGCGCTGACCGGGGTGCCTTATCGCGAAGTCATAATCGCGGCGATCATTCCAGCCATGGCCTATTTCCTTTGCCTGTTTCTGTCGGCTGTTTTCCAGTCGCGCAAACAGGGCATTGAGGCAATCGGCGAAGTGACCGACGATATGCGTCTCGACGGTCGCGACCGTATTAATCTGGTCATGATTTTCGCGCCAATCCTTCTGATTCTCGTACTTCTGCTGACACCCAAAGAAGCCGTAGGCTGTGGTGTTATCGGCGGGCTTGTTAGCGCACAACAGACCTTTGTCGACGGCGCGTGCACTTCGTCTGACCTCCCGTGGCTGCTGGAAGCGTTTCAGGCGTCGGCCGGCGACGCTGGCAGTGCAGGCTGGTGGGCTGTGATCCTGCTGTGCTTCCTGCTGTTCCTTGATCGGGACATGCGTGCAAGACCCCGCAAATTGCTCGACGCTCTGTCTGAATCCGGAGTTTTGATTTCCACCCTTTATCTGATGTTTCTCGCGGTCTCGATCATCGATTTTTGTCTCAATTTCACCGGCCTGTCAGATTTCATTGCAATCGACATTCTGGGCTGGCTTCGCGGGCTTGATCTCGGAGGGAGTGGGTCGGGCCTCTTCCAATTCATAGCTCTCTTGACCACCATGGCCTTGGCCATCTTGCTTGGCATGGGCATGCCTGCCGTCCCGGCCTACATTAATGTGGCGCTGCTCATGGGGCCCGTACTGGCAGGGTTGGGTCTGTCAATTTTCACGGCCCACATGTTTATCTTTTATTTTGCGGTGGCTTCAGCCATTACGCCGCCAGTTGCTCTTGCTGCATTTGCTGCAACAACAATCACCAAGGCCGAACCCATGGCTACAGGATTCTCAGCCGTTCGTTCAGGCATTGTCATGTTCGTTATCCCCTTCGTATTTGCATTCTATCCGGAAATGCTTTTGATCGAGGCCGCCGTGCTGGACCCGGGGTCACTGCCGTCAGCAGCGCAATACATTGCAGGCTATGATGGAACGCTTGATGTACAAGCTCTGATTTGGCTCGTATTGCGCCTTCTCGTTGCACTCTATCTGTTGGCAAGTGCATTGGCGGGTTTCGACCGCGCCTCTCTGGTCACCACCGAATGGATATTGCGGCTCGGTTTCGCCGCATTGATCATGACAGGCAATCCGCTGATCAACGGCCCGGCATTTGGCGTATCGGTCCTGTGGCTGATCTATCATCACTGGCGCAGTTCACGACTTTCAGTTGCGACCTGAAGCCAAAAACGAGAGCAACCGAACCTGAAAATGTTCTAGCCCTGAGCAAGAGCCTTCAGACCGTCGATCACAGCGTCATCTACAGCGACACCTTCTGCCTCAGCGATGGTGCGCCGGGCCGTGCGACCGGCACCCGGGACGCGGGCACCATCCTCCGCCTCAAGAGCTGCACACATGTCTTCCATGCGCTGTAAAACACGATTCCTCTGCCCAAAGGCACCGGGATCGATCAGCATCAACAACTGACCAACACCGGGCGGCGGACCATCGGCACTTAAAAACGATGAGGCCTCATAGGCGTAATGGGAATCAGTCAGACCAGCGGCCAGCAATTCTACCATCAAAGCGAGAGCAGCCCCCTTGGCACCGCCAGCGGGAGCCATGGTGCCAGTCAATGCCGCTTTTGCATCGGTTGTCGAATTGCCATCAGCATCGAATGCCCAGCCTTCAGGAATGGACTGATCATTCTGTGCAGCCTTCATCACATTGCCACGCGCGACTGTGGAGAGCGCGAGGTCGATCACCAGAGGTGAGTCGGAAACACGCGGCACAGCAAACGCAATCGGGTTGGTGCCAAACAATGCAGATTTACCACCCCACGGCGCCATAGCCGATGGCGTATTGCCGAACGCCATCGCTACAAACCCGGCATCAGCGGCTCGCTCGACCTGATGACCGGCGACGCCATAATGATGCGACCGGGTAAATCCAGCCATTGCAATACCCGCGTCCTGTGCCAGCGGTCCCAGCGCGGGATGCGCAAGATCAAAAGCGGGATAGGCAAAACCATGCGCGACATCAACGAGCAAGGAGGCTGCCGCCGTCTTGCTAAGAACCGGTTCGGCAAACCCATCCACCTTCCCCGCTTTGGCCTGCGCGGCATAGCTGGCAACGCGGGAAAGACCGTGGCCCTTGCGACCATCAATTTCGGCCAGCACCAGCGCATGGGCAACGCTCGCAGCACTTGTTTTCGATGTGTTGTTTGCTTCAAGAGCGGCACACACGAGGTTCGTCAATTCAGCTTGGGAAAGATGAGGCATGCTTGAAACCTTTGGAGTTAAGTTCAGTTGGCCAAACGAGCCAGAACCTTGTCGGCGATGAGTTGGCTGACGCGGACATTCGATTCCTGCGTCACACCGGCAATATGAGGTGTGGCGATAAAATTCGACAGACCGGCGAATTTTGCACCGGCTTCGGCTGTCAGAGGCTCGGTTTCGAAAACATCAAGCGCCGCTCCTGCGATCTCCCCTTCGCTCAAGGCGAAAGCGAGGCCTGCATCATCAACGACACCGCCACGGGCAGCATTGATCAAAACCGCATCAGATTTCATGGCCTTGAGGAATTTCACATCAATGAGATGGCGGGTCTGTTCCGTCAGCGGAACATGCAGGCTGATGACGTCCGCCAGATCAGCGATTCCGTCGAGCGAAACATTGCGCGCATAGGCCCATGCTGGATCATCGGCGGGCAATAGGGGGTCATAGGCCACAATCTCCATGCCGAGACTCAGTCCGCGACCTGCAACCTCCCGGGCAATCGCGCCGAAGCCGATCAACCCCATGGTCTTGCCGGCAAGTTCACGACCCATCATGGATTGGCGCGGCCAGTCGCCAGCAATGACCGACGCTGTGCCCAGATAAGCCCCCCGAAGCAAGCTCTGAGCGCAGGTGATCACATATTCAGCAACCGAAAGATCATTGGCACCGGTCGCCGGGTAAACATCAATGTTCCGAGCCTTGCAGGCAACAACATCAATATTATCAAGGCCAACGCCCAGACGTCCGACACATTGCAAGTCACCCGCCACTTCCAGTAGTCCGTCACGCACTTGGGTACGGTTGCGCACGATCAGAGCTTTCGCGTCGGCCAGGTTATCGGTCAGCCGCGGCATGTCATCGACAAGAGCCGGATCATAAAGCGTGTCGTGCACAGCCCGGATGCGATCAACCGCAGCTTCATCCATAAACTCTGTGATGACGACGTCTGGCACTTTCACATTCTCCGTTATTAATGTCGGTCCAACAGACCGAATGTCTGCAGATCAAAAAGAAGGGGCCGCCCGCAAGCAGCCCCGTCGCATGTTATCGATTCCGGTCACGTGCGACCAGAGTGTGATTTAATATACCGATCAGGCCGAGCGGTACAATTTGGTCATCGAGAACTCACGATGGCCAAGCGCTTCTGCGGCCGTGTTGCGACCGTTGGCTGTGCGGCGGATCATTTCGATGAGATCGTCACCCGCCTCGCTGATGGTTTTCTCACGTGTCAAAATGCCTGTCACATCGACATCAATGTGCTCTCCCATCGTACGCACTGTGCGCGGGTTGGCCGTGATCTTGATGACCGGAACGATTGGGTTTCCGACAACGTTGCCTTGCCCCGTTGGGAACGTGTGAACCACAGCGCCACCAGCTGCCATCAGAGTCACACATTCCGCAGCAGCGGATGAGGAATCCATGAAATACAGTCCGTTACCCTGGGAAGGCGCTTCCGCCGGTTCCAGAATGTCGATGTATTTGCACTCGCGGCCGATCTTTTCCAGATTGCCCAACGCCTTTTCTTCGATGGTCGTCAAGCCGCCCAAGATGTTGCCTTTGGTCGGCTGCGAATCTGACAAGTCGTCTGTCTGGTGCGCGAAAATCACATCGTCCTGATAGGCTTTCCACATGGCGTGCCAGCGTTCGCCAACTTCCTTGTTGATCGCGCGTTCCTTACAGATGTGTTCAGCACCTGTGATTTCCGAAGTCTCACCAAAAAACCCGGTAATGCCAGTTGGGATTAGCTTGTCATACATGTTACCCACGGTTGGGCAGGAGCCGAGACCAGTGGTTGTGTCCGATTCACCGCATTTGGTCGAAATCCAAAGCTCGGACATATCGCATTCTTCGCGCTGAATTTCCGATGCGTAGTGAACAAATTCCTTGGCCTTCCATGAAGCCTGGCGAATTGTTTCCAGATCGCCTTTCTGTTCGATCGAAATACCGAAAACCGGCTTACCGGTTTCTGCAATTCCATCGACAATTTTTTGTGTCCAGTCGGGTTCGATACCGATCACGACAACAGCGGCCACGTTAGGGTTGGCGCCGGTGCCGATGATCGTGCGGAAATGAACATCGAGGTCTTCACCAAACTGCAAACGGCCATAGGCGTGCGGAATAGCCATAGTGCCCTTGATATTGTTGGACACCGCCTCACAGGCAGCGTTTGAGATATCATCGACTGGCAGAATGATCACGTGGTTGCGAACACCAACGCGTCCATTGTCCCGGCGATAAGCCATGATTTTGTCAGACATATCGGGTCTCCTTACCAGCGTTTCGTTTTGAGGTTGTGCGTGTGGACATGCTCGCCCTTGGCTGCAGGGCCAACGAACTTGCCAATGTCCTCACCATATTTGATTGCGGTATCGCCTTCAGCGATGTCTTTCAGCGCAATCTTGTGGCCGATTGGAACGTCATGTTTGGCAACCAGATTGAAAGATGAGTTGTCGTGGGTAACCACGCATAACATGTCTGTACCGGCGGTCAGGCCTTCAACGACCACAACACCAACATTGTCTTCATGGTCATGCACCAGCAATTGCGGGATATTGCTCACTGCTATTCTCCCCTTCTTCTCGAGAGTTGATCTGTCGGCGGTGGCTTACCATGATGGTTCATTCTTATACAAGAGTTCATCTATCTTTTTTGAAGACCAGTCATGCCTGGCTACAAGCAGAGTAACACTAGTTTTTACGGACAACGCAAAATCCACCTGCTGCGCGAATACGACGACACAGAATGAGCGCTTCGTCTCTGGTGGGCGCGCCCAGCCGTACAGCCCACTTTGCGCGTACGCCGCGGCGTCTTTGATCCCGGTGAAGCTGTGGCTTGGCATCACCAAGCGCAACGCGAAGATTGCCCCGCACTCTGGTCCATGATCGCATTGCCACCGTGCGGTTGAAATGGCCGGCAACCTGCACACCCCATGGCTCAACAATTTCGGGCTGATCGTCTATCGGAACGCGCGTTCGAATAACCGGCAAGGCCTCGCACGCGTCTTCGAACGATTGGCCTTCAGCGAGTGAGAAGTCGATCAGTCGGGCATCTTTGCGGCGAAACGCATCAATGGGCTGACCAGTGATTGCAGAAACATAGTCCTGGGTTTCAAAGGGCAAAATGCCAATGCCACCCAAATAGCGCGCCACGCGACCGGGACCTGCATTATAAGCGGCCACCGCCAGTCCGAAATTGCCAAACCGAGTTCGCAGTTCCGCCAGCAGACTCGCAGAGGCGGACAAGGCCTGCGCAGGATCAAAAGGATCGGCAAGGCCCCGCTCAGCAGCCGTCGCAGGCATGAATTGTGCGATACCTTGTGCACCCTTTGGGCTGACGGCCCCGATATCGAAACGGCTTTCAGTCCAAATCAAACGCGTAAAGCTGAATAAGGGAAGATCGTGCACAGCCGCCACACGCTTGATTTCAGCGCAGATGCGCTTCGCATTCCAGTCTGCTGCATCTGGAACAGTTTGGCCCATCGCACCGGACTGACCCTGCGCCGAGGCCATACCAAAAATCACGAAAATTGTGATCGCCAGCGTGAGTATCGCGAAGTGGATCACCGCCCGCCCATCTGCGACGGGACCGTTATTCCGCCGCAGCTGTGTCCGCACCAGCGCCATACCGTTCTTCAACGTAGCTTTGGACAAGAGCCTCAAACTCTTCAGCAATGCGGTTGCCTCGCAATGTCACCGCTTTCTTGCCATCGATAAATACCGGAGCCGCTGGCGCCTCGCCCGTTCCAGGCAAAGATATGCCGATATCGGCATGCTTACTCTCGCCCGGGCCATTCACAATGCACCCCATGACGGCAACCTTGAGTTCAGCAACACCTGGATATTGGTCACGCCAGACCGGCATATTGTTGCGCAACTGGCCTTGGATTTTTGACGCCAATTCCTGAAACACGGTTGAGGTCGTGCGCCCGCATCCTGGACAGGCTGCAACGATGGGGACGAAGCTGCGGAACCCCATGACTTGCAGCAATTCCTGCGCAACCTGCACCTCGCGGGTCCGGTCACCGCCCGGTTCCGGAGTCAGGGAAATGCGGATCGTGTCGCCAATGCCCTGTTGCAAAAGGATACCGAGAGCCGCTGAAGACGCGACAATGCCCTTACTGCCCATACCCGCTTCGGTGAGTCCCAGATGAACCGCATAGTCACTGCGGCGCGACAATTCAGCATAGACAGCAATCAGATGCTGCACCTCGCTTACTTTCGCAGACAGGATGATTTTGTCCCGACCCATCCCAATGCGCTCCGCTTCGGCGGCCGACAGAAGCGCTGATTGCACAATCGCTTCGCGCATCACTTCCTCCGCAGAAAGTGGGCTGCCATTGGCTGCATTATCATCCATCAGGCTTGTTAAAAGTGCCTGATCGAGCGATCCCCAGTTCACCCCGATGCGAACCGGCTTGTCATATTTGATGGCCGTCTCGATGATTGCGCCAAACTGCTTGTCGCGCTTTTCCTTAAAGCCGACATTACCCGGATTGATGCGATATTTGGCGAGCGCTTCGGCACAAGTGGGATGGTCGGCCAACAGTTTGTGGCCGATGTAGTGAAAGTCTCCCACCAACGGCACAGAAATTCCCAACCGGTCTAAACGTTCGCGGATTTTCGGAACGGCCGCAGCCGCTTCACTGCGATCCACCGTGATGCGCACAATTTCGGACCCCGCTTTGGCAAGCGCTGCAACCTGAGCAACTGTGGAATCGACATCAGCAGTGTCGGTATTGGTCATGGACTGAACGACTATCGGAGCGCCGCCGCCGACAACCACACCGCCAACGTTCACACCGATTGTAGATTGACGGCCAAGGGGGGCGACGAGAGGGGCTTTATCTATAAACGGATCGCACGGTCTGTCAGCCTGTCCTGTCACGCAATTGTCTCCGTTGGCCCCAAAATGACCCATTGTTGTCCTTCGCCACACTTCTATCAGCGCCAGCGCGGCATGTCATCAATCGCAGGCTTCAAGACAAGCAGAACTCAGCCCGACAGCGATTTGTCAGATTTTGTTTGGATGCTCACCGCCACGATTTGTAACACGGCTTCGAATTTCGCGTAGAGGGCCTCGCCGTGCAGCCCATCCGCCTTCATTCCAGCTATCGCCGTGTCCACCATGACCGCAAGCATGTGAGCGAATGCAGGATCGATCCCCCGTTCGTCCAGGAAAGCCTTATGAATGAAATCAAAAACCGTTTCACGCCAATCGCCAAACAGATCGCTGGCATATTCGTTTTTCAAGCCAAAAAGCTCTTCACCATGCGGCATGGCAATGACAGAGTTTACAGGTTCAGCCACTGCCTTTTCAAACATGATGCGCAGTTTTTGCTCCAACGGCATTTCTTCATTTGTCGCCTGTTCAAGTTGACTGCACACGTCATCGCTCCACAGCGTCACTATAGCGCGGAAGATCTCTTTCTTGTTTGCAAAGCTCTGATAAAGGCCGGGGCGGGAGATATCAGCGGCCTTCGCAATATCGTCCATCGAAGTGCGCTTGAACCCATAGGTCGCAAAAACGTCAAAAGCGGCGCGCAGAATACTTTCCTTGCGCAAATCGGCTGCACTGGATTTCTCAGATGTCAGCATGGAGGCTTTCAGGTCTAACTGTGCGGTAAATATTGAATTGACAATCTGACATTTTTCGTTATTTTGTCAAGAAATCATTCAATCCACTGTGAATTGACGAAATCATCGCGCGGATGACAAGACAAAACTCAAAACGGGCACCGATCAATGCCAAAAATTGCATCGCACCAAAGGTTCACATCAGGAAGGCAGTCTTATGAAACTCACCGTTGACGGCAAAATTGTTGATATCGATGCCGACCCCGATATGCCTCTTTTGTGGGCTTTGCGCGATTTAGCGGGCGTGACCGGACCAAAATTCGGGTGCGGCATTGCCATGTGCGGCGCATGCACCGTTATGGTTGATGGTCAGCCTGTTCGCTCTTGCTCAACACCGGTTGGCAGCGTGACCGGCCCTGTCACAACGATTGAAGGCCTTGGCAACGCAGAAAAGCTGCATCCGGTTCAGCAAGCCTGGATTGCAGAGCAAGTACCGCAATGTGGGTATTGCCAGTCGGGCCAGATCATGAGTGCGGTTGCACTTTTGGAATCGACAGAAAATCCCACTGACGAAGACATCGACGATGCCATGTCCGGCAACCTGTGCCGCTGTGGCTCCTACCCGCAAATTCGCGCTGCCATCAAGCGCGCCGCCAACGCCAAAGCAGGAGCATAATTATGGGGAAGATTCTCAGACGCACATTCCTGATAGGTGCTGCTGCTATTGCAGGCGGCGTGGCCTTTGGCGCTTATCAGGTCAACAAAACCTACCCCAACCCTTTGGAAGATGATCTGGCGGAAGGGGAAAACACATTTAACCCTTACGTCCAAATCGCCAGCGACAACACGATCACAATAATGATTCCCCGCGCTGAAATGGGTCAGGGTGTTTCGACCACCCTCGCAGCGCTGGTGGCGGAAGAGCTGGATGTGAGTATGGATGACATCCAGACCGAAATCGCACCGGCATCCTACGCTTACTACAATTCAGCGATGCTTGAAGATGGTGCGCCCGTACCGCATTTCGACAGGTCTGTCGTTGCCAATGTGACTCGGTCAACCATGGGTGGCCTCGGCAAGATTCTGGGGCTCCACGTAACTGGCGGTTCTTCGTCCATCAAGGACGGGTTTGAAAGACTGCGCATGTCAGGCTGCGCTGCACGCGAAACCCTTAAACTGGCCGCCGCCAATCGTAGCGGAGTTTCTGTCGATCAACTCAAAACAGAGAATGCAACAGTTGTCCTGCCGGATGGCAAAACGATGACCTATGGTGAGCTCGCAGCAGACGCAACCAAGCTTGATGTTCCCTCGGACATAAAACTGCGTGAACGGTCGGAATGGAAAGTTCTCGGAAAATCGACCCCGCGCAGGGATATGGTTGCGAAATCCACCGGCGCGCCGATTTTCGGTGTCGATGTCGTGCAGCCCGACATGCTTTACGGAACAATTCGCATGAACCCTCGCCTTGGCGGTCCGATGGTTAAGTTCGATGCGACAGAGGCGTTGAAAATCAAGGGCGTTTTGAAAGTGGTCGACATCACGGGCCCAGAAAACGAGGCCTTTGGTGGCGGTATCGGTGTGATTGCCACCAACACCTGGGCAGCATTCAAGGGGGCCGAGGCGGTCGATATCGAATGGGGCGAAGCGCCTTATCCGGCCGATACGGATGCCATTATTGCCGTGATCGAAGAAGCCGTGAAAACGGGCGATGGTGATGGCCTGCGCGATGACGGCGACGTTGACCTCGTTTTTGCAGATGCGCCACGCGACCGCGTCGTTGAAGCCGAATACCGGGTGCCATTTCTTGCCCACACGACGATGGAGCCAATGAACGCCACCGCCCAACTGAAAGACGGGCGTCTCGACATCTGGACCGGCACACAGGCCCCGACAATTATTCGGTCTGATTGTGCCTACGAAGCCGGCATTGAAGAGGAAAACACTTTCATCCACTCGACTTATCTGGGTGGCGGCTTCGGGCGTCGCGGCGAAGTTGACTTCCCCCGTTACGCCGCCCGTCTTGCAAAAGAGACCGACGGAAAGCCGGTGAAAGTGACGTGGAGCCGTGAGGAAGACACCACACATGACACCTATCGCCCGGCAGCCATTGGCAAGTTTCGCGCTGTCATTGGCGATGACAACCTGCCACGCGCTGTTGATATGCGCATTGCAGCACCATCGATCGTTGCCAGTTTGATGGCCCGCACCTTCCCCTCGCTCTCGCCAGCGGGCCCGGACAATTCGATCACAGATGGGTCGTACAATCAGCCTTACGGCATCAAGGATTACCGCGTTTCCGGCATTAAAGCGCCGGTTGATATTCCGGTTGGTTTCTGGCGCTCGGTGGGTCACTCATACAACGGCTTTTTCCATGAAGGCTTCATGGATGAACTAGCTGTCAAAGGCGGGATCGACCCCTTGGAGATGCGCCTTAAAGTCATGGCAGATCACCCGGTTGCTCTTGGTGTTCTCAACAAAGTGGCTGAAATGTCCAATTGGTCGGCTGGTGCGCCAGCGGGCAGAAGCCGTGGTCTCGCGTTCAACCTTTCCTTTGGGACATGGGTTGCCCAGGTCGTCGAAATATCGATGCCGGACGACGAAGTGAAGATCGAAAATGTCTGGTGCGCCGCCGATCTGGGCGAGGTGATGGACCCCGCCATAACCAAGACCCAGATGCAGTCCGGCATTATCTACGGCCTTTCCTCCTGCATTGGGCAGGAAATCACTTTTGATGATGGAATGGTGGAGCAGACAAACTTCGATTCCTATGATGCGCTGCGCATGAACCAGTGCCCGACAATTCACGTCGAGCTTTTGGAGAATGCTGACCATATGGGTGGCGCTGGCGAGCCGGGCATGCCCGCCGTTGTTCCGGCATTGGGCAATGCCATTTTCGCGGCAACCGGCAAACGTTTGCGCTCCATGCCGTTTTCAAACGAAGTCGATTTCTTCGCCTGATATGCGAAACTCACACGAGTGCGTCTTCCTGATGCACTCGTGAAGGCTCGGGCTGCAAACCCTTGACCGGATCACTCTCTTCAATCTGCTGAGCAAACCAAACATCTTCCGTGAGCAATTGCGACCCATCCGCACGGGTGGCGGTTGACCGGAACAGGTCACGACCGTTGTCATCGGTCACATCTTTTTGAAGTTCGATTGATATCTCCGTTATACCGAAATCAGCCAAGGCGAATAGCTCTCCGTCTGTGACTTTCCCGTCACCGTCGTCGACCCAAAGCTCAAGACCGTCAGTTTCAGTGCCGGAAATTTTGCCATCCTCGTTCTGGTCGAATGCAGCAAGTTGCTGATAGCCGTGATCGAATGTCCCGTTCTGATCACCAAACAAGCGCGATCCGTTCATGGCGTCTGCCGCCATGCCATCGCGGTTGTCGACGAGAAAGCCATCGCCATCTCCGGTGATCCATTCAATGGTTTCGAGATCGCCGTCTGAATTGATGTCAAACTCAACTGTGTCTCCAACACCATCGGAGGCATCGCGCATTTTGGCAGTTGTCGATCCCGTCACCTCAATCGCACCGGAGCCATCCAAATCAAAGACAATTGGAGACACCGTGGTAACAGCTGTGGCGATATCAATTGTTTGGTCAGAGAATTCTATCTGTTCGATATTCTGCAACTGGTCGACACCGTCCGGGCTGCCCGCAGCCAGATCAGTCACCTGATAGGTGCCGTCCTGATTGTCATGAACATCATAGTCAGCGCGATTTCCGCTGTAGACAGCCCGGTCAATGCCTAAGCCACCATCAAGGGTGTCGTTACCGGCGCCACCCTGCAAGGCATCATCGCCGTCATTGCCGAACAGAGTATCATTACCCCCTTCACCGCCAAGCAGATCATCGTCATCGCCACCGGAAAGGACATCATCACCGCCACCCGTAAATATGACATCCAGGCCACTCCCGCCATCAATGGTGTCGATGCCCATGCTGGCTTCGTCCGAATCGTAGTAGTCGTCGCCAGCACCGAGATCTGCGGTGAAGCCAGAACCCGTACCGTAAATTTGATCATCGAAATCGGAGCCGACGACACCCTCTATGGCCGCGTAGACGTCGCCCGCGGCATCACCTGCATAACCACCAGCTGTGGTGTTCGCAAAGTTGCTGCCTATGCCGTTGCTGTCCGTGTTGTCGAACAAAGCGGCGACGCCGACGGTTGATCCGGAATAATCCACAGTGTCAAAACCTGTTCCACCATCCAGGCTGTCAGCGCCTTCACCTCCGGACAACACATCATCGCCGCCGCCTGTGAAAATGCGGTCTGCTCCGCTGCCGCCGAAAACGAAATCGTCGCCCGTCGATGCGCTCGCCACGCTGAAGTCATCGTTGCCTGCGCCCAGGTCAACTTCCAAACCAGCGCCCAATCCGAACATGCGGTCGTCGAAATCAGTCAGTGTGAATGCTTCGATACTGTCAAACGTGTCACCGATCGCATCGCCGGAATAACCGCCGGCGGCCGTGTTCGTGAAAGCTCCAAACACACTGTCAGCGCCGGCTGTGTCTTCCAGTACAAGATCCACGCCCGCTGTTGACCGATCAAAACTTGCAAGATCGAACCCGATACCGCCATTATGCGCATCCCCACCGGCACCGCCCTGAAGCTCGTCATCCCCAGCGTCACCGTTCAACGTATCTGCACCGCCTTCAGCCAGAATGAAGTCGTCGTCGTCACCCCCATTGATAACGTCGTCGCCAGCGCCTGTTACGGCGATATCAAACCCTGCACCAAGATCGACCACATCATTTCCCGACAGCGCCGCAGTGGTGCTGAAAACATCGTTTCCGGAACCAAGTTCCGCAACAGTACCGGTCGTTGAAGCATACAGACGATCGTTGAAGTCCGAACCAACAACCCTTTCTATGCCCGAATAGGTATCGCCAAACGCCTCTCCCGACTTACCGCCAGCGGACTCGCCCACGTACAGCCCCAACAGGCCTTCAGAATCAACATCACTCAATGCGAGATCAACACCCGAAGTTGCAGTCGCAAAACTGACCGTGTCCATATTCCCCGCGCCACCATCGATAATGTCGGCACCAGCGCCACCGACCAGAAGGTCGTCACCGGCGCCGCCCCGCAAAGTATCATCACCACCGCCACCGATAAGTGTGTCGGAATCAGCGCCGCCATCCAATTCATCATCACCATCGCCGCCATCCAGATAATCTGTACCATCACCACCCAGAAGTGTGTCGTTGCCCGGGGTCGTTTTGGTGCTGATCAGGAGACTGACAATCGCCGAACCATCACCATCGACGTTAAACAACGCGCTCGCTGTCCAGGACAGGAAAATATCACCATTTTCAGTAACCGTCGCTGTCAAAGGTGGCCCGTCAATCCATGAACTGCCTTCGACATCAGAAGTGCCGATCATCAATTCACCACCCGTCAGGTTTCCATTATTGTCGATAAACTGTCCCCGGATCTGCATCAGACCAGTGTTGTCTTGATCAGAATCATCGTACCAGGCAGCAAACAGCCTTCCGTCATGGAGGGCCACCAGAGCCGCGCCTGATTGGTCCAACGGGGTTGTTGAATTGATCAGAGTTTGCGGTCCGGCAGACTGATTGAGAACATCGACCACAATTCCGATCAGCGCGTTGCTCGTATCGCCATCCAGATTGTCTGCGTTATCAGCCTGAATGGTTACATAGAGATTGCCATTGGACATCTCGACAGCCGCCACCGGCGGCATCTCGTGATCATTGAAGCCCTCGACGTTAACGGTACCCAACTGGAACTGACTGCCCGTCGCATTGCCATCAGCATCGAACAGACGCGCTTGCACGTTCATTCCAGCGACGCTGTCACCATCGTAGCGGTCATACCAGATTGCGGCGAATCCACCACTGGAAAGAGCAACAATGGTCGGTGTTGATTGATTGGTTGTGCCAACTTCATTCAATACAAATTCTGCGCCCGCAGTTTGTGCGGCTGTGTCGACAACAACCGCAACTGGTGCATTGCCGTCCCCATCGGCGCTCAATCCGTTCCTTGACTGCCAGGCAACAAGAACATCACCATCCGCCAGCTTCGTTGCTGTCAGAGGTGACTTGTCCTGTGCATTGTTGCCTTCAACGTCCGACGTACCGATCGTAAACTCGCCGCCGACTTTCGTGATCGAGCCTGAAACATCAAGAAATTGCCCGCGCACAATCGATGCGAAGCCTGTTCCTTCGGGTCGGTCAAACCATGTTGCCAATACAAGACCGTTATCAAGACCAGTCAAAACCGGCGCGGACTGGTTCCCAGTTGCAAAAGTATTAATGGCAACTTCAGGACCTGCAGATTGCGCGTTGACATCAACTATTGCAGCAACGGCAGCGCCCTGATCACCGTCAGGAGAGACCGCCAGACCGTTGTCGGTTCCCCAACCCACCAGCACATTGCCATCGCTTAGTCGAATGGCATTGACGCGTAGCTGTTCAATATTGTCGGCGCCCTCAACGCCCGGTGTGCCAATCGCAAACTCACCGCCGACCGAAACACCTTCCGGTGTGACGATATGGCCGCGCAGTTGCAGATCAATCGCATCCGCAGCAGCATTGTTGTACCAGATGACCAGAAGATTACCGTCTTCCAGAGACACCACAGTTGGAGCGGATTGGTGTCCCAGGGCGACCTGATTGACAATTTGCTCGCTGCCCAGCGTTTCAACAGCTACGAAGTCCCGGTCACCGATCAGCGTGTCATTGCCATTGCCGCCTATAAGCGTGTCGCTGCCGTCCTGACCATAGAGTTGGTCGTCGTCATCCAATCCGTTCACCACATCATTGCCGCCTTGCGCATAGATGATGTTGGCATCCAAATCGCCGCTCAATGCGTCGGCAAGCGGAGTCGGTTCGGTGGGAACAGGCAAGCCGGTATGCACATCGATCAGGGTCGATGCAGTGTTTGATGAAGCACCGTTGATATCAATGCCCCGGAATTCAAACTCCCGAGTACCCGCAACGGCATTTGCGCTCGGATTGGAATATTCCACGTTGCGCAAGAAATTGTTCAGCGTTGTCAGATCCATGGCCACACCGGAGCCCGCAGAATTTGATATGGTGAAAGTCTGATCAACCGCCAGATAGGTGACATCATAAGTCTGGCCGCCAAAGGCCAGGCCCGAAACACCATTGTCGACATCGAAATTGAAAATTGCACCGTTGAAAGACAATTGTTCTTCCGCGGCATTCACAATTCCGGAAACCGAAATGATGACAGTTTCCAAATTGTTTTCCGCATCAGAAAAACCGGCCGGGCTGGGAGACAAGATGCTGACCGGACTGTTTGAACCGGCCACGGGTGCCACAAAGTGGGTTCCAAAATCATTGCTTTCGCTTTGAATTTTGATTCGCAGATCATCGAACACGCCGCTCCCTGCAGGCAGCCCACCGGTGGCGTCAGAATCATAGAAATACACCCGCAGCGAGTATTCCTGACCTGCATTCAAACTCTGGTCAGGAAACAGGAGCTGTCGGCCTGCTATAAAATTCCCTCCGCCGATATCGGTATCACCTGAATCCGCAGGGACATGTTGAAAATCAACCAGCAAATCGGTTTGTGACGCAAAGCCATCTGTCGAGAGTGCAAGTGCAATTTTAAAGGTGCCTGAATTGCTGAACGAATTGTAGTTCGCATGAGTCAGCGTGCCATCATCAGCCACGACAAAAGTGTATTCGAGATAATCATCGTTTGCTTGCGCAAACGCATAGTCTGTCCCATCCGTGCCCGCGCCTGTGAAATCCAGAACCGTCGATGTGGTCGAACCCACAAGGCCTGCGCCAACAACCTCGTCTTCCGCACGCGACACTTTGGATGGATCGTATATTTGGCCCAATTGCTTGTTCGTTTCCACATTGTGAAGCCATGCAACCGCCGTTTCAGACGATGTAGCTGAACTCAAATCCAGGGTCGGTGGGTCATTGACTGGGATGATGGACACATTCAGTGTACCCGGAGCGGAGGCAGCTCCATCGTTGTCTCGAACCGTATATTGGACGGCATTGACCGGGCCATCATAGTCCGGCTCCGGTGTAAACGTAATCGTGCCTAAGACTGTATCGACACTCCAGGTACCAACGCCTGCTTCGGTCAATGGGTCACCCTGTGCGGCGGTACCCACGAGTTGGATTGTCGTTAAGTCCAGCGTGCCGTCCGGATCATTGGCCAGCGAGGTGATATCAAAGACAACCGTGTTGTCCTCATTTGCCGATCTCGATGAACTCGATGCCGTGGGAGGTGTATTTGACGACGTCACACTTATGATGGAATCTGCAGCGGTCGATGTTATTCCGACATCGTCTTGAATAGTGATCCGAAACACCCGATCACCGTTCGTCGGGTCGAAAGACGTATTTTCATATGTGATACTGGCCAACACTTCTTCGACCTGAGCGGAAGAAAGTACCGTAGAAACATCATTGATGCGGGTGATCGTGAAACTGCCGCTGGCCGCTGAATAGGAAGCTTCCACTTCGAAGGACGAAAATACGATCGACTGTGTGGACGAATTGCTCAAATCGAACGCCGAGCCGTTTATATCGATCATCTCACTATTTGCATCCACCGGGCTCAGGCGCTCAATACGAATGGCCTGAACAGCATTTTCCGGATCATCAGCCGTGAAAGCAGCGCCAACAAGGGCGACTGCACTGGCACCTTCCGCGAAACCAGTCGAGTAATCGACACCTGCGCTGGCATCATCAAGATCAAGCACCGGCACACTGTTGTTGATTGAAAAGGTAAGCGTAGCCGCGTTGGATGCGAGCCCCTGATTATCGAGAATTGTGTATTGGACGGGCGAAACCGCACCGGAATAGCCCGGTTCTGGTGTGAACGTGATCAAGCCGCTCGTCGTGTTGACAGACCACGTGCCCACACCTGTTTCAACAAGAGGATCTCCGGGATTCAAGGTTCCGGCAAGTTGGACACTGGTTGGGTTAACGGTCCCGTCGACATCGGTTGCAAACGCAACAACATCAAAGTTCTGTGCTGTATCCCGTGGTGCCGAGCGTCCGATATCCTGTGCCGTTGGCGCATCATTGACCGGTACAACAGTGATAACCGAACTCTGGACACTCGAGATCTGACCGACTTCATCGGCTATCTGGACATCAAAATTCCGATCGCCCGCCACTGGTGCTTCTGACTGGTTTTCGTAAACAATACCGCGCAGAACCGCTTCGACATCTGCACCCGAAAGTGGCGTTCCAGGACCAGCAATATCAGTGACGGTGAGGACTCTCGTGCTCGATACATAGTCAAATGCAATGGCCGGGCCCAGCGCACTGGTCGTTCCCCCCACATCGCCCGCGAGCGTGAGAATAAATGGACCAACTGCAAGCGTGTCTCCGGCCGAAGGTACAAAGTTCAGCGATACCGTCAGAGACTGAATGGCATCATCGTCATCGATAGCGACAACATCAGAAGCGACAATCGGCAGACCCGGATCGTTTTCCGTGTAGGTAGCGAAATATCCGCTCCCGGCTGCCGCTCCGTTGAGATCCAACGCAGGCGGGTCATTTACATCGTTGACCACGACATCGATACTGCCAGGAGCAGACCCGCCATTGCCGTCAATGACAGTGTAAGAAATTGTTGTCGTGCCGACGAAGCCGTTGGCCGGAGTGAAATCGAGCGTGCTGTCTCCATTAATGACCACCGTTCCATCGGCGGAAGATGCTGACCCGGGCTGCACGGACAAGGCATCGCCATCCACATCAGAGGCAGCAGCCAGAACATTGATCGACGTCAGCGTGACATCTTCCGGCGTGGCCACAGCAGCAGGCGTTCCTGCATCAGGATTGTCGTTGACGGGAATAATTGTGTGCGTCAGCGTCGCAGGGTCAGTGGCCAACCCTCGATCATCGCTTACGATATATTGGACAGGGTTCACCGCACCCACATAATTTGCATCCGGAGTGAACGAAATTCGACCGAGAACTGTATCGACAGTCCAGACACCGACGTCCGCTTCCGTCAACGGGTCTCCCGCAGCGGCTGTTCCGATCAGTTGCAGGGTCGAAAAATCAATAGTGCCATCTGGGTCCGATGTCAGCGCTGCAATATCGTAGACGGAAGACGTATCTTCGTTTTCGCTGCGCGCTGCGCTGGATGCGGTCGGCTGATCATTCTGCTCACTGACGGTTACATCAACCGTCCCTGCGGCCAAACCACCATTTCCGTCCGACACATTGTAACTGATGGTGTCGGGCCCGTTATAGTTTGCACCGGGAACATAGCGCAGAGTTCCGTCGCCATTGATGGTTACGGTACCATTGAGCGCACTTGCCGATCCGGGTTGAACCGCAAGTGTATCGCCATCGATATCCGAGGCGGCGCTCAACACATCAATGGCGTTTATGGCGACATCTTCAGATGTGACCACTGCCGCTGGCGTACCGGCATCCGGATCATCGTTGACCGGCGTCACATTAACCGCAACAGACCCTGTTGAAGTGCGACCACTGCCATCGGTGATAGTGTACGTGATCGTATCACTGCCGTTGAAATCGGCAACCGGCGTGTAGATAAGGTCGCCCCCACCGTCGATTGTCACCGTACCATTGCTGGCACTTGGCGACCCTGGCACAACTGAAATCGTTCCACCTTCCGGATCGCTGGCACTTGATACAACATCAATGGGGGCAGACACCGTATCTTCAGATATTGTCGCCACAGGTGGATTGCCTGCAACCGGCGCCTCATTGTTGTCGGTCACCACGATGGTGATCAACTCCGAATAACTGGCACCCCCACTATCCTGAACCTCAACATCGACAACATGGCTCGAAGCGGTTTCGAAGTCGATCATTGCGCCCGAAGCAACACGGATCTCATTTCCGGAAATCTCAAAAAAGCCCGACGGGTCGTCCAGCATCGCAAACGTGAATGTGCCACCGGAATCAGGATCCACCGCAGTTAGAGTGGCAACCCGTGTTCCGGCGGCCGCCCCTTCGCTGACGCTGGCGGATGGGTATGTAATGTCAGTAGGCGGGTTATTGATGGGCTGAACCGTAACGGTGGATGTCGCCTGCGCAGACGGAGCGCCGTCCATATCGGTAACATGGATGGAAAAGGTGCGATCAGCCGCTGTAGGGTCTGTGGATGTGTTTTCGTATGTTATGCCGCGCAAAATCGTTTCTGCGTCCACCATATTAATGGGCGATGACGTTCCTGACTGGTGCGTAATGAGCAAGGTGCGCGAGGAAGCCGTATAGGTTAGCTGAACTGGCGTTCCACCAACGGCCACAATACCCGAAAAATCAGCGTTAAGTTGGAATTGGGCCCCTTCCACTGTCAATTGTTCCGATGCGCCGTCGGAGAGAACATCAAGCTGAACCGTTATGGATTGAAGGCCTGTCTCGATATCATTGAGCGCGGCATCAGGGGTCGCGAGACTGACCTGACCGCCGCCTTCTGAAAAGACCACGGCATGATCAATTCCGCCGGACGCGCCATTGAGATCGATGGTTGGTGGGTCATTGACCGGAGCGATATTCGCATCAACAGAAACCGGAGCAGAACGATAGCCTGTGGTGTCTGCGACGGAATATGAAATGGAAGATACCGGACCATTGAAATTCGCCTCAGGCGCAAAACTCAAAGCCCCGGAAACACCATCAACCGACCAGGTTCCCTCGCCGGCCACAGCAAGAGAATCGCCTGGACTAGGCGTTCCCAAAATCTGCACTGTCGTTGGGTCGATTGGGTTTGATCCATCAGCGTCATTCATCAGAACATCGATAATCAAAAGCTGATCTTCGGTTCCGTTGCCGGTATCTGACGATGCAGAAGGAGCCTGATTGAGAGCGTCGAATACGATTGTTGATGTCGCAACGTTCGAGGAGGCCGCGCCATCGCTGATCTGAATCTCGATGATGCGGTTTGCAACTGACGGAGATGCCGAATTGCTTTCGAACGCAATGAGCTTCAGCGCTTCCGCATAGTCCTGTGAAGATGCGATGCCGTTTAATTGCACTTCCAGTGTGGAACCATTGTCGATGACCGTAAAGCCGATGCCGTTTAATGTGCCGGTATCACCCGCCGACACAGCGACGCCATTAAGCCTGAAATTGTCTCCTGATTGCGGGTTGGTCAACGTGACGATGGCTGATGCCATTTCTGCGGAATCCGCATCCACGATGCTGGCGGTGTCATCGACAATTGCCACAGGCAGTCGCCCGTTTTCGTAGTCAACGGAATAGGACGTGGTCGCCAGATTTGCAGCCGTTCGCAACACAGTGACATTGTCGATAGAAATATCGTCCGACGATATTCCGGGCGTTGTGTAACTCCAGGTGAATGTCAGATCGCCCGCATCTGCAATTGCAGCGGGCAAATGAATTTCTATCGTCCCATAATCCCAATCCAGAGAGGGACTGGAATTGATCTGTGGCACATTGCCCGAAGCGCCATTGAGAAAAGAAACGCTCAAGCTTCCACCATTGCCTGGGCTCGTTGCGATGGTCGCGTAGTCTGTGCCGTCCAGAGTGACGGTCAATACTTGCTGCCCACTGGGCGCTGCTGCCTCGTCAGTCCACCCGAGATCAAAGCGAATGACAGCGGTACCGTTGTCGCCCGGGCCAGAAGAAAGCCCTGTCAGACCGATCTGAGTTAAACTGGCTCCGACGGTATCGTCTGAATTTGTTGGTGCAAATGCCGCCGGTCCGGACGTGTTGAAAACGCCGGTTTCCTGCCAATCATCCCAATCACCAAACGCAGCAATGTCGATAAAGGTGCTGTTTCGAGCAGCATTGGATACATCGGAAAGATCCAGATTGGGCGTATCGTTCACAGATGAAACAGTGATGGGAACCGAACCGTTTGCCGTTGCACCGCTTGGGTCGCTAACCGTGTAGACGATGGTGTCAGCGCCATTGAAATCAGCGTTTGGCTGGTAGTCTATGGTACCGTTCGGGTTCAGGGTTACCACGCCGTTGCTGGCCGAAACAGAGCCAGGCACGACCGTGATTGCATCACCGTCAACGTCACTGGCCGCCGACAACACGTTGATCGACGTGATGGATGTGTCTTCCTGCAAAGTCTGGGCGGCGGGAGAACCTGCAACCGGCGCATCATTAACGGGGGCGACATTGACGACAAAAGACGATGTCGATGTTCCGCCATTCCCGTCATCAACCACATAAGTGACTGTATCGGCGCCATTGAAATTGTTTGATGGCGTGTAGTCCAAAGTACCGTCGGGGTTGATGATAACCAGTCCGTTCGGCGATGATGCCGATTGGACCGTAAGGCTGTCACCGTCGGGATCGGAGGCATTGGACAGGACATCGATATTGTTTATCGCATTGTCTTCCGCGGTCGATTGGTCCGGAGTGACGCCGGCATCAGGTGCATCATTTGAGTTGATGACATTGACCACGACACTGCCTGTGTCAGTACCACCACGCCCGTCGCCGATCGTATAGGCAATCGTATCCTGCCCATTGAAATCCGGGTCCGGAACATACGTCAAACGCCCATCAGGCTGAATGAGCACCTGCCCATTGTCAGCCGAAGCTGACAGTACACTCAACTCGTCACCATCCACATCAAAAGATGAAGCCAGAACATCGATATCATCTCGCGACGTATCCTCCAGCGCGGTGACCGGCGGTGGTGTTCCGGCAAAAGGCTGTGAATTGACAGCTTCCTGATCACCGCTTTCCCCCGCACCGCCGGTTGGTTCGGTCTCGGGCACAGGTGTGGTTGCCGAGCTGGAAATTTCCGGCACGGGCGCTTCATCATTCTCTGCGCTGCTTTTGATCTCTTGCGCACCAACTGCAACTGTCACTTCCTGATCGAGGGCTTCACCGTCACGACCACGGCCGTTGGAAGCAGCGCCGGCCGCTGCGTCGGGCGTCAAAAGCGCAAGCCGGTCATTGGCTTCTCCGCCACGGGCTGTTCCGGTTGCTTCTTCGCCTTTGATCAATTGACCAAGATTGAAGTTCGAACTGCCCTCGCGATTGACGTTGGCGGTGCGGCCGGAAGCTTCCAGACGGCCCAAAGAAAATGCGCTTGCTGCCAGCGTTGCGGAAGCAGCAACTGAAAAGAGAACGGCAGCCGATGACGCATCATCCATGCGCCCTTGAGGCGGTATAGCGATCGTGTTCAAACCACTGGCATTTAACCCTTTGAGATCCCTGATCACCCATTCAAATGTCGTTCGGAACGATTGACCGGATGGTAATTTGACCATCACCGCCACCACATAGGGTTGCGCAACGATCACATCTTCAGAAACCGAACCTTCGACCCGCATACGCATGCTGTCATAATGGAGGCCGGGAGGCATGCCGTTGACGGTGACGCTGACACCGTCAACCAGCAATGACGCGTCAATAAATCCACCAATGTCCAGGTCAACCTGCGCACCGATATCATCCATTTGGTTCGGAATGATCAGCAATTCAGATTCAGTTCCAACTGTTACTGGAACCTCAATTGCTTCAAAAAGTGCCTCATGGGTGGACGTTGGTTCGCCTAACGCATCCGTTGGAATCGGCACCGGTTCCAGTTGTGATTGTTCTTCTGTCCCCAGGTCGAAGTCCATGTCACCGGCAAAACGGATAATTTGTTGCCCGTCCGCGCCAAGCTCCACAGCAATGTCATCAAACTCAATACGAGCGCATTTTTCCAGGACTCCATAGACTTCATCAGTCCAAAGGATCGCTGGCGAACCGGGTGCCAATTTCCATTCATATTGTGTCGAATTGCCGGGCACAGTGTAACAGAACCCGTCGTCAGTGTGGGTTCTGGAAATGCCCGGAATATCGTCATGAAGTTTCATAGCACTGTCACTTTCTCACGTTCAGCGCGAGTTGGTGGATTGACGGATGGGCAGAGGTGAAAGCCAGTTCAAATCCAATCAGCATTTGCTCGTGGGCAGTCGTTTCCAGCGCGATCTTGGTTCGTGCCAGCTTGACCTGATCGTTGAGCAGGTCGGTGATGGAGCGGAAACCGGCTTCGTATTCACGTCTGGTGCCGGCAACGCTCTTTGCGACCGCCGCAACCTGCCGTCGCGAGATGGAATATCGGCGCTTTGCTGAATTATAAGCCGCCCACTGCCTCTTGATCTGCCTTTCAACGGATCTGGCCTGATCAAGGGCGCGGTATCGGGATTCAAGGGCATCGTGACGTGCCGCATAAATGTTTGGCGCACTGGTAAAGTCGATCAGAGGCACTTTGAGACGCACTCCAACATTCCAGCCGGACTCGCGATCATCGTCGCCCGAATTATGAAACTCCCGATCGACACCTCCATACAGATTGATCTGAGGGCCGTGGCGCCCTCGCTCGACCAAAGCGCTGAAATGTTTGGCATCTGCCGAATGACGCGAAGCCTGAAGTGCCGGGTTGTTTTTCTGAGCGGACGCCAAGGCTTCTTCAAGAGAAGAAGGAACAAAGCGTTCCGCATCCGGCAACATCAGACTATCAGGGGCATGACCCGTGGTGAGGGTTTCAAAATCGGCACGAACTTCATCACGTGAACGAATGGCGGTTTCCACTTCCGCAAGCGCACCTTCGACATTGGCTTGCGCGATGGCAATATCGGTGCGACTGGCATCGCCCGCTTCATAAAGACGACGCGCAACACTGGATATGCGCTCCATTGCGCGGACATTGGAACGCAGCGCCTTCACGATACGGCGGTTCAAACGCAAATTCACATGGGCCGCGATGGCTTCGAGCGCCACACGATGCTCTTCAGCCAGATAGGAATAATCGGATGCAATGCTGACCTGAACAGACTGACGATAAGCATTGAGCAGAACACCGCTCGTAAAGAGCGGAACAGAGACCTGGATCGAACCACCAAACGTATCGTCGTTCTGGTTGTCGTTGGAGGTATTGAAACCCTTGAAATTCTGATCGCGGCCAATTTGCAGATACCCATCCGCCTTGGGCAAAAAACCGGCAAGTGCGCTGTAGATTCGCAGTCTGTCGGCACGTGATCGCTCACGACGTGCCTTCGCGGAAAAACTGCCCCTCAAAGCCAAAGACACACTCGATGATACACTGGCTTGATGACCCCGAAGTTCATCGTAAGGTGCATCTGTTGCATGCACGGAGTGGCGCAAAACTGGGTCTTGATGCCTGTCATCAATGTGGGCGGAACGCCCCGTCAGAAGTCCGTCTTTGTGTCCGTAGCCATGACGCAGCACATAGGAAGGCAGGAAACTGCGAGCCAGGAATCCGGTGCTCTCGCCAACACGATGCACCGAACCGACTTTCAACGACTCGTCGATGAGTGAGTGTCGCATGGGAGAATATGTGCCACGCATCGAAGACGCAGGCAGAACGACTTCTTCATCCGCAAAAGTGAGCACAGGAGAAAGCGCAGTGGTCGCCGCCAAAAGACCGGCGATGATTGGGGTGCTGCGACACACATGGTTCTGCGTCGTTTCCGGCGCAAATATGCGATTTTGCGGGCATTTCGTCGCCATACTCTACTCACTACTCAAACCCGCCGATACATAGCGGGCTACTCAACTACACTGACGCTTTTCGCGTCTCATTCTTCCAACCAGACCAAAAATTAGCCCGGATTTGCTTAACTCTCGCGAAACGCCTTTCGGAAACTTTCCGACAACGGTTTGAACAAATACGTCATCAGAGTTCGCGAACCGGTTTGGATGTAAATCTCGCCCTCCATTCCGGGCTGAATATCTCCCAGACGGCTCTCGCCACGGCCAGATACGCCATCCAGCGCAAGGCGAACCAGAAAGAAGGTTTCACCTGTTTTTTCATCGGTTGTTGCGTCTGCGGCCTTAAAAACAACGCGCCCTTGCAGGGTGTCGTCCATCCGGCGGTTGAACGCCGTAACCGCGATTTCAGCCTGATGACCAATTTGAACATGGTCGATATCACTGGGAGAAACGCGCGCCTGAACCATCAAGGGTGAGCCGCTGGGCACGACTTCTGCAAAGACTTCGCCACCGCCCAACACACCGGCAACACCCGGGCCTGTCAGCTTGGCAACCGTGCCTGCAACGGGAGCACGGATCACCAGTTTGTCGAGATTTTCTCGCGCAGCGATCAACTGGTCCGACAACTCTGCAAGTTCGCCGACAATTCTTGAATACTCGCGATGCGCAAGATCGGAGCTTCGCGTTCTGGCCCTGCGCATCTCCACACGCACTTCTTCGATCTGCAAGTCGACGGCTTGAGCATCCAAACCGAGACTCGCCACACTGCCCTCAAGCTCAAGAATGGTCCGACGCCGCTCGTTAAGGCGGTTGCGCGCAACATAACCGGCCTCAGCAAGGGGTTGGAGCCTTTTGAACTCCCGTTGGGCCATTTTAAGCAGTTCGCTCTGAGAAGCTGAGCGCGCCTCCAGACCGTTTTTTTGTTTAACCAGCGTGTCCACTTTCTTAGCAAGGCCTTCAACCTCTTCATTGAGAAGCTTCCTGCCCGATGCATAAGCTTCCCGCTGGCTCTGAAAGAGAGTGTCGTTCTCGTGGGGAATTGAGTTTGTGATGAGCGTATCGGGCTGGCCCTCAATCTGAATCTTTGCCTGCGGGCTTGTGCCACGCAGAACCAGACGGGGTATGGTTTGCTTCAGTTTTGCCGACTGTTTGCCTTGCCCACTTGCAGGCACGCCACGAAGGGCGGACAGGTCTGCGACTGCGCGATAGATCTTTGAACCTGAATGCACATCGCCCGGGCGAATGATCATACCTTTTGTTCCAGAGCGTTCTGCATCCAGTCTTGCCTTCAAGGCAGAAAGGGACGCATGGCGCGCCTCGACGCGCGTCAGGTCGGCACGGGCGTTGGTTTGATCAAGGGTAACAATCGGTGCATTTTTGGCGACCCTGTCGCCCTCCTCAACATGAACCTCAGCAACCCGCCCCCCACTGGGGTGTTGAATGGTCTTGTTGTGGCCATCGCTGGCGAAAACACCCAAAGTGATGACTGCCGATGACAAGGGGAAAAGACTGGCCCACGCGATGAACACAAACATAGCAACACAGACCGACCAGAAGCCGACCCGGATAACAGGATTGCTGTCCGTGCTGGCATTGTCCTGCCAGTTGATCTCGGTCTGGGTGTTTTCCATATCCATCAGTTCACGCCGTCTCCGCGCGTACCTGGCCGCCATCAGACGACCGTCTGGGCAAACTGTCTACGACGACTTCGGGCTTGGCGGGATTTGTGAAACCGACCTTACGGCCTGATCCATCATCGGTGTGGCGTGCTTTCCACTGGCCATGATTTTCCTTGAAAGACACAACCCGTCCGTCAGCCAACGTCAACACATAGTCCGCCACTTTCAAAATGGAGCGGCGCTGCGACACAACAATGGACGAAACACCTTCTTCCCGGGCCACCGCCAGACTGCGCAGCAGGGAGTCTTCCGATTGCTGGTCAAGATGGGCGTTGGGTTCATCAAGAATGAGAACACGTGGTTTGGCATAAAATGCCCTGGCCAAAGCGAGCTGTTGCTGTTGCCCGCCTGAAAACTCATGACTGTCGAGACCGATGACCGTCGCGTAGGCATCGGGCAATCGGGCAATTTGCGAGTGAATATTCGCCTTTCGCGCTGCTTCGATGATGCGGTCATGGTCAGGATACGCTTCATAACGCGAAATGTTCTCAGCAACCGTTCCGGGGAACAGGTGCGAATCCTGCGGAACATAGCCAATCGATTGTCCCTTGCGCTCGTCTGGCCACAATGACAGTTCGAAATCATCCAGCCGAACCGAGCCCTCTGTTGGAGAAAGAGCGCCGGCGAGCATTTTAGCCAGCGTAGATTTACCAGCCCCGGTTGGACCGATGACGGCCAATATTTTGCCGGATGTCATGGAAAAACTGACATCCTTGAGAATCTGCTGAAGTCGGCCAGCAGTTTCAACTTCATACGTCACACGGTTCACCGTGATGTCGCCCGCCGTCATTTGCGGTACAATGGCTTTGGCCTTTTCCGGATTGGCGGACACAAATTCAGAAAGATTGTTATATGCGTTGCGCGCATGAACAATACGATCCCAGGAACCGATCACCTGTTCCACGGGCACGAAAGCGCGGCTCGATATCAGCGAAGCCGCAAAGATAACACCAGCTGACAGATTACCGTCCAGAACCAGATAGGCGCCCCACGCCATAATGATAATCTGCAGGCTTTGGCGCACGGTGCGTGAAAGGCCATAGAAAAATGCTTGTACCATCGCGGCGCGATCCGCGTGGGTGAGCGAATCGTTCATCTTGCTTCCCCAGCGCCGCAGGAACATGGGGAACAGGCCCATTGCGCGGATGTCTTCGCTCCGCTGCAAAAGCGCCTGGGAAAAACCAACAGCATCCGAGCTTGTGCGGCTCGCCTCTTCACTGGCTTCCTGACTGAAGGCACGATTGGCATAGGCCAGTCCGGCGAGCACAAAGATGCCGAACAAAGTGACCATGCCAAGCTGAAAATGCAGAACGAACAGAAGCCCAAGAAAAACCGGCGTGAAGGGGAGATCGAAAAGCCCAATCATGGCACGACCGGCCATAAAGCTGCGCAACAGATAAAAATCGCGCATCAATTGCGCGCGCGTTCCGCCATCTTCCGTGGTGTGAATGAGGCCGTTAAACAGTCTACCCGCTGTTCCGGTGACATATCTTGCAGACATGCGTTGCGCGATCATCATACGCACAGCTTCCGTTACACCCAGCAGGCAAAGGGCGGCCAAAGCAATCAGCGTTATATAAAGTAGCGTTTGCGTGCTGCGCGACGTCAGCACACGGTCATAAACCGCGATCATGTGAATCGGCATTGCCAGCAGCAAGATATTGGCCGCCACCGAAAAGATGAACAGCCATCTGAAATTCCTGATCAGACTGCTTTTCAAGCTGTCCGTTTGCTGTTCTTCGTTTACTGACACAACACCGTCCCCAACACCGGGAACAGAATTATTGGAATATGGCTAACAAAGTGTTGCCAACCTCATACAGCGAAACGGTCATTTCAAAACGTTATGCAACCTCGGCGGTCAGTGCCGCCTGCTGCTGGTGAACAAAATTGGGCTGCCCCACTTCTTGCTCGACCCATTCGATCATTTCTTCCGCAGTCATGCTTTTGGCAAAATAGTACCCCTGCAGAACGTCAGCCCCCATATGGGTCACAAAATCAACCTGCCGAATTGTCTCAACGCCCTCGACAACAGTCTGACAATCAAGCGCTTTCGCCAGATCCAGTGAGGTTGACAGAATGCTGCGCATGCGCGTGTCTTTTTGCGCGCCGGCGACAAGCGAGCGGTCCAGTTTAAGTGTGTCGACGTTCAGTTCAGACAATTTCACGATGTTTGAATACCCCTTGCCAAAGTCATCAATCGCAACGCGATATCCAAGCTTCCGCAGACGCGTGATAACCTTTGTTGCAACACTTTCGTGAGAGAACACCGCGTCTTCCGTGACCTCAAGCTCCATGCGGCTTCGGTCAAACTCATTTCTTCGGACAATTTCTTCAAGATTGGACAAGAAACCCGGAGAGATGATGTGGCGCGACCCAATATTGATTGACACCCTGAATGCGTGTCCCTTCATTTCCCATTTCCGGCTATCGCTTATCGCTCTGTCGAGTACCCATTCACCGAGTGTCGTGATCACGGAAGAGTTTTCAATAGCAGCAAGCCATTCGCTTGGGGCAACAACGCCGCGCTCATGGTGGTTCCAACGCACCAAAGCCTCAACGCCCACCACATCACGCGTTTTCGCGTCCACCTGCGGTTGGTATTCAAGAAACATCTCTCCTGACTCAATTGCCTGTAAGACATCTCGGCGGAGCTCCGAATCCGTCTGAGCACCCATTTCGACGTTATAGATCTCGCCACGGTTTTTGCCGTGTTTCTTTGCCCTGTACATCGCGAGGTCAGCGCGTTTCATGAGAGCTTCAGCCGATTTGCCATGCCTTGGATAGCTGACGCATCCAATGCTGGCGCTCGCACGAGCGAGATACCCCACCTCAGATGAAGGCGTTATTATCCTTTCCAGAAGAAATGACAGGAAGGACTGAATTTCGTTTTCGTCCACCAAACCCGGGAGAAGAATCGTAAACTCATCGCCTCCAACCCGGGACACCATGACGGGTTTGAGCAGTTTGGCCTGCGACAGTCTCATGCCCTTCTGAATGGTCTCATACCATTCTTCAGTTGCGGAAACCAAAGTGGCTGCACATGCCCGCAAGAAATCGTCGCCGAGATCATGACCATGTAGGTCGTTGATTTCTTTGAAATTGTCCATATCAACAAAGAAAACCGCCCCGCCCTGAGCGCAGGCGACGGGATCTGCCAGCAACTCGTCAAAAGACTCCTGGAAACGTGCGCGATTGGGCAGGCCCGTCAATCCATCCAGGAAGGCAAGTTTCCGAATGTGACTGTTGGCGCGGCTTACCCGTTGGGCCATCAGATTATAGCTGTTTTCCAGCTGGTGTAGCTCGGTCACCGGATTGTTTCCCGAAACGCTGTCAAGCACCCGCAGCTTTTTGTTGCTGGCATTGTCGAGCATGGCCTCAACCATGCGCTCAAGCGGACCCGTCAGGTGACGCGCAATGATGAGCACAGCAAAAAGGCCCAGAAGCAGCGAAATCGACAATGCCAGAATCATGGTTTTGAGAGCCTGATAGGACATTTCGAAAATCTCAGAGATCGGTTGCGCAACCAAAACACTCCATCCAACGGAAGGCAGCAGCTCTTTGACGCCAAACATTTCCCGGCCAGGGTCGTCATAGGTAAACCGGACAGACTCTTTTTGATCCATCAGGGTATCCAGCAAACTGGGTTTCAAAACACTTTTGCCAGCCAGAATAGGTGATTTTTCTGTGGTCGCGATAACGGCACCGAAGCGATCTACGATCACAGCGTGCCCATCATTTCCGAACTCAACAGTCGCGATCAGGTCGCGCAGGTATCCGGTGTCAATTTGCGCCACCGCAACGTAATTTTCAAAACGCCGAACGGCATAAATCACTTTGCGCCCGGCCCAGTTTGTAACGAGGCCAGTGAATTTGGTGTCGACCAGTTCGGCGATTGAAACCAGCTCGGAACGTTTTTCAGCGGTGAACTCGCGCGCCATGTTGACCATTGGCCGCTGTTGAATATTCAAAATTTCCCGGCTTTTGGCATCAAGCAATATAATGCCGTCTATTCCAAGGCGCCGCATGAACTGCTCCATTTGCGGAGGCAGTCTTTTCACAATCATCGCGTTGGCGAAAGAATCCACCGCCGCAACCACATCATTGCGAAACCGGCCCAGAGAAGTTTTTACCGTCCCTGCGATAATGGAATGATGTTGCGTTGCATCCCTTATTTCGCGATCAAAGCTGTCTCTGTAAGACCAAACGCCAACGAAGAAGGATGGCACCAGTGCCACCGCCAGCATCGCGCAGATCATCACATTTCGAATTCGCATTCATTTAACCCTCAGCCAAATTCAGGCGGGTTAAGCATGACGCGGCGACGTTTTTTCACGGTAAACGAAGGCCAAAACACGGCAACACGGTTACGGATCGATTAACAACCCTAACCGCACTGTCTGTTGTCCATTGAATACAAAAGAAAATAGCATCCAGCGAGAATGCAGACCGCTATGGTTTGACACTTGGATGCCCGGGGATGGCCTTCAAATAGGCAGCTATGGCCGCCCGGTCCTGCGCCGTCAGCCTGGCCATATTTTCCTGAACATCGGTCATCGATCCACCGAAGGAATCGTAGGACGGCGTGAAACCCGTCGCCAGTGAATCAGCAATTTCTGACTCGCTCCAAGAGGCAATGCCGTCTTCATGAGGCGTGATATTGGGAATCCGGCCTTCTCCTTCGACAGCCGGGCCACCGGCCATCCAGCGGCTTGTATCAGGCCCGCCGATTGCATTGCGCGGTGTATGACAGGCGCCGCAATGAGCAGGCCCTTCCACCAGATACTGACCAAGTGCCATCACCGGATCGCTGGTGTCCACTTCAGCAACAAAAGACGGGTTGAGATAAAGTCGCTTCCAGATTCCTAGTCCTCTGCGGATGTTGAACGGGAAGCCGACATCATGATCGCGCGACTGTTCTGAACTTTCAGGAAGGGTCTTCAAATACAAAAAAAGGCTGGCAACATCCTCATCCTTCATGCGCGCGTAGGAAGTGTAAGGAAAAGCCGGGAAATAGTGTTCTCCCGATGGAGACACCCCACGTTGCATGGCATTGGCAAACTGTTGGAGTGTCCAACTGCCAATACCCTTGTCACTGTCGGAAGAAATGTTGGGAGCATAAAAGGTGCCAAAAGGCGTTTTGAGCGGCAAACCACCGGCCAGCACTTTTTTGTCGTCACCCTTCGCTTCCGGCGCCGCATGGCAAGACGCACAGCCCCCAGCCCAAAACATGCGCTCGCCCGCAGTGGCGTCTCCAGCCGGATAGTTCGAAAGGCGTGCCTGATCGAGGCCAATGGGTTGCGTCAGCCACCAGAAAATTCCGGCAGCAACGCACCCTAGAACGCCCAGTATGATCAGTAGCCGAGCCATTAAATGACCCAGATATTACGACTAGTTCTTGACCCGGTAAGCCTTATGGCAAGAGCCGCAATTGGCGGTCGCTGCACCGAAGGCAGCCTTGAAAGATTCCAGGTCGGTCACTTTTTCAGCACCCGATGTATCGGCAATGAACTTGTTGACCGCTGCATCAAACCCAGCACGATCTTCCCAGATTTTCGGTGAGGCTTCCGTTTTCGCGCCGGTCTGCGAACCGTCCGGGAACATATAACCAAACGCAAGGCCAGCCGTATTCATGGTGCGCAACGCCAGTTGGGCGGCCACAAGATCAAACTCAACTTCACCCTTGACCATTTTAGCACCAGCGCCTGTTGCAGCACCAACATTGCCCATCAAGGTCTGACGTTCTGTCGGAGCGTCTCCGGCTGCAAACGCGGAGGCAAGAAGAGAACCGGAAGCAAGAACCGCAAGGCCGGTAAGGCGAATTGTAGAACCAATAGACATGGGGCGTGACCTATCTGTTGTTAGCAAGATGGTCAGACTTCCACAGATGCGGGCGCTTGTCATCACACCAAATTTGCCGAACAGAACGGCAAAAGTGCGTATCACGCAGTTTTGACACCCAAATCCGAGCGATTCATCTCAATGACGGCGGGCGCGCATCCACCCAAGCACCCTGTTGATTTGCTGATTCCACAGCGCTGTGCACCGCTGCCATTGATCGCAATCCGTCAATGGCCCGCGGGTAAAGGTCTGCTGCGGGATCAATGTCCGTTCCCGCCTTTTGCGCCGAAATGACGTCCGCAAGGTCCTTATAGATATTGGCGAACGCAAGCGGCATCCCCTCAGCATGACCAATAGTGACGCGCGTTGTGCGGTCTGCTTCGGGAGACAAATTGGCTTCGCCGCGTTCTATGATCTGGCTGCGCTCACCAAGCGGCATCCAGTGCAATTGGTTGGGCTGCTCCTGTGCCCAGCGGAGGCCGCCCTTCTCCCCGAAAACCTGTATGGCAAGGCCGTGCTGCCGCCCAATGGCAATAGAAGATGTCCACAAACGTCCCACCGCTCCACCATCCATGCGGAAATTGACCATCGCGTCATCTTCCAGAACGCGGCCCTCCAGACAGGACGCGAAATCTGCGGACAAGGTTTCGACTTCCTGTCCGGTAATAAAACTTGCCATGTGCAGCGCGTGAATGCCGCAATCGGCAAACTGGGCCGAAACCCCCGCCTGTGCCGGGTCGTAACGCCAGCGCACACGCGGATTGTCGGCATCAGCTGCATCAGCGTGATGGCCATGCGCAAACTCCGCCACAACAAGCCGAACCTTTCCAAGATCACCACGGGCAACCATCGCGCGCATATGGCGCACCAGAGAATATCCCGAATAGCCGTAGTTGACTGCACAGATGCGCCCCATGGCTTCGGAAATCTCGACGATCTCCTCGCCTTCTTCCACCGTCATCGTCATCGGTTTTTCGCACAGCACGTGGAACCCGGCTTCCAGAAAGGCCTTGGTGATTTCAAAATGCGTGGCGTTGGGCGTTGCAACTGTAACGAGATCAATACGGTCCTCACGCGATTTCTCACCGGCCAGCATGTCCTGCCAATTGCCATAAGCGCGGTCAGCGGCGACCCCCAGACGTTGCGCATAGTCGCGTCCGGCTTTCGGATTGTGATCAAGAGCACCGGCGACAAAATCAAACGCGCCATCCAAACCTGCACCCAGCCGGTGGGCCGGGCCGATCTGACTGCCTTCACCACCGCCAATCATACCCCATTTCAAACGTGTCATAGCCACGATCCCTAAAAGCCGATGGATTGAAGAAATTCACGATTGGCGCGCGCATCATCGACCGGCGAGGTGTCACCCTCGGGATCACAATCCTGTTCGACCGTGCACCAGCCTTCAAAGTTGTGGTCGAGCAGCACCTGCCGCACAGCTTTGAAATCGACATCGCCTTCACCGAGATTGCAGAAAATACCTTCGCCGCAGGCATCGTAAAATCCGGTCCGGTTTGCGATCACCCGCGCTTTCACCACCGGGTCAATGTCCTTGAAATGCATGTATGAGATGCGGCCAATATGGCGTTTCATGAACGCGACCGGGTCATATCCCGCATACGAGTGGTGCCCGGTGTCAAAACAGATTTTCAAAATTGCTTCGTCCACTTGATCCAGCAAACGTTCAAGCTCGGGTTCAAAATCAATGAAACCGGCCGCATGGGCGTGCATGCCGACGGTCAGTCCGTATTCTTCGGCCCCCATTTTTGCGATGGTGCGAATCCGGTCAGCAAACGCTTTCCATTCGCCGGCATCCATCTGTTCCGCCTCATCGGCGCGACCGGCAGTTGGTGCGCGACGTGGCGAAATAGAGTCAATCAAAACCAGATGTTGCGCGCCGTGCGCCACCAGCGCCTTGCAGGTGCGCACCGCGCCGTCCAGCACATCGTCCCATTGCAACGGATCATGAAAAGCGCGGAACACCACGCCGCCGATCAGTTCCAATCCATGTTCGCTGAGTGCATCGGACAGGACGGCAGGATCTTCCGGCATGAACCCGACCGGGCCCAGTTCAATGCCTCGATATCCGGCTTGCGCGTTCTGTTCCAGCACCGTTTTCCAGGACGGGTTGCGGGGATCGTCAGCAAATTCAACACCCCAGGAACAGGGTGCGTTTCCGATCTGGATAGACATGTTGGTTTTCCGTGATTCTGATGCCTGAAATCAGGCCTGATTGAGGGTGATCCATTGGCCGCTATCGCTTGATTGCCATGTCGCGTCAACCACACGACTGACCTCCAGCCCGTCCTGAAACGAAGGCCATGCGGGCGCGCCTGTTTCAATAGCTTTCAGAAAGGCCGCCGCTTCCATGATGATCTGATCCTGATAGCCGGTTCCGTGGCCCGGACCCTGACAGAAATTCTCATAGTCCGGGTGGTAGGGGCCCGAGAGAATCTTGCGAAATCCGCGCTCAGCTTCGGGGCCTTCAGCCGTGTAGAGCCAGAGCGCGTTTTGATCTTCCTGATCGAAACGAATGGCACCTTTCGTGCCTGTCACTTCGTAAATATAGCCCATCTTCCGACCGGTCGAAACGCGCGAGAAAGACAGATGTCCCATCGCGCCATTGGCAAATCGGCACATCAGCTGGGCCTGATCATCGTTTGTTACCGTCACCGGCCCATCTGCCCCCGGGCGCGTGACGTGAACTGTCTCCACCTGACCGCTGAGTGACTCGATTGGACCGATAAGAGCAAGGGCCGCCTGAATCATGTGCGGCGCCAGATCACCCATGGTACCATTGGGACGACCATCGACCCGCCATGTCGCTGGCGATTGCGGATCGGCATAAAAGTCTTCCGTATGCTCCCCACGAAACCACGTCACATCGCCAATCTTGCCATCAGCGATCAATTGACGGGCAAACTGGGTCACAGGCGTTCGTATGTAATTGAAGCCCACCATATTGATGGTACCGGACCGCTCTGCTGCCGCAGCCATCGCAGTTGCATCTTCAAGACTGGCGCCCAATGGCTTTTCACACAGGACCGGCTTTCCAAGCGCAAAGGCAGCCTCGGCAATCGCCCGATGTGTGGTTTGCGGCGACGCGATGATCACAGCATCAACATCTGCATCATTGACCAATTCGTTCCAGTCTGTCGTGGCGCGGGCGAAACCGAAATTCGCGCGATAACGTTCAGCACTTTCAGGTGTGGTTGCGCAGACCATTTCGAGGCGGGGACGCAAGGTTGTTTCAAAAGCTGCGCCAACAGCACTCATGGCCACTGCATGAGCCTTACCCATATAGCCGCCACCAACGATGCCGATTTTCAGATCCGTCACGTCGCATTCCTCCCAGGGCAACACAGTGCCGGAAACGAATTGGTATCGCTCGTCGGCTCCGGCGGTCAATGCGAAAAACGGTTTGACCCAATTTCAATTGAAAGTCATGAACAGGAATGGTCTCTTGTGAAGAGACCATCTTTTTCTGTTCCAACAATTGTCCGTTTTCAGCCTTGCCCCCTTCCCGAAATTATACCATTGCCAGCCTCCAGACCCAATTGAGCGGAAATCGCTTTCTGGTCATCGGGCGTGCTGGCATGGATCTCTATCCAGACCCGCCCGGCACGCCGATTGAAGAAGCCAGTCAGTTCACAGCCGGGCTTGGCGGATCGTCGGCCAATATTGCTGCCGGCCTCTCGCGTCTTGGCGCCAGCGCCGCGCTCGCAACCCGCGTGTCCGACGATGCTGTCGGGCGTTTCGCCATCAACGCGCTTCACAACTTTGGCGTCGACACCAGCCACGTACACAGCATTTCGGGCGAGTTCCGAAATTCGCTCGCCTTGTCCGAAAGCCGCATGAAGGGACATCAAACCGTCATCTACCGCAACGGGGCGGCTGATTTTCAGATGGTGCCGGAGGATATCGAAGCCATCGATTTTTCACGCTATGATGCCATTATAACGACCGGCACCGTACTTGCCGCTGAGCCATCACGGACATCTGCATTACTTGCTTTTGACAAGGCTCGTGACGCGGGCATCCCATTGATCTTCGATGTCGATTATCGCCCCTATTCCTGGACAAGTCCGCAGGAGGCGGCTGACGTCTATTCCCGCGCCGCCGCGCTTTGCGATGTCATTGTCGGCAATGATGACGAATTTGGATTCATGGCAAACGGCTACGACCAAGGGCTGAACAAAGCCCGCGATCTTGCACATACAACCGCTGCCCTCGTGGTCTACAAAATGGGGGCCAAGGGCGCGATCACGCTTACACCCGACGAGACCATTGAAACCGGCATATACCCGGTTGATGCTCTAAAGCCAGTTGGCGCGGGCGACGCATTCCTGGCCGGGCTTGTAGCAAGCCTTGCTCAGGAACGTGATTTGCGCACATCCATATTGCGCGGGTCAGCCAGCGCTTCCATCGTTGTTTCAAGGGTTGGATGCGCCATCGCCATGCCGACGCCCGAAGAACTGGATCAATTCATATCGACCCATCCCGGCCCTACAAGCTGACCGGCGATCAAGGAGCTCCCCATGCATATTCCACCCTTTGACAACCAGAACAAACCAATTGTTGATATTGATGATGCACGTGTGCCGCTCAACTATTTCAACATCGTCAAACTGAAGAAGGGTGACGTCTTTTCCTACCGCGTGCCCGGTTACGAAACCTGCATCGTGCCCGCTACCGGGACAATCGACGTTGATGTGGCTGGTGCAGCGTTTCAGGCGCTCGGCAATCGCGGTGTGGATGTGTGGGACGGCGAACCGGAGGGTGTCTACGTCCCAGTCGATGCGCCAACCGAATTCGCCTGCGTGTCCGACGAGGCCGAAGTGTTCATCGCCGGTGCGCGACATGACGAGGTTCTGGAACCATTCGACGTGCGCGCGGATGCGCTGGATCTGGTGCAATATGGTTCCGATGACACCAAGACCCACCGCAAGATCAAGCATATTCTGGGGCAGAAACAGGCGGACAAGGTTGGTCGGCTTTTGGTGTCAGAACTGTTCACTGTAGGTGCAGGCGGCTGGTCAGGGTTTCCCAGCCACAAGCACGACACCAATCGGCTACCCGATGAAACGCGTCACGACGAGACCTACAATTTCCGCTTTCGCCCGAACCATGGTTCCGGATTACAAATGCTTCAGCGTGAAGACGGGAAGCCGGGTGACGCATACCACATCGTCGATGGTTCAACGATCTGCATCGATAATGGCTACCACCCTTGCGCCGTTCTGCCCGGCTATGAAATGTACTATTTCACCATTCTCGGTGGCCTGACCCAGCGCTCATTGGTTCAGTTCTTTCAGCCAAGCCATACCTATCAGATTGAAACGATCCCCGGCATCAAGGACATGATCGCGAAATTCAAATGACGCTTGCAACCCTGACCGACGTGCTGCAACCCGCTTTGCGTGATGGCTACGCCGTCGCCGGGTTTGTCGTGCTTGGCTGGGAGGACGCACGCGCCTATGCCATGGCGGCACAGGACGAGAACCTGCCGGTGATATTGCAGGCAGGCCCATCTTGCCGCGCCCACACCCATCTGCCTGTTCTTGGTGCGATGTTTCGCAGTCTGGCAAATGACGTCGACGTCCCCGTTGTCGCCCATTTGGACCATGGCAATGGGCGCGACGAATGTATGGAAGCCATCGACAGCGGTTTCACATCGGTGATGTTTGACGGGTCACGATTGTCGTTTGAGGATAATATTGAACAGACGGCCTTAATCTCAGAACTGGCGCACGAAGCCGGTGTTTCCTGCGAAGGGGAAATCGGATTTGTCGGCTATCAGGATGGCGAAGCTTCGTCCACCACTGATCCGGCACAGGCCGCAGAATTTGCCCGTCGCACCGGCGTCGACGCCATGGCCATATCGGTCGGCAATGTGCATTTGCAGCAGTCCAGCGATGCCGCCATCAATGAACAGGCCATCCGCGCGATTGAGGCCACATGCAAAACACCCCTGGTGATCCATGGCGGTTCGGGCGTCCCCGCCCCAACTCGCGCCAGACTGGCGACAGGCTCCAACGTCTGCAAGTTCAACATCGGAACAGAGATGCGCATGGAGTTCGGCATGGCTTTGCGCAGAAGTCTGAACGAAGACCAGACACTTTTTGACCGGGTTGCCATTCTCAAGCAGGTTGAGCCGCCGCTGCGCACCAAGGCCCGGCTGATCATGCGCAATCTGGTCGGCGATCAACCAGTGGCAGCAGGCTGACACTTCAACTCAAAAATAGGCTTTGGCCAACATCCAAAGAGCCATCGCGACCATCATGATGTTTTCGGTCAGCGACACAAAACCCAAAGGCACATTGCTGTTGCCGCCAACGCAAGCGCATTTGAGCGCGCGTTTATCGACATAGACGGCCTTGAACACCGACACGCCATTAATTCCTGCAATGAACAGGGCCACGGGAGCTGACAACCAGGTCAGAGCACCGGCAATCATCAGCACGCCAGCCCCTGCCTCTGCGAAGGGGTAAAAATAGGCATAGCGCACATGGCGCATCGCAAGCAGATCATAGGTGATGAACTGATTCACAAAACTGTCGAGATCACGCAGTTTCTGAATGCCCAGAACACACATGGAAAATGCGATGAACCATTCGCCTGTGCGAATGGTGAAAACCTGTCCCGACATCGCGAAGCTGGCAGCCATCGCCATCAGAGCGGTGACCGCGAAAATAGCGATCACCGGTCCGTAACTGATCGCGTTTTTATCCTTCTTCTCGACGCCAAGATGGGATTGAAGCGCCTCGAACCCGCCGACCCGCTCTTCCCCGATCCAGACCTGCGGGGTCGTCTTGACATCATGTTCACGTTTGAAGGCATCGGCAGCATCGCGATCAGCCAGAATTTTGTCTTCGATCCGGAAACCGTGGCGCTTCAGAAGGTCAAGCGAGCGCAATCCGAAGGGGCAAATGTGATTGGCCGAATGCATTCGGTAAACTGTCGCGGTTTTGGCAGTCATGGGTCTTTTCCGTTTTGCAAAGCCAGCAATGAATAGGTATGTTAGATATAGGAAAAAATTATCGCATTATCAGTAGCCAGGATCGATTATCCAGCTCAATCCGGATCGGGAAACCCACCATGAAACAGATTTTGCAGATCACACTCACATTGTTGGCGATGGCTGCGCCAGCGCTCGCCCATTCACCACTGAAAGAAACGGTGCCTGCAGACAATGCAAAAGTGTCTGCGACGCCTTCTGCCATCAAAGTGATGTTCAAAAAGCCCGCGCGCATGACAAAAGTGATGATCTACAAGACGTCTGGCGAAGGCACCGGTAAAGAACGGATGGCCATTTCAACCAAGGGTTTCGCAAATGAGCACGTTTTGCAGCCCACAATGGCAGGGTCAGGCGATTTCAAAGTGGAATGGCGGGCCTTGGGGCAGGATGGTCATGTTCAGAGTGGCGCGTTTTCCTTCACTGTGAACGGCAACTGAATATTGGCTGACATGCTGACGGCGTGGAGTGTCGCGGCCATGGCCGCGAAATGGCTGGCCTATGGCACATGCTTTCTGGCCACCGGAACCACGCTGTTTTTACTGGCCAGCAAAGGCCTGATCGATATACAGGCGAAACCATCTTTCAAGCTGCATCTGCGCCGCGCCATTTTGACGATGGTCGTTTTGGCGCTGTTGGCATCGCTCGCCCAGATGGTCGTTCAGGCTGGCAGGCTGCTCGACGACGGCCTTGCCGGCATGGTTGATCCGGAAATGATCGGCATCGTTTACGAAGGTGCGCTCGGCAATTCGGTCACCGTGCGCTTGATTGGTCTTGCCATGATCGCAGTCGCGGCGCTCCGCAACTGGAAGTATGCCGTATTTCTTGTGTTCGCCGGACCCGGCGCTCTTCTTGTAGCAACATCTTTCTCGCTTGTGGGCCATGCGACCCAAGAGCCGCGTTGGCTGCTGACCCTATTGGTGACGATCCATGTGCTGGCTGTCAGCTTCTGGATCGGGGCGCTGCTTCCTCTTTACCGTGCAGCATCCGGGCTTCTCCCGTTACCCATCGCCGCTCATCTGGCCCATCGGTTTGGCCAGCAGGCGACGCTGATCGTGCCGCTTCTGATTGTCGCCGGAGGCGTGTTGAGTTACCAGTTCGTAGGCACTTGGGCCGCGATGTTCACGACGCAATACGGCCTCACCCTGGCTCTCAAGCTCGCTCTGGTTGCCAGTCTCTTGTTATTGGCCTCAGCCAACAAATTCCGGATCGTCCCGGATATGCTGGCCGGTAGTGATAGTGCTGCGCGTAGGCTTCAACGCACCATCCGGTTGGAGGCCATTGCCTTTATGCTCATTCTTGTCGTCACCAGTGTGCTAACGACAGCAACACCCTTGCCGCCGCTGCAGCTCGTCTCACAATGACCCTTCGCTCAGTCGGCCTGAAGTGCGGTGTCAGGTTTTCTTTGTGTCATCGATGATATTCATCTGCGCCGTACCACTGTTGCCAAGTTCAACCGACGCAAAAGGCCCGCCTTGGCACATGTGGCCGGGGTCTTGCGGGTCCATCGGCGGCTCATTGGCCAGCACGTCTGCAGCGAACTGTTCAGCATTATCCTTGGGACGATAACCCAAAAAACTGGCTTTCGAATTGTCCACCGGCGAACGATCATTGTTTGACACACCATAGACAACCGAAAAGCCCGTGACAGGCGTTTCAACGCAACGCCGAACAAGTTGGATGAGATCGTCGTAAGACAGCCACGATCCCAGCGCCCTCGCATTGTTCACCTGCGCGCAAGACAGAATGCGCATGTGAACGCTCTCCAGCCCCCGCTTGTCCCAATACATGCTGCCAAGGTCTTCGGCGAAACATTTGGCAAGGCCATAAAACGTGTCCGGGCGGTGACGCACTTCCGTATCAATGAACTCGTTTTTCGGATGCATACCGACAGCATGAATGGAACTGGCATAGATCACCCGTCGCAAACCGTTTTGGTATGCGGCCTCCCAGATGTTGTAAGCACCAACAAAGTTTGGGCCCAGCAGCTTTTCAAACGGGCCTTCATCAGCATAAGCGCCCATATGCACAACCATGTCCGCGCCTTCCAGAACCTGCATCATGTCGTCAAGACTGGCCAGATCACCTTTGATGTAGCTCTCTCCGGGATACAATTTCCCGATATCGTCGGCGATATCCGTTGAGATCAGCTCATCTGCCAATTGCGTCATGGGTTCGCGCAAATGGGAACCAAGCCGTCCGGCTGCACCGGTGAGAACAATTTTTTTCATGCCGTGATATCCAATGGATGCATGCCCTGTCAGATGACGAAATCGGGCAACGGGTTTCGAACTTTAAAGTGCTTGGCAAACCCAACACTGAATATCAATATGAAAACAAAGAACAAGAAAAGAGGATGCCAGCATGGCGGCCGATGAATGGGAAGTTTATGCGCTGAAATATGCCGAGCGCAATGAGCGCACCCGCGCCGACAGCTTCATGTTTGACGACGATCACGCAAGCCAGCACGACATGGATTATTTCGTCTGGTTGTTGAAATCCGGCAGTCGCACGGTCCTTGTCGACACTGGTTATGATGAGTCGGAAGCCTCTCAGCGCAACCGGCCAATTTTGCGCAATCCGGCCACCTGTCTGGAGGCTGTTGGTGTAAAAGCCGACAGTATAGACACGGTTGTGATTACCCATCTTCACTATGATCATGCCGGCGGTCTGGCACATTATCCCAATGCAACTTTTCACCTGCAGGAAAGTGAGATGGCCTTCGCCACCGGGCGATGCATGTGCAGCGGTGTCATGCGCATGCCGTTCACCGCCGATCATGTCTGCGAGATGGTCAAAAATGTGTATTCCGGTCGGGTCGTATTCCATAATGGGGATGGTTTTGTTGCCGATGGCATCACAGTGCACCACGTCGGAGGTCATTCCCGCGGCTTGCAGGCCGTTCGGGTCAAAACCCGCTCTGGCTATTTGTGCCTTGCGTCAGATGCCGCCCATTACTACGAAAACTTCATGTCGCAGAAACCATTCCCCATCGTTGTCGATATGCAGGACATGATGGATGGCTTCGTCAGGATTCAAAGCCTCGCAAGCGCACAAAAGCTCGTCATTCCCGGACATGATCCACTTGTCACAAAACGCTTTCCTGAACACGGCGCATCAGGTTTCGCGTGGCGACTTGATGTCGACCCGAACCAACAAAAGGTCTGATGGTTATGCTGTTGGGCTGCATTGGCGATGATTTCACCGGATCGAGCGATATCGGAAACACGCTCTCGAAAGCGGGAATGCGGGTAACGCAGTATAATGGCGTGCCACTCGAAGACGCTGATCCGGATGTCGAAGCGGGCGTTATCTCGCTGAAATCCCGCTCCATTCCCGTTGATGACGCTGTCAGCCAATCACTCGCCGCCGCGCGATGGCTCTTAAGACAGGGCTGCGAACAGCTTTACTTCAAATATTGTTCGACATTCGACTCAACTCCTCAGGGCAATATCGGCCCCGTCAGCGGAGCTTTGGCCCAATTGGTTGGTGAAGACAAAATCATCATGTGTCCGGCTTTTCCGGACACAGGTCGGACGGTCTATCAGGGCCATCTTTTCGTTGATGATGTGCCGTTGAGCGAAAGCGGGATGAAAGACCATCCGCTCACACCGATGACGAACTCGGATTTGCGGCAATGGCTCGCTCTTCAAACTGGATGGCAGGTCGAGCATCTGCGGCTGCAGGACATTCACAAGGGGACCGATCATGTAAGCGCGCAGATAGCACGGTTTTCAAAAAGTATGATTATCGCCGACACAGTCGCCAACGAAGATTTCCGCACGATCGCAGCTGCAGTTGCCGACAGGAAACTGATTACCGGCGCATCGGGCTTGGCGCGCAATCTGCCCGACAACTACCGCATGGGTGGAAAACTGGGTTCCTCCACAACACCATGGCAGGGAGCAGATGGGCATGCGGCCCTTCTATGCGGCTCATGTTCCTCCATGAGCCGGCGACAGGTTGCTCACTACAGTAAACACGGACCATCGAAGTCGATCACGGCCTTTGACATCATTGAGGGCAACATCACGGCGCCCGCAATCGCTGAGTGGATCATGCAACAGGCTGAACCGCCGCTCGTCTATTCATCTGGTGATCCCGAACAGGTTCAAAAAGCGCAAAATGAGCTGGGGCAGGAACGCGCCGCAGCTGCCATCGAAGGCTTTTTTGGCGCTTTGGCTGTCGCTCTTACCGAACAGGGTCTGCAAAAAATCGTTAGCGCCGGCGGCGAGACATCCGGTGCAATCGTGACTGCATTGGACATAAAGTCGATGAGCATCGGTCCTGAAATCGCTCCTGGCGTTCCGGCTCTTAAAGTAGACGGTACAGATCTCATGATTGTGCTGAAATCCGGCAATTTTGGTGCCGAGACTTTTTTTGATGATGCGTTGCAAACGCTTAACGGCTGATTTCACAAAACTCGTCCTGCAGATGCACAGCTGACCGCTTTCAAAGCGGGCTTATGTCTTTATGACGCATTCAGTTTTTGCATTTGCTGTCCATATAGGACGTGAAAACCGCGTGTCTTGAAAACGGCGCGGCGCATAGAGGCTTGTCATGGACGCATTGCTGCTTTCGCGTATTCAGTTTGGCGCGAATATCTCATTCCACATTCTGTTTCCCACCATCACCATAGCGCTTGGTTGGGTGCTGTTGTTCTTCAAGATGGCCTACGCCCGCACCGGCAATGACAAGTGGATGGATGCCTATTTCTTCTGGGTGAAGGTTTTTGCCTTGTCCTTCGCACTTGGCGTTGTGTCCGGCATCACCATGAGCTTTCAGTTCGGAACGAACTGGCCGGGCTTCATGGAAAAAGTCGGCAATATTGCCGGCCCCCTATTGGCCTACGAGATCATGACCGCTTTCTTTCTGGAGGCCGTTTTTCTTGGCATCATGCTGTTTGGCTTCCGCAAAGTATCGAACCGCGTCCACACGTTGGCCACTTTTCTGGTCGCCTTCGGCACAACAATGTCGGCGTTCTGGATCATCGTGCTGAATTCCTGGATGCACACGCCGCAGGGCTTTGAGATGCGCGAAGGCGTGGCTTACGCCACGGATTGGTGGGCTATCATTTTCAACCCTTCAATGCCCTACCGCCTCACCCACGTTCTGCTCAGTTCCGGTCTGACAGTTGCCTTTGTGATTGCTGGTATCTCGGCCTATCGCTGGCTGCGCAATGATCGCGTGGCATCTGTTACGGCTGCTCTGAAGACGGGCACTTACCTTGCCGCTGTTCTGATCCCGATCCAGATATTGGTTGGTGATCTGCATGGGCTGAACACGTTGGAGCATCAGCCACAAAAAGTTGCCGCAATGGAAGGCAATTGGGAAACCGGCGGCAACAAACCGCTGATCCTGTTTGCAATACCCAACAAGGAAACGCGCGCAAACGATTTCGAAATCGGCATCCCCAACGGTGCGAGCCTGATTTTGAAACATGAAGCTGCTGGTGTTGTGCCCGGGTTGAACGACTATGTTCTGGAAGACGGAACGGTGTTGCATCCGCCCGTCCTGCAGGTGTTTTGGTCCTTCCGGGTAATGGTCGGGGTTGGGCTCGCCATGTTGGCCCTGTCGTGGCTGGCCACATTTATCATTTGGCGTCGAGGCACAATCGGGCCATGGCTGGCGCGCGGCTTTGTTGCCATGACCTTTTCCGGCTGGCTTGCAACACTCGCCGGGTGGTACACAACCGAAATCGGGCGCCAGCCCTGGCTGGTGTCCGGTGTGCTTACCACGAAAGAGGCCGTGTCTGATGTCTCTGGTGGAATGGTTCTGACAACCCTGCTCGCCTATCTCGCCATCTATGTCGGGCTGACTGCAGCCTATGTCCTCACCCTTTTATACATCGCGCGTAAGGCAGGGTCCTCCGATCCAATACAACCAACGCTGGAAAACCCCGGTCCGGTCATGCCTCAACCTGTTGTTGCGGGGGAGTAACAGACCATGTTGAACCTTTTCGGCGATCCCACGGTCTGGCTTCCCCTGGCCTTTGCTGGCCTGATGGGTCTCTCCGTTTTGATCTATGTCGTCCTCGATGGTTTCGACCTCGGCGTCGGCATGCTGGTGCCGTTGGTAGAAGATGGTGATAAGGACAAGATGATCGCCTCCATTGGTCCGTTTTGGGACGCCAATGAGACATGGCTGGTTCTCGCCATCGGTTTTTTGCTCGTTGCATTCCCGACCGCCCATGGTGTGATACTCTCGGCGCTTTACCTGCCAGTTGCCGTCATGCTGTTTGGTCTCATTCTGCGCGGTGTGGCGTTCGAGTTTCGGGCCAAGGTCAACGCCAACAGAAAGGCGCTCTGGAACCATTTGTTCTTTGTGGGCTCACTCGTGACAGCCTTGTCTCAGGGCTTCATGCTTGGGCAATACATCATGGGCCTTGAATGGACTTTGCCCAATGTGCTGTTTGCCGGTCTGATCGCCATTTGCCTTGCCGCCGCTTATGTTTTGATCGGTGCGTGCTGGCTGATCCTGAAAACCGAAAATGACCTGCAAATTCGCGCGGTGCGCTGGGCAAGAAACACACTGGGCTTTACGATTGCCGGAATGGTGGCCGTATCATTGGCCACGCCCTTTGCCAGCCCGCGCATATTTGAGCGCTGGTTCTCCTTTCCCGAAATTCTGACCCTGGCACCGTTGCCGGTGATGACAGCAGGCGTGTTTGCGCTGTTGTTTATCATCCTGCGGCAAATGCCATTCTCTCAGGACAGATTTGCCTGGGCACCTCTGTTGCTGACGGCATCGATTTTCATTCTGGGTTTTGCCGGAATGGCTTATTCGTTTTACCCCTATGTGGTGCCGGAAAAACTCACCATCTATGAAGCCGCCGCAGCTCCGGAAAGTCTGATCATCATATTGGCAGGCGGATTGGTCGTGCTGCCGGTGATTATTGGATACTCCATCTTTGCCTACACTGTGTTTCGCGGCAAAGCGTCAGAACTGCGCTATGACTGATGTCATGCGATATGTTTCGCACGCTAATGAAAATCACGGCTTTTTGGCACAATGCGCACGTTGCGCGGGTGCCGTCCCTGATTGATAACGCGCGGTTTCGCACTGCGCTTTTTGTCCGGACAATGCGGCTCGACAAGTTCGTTTGATTTTGTCCGCGTCACGTATCGTTTTGCGTCTGCAGATTCGATGGGCCAGCCGTCGCGTTCAACCTGCGGTCGCACCACCTCATCCGCGCGCGACAACGGAATAAGGTTTTTGTTCACCGGCCCTTTGATCGATGTTCTGATTTCTTCAACATCCCGCTCTGCTGTGTCACCTCTCGCTTCAAGACGCTGCACTTTGCGTTTCATGGAAGAAACCTGCGGAAGTTCGGATTTCACATGATCGGCATTCGCAAATGTCAACGCGAACTCGTCATCTGACAGCGCGTCGAGATCATCCGTCCGGTCGATTAGTTCATAGGCCACCACGTGAATAACATCGCCTTCCCGTTGCACCTTGCCACGCACAGCAATCAAACGGGCGCTCATGATAATGCGCCGGTATTGCGCCATCAGCTTGCGCCACACGACGATATTAACACTGCCCGTCTCGTCTTCCAACGTTATGAAAACAACGCCTTTCGCAGTGCCCGGCTTTTGCCGCACAAGCACCACACCAGCCACCGTGACCCAGTCATTCTGCCGGGATTTAAACAGGTCCTGCGCCTGCAACACACGGCGCGGCCTGCGGCGCCGGAAACGGGGCTGCTCGCTTGCAATACCGTTTTCATAAAGCGGGCGTAACAACGACAAGGGATGCGCCTTTAAAGACAGGCGATGCGTTTGATAGTCGGCCACCACATGTTCATTGAGCGGCATCAGAGGCAATTGCACGGGCACATCATCATCCAGAAGATCATCATTGGCCCCTTCAAAAAGTGGTATCTGCTGATCGCTCACCATGCCGCGCACGGCCCAAAGTGCCTGACGGCGATCAATTCCCATGGAACGAAAAGCATCAGCCGCAGCAAGCCGTTCCAGAACCGAAACAGTGAGTCCACCGCGACGGTGCGCCTGATCCGGTGTTGAAAAATGCGCGTCCCGACGCGCCATGAAGGCAAGCATTACCTCTTCTTTCAGGCCCGTAATCTGCCGGAACCCGAGACGCACGGCAAAGCGACCGTCTTCAAGCGGCTCTTCAAGAACCGTATCCCAATCGCTTTTGTTGATATCGACGGGTCGCACCTCAACACCGTGTTCACGGGCATCACGCACGATCTGAGCAGGGGCATAAAAGCCCATGGGTTGAGCGTTCAAAAGGGATGCGCAAAACACATCGGGAAAATAGAATTTCAACCAGGACGATACATAGACAAGCTGGGCAAAGCTCGCCGCATGGCTTTCAGGAAATCCGTAAGACCCAAAACCCTTGATCTGCTCAAAACAGTTTTCAGCAAATTTTGGATTATAACCGCGCGCAATCATCTGGCTGACCATCTTGTCCTGCAACAGATGGATGGTGCCGACATTACGAAAGGTTGCCATGGCTCGTCGCAGCTTGTTGGCCTCTTCCGCTGTAAAGCGCGCTGCATCAATGGCGATCTGCATCGCCTGTTCCTGAAACAACGGCACACCCAGTGTCCGGTCGAGAATATTTTTCAACTCATCCTTCTCGCCATGTTCCGGCGCAGGGTGCTCATAAACCACGGGGTCTATCCCATCCCGCCGTCGCAGATAGGGGTGCACCATATCTCCCTGTATCGGGCCCGGTCGCACGATCGCGACTTCGATGACAAGGTCATAGAATGTGCGCGGCTTCAGCCGCGGCAGCATGTTCATCTGCGCCCGGCTCTCAACCTGAAAAACGCCAATCGCATCCGCTTGCTGCAGCATCGCATAAACAGCTGGGTCTTCCTTGCCGATATTGGTTAGTGTGAAATGCTGGCGATAATGGTTTTTGATTTCGGCAAAACATTTGGCAATGCAGGTCAGCATGCCGAGTGCCAGAACATCGACCTTCAGGATGCCAAGTTCATCAATATCGTCCTTGTCCCATTCGATGAAGGTGCGGTCGTCCATCGCCGCATTGCCAATTGGCACCAGTTCTTCCAGCGGGTCTTCGGTCAGAACATAACCCCCGACATGTTGGGAAAGATGGCGGGGAAAGCCCAAAAGCTGGTTCGTCAAATCGATGGTCGCGCGCAGCAGTGGGTCTTCAATATCAAGCCCGGATTGCTCAATCTGTTCCTTGAGAATTTCCGTTCCCCATGACCCCCACACGGTTGAAGCCAGTGCGGTTGTGACATCCTCCGACAGGCCCATGACCTTGCCCACTTCGCGCATCGCCGAACGTGGGCGGTAGGTAATCACCGTGGCGGCAATGGCAGCGCGGTGGCGGCCATAGCGCTGATAGATATATTGCATCACCTCTTCACGGCGCACATGCTCGAAATCGACATCGATATCCGGCGGCTCCTTGCGCTCCCGCGACAGGAAACGCTCGAAAAGAAGCGAGGATTCTTCCGGGTTCACCGAGGTGATATTGAGATAATAGCAAACCGCAGAATTGGCCGCTGACCCCCGCCCCTGGCACAAAATATCCTGCTCGCGCGCCCAGGCCACGATATCATGCACGGTGAGGAAGTAATGGGCGTAACCCAACTCCTCAATCAGCACGAGTTCCTTGTCGATGTAAGCCTGCACCTTGTCCGGAATCCTATCCGGAAAACGTTCTTTGAGACCGGCATAGACAAGATCGTGCAAATGGCCCTGCGCCGTCTTGCCCGGCGGAACAGGCTCGTTGGGATAATTGTACTGCAATTCATCGAGGCTGAAGTGGCACAGGTTTACGACATCCTGCGTTGCCGTAACTGCCTGCGGATAATTGCGAAACAACCGCGCCATTTCATGCGCGGGTTTGAGATGCCGCTCCGCATTGGCTTCCAGCAGGAACCCCGCCTCTTCGATGCGGCATCCCTCGCGAATACATGTCACAACATCCTGCAACCGCCGCCTATCTGGTGCATGGTAAAGGGCTGCATTGGTGGCCAGTAGGGGAATGCTCAAACTGTCGGCAAGGCTGGTCACCGCTCGCATGCGCTTTCGGTCATCACCCCGGTAAAGCCAGTGCAACGCCATCCACACCCCGGCAGGTTGGGCCTGCAACAGCTGTTGCGCCATCATGGAAAATTCCGCGCACCGCTCATCGAAATTGTCCGGCGGCAATAGAATAATTGCCTGCCCCTGAATTCTCGTAACAAGATCGGACAAGGCAATGTGACATTCACCTTTGGGAGCGGATCGCTTGCCATCTGACAGCATTTTGCAAAGGCGACCATAGGCCGCGCGATCTGTTGGGTAGCAAAGAAAGGACAGACCACCATAGGTCTCGTCCGTCAGCACAATCTGTGCACCGACCAGCAGTTTCAGCCCTTCCTTCTTGGCTTCCGCATGAGCTCGAACGACACCGGCCAACGTGTTGATATCGGCAATGCCGACAGCCGTATGACCCAGCATTTTGGCTTGCAAAACCATCTCCCCCGGATGCGAGGCACCACGCAGAAAGGAAAAATTGGTCAGGCATTGAAGCTCCGCATAGGCCGGTGATTCCATCGGCAGGATGCCTTTGGAATAACGACCGCCAGCCTGCGGGCGCTTGAAAGGAATAGGCGGATTTTCCCGTGGTCTCGACACAGCACCAGCCTTCTAAAACAGGCCATGTACAAACCATTGGGTTGTACGAATATATGCGGTTTGTTTCTGCTCATCATCAAGCGCTTCATCGCCACCCTCAGCATCACATGCGTCCTCTTCAACCGCATGATCCCTGATCGAACGGTAAATCCAGTAACGCAGACCAGTGCTGTCTTCGACGTCGTAATAATCGCGGATGCCTGACGCCCCGGGTGTCGCCAATTCATCTTTCCACCATTCAGGCAATATCCGTTCCGGCCCTCTTGAACGCACCACCCGGCGCAAAACCTTGCGCCATAAAAACTGCACAGGCGGGCTGTCGGGCAGTTCAGCCGTTACCTCCGCCGGTTCGGGGCGAGACAAGAGCCGCGTTGGACGCGGTGCAAGAACAGGCCGGGCAACTGCAGTATCATGCCAGTCCACATCCTGTGTCGCTTTCACCATATGTTGGGCGCGTTCCGGCACATGGCTCGCGCGCGGTGCTGGCTTCACGACGGCCCGACTGTTAGTTTTGTGATTCACAATATCGGCAAAAGCGGCAATCGAAGATGCTGTGATCTGTGGCGTTGCGGTTCCCATCATGCCGTTTTGAACGGCTTGAACCTTTTCAGTGTTGAACGCTTCCAGCACAAAAAGGTCGATACCAAATCCACAATCAATGCGTTCAAGCCGATCACGAAACAGCCGTTTGACAACCACCGGATCCTGAGCACATTGCGACAGGCAAACCTCGGCATATCCTGAACCGCCATCGGCACGATAGCCCGTCAGCCGAATACCACGCGCACCCAGTCCGGCCTTGGCGAGCATGGCAAAAATATCGGGCAGTAAACGTTCAAGGGCAATGCCAACAGCTTCCGGCTCCAGCGCCAGTTCAGGGCACGGCATGGTTGCCCGAAACGGGCGCGGTTCCTGAATGCAGATCAATGGTTCGCTGATCGCGCCGGACAATTGGTCCAGCCGCCATTGAACGCTTTGCGCCAAATGAGCAGGGTTGTTTTTAGACTTGGTTTTCTGGATCGTGCGAAACCGACGCGCCAGAGCCGGGCGTGGCAAGGGCTGCACATCGCCAATCGTTTTTAGCCCCAGCCTTTTGAGCAGCGTGACCGTATCGTCATCAAGCCGCAGGGCCTCAACCGGCAAGGCCGCAAGCGGGCGCGTATCATGCCCTTTGGGCAGAATGTGAACATCGTCGCGCCCGCAGGTCACCAGCGCGATGGTCGCTCCCACCGTATCAGCCAGCGCAAGCCGACCCGTAAAACCCATCTTCCGGAACCCGGCGCGCATCGCTTGCAGCATCTGATTTTCGCCGCCAAACAGATGATCGCAGCCAGTCGTGTCGAGCAGAAACCCGTCTTCACCGCAGATCGAAACCGCTGGAGAATAGCGCAGCAACCCATGCGCCAGAGCCTTCAAAGCGCGCGCATCGGCAAGAGCATCATGCTGCTCAACGCGGACATGCGGCATCATGGACCGCGCATCAGCGAGCTTCATCCCAACCCAAAAACCTTCACTGGCCCCGTCCGGCCCCACAGCGCTGATCCGCGTGCCCTTCACGCCGTTCTGTACCAGAACGCACAGGGTTTCAGATTCAGGCAAAGCGTCGTCTGATGCCTGCTTTTGCGCCTCTTCATCCCACCATGGTTTTGCTCGGGCCGCGGAAAGCCGGGTGGCGCGTTGGAACCGTTCCATGGCGAAATAGGGAAGCTGAATGAAAACGAAGCGTCTGGTCATCCCATACGATCCTCCAGGGCGATTGGTTGATGTTATGTTTCTGGTTCGTGGTTATGGCAGGCGGAGAAGACGGCTCCATGGACAGACTTGCCCTTCCGCCACGCACCCGGGGCAGCGACACCCACCATGTCGGAATGCCGGGGCCAAACGGATCATGCGGATCTTCAGCACCCTGGCAGGGTGCAATTTGCCAACGGGTCAGCGCGGCCGAACCGCCTGCCGCCTTTGCGCCATCGCCCAATAGCAGGCAGGGGCGCCCGTATTCCCGGGTCAAAACAGACAAGCGTCGTGAACCGGTAAAAGTCGGTCGCGGCCCTTCCCCAATCACCGCCGCCACACCATCGGTTTTGATCGCCTCTTCCAAAGCGAAATGAAGATGCACCGGGCGGTGAACTTTGGAAAATATGATCTGCGATGGCGAGATCCCATAACGCTGCAATCCGTGTGCATAAAGCTGGCCATATTCTCCCACCTGTGCGCTCGTCACACACCAGATGATTGGTTGCGAAGACCGCAAGCGTGACAACAGGCCAAATGCGAACCCGGTCAAAGACGGCATATGGGTTGGACGCAAAGGCTCAATTTCATGCAGGCCAAACCGGTTGAGCGATCTGCCGGGAAGACACTCATCAACAGGGTCAAACCCGGTTGCCCAGGGCGTTAAATCCTCTCGGTCATGGCCACGGGCCTCCAAAAGGACACGCGCTTTCGACAGGCCTGCAAAAGCTTTAATATGCGCCCGACGCTCAAAACCCGCGCTGCCGGAATCAACACTTGATCTGCCATTTTCAGGCGGGTCGAAATCCTTCGGCAATGGTTGAACGACAACTTTCATAATCCCCTTATCCTGCGCGAAAAGAAGATTATGTTCCTATTTTGTTCTTTTTGCGAGTCATAAATTCCTATCCATGAAAATTAGGCCCAATGCGATGGAAAAAATTTAACCGCCGAAACCCAGAAAACGGGTCACGTTTTCAACCGGGCGCCGCCGCGATACGACAGAGTTGGCGACAAAATCATCATCCGGCCATCCCAGCGCAACGCAGGTCAGAATCACTTGATCTTCAGGAATCTCTGCCACCTCACGCACCACCGGGCTTTGCATAATGCCCTGCCCGTTAATGACAGCTCCAAGCCCCCGGCTCCACGCCGCCAGCACCAGACCGTAAGTCATCGCGCCGGTATCAAAATGGGCAATCGTGTTGTTCAACAACGTCCTGTCAAAACACACAACGATTGAAACCGGCGCATCGAACTGCCGAAAGCCGCGCATGACCCAGTCCTGCCGTCGCTCGGCATCATGACGTTCAATACCCATGGCCTCAAACAATTGAACGGCAATTTCGATCTGCCGCTTGCGGTGCTCGCCCTTATAAGCCGCGTAGTCTTCAATCTCGCGACTGGGCGTCACGCCCCCAAACATGCGCTCGGTATTCCCTTTTCGCACTTTCTCAAGCGGCTCGCCTGTCAATACATGCAGGTGCCATGGCTGGGTATTCATGGATGACGGCGCACGGTTCGCCAGCGCGATCACATCTTCCAGAAGCTCTTTCGAAACAGGCTTATCCGTAAAACCCCGTATGGAGCGTCGCTCCCGCATCGCCTGATCAAGTTTCATGAAAGTCGCCTAGTACATCATCTGCGTTGATGGGAGTGCGTAGAACATTATCGCCAACCCCGCGATCAAAATCTTAAAACAGCACCAAATGCACTGCAGCTCCCGGCACATTTAATGCATGCTCGTGAACAACGCTTTCCGCTTATTTCATTATTTTCAAAGCGCTATGAATCCTGCGCTGAAACCTTACTCACTTTGTAATGAAACGTGACCAACCTCTCCTTGTTTGGACCGCGAACTATCATGAACAGTTGCAATGCAAGCAAGATAGGGAGCTAGCGACAATGCAATCGGAAACAGGCGAAAGTGTCGAAAATCTGAACCTCAAGGGAACACAAGAAGACGATGAAATTTGGGGCATGGCGGGCAATGATCGCATCTCCGGTCTGGCAGGCAATGACATCATCAATGGCGGTGCAGGCAACGATTACATCGTCGGTGGCGAGGGAGCGGACGCACTAAGCGGTGGTGATGGCGATGACCGGCTGATCGCTGATGCTGACGACACTCTCATTGATGGTGGGGACGGCTTTGACCGGCTCATCGTTCGCGACAGCCGCGGCATAACACTCGATCAGTTCGCCGCCAGCATCGAGCGCGCGGAGGGTGGCGACGGCGATGATGTGTTCGACGCATCCGGCTTCGATACGAAAATTGATCAGGTCGGTGGTGGCGGCAACGATGTTCTGATTGCC
>JBCDDX010000014.1:0-74374 GCA_039180085.1 Pseudomonadota bacterium
GGCGGCCGCACCGTCGGCGCCGGCATCGTTGCCGAAATCATCGAGTAGGATTGACAACAATCATGCGCGGGAGACACCAAGTCTTCCGCGCATTGTTTTGCCAGTTGGAAGGCCAATAAAGGCCAAGCCAGTTTAAGGACTTTACCAAATGAACGGTCAAAACATCCGCATTCGCCTGAAGGCGTTCGACCATCGGATCCTTGATACATCTGCCAAGGAAATCGTGTCGACTGCCAAGCGCACCGGCGCTCAGGTTCGCGGTCCAGTGCCGCTTCCAACGCGTATCGAGCGTTATACGGTCAACCGGTCGCCTCACATCGACAAGAAGAGCCGTGAACAGTTTGAAATGCGCACGCACAAGCGTCTGCTGGATATTGTCGATCCAACACCGCAAACCGTGGACGCGCTGATGAAGCTCGACCTCGCGGCGGGTGTGGACGTGGAAATCAAGCTCTAAGGTTTTAGGGCCAATCAAGAAGCGGGGCAGTGATCATGCCGAACATGATCCTCCTGCCCAAAACGCTAAAGGAACAGAACAATGCGCTCAGGCGTGATTGCACAGAAAGTTGGGATGACCCGCATCTACACAGATGAAGGTGTCAACGTTCCTGTGACCGTTCTCCAGATGGAGAAGGTGCAGGTTGTTGCCCAGCGCACGGAAGAAAAGAACGGTTACACCGCTGTCCAGTTGGGCGCGGGTAAAGCCAAGGTCAAAAACGTTTCAAAGCCAATGCGCGGCCATTTTGCCGTTGCCAAGGTTGAGCCGAAGCGCAAGCTCGCCGAGTTTCGCGTAACGGAAGAAAACATGTTGCCGGTTGGTGCGGAAATCATTGCCGCGCACTATATGCCCGGCCAGTATGTCGACGTGACCGGTACCACTGTTGGTAAGGGCTTTGCCGGTGCCATGAAACGCCACAACTTTGGCGGTCTTCGCGCCTCGCACGGTGTGTCGATTTCGCACCGCTCGCACGGTTCAACCGGTCAGTGCCAAGACCCGGGTAAGGTGTTCAAAGGCAAGAAGATGGCTGGTCACATGGGCAACACCCGCGTGACAACGCAGAACCTTCAGGTTGTGCAGGTTGATGTTGATCGCGGACTTATTCTCGTCAAAGGCGCTGTTCCCGGTTCCAAAGGCAGTTGGGTGACGCTGAAAGACGCTGTGAAAAAGCCGGTTCATCCCGATGCAATCTTCCCTGCGGCACGCCGCCGCGATGCTGAAGCTGCTGAAGAAGCTGCTGCACAGGCTGAGGCTGCTATGGCTGAAGAAGCGGCTGCAGAATTGCAGGCCGCTCAGGAAGCCGAGCAGGAAGCTGCTGTAGAGGCTACCGAAGAGGCGAAGGCTGAAGAGACGAAAGACGGGGGTGCTGAATAATGGACATTCAAGTCACCAAACTTGACGGCGGAAAATCCGGAAAGGTCAGCCTGTCTGATGCGATTTTCGGTCTTGAGCCGCGCGAAGACATCCTTCAGCGCATGGTTCGTTACCAGCGTGCCAAAGCACGTCAGGGTACGCACCACACGCAGGGCCGTTCAGACGTTGATCGGACCGGCGCTCGTATGTATCGCCAGAAGGGCACGGGTAACGCTCGTCACCACGCCGCTTCCGCTCCACAGTTTCGTGGTGGTGGTAAGGCGCATGGACCGAAGTCGCGCGATCACAGTCATGATTTGCCCAAGAAGTTCCGCGCACTGGCTCTTCGTCATGCTTTGTCTGCCAAGGCAAAAGACGGCACGCTTGTTGTGATTGACGATCTGAAGGCTACCGAGCCCAAAACGGCTGCTCTGCGCGGTCAGTTTGGCAAGCTTGGTCTTGAGAACGCCTTGATGATCGGTGGTTCGGAGCTGGACGCGAATTTCCGCCTGGCCGCGAAAAACATTCCAAACATCGATGTTCTGCCAGTGCAGGGCATTAATGTTTACGACATCCTGCGCCGCGGCACTCTTGTGCTGTCGAAGGCGGCTGTCGAAGCCCTCGAGGAGCGCTTCAAATGAGTGATATCCGCAACTATGACGTCATCGTTTCACCGGTGATCACCGAGAAGGCGACCCTGGCTGCTGAAGCCAATCAGGTTGTGTTCAACGTGGCCCGTGATGCATCGAAGCCTGAAATCAAACGCGCGGTTGAAGCGCTGTTTGGTGTCAAGGTAACGGCTGTGAACACGGTGTTGCGCAAGGGTAAAGCCAAACGTTTCCGCGGCCATCTTGGCCAGCAGAGCGACAAGAAACTCGCATTCGTGACATTGGCCGAAGGCCAGTCGATCGACGTAACCACGGGACTGTAGAACGATGGCCCTGAAAAAGTTTAACCCCGTTACGCCTGGTACACGCCAGCTGGTGATCGTCGATCGCAGCGGCTTGTGGAAGGGTAAGCCGGTCAAGACCCTGACAGAAGGTCTGACGAAATCCGGTGGCCGTAACAACGCTGGTCGCGTCACATCACGCGGTATCGGCGGTGGTCACAAGCGCTCTTACCGCAAGATCGACTTCAAACGTCAGAAGTTTGATGTCGAAGGCACGGTTGAGCGTCTGGAATACGATCCAAACCGCACGGCTTTCATCGCGCTCATCAAATATGACGATGGTGAACTGGCTTACATTCTCGCACCGCAGCGCATTGCTGCGGGTGACAAGGTGATTGCTGCGAAATCCGCTGACGTAAAGCCGGGCAATGCGATGCCATTGTCTGCCATTCCTGTCGGTACCATCATTCACAATGTGGAGATGAAGCCGGGCAAGGGCGGTCAGATCGCACGGTCCGCAGGCACTTATGCCCAGCTGGTTGGTCGTGATGGCGGATACGCTATCCTGCGTCTGAACTCAGGCGAGCAGCGTTTGATCCTTGGCACATGCATGGCCACCATTGGTGCCGTGTCCAACCCGGACAAGTCAAACACCAATATGGGTAAAGCCGGTCGCAACCGCTGGTACGGTAACCGCCCGAAGGTTCGTGGTGTTGCCATGAACCCGATCGACCACCCGCACGGTGGTGGTGAAGGCCGCACATCCGGTGGTCGTCACCCTGTTACACCGTGGGGCAAGCCGACCAAAGGCAAACGGACGCGGTCCAATAAAACGACCGATAAATTCATCATGCGTTCGCGCCACCAGCGCAAGAAATAAGGAAGAAAACCTTGGCACGTTCAGTCTGGAAAGGCCCGTTTGTCGATGGCTACCTTCTCAAAAAAGCCGAGAAGGTGCGCGAAGGCGGCCGCAACGAAGTAATCAAGACCTGGAGCCGTCGCTCCACCATCATGCCGCAATTCGTCGGCCTGACCTTTGGTGTCTACAATGGCCAGAAGCATATTCCCGTCAATTTTTCGGAAGATATGGTTGGCCAGAAGCTTGGCGAGTATTCGCCATCGCGCACCTATTACGGTCATGGCGCCGACAAAAAGGCGAAAAGGAAATAAGTCATGGGCAAGCCTAAGCTCGAAAGACAGCTGGCTGACAACGAGGCGCGTGCGGTTCACCGCATGATCCGTGTCAGCCCTCAAAAGCTGAACCTGGTTGCACAGCTGATCCGCGGCAAGAAAGCCTCTCGCGCGCTTTCCGATCTGGAGTTCTCCTCCAAGCGGATCGCCGAGACTGTACGCAAGTGCCTGCAGTCGGCTATCGCCAATGCGGAGAACAATCATGACCTCGACGTCGACAGCCTCGTGGTTGCCGAAGCGCATGTTGGTCATTCGATTGTCATGAAGCGTTTCATGGCGCGTGGCCGCGGCCGCGCCAGCCGTATTCAAAAACCCTTTGCTCACCTGACCATCGTGGTGCGTGAAGTTGAAGAAGAGGAGGCCGCGTAATGGGTCAGAAGATTAACCCAATCGGGCTCCGTCTCGGCATCAACCGCACGTGGGATTCCCGCTGGTTCGCCACCAAGGGCGACTATGCAGGTCTTTTGAAGGACGATCTGGCTATTCGTGAGTACATCATGAAAGAGCTGAAGGCGGCTTCGATTTCGAAAGTTGTCATTGAGCGTCCGCACAAGAAATGCCGCATTACCATTCATTCCGGTCGTCCCGGCCTGATTATCGGTAAGAAGGGCGCAGACATCGAGAAGCTGAAAAACAAGATTCAGGGCATGACGGACGGCGAGGTTTCTTTGAACATCGTTGAAATCCGCAAGCCTGAAGTTGACGCAACGATTGTTGCCCAGTCGATCGCTCAGCAGCTTGAGCGTCGTGTTGCTTTCCGCCGCGCGATGAAGCGTGCTGTTCAGTCTGCCATCCGTCTGGGTGCCGGCGGTATCCGCATCAACTGTGGTGGTCGTCTTGGCGGCGCCGAGATTGCGCGTATGGAATGGTATCGCGAGGGCCGTGTGCCGTTGCACACGCTTCGTGCGGACATCGATTACGGCGTTGCTGAAGCGGAAACGGCTTATGGCATTTGCGGTGTAAAAGTCTGGATATTCAAGGGCGAAATTCTTGAGCACGACCCGATGGCGTCCGAGCGCCGTTCGGTTGAGGCCCAGGAATCCGGTGGCGGTGGAAACCGTCGTCCGCCGCGCAATTAATACGCCCGGATCGCAAGAAGTCCGGGAACGAGGTAAAGTTCAATGTTGCAACCAAAACGCACAAAATTCCGCAAGGCGCATAAAGGCCGTATCCACGGCAACGCCAAGGGCGGAACGCAGCTGACATTCGGATCCTATGGTCTGAAGGCTCTCGAGCCGGATCGGATCAATGCCCGTCAGATCGAGGCTGCCCGTCGTGCCATCACCCGCCACATGAAAAGGGCTGGCCGTGTATGGATCCGTATTTTCCCGGACCTGCCAATTTCGTCGAAGCCGACGGAAGTGCGCATGGGTAAAGGTAAGGGCTCGCCGGAATATTGGGCAGCCCGGGTGGCCCCAGGCCGCATCATGTTTGAGATCGATGGCGTCAGTGAGCCCATCGCACGCGAGGCACTGCGCCTCGGTGCCATGAAACTGTCGGTTCGTTCGAAATTTGTACAGCGTATTCAGGACTGATTGTCCCGAAGCGTTGCACGTAAAGACCAAGTGAAAGGTTGAGGCAATGAAGCCCAGCGATATTCGCGCATTGAGCGAAGACCAGATGAAAGACGAACTGGTCAAAATGAAGAAAGAGCAGTTTAACCTGCGCTTCCAGCGCGCCACGGGCCAGTTGGAAAACACAGCCCGTATGCGCCAGTTGCGTCGGGATATCGCTCGAATCCAGACCATTGCCCGCATCAAGCAGGCGGAAGCTGCCGCTTCCACGGAAGCGTAAGGAAAGACCCAAATGCCAAAACGAATTTTGCAGGGCACCGTTGTATCGGACAAAAGCGACAAGACTGTCGTGGTGAAAGTGGAGCGTCGTTTTACGCACCCGCTTTTCAAGAAAACCGTTCGCCGGTCCAAGAACTACAAGGCCCATGACGAGACCAACGCTAAGAAGGTCGGCGACATGGTGTCTATTCAGGAGAGCAAACCGATCTCCAAAGACAAAAGCTGGGTGGTGGTAGACGGCTAAAGGCCGTTTTTCACTGGTCAAACTTGAGCAGAGCCTTTAGACGGCTCTACCTAATGGCAAGAGGCCGTGAGGCCTTAAAGATATAAGAAGAGATAAGCCATGATTCAGATGCAAACTAACCTGGACGTTGCCGACAATTCCGGCGCGCGCCGCGTCATGTGCATCAAAGTGCTTGGCGGCTCGAAGCGGAAATATGCCGGCGTGGGCGACATCATTGTTGCATCCGTCAAAGAAGCTATTCCGCGCGGTCGCGTGAAAAAGGGTGACGTGGTAAAAGCCGTTGTCGTCCGCACTGCGAAAGACATTCAGCGTGCCGATGGCAGCGTTATCCGGTTCGATTCCAACTCCGCCGTTCTGATCGACGGCAAGGGCGAGCCAACCGGTACTCGTATTTTTGGTCCTGTTCCGCGTGAACTGCGTGCCAAGAAGCACATGAAAATCATTTCGCTTGCACCAGAGGTGCTTTAAGGCCCGCCTTGCGGGAATAGGTAGATTGAGACCATGAACAAGATCAAAAAAGGCGACAGCGTTGTTGTGCTGTCCGGTAAGGACAAGGGCCGTACGGGCACTGTTCTTTCCATGATTACAAAGACGGATCGTGTGTTGGTGCAGGGCATCAACATGGTGAAGCGTCACACAAAGCAGTCGCAGACTTCCGAAGGCGGTATCATCGCCAAGGAAGCGCCTGTCCACATTTCCAACGTTGCTCTGGCGGACCCAAAAGACGGTAAGCCAACCCGCGTTGGCATCAAGATCAATGACGATGGCACGAAAGTGCGTTTCGCCAAGCGTTCCGGAGACCTGATCGATGGCTGAAGCAGCAAACGAGCCACGGCTCAAAAAACATTATAACGACAAGGTGCGTCCTGCGATGCAGGAGAAGTTCGGTTACAAGAACTCCATGCAGATGCCGCGCCTCGACAAGATCGTGATCAATATGGGCGTTGGCGAATCCACTGCGGATTCGAAGAAAGCCCAGGTTGCGGCGGATGATCTGACCCTGATTGCCGGTCAGAAAGCCGTGGTTACCCGCGCCAAGAAATCGATTGCCGGTTTCAAGGTGCGTGAGCAAATGCCTCTGGGTGCGAAGGTGACTTTGCGCGGCAACCAGATGTATGAATTTTTGGATCGCCTGATCACCATCGCGCTGCCGCGCGTGCGTGACTTCCGCGGTCTGAACCCGAAGAGCTTTGACGGCCGTGGCAACTTCGCCATGGGCGTGAAGGAACACATCGTGTTTCCGGAAATCAACTACGACAAGGTAGATCAGATCTGGGGCATGGACGTCATCGTATGTACGACGGCTGAAACGGATGATGAGGCCCGCGAATTGCTGCGCGCTTTCAACTTCCCGTTCCCCGCTGAAAAACAAGAGGCTGCATAAGCCAGTATTTTTTGGCGGACCGGCAATGGTGCCCGGTCGTAACGGCAAACGAATAAGAGGATAGACAAATGGCAAAAGTCAGTGCCATCGAAAACAACAAGAAGCGTAAGAAACTTGTCGACAAGTTCGCCAAGAAACGCGCTGAGTTGAAAGAGATCATCAACAACCGCGAACTGCCAATCGAAGAGCGTTTTCGCGCGCAGCTCAAACTGTCTGCGTTGCCACGCAACAGTGCGAAGATCCGTGTTCGCAATCGTTGCGAAGTGTCCGGTCGCCCGCGTGGTTATTACCGCAAGGTCGGTCTTTCACGTATCGCGCTTCGTGAATTGGGCTCCAAAGGCCTTATTCCCGGCCTCGTCAAATCAAGCTGGTAGGGAGATCAGACCATGTCTATGAATGATCCTATCGGCGATATGCTGACCCGTATTCGTAACGGCCTGATGCGCGGCAAGGGCTCGGTGTCGACACCGGCCTCAAAACTGCGTGCCAGCGTTCTCGATGTTCTTCAGTCTGAAGGTTACATCCGGGGCTACAGCCGCACCGATTTTGACAACGGCAAGGCCGAAATCGAAATCGAGCTGAAATATTACGAAGGTGCTCCGGTTATTCGCGAGATTACGCGTGTTTCCAAGCCTGGTCGCCGCGTATATTCGTCGGTTAAAACGCTTCCACGCGTTGCCAATGGCCTTGGCATTTCCATTCTGTCGACACCCAAGGGTGTGATGGCAGACCATGATGCCCGCGAGCAGAATGTTGGTGGCGAGGTGCTTTGCCGGATCTTCTAAAGGTTCGCGACGCACAGAATTTCAATCGGTCGTCCCGCAGGGGACACCCATAAAGTACAGGCAAGAAAACAATGTCACGCATTGGTAAAAAGCCGGTCACAGTGCCCGAAGGCGTAACGGCAAGCCTCGACGGCCGCACGGTGACAGCAAAAGGCCCTAAGGGTGAGTTGAGCTTCACGGTCAACGAGCAGGTGCTGGTTAAACTGGAAGATGGTGTTGTGTCTGTTGATCCAAAGGACGACAGCAAACAGTCCCGTTCATTCTGGGGTATGAACCGCACGATGATCGAAAACATCTTCACAGGTGTGAAGGAGGGTTTTGAGAAGCGCCTTGAAATCAACGGTGTTGGTTATCGTGCTGCCATGCAGGGCAGCAATGTGCAGCTGTCTCTTGGCTTTAGCCATGAGGTTGTCTACACACCGCCGGAAGGTGTTTCCATTGCATGCCCCAAGCCAACCGAGATCGTGATCACAGGTCACGATAAACAGGTTGTTGGTCAGGCTGCGGCGGAAATCCGCGCTTATCGCCCGCCGGAGCCTTATAAGGGCAAAGGCGTCAAATATGCGGACGAGACGATCTTCCGCAAAGAAGGCAAGAAGAAGTAAGTCATCATGGCAAATTCACTCACAACAAAACAGCGCCGCGCTGCCCGCGTTCGCCGCAGCCTCAAAAAGGTTGCCGGTGGCCGTCCGCGCCTCAGCGTTCACCGTTCAAACGCCAATATTTATGTTCAGGTTATCGACGATGCCAATGGCCACACTCTGGCCGCTGCATCAACGCTGGACAAAGACCTGAAAGGCAATGGCGGCAATATCAGCGCTGCAGAGGCTGTCGGTAAGCTGATCGCCGAGCGTGCGACCAAAGCTGGTGTCACCGATGTGGTTTTCGACCGTGGCGCATTTCTGTACCACGGCCGTGTCAAAGCTTTGGCTGAAGCTGCCCGTGAAGGCGGTCTGAAGTTCTAAGAGAGCATTTCCCATCACCATTTGAATGGTATTGGGGCAGGGCGGCTTTGTCGCCCGTTTCACCGCCGGTCTTACGTCTCGTTCCAATGTGCATGAGATACGGAGATCGGTTCAATCATTGTGCACCCGGAAAAAAATAAGGAACAGGATATGGCACAAAGACCCCAGGGCGGACGCAACAACCGCCGTGAAGAAGAGCAGGACGACGGCATTGTCGACAAGCTCGTTCACATCAACCGCGTTGCAAAAGTTGTAAAGGGTGGTCGTCGCTTCGGCTTCGCTGCTCTTGTTGTTGTTGGTGACCAGAAGGGCCGCGTTGGTTTTGGCCACGGCAAGGCCCGCGAAGTGCCTGAGGCTATTCGCAAGGCGTCTGAATCAGCCAAGCGCGATATGATCTTCGTGCCGCTGCGCGATGGCCGCACACTGCACCACGATGTCAACGGACGTCACGGCGCGGGCAAGGTTGTTCTGCGTGCAGCGCCTCCGGGAACCGGTATCATTGCCGGTGGTCCAATGCGTGCGGTGTTTGAAACCGTTGGCATGTCTGACGTTGTTGCCAAGTCGCTTGGCTCGTCAAACCCCTACAACATGGTTCGCGCCACATTCGACGCGCTGAAACGCCAGATGCATCCAAAGGATGTGGCTGCGCAGCGCGGTCTCAAATATTCGACCCTTCAGGCACGTCGCCGTGACCTGATCGGCTCGGAAGAGTAAGAGGCAAATCACAATGGCTGAAAAGAAAACAGTGACAGTCCAGCAGATTGGCAGCCCATTGCGCCGCCCCAATGATCAGCGCCAGACGCTGATTGGCCTGGGCCTGAACAAGTTGAACCGCCGTCGCACGCTGGAAGATACGCCTTCCGTGCGTGGCATGATCCGCAAGGTTTCCCACCTCGTTCGCGTGGTGGAGGAGTAAGAACAATGAAACTCAACGGTATTTCCGATAACGCTGGTGCCACGCCATCCCGCAAGCGCGTGGGCCGTGGCATTGGTTCCGGCAAAGGCAAGACCGGTGGTCGCGGTGTGAAGGGGCAGAAGTCCCGTTCCGGTGTTTCCATCAACGGTTTTGAAGGCGGCCAGATGCCAATCTACCGCCGCTTGCCAAAGCGCGGTTTCTCCAACGCGATGTTTGCTTCCAACTTCAACGAAGTGTCCATTGCGCGCCTGGAAGCTGCGGTTGAAGCCAAGCGTCTTGACCCCAAAGCCACAATTACAGCTGAAACGCTGAAAGAGGCCGGCGTTATTCGCCGTGTTCTCGATGGTGTTCGCGTACTTGGCGGCAGCGATGCCAAAACCAAGTTTCAGCTGGAAGTCGCGGGCGCTTCAAAAAGTGCCATCGCTTCGATTGAAAAGGCTGGTGGCTCCGTGAAGGTTTTGGCACCAGCCAAGGCCGAAGCTGCCGACGCATAAGCGTCTAAACAGTTTAAAGCCCCGGCCAACGATTTCGTGCCGGGGCTTTTTTCGTTTTCAGGGTGGATGTTTGCATTTCAAACCCCACTTAACCCGAATAACAATTGCCGTTCGTCAGCGTTCGGGATTGTGTGCAAATAACGTATCGTTGTGCGATTGGCTCAACTGAACCTTTGCGCTACAGGCCTGTCTGATTTAAGACGGGATGAGACACATACATTCAGCCGCAGACCCAACTTGCGGAGCTGATGGGAGACGAAAATGGCATCTGCCGCCGAGCAACTCGCCTCGAACCTAAGCTTTTCGACTTTTTCCAAAGCAACGGACCTTAAAAAGCGCCTGTGGTTTACCCTTGTCGCGCTGATTGTCTATCGTTTTGGGACCTATATTCCCGTGCCCGGCATCAACCCCGAGCGTCTTGCCGCCGCATTTGAGCAGCAAAGCCAGGGTGTTTTGGGCCTCATGAACATGTTCGCGGGAGGCGCGGTAGAGCGACTGGCCATCTTTGCGCTTGGCATCATGCCGTACATCTCCGCCTCGATTATCATGCAGCTCATGACGTCCGTCGTGCCGTCATTGGAGGCGTTGAAGAAGGAAGGCGAACAGGGCCGCAAGATCATCAACCAGTACACCCGCTACGGGACGGTGATCCTCGGTACCGCACAGGCCTACGGCATTGCGATTGGTCTGTCGGGCGCGGAAGGCATGGTGGTCAATCCAGGCTGGTTCTTCATTCTGACAACTGTTGTCACGCTCGTGGGTGGCACGATGTTCCTGATGTGGCTTGGTGAACAGATTACGGCCCGCGGTATCGGTAACGGTATTTCCCTGATCATCTTTGCGGGCATCGTCGCGGCCCTGCCGAGCGCGTTGGCGCAACTCCTGGATGCAGGCAGCACCGGCAGCATCGGAACTTTCACCATGCTGGCGGTTTTGGTCTCCATCGTTGCGCTGATTGCCTTCATCGTATTCATTGAGCGCGCCCAGCGTCGCCTTCTGATTCAGTATCCAAAGCGCCAGGTGGGCAACAAGATGTTCCAGGGCGATTCCTCGCACCTGCCGCTTAAGCTCAACACAGCCGGTGTTATTCCACCGATCTTTGCTTCATCGCTGTTGCTGTTGCCTGCAACGCTCACCGGCTTTTCCGGCACGGAAGGGCAGGCGGACTGGGTTGTTGCAATCAGTACGTTCCTTGGCCGCGGCCAGCCGGGCTATCTGATGTTCTACGGCGCGATGATCCTGTTCTTCGCGTTCTTCTACACCGCGATTGTTTTCAACCCGAAGGAAACGGCTGACAATCTCAAGCAGCATGGTGGGTTTATTCCAGGCATTCGGCCCGGCGAAAGAACGGCACAATATATTGATTATGTGCTCACGCGCATAACTGTGCTTGGTGCCCTGTATCTGGTGTTTGTCTGTCTCATTCCGGAGATGTTCCTGACCGGCCTGGGTATTTCCCTGTTCCTTGGAGGCACATCTTTGTTGATTATCGTGAGCGTTACGATGGACACGGTGCAGCAGGTGCAGAGCCATTTGTTTGCGCAGCAATACGAAGGTCTGATTGCCAAGTCGAAGCTCCGTGGTGGAAAAGGCGGAGGTCCGAAGCCAAGAGGGGGCAAACGCCGCAAATGAGACTGATACTTCTGGGGCCTCCCGGGGCCGGTAAGGGCACACAGGCGCATCGTCTGGTGGAAGAGCATAAAATTCCGCAGCTTTCGACTGGCGATATGCTTCGCGCGGCTGTTGCTGCTGGAACTGAGACAGGCCTGCGCGCCAAGGCGATTATGGATTCTGGTAAACTGGTTTCCGACGACGTCGTGAATGCGATCGTTGGCGATCGGATTGACGAGCCTGACTGCGCTAATGGTTTCATTTTGGATGGTTATCCACGCACGCTGGCACAGGCCGATGCTGTTGAAGCTATGCTTGCAGAACGGGGTACGGCGCTCGACGCCGTTGTCGAACTCCGGGTGGACGACGAAGCCATGGTAGAGCGCGTTGCGGGCCGCTACACCTGCGCGAATTGCGGCACTGGCTACCATGACACGCTCAACAAACCGGCCCAAGAAGGTGTTTGCGACAAGTGTGGGTCGAAGGAATTTAAAAGGCGGCCTGATGACAACGCAGATGCCATGCGTACGCGTTTGCAGGTGTATTATAAAGAAACCTCACCGCTGATTGGCTACTACCACGCCAAGGGTAAATTACGCACGGTCGATGGTATGGGGTCAATTGACGGTGTGACGGAAGAAATTGCTGGTGTTTTGTCGCGTCTTTAGCGGACAAAATGCGGTAGGAAATTGAGGGAATTTCATCATCTTTCACTGTGCCCGCTTTTGCGATCATGATTGATGTTGACGACCAATGCGAATGGGCTTAGACAAGCGCAATAATTCGTGAATTTCATGCGATCGGATTCGCGCATCTTGTGTGCGCGAAGCGGTCGCTTTCGGGTTTTCACCCAAATCATCGCTTTTTGGCGATTAAATTGAGTTCGCTGTTCTGGCGACAATGCAACATGTTCGTTCGGGCTGGTCCTGGATGCAACAGAAGACCAAGGAGATCAGCGTGGCTCGTATCGCTGGCGTAAATATCCCAACTAACAAGCGTACCGTTATTGCTCTGCAATACATCCACGGTATCGGCAAAAAACATGCTGCCGAAATCATCGAAAAAGCTGCTATCCCAGCCGAGCGCCGGGTCAATGAGCTTTCCGACGCTGAGGTTTTGCAGATTCGCGAGATCATCGACGCTGATTACATGGTGGAAGGCGACCTGCGTCGTGAAACGTCCATGAACATCAAGCGTTTGATGGATCTTGGTTGTTACCGTGGCCTGCGCCATCGTCGCAACCTGCCGGTTCGTGGTCAGCGTACGCACACAAATGCCCGCACCCGCAAAGGCCCAGCCAAAGCGATTGCCGGCAAAAAGAAATAATTGTGTTTTTGGCGGGTTGTTTCGGCACCCGCCTTTCGTATTTGCGGGCATGATTTGAATTCGGTGTAGCTGCTGGAATTACGGCGGCGAAAATATCAAAAAAGGAAAGACTATGGCTAAAGAAGCCGCACGGCCAAAACGTCGTGAACGAAAAAACATTGCGTCGGGCGTGGCGCATGTGAACTCCACTTTTAACAACACCATGATCACCATCACCGATGCACAGGGAAACACGATTTCTTGGTCGTCTGCCGGTGCGCAGGGCTTTAAAGGCTCGCGAAAGTCCACACCTTTTGCAGCGCAGGTCGCTGCTGAAGACGCTGGCAAGAAGGCGCAGGATCATGGAATGAAGACCCTTGAAGTTGAAGTCAGCGGTCCCGGTTCTGGTCGTGAATCAGCCCTGCGCGCGCTTCAGTCGATTGGATTTGTGATTACTTCGATCCGTGACGTGACCTCGGTGCCGCACAATGGCTGCCGTGCACGCAAGCAGCGCCGCGTCTAAGAGGTCTGCAGTTCGACGTATTCGGCTCTGACATCCAACCTGCAGAGCCCAAAAGTTTGTTGTTGCGATTGGATGGCAACAACTCATTCGGAAGGATTTTTCCATGATCCATAGAAATTGGCAGGAACTGATTAAACCCAACAAACTGGAAGTGTCGTCGCATGGCGTTAAGGGCACTCTGGTCGCTGAACCGCTTGAGCGCGGTTTTGGTCTGACGTTGGGCAACGCGTTGCGTCGTGTCTTGCTTTCGTCTCTTCAGGGCGCTGCTGTGACGTCTGTTCAGATCGACGGCGTGCTGCACGAGTTCTCCTCCATTCCCGGTGTGCGGGAAGATGTGACCGACATCATTTTGAACATCAAAGAACTCGCTATCCGTATGGAAGGCGAGGGGCCAAAGCGCATCGTTGTGCGCAAAGAAGGCGCCGGTGTTGTAACCGCTGGCGACATTCAGACTGTTGGCGATATTGAAATCCTGAACCCTGAACTGGTGCTTTGTACACTGGATGAAGACGCTGAAATCCGCATGGAATTCACCGTTAACACCGGTAAGGGCTATGAAGCTGCTGAGCGCAACCGCCCTGAAGATGCCCCGATCGGTCTTATTCCGGTTGATAGCCTGTATTCGCCCGTTCGTAAGGTTTCCTACAAGACCGAAAACACCCGCGAAGGCCAGGTTCTGGACTATGACAAGCTGACCCTGACTGTTGAAACTGACGGTTCCATTACACCTGATGATGCAGTCGCCTATGCAGCGCGTATTCTGCAGGATCAGCTGTCTATCTTCGTGAACTTCGAGGAGCCGCAGAAAGAGGTTGTGCAGGAGCAGGTTACCGAACTCGCGTTCAACCCGGCGCTTCTCAAAAAGGTCGACGAACTGGAATTGTCGGTTCGTTCAGCCAACTGCCTGAAGAACGACAACATCGTTTATATCGGTGATCTGATCCAGAAAACGGAAGGCGAAATGCTTCGCACTCCGAACTTTGGTCGCAAGTCGCTGAACGAAATCAAGGAAGTTCTGGCCACGATGGGCCTCCATCTCGGCATGGAAATTCCTGCATGGCCACCGGAAAACATTGAAGATCTGGCCAAGCGTTACGAAGACCAATACTAACCACGCGGTGGCGACACGAAGTCACCACGCTAACAACCCGGGGCGGTCTTAAGGCCTAGGCCGTCCAAACAATCCCGATGAAGGAGAAGGCACGATGAGACACCGCAAACAGGGTCGTAAACTCAATCGCACAAGCAGCCACCGTAGGGCCATGTTCAAAAACATGTCTGTATCGTTGCTGACCCACGAACAGATCGTTACCACGTTGCCGAAGGCAAAAGAGCTGCGTTCGGTCGTGGACAAAATCATCACACTTGGAAAGCGAGGCGATCTGCACGCACGGCGTCAGGCCATGGCGCAGTTGCAGGACGACGCTGCCGTACGCAAGCTGTTTTCGACACTGGCTGAGCGCTATGCGGAACGCGCTGGCGGATACACCCGTGTTCTGAAAGCTGGCTTCCGTTACGGCGAAAACGCGCCAATGGCCGTTATTGAGCTTGTGGATCGCGATGTTGATGCAAAAGGCAAAGCGGATCGCGAGCGTTTGGAAGCTGAAGAGGCTGCCGAAGGTGAGAATGCAGCTGCGGAAGCTGCCGCATAATCAAAATACCCACCGTTGAAACACTTAAAAACCGTTTGGCTTCCGGCTGAACGGTTTTTTGATTCAGATGCGCTTGCAGCAACGTTTGCAGCCAAATAGCCTGTGATCAATAAGGTCGGCCTTTTATTGCGCCGGTCAGTTTCAAAACGGACAAGCGCCATGTTGAAGAAGTCTCTCGCCGCCCTTACCGCAATTTCTCTGATGTGCTTTTCGCCGGTTGTGAGCGCCAAAGATAAAGAAGGGCTGCGGGGCACCCTGACCAAGGCGCGCGTGGTGCCGCAGGGGCAGGCGGATATTCGCTATTCGTTTGCGCCCCTGGTGAAACTGACAGCACCGGCGGTCGTGAACGTTTATGCCGCCGTTCAAGTAACGCAACGCAGGTCGCCATTTGCCGGTGATCCGTTTTTCGAACGATTTTTCGGCCCCAACGCCTTTGGTGGCGAAGCGCGTCGGCGAACCTCCCGTTCATTGGGGTCAGGTGTCATCGTTGGTGAAGATGGCATTGTCATCACCAATCATCACGTCATTAAAGACGCCAATGAGGTGAAAGTTGCCTTAGCTGACGGGCGTGAATATCCGGCTGAAATCAAACTGATTGATGAGCGGTCGGATCTGGCTGTTCTCAAGATCAATTCTGATAAACCGTTTCCGATCGTACCTTTGGGAGACTCGGAGAACCTTGAGGTCGGCGATCTGGTGCTGGCCCTTGGCAACCCGTTCGGTGTCGGTCAAACGGTGACCAGTGGTATTGTGTCGGCTGTTGCGCGCAGCCAGCGGGGCAGCAGTGATTTTGGCTTCTTTATCCAAACTGACGCGTCCATCAATCCGGGCAATTCGGGCGGTGCGTTAGTCAACATGGAAGGGGCTTTGATCGGCATCAACACGTCCATTTTCAGCCGCTCTGGCGGGTCAAACGGCATTGGTTTTGCAGTTCCCTCCAACATGGTGCGCGTCGTTCTCGACAGTGTGCGCATGGGCAGCGACACGCTCATGCGCCCGTGGATCGGCGCCATGTTCCAGTCCGTAACATCTGATATCGCTGAATCTCTGGGTCTTCAGCGTCCGGAAGGGGCGCTTGTGGCTAGGGTCGTGGCCGGAAGCCCGGCAGAACGAGCAGGTCTCGCTACTGGCGATGTCATACTGATGCTGGATGGAAAACCGATTGAGCATGCGGATGCTTTGGGGTACCGGCTGACAACCGCCGGGATCGGTCGATCTGCGGACCTGACTGTGCTTTCGCGCACGAAGACCAAGACGCTGAAAATACGGCTCGATGAGGCTCCCGAGGAGCCTTTGCGAGACCTTAGGCTCTTGTCGGGCCGTCATCCGTTTGCCGGAGCGCAGGTTGCCAATCTTTCGCCACGCGTTGCGCAGGAAATGAGGATGGATACCAATTTGCGCGGTGTTGTCGTCATGGACGTGAACCGCGGCACACCTGCTGCGCGATTTGGTTTCCGCCGGGGTGACATATTCCTCGAGATCAATGAAGAGAAAATTGAGTCGAGCGAACAGCTGGATGAAATCACGCGAGCCGGTGGCCGTGGCTGGGGTTACGCCGTTCAGCGCAATGGCCGTATATTTCGTCAATATATCCGCTAGATTGGCCTGACCTTAAACATTTGGTCTGAGCTATGAGTGATTTGTTTGGAGAGGGTGCGGCCGCTGCGTCGCCGAGCGATCAGGCCCGACCGCTGGCGGATCGCCTGCGACCAAAAAAACTGTCTGAGGTTGTCGGACAGGATCATCTGCTCGGGCCGGACGGTGCACTGACCCGCATGCTGGCGACAGGAACATTGGGCAGTTTGGTTCTGTGGGGTCCACCCGGCACAGGTAAGACGACGGTCGCGCGGCTGTTGGCGCATGAAAGCAACTATCACTTCGAGCAATTGTCGGCGATTTTCTCAGGCGTTTCGGACCTGAAAAAGGTTTTCGACGCCGCAAGGCTGCGCGCCGGCAATGGTGTGAAAACGCTGTTGTTTGTTGACGAGATTCACCGTTTTAACCGCGCCCAGCAGGATTCGTTCTTGCCAGTCATGGAGGACGGTACAATCGTTCTGGTCGGTGCGACGACGGAAAATCCGTCCTTCGAACTGAATGCCGCTGTTCTTTCCCGCGCACGTGTTTTGACGTTCCGTTCCCATGACGAGGCGAGTCTCACCCAATTGCTGGCGCGTGCCGAGCAAGAGGCGGAGCGCGCATTGCCGTTGGATGAGGAGGCGCGGGGTGTCCTGTTGCGCATGGCGGATGGTGACGGGCGCGCCGTTCTCACGCTCGCAGAAGAGGTCTGGCGCGCCGCAAGGCCGGACGAAATCATCGATGCCAAGTCTTTGCAGGAGATCCTTCAGCGCCGTGCCCCGATCTACGACAAGGGTCAGGATGGCCACTACAACCTGATCTCAGCGCTCCACAAGGCGGTTCGGGGTTCGGACCCCGATGCGGCGCTCTACTATCTCGCCCGAATGATGGATGCGGGAGAAGACCCGCTCTATCTGGGAAGGCGTCTGGTGCGCATGGCGTCGGAAGATATCGGCATGGCCGACCCGCAGGCTCTGGTCATCGCCAGCGCCGCGAAGGACGCCTACGATTATCTCGGCTCGCCGGAGGGGGAATTGGCCCTGGCGCAGGCCTGTGTTTATCTGGCGACAGCGCCAAAGTCCAATGCGCTGTATGTTGCCTTCAAGGCCTCGCGTCGTGTCGCGAAAGAAGCGGGATCGCTGCCGCCGCCCAAGCATATTCTCAACGCTCCGACCAAGTTGATGAAAGAGGAAGGGTATGGTCAGGGCTATCTTTATGACCATGACCAGCCGGACGGGTTTTCGGGGCAGGACTATTTCCCGGAGCGGCTCGGCAGGCAGGTGTTTTACGAACCGGTGGATCGAGGCTTTGAGCGTGACATCCGCAAGCGGCTCGAATACTGGAACCGGTTGCGGGATGAGCGCGGTTCGTAGAAAGCGTTGTCTTCAGCTTGTCGGAGCGCTTTTTTTCGCGGGCTTTCTGGCTGGCGCGATTTCCGGCTTTTTGGCGCTTCCTTCCGGCAATAACTGGATATTCACCGGATTGGGGTAGTGATCCTTGGTTGCGCCTGTGGCTGCATCGACACCAATTCCGACAACGCCGCCAAGAAGCACATTGCCCGCAATGCCCGCCGCGCCTTTGCCTGAAACCTTTGTGCGCACGGCCACGACCTGTTCATCATAGCCCGGTTTGGTGGCGCGAACGGTGAAGGCCTCCTTGCGCGACACGGTTATGAGACAGGGGCTCGCCTGGCATGTGTGATTGAGCGATGTTGTCACTTTCGCGTCTGCCGGGCTGTAGTTGATCGTCACCACTTCAGTGGTGCCGCGCACCACCGTGGCACAACCTGTGATGCTGGCGCATATGCCCAGTGCCAACGCAGTATGCAAAATTCTGAAGTTCATTTCGTCCCCCAATATGCGTCCCCACGCATGGTTGCAGTCGCGCGGTGCCGCGCGAACTTTTTGCAGTTTCAGCTTATTTGAATGAACTTGTCTACTTGCGTTTCAGTTTGATGTTCACCGGGTTGGGATCGTGATCAAAGCTTGCGCGGGTGATCAGATCAATGGCCAGCAGCGCTGAGCCGCCCGGGACCACGAGGTTGACTGCGGATTTCGCGGCCGACTTCTTGTTCAACTTGCGACCGACGGCTACGGTTTCCGGTTTGTAGCCCGGAGCGGTGGCGGTGACGGTGAATTTTTTGCGGCGCTTGATTTTAAGAGAGCAGGGGCTTTTGCACTCATGGCCCAGAGATGTGGTGATCTTGGCGGACTTTGGCTGCACGAAGATTTTCACTTCATCTTTCGTGCCACGCTTCACGGTTTGGCAACCGGTCAGCGCCACAGCGCACACCATGGCGGCGATTGTCAGAGTTTTCACGAGTGTTCCCCCTCGGCGATATTCGATGGCGAAACTTGGACCGTGTTTGCGCCCGGGGCAAGCCATGGTGGCGGTAAACTTACCGTTTCCTCGCCAGTAACTGGTCATTGTTGAATTGATGGTTTACACGGCGGTCATGGAGCACAGTGCAATCATTTTTCTGGGCGGCGGGCTGGGAGCTGTAGGACGGCATCTGGTCGGATTGTTTGCCCTGCGCCATCTCGGTGCAGGCTTTCCCTATGGCACGCTTTTCGTAAACGTTGCCGGTAGTTTGTTGATCGGATTGATGATTGGAATTTTCGCCCACCGCGGTGCAATCGGCTCGTCCTGGCAATTGTTTTTCACGACCGGCGTGCTGGGCGGGTTTACCACTTTTTCCGCCTTCTCGCTGGACACTCTGAACCTTTGGCAGCGCGGAGAAGTTGGGCTGGCCGCTGGCTATGTTGCGGGAACGGTCGCTGTCTCTTTGTTGGCCGTCTTTGTCGGGTTGGCGATTTCCCGCATCATTCTTCCGGTGGGAAGCTAGATATGGCTCTGACAAGCGTTACGCAAAAAACGGTGGAACCTGATGAAGACGGCATGCGCCTGGACCGTTGGTTCAAAGTTCATTTTCCCGGTCTTGGTTTCGGCCCGTTACAGAAATTGCTTCGGTCCGGGCAGGTGCGCGTTGATGGTGGTCGGGTCAAAACAGCCAGTCGCTTGAGCCGTGGCCAGATTGTCCGAATTCCGCCGCTTGACCGTGAGGTTGCCGATAAGCCGCGCCACATGACATCGAACACGATTCGTGACCGTCACGATGGCGATGTTCTGCGCGACATGCTGTTGTTCGAAGACAAGAAGGTTCTTGTTTTCAACAAACCGGCAGGTCTCGCCGTTCAGGGTGGTTCGGGGATCAGCCGTTCAGTCGATTCCATGCTGGAAGCATGGCGCGATAAGAGCGGTCAGAAGCCTCGTTTGTGCCATCGTCTCGACCGGGACACATCGGGCGTGTTGGTGGTGGCGCGAACACGCGGTGCGGCGGCGGCGCTGACCCGCAGTTTCCGCCATCGTGACACGGACAAGACCTATTGGGCCTTGCTACGCGGCGTGCCGCGCAATCGGGAAGGGCGCATCTCGACCTATCTTGTGAAAGAGCAGACCGAGGATGGCGACCGTATGCGCGTGGCGCGCCATGGAGAGCGCGGTGCTGATCATGCGGTCTCTATGTATCGGGTGGTCGATTCCGGCCCCCGCCGGGTGTCATGGGTCGAAATGAAACCGGAAACAGGGCGCACGCACCAATTGCGTGTCCACGCCCAGCATCTGGGTCACCCGATTGTGGGCGACCCGAAATATTTCGACACGGAAAACTGGGAAATACCCGGCGGTGTTCAAAAAAGGCTGCACCTTCATGCGCGCCGTATTCGCATCCCACACCCCGACGACGGCCAGCCCTTGCTGGATATCACAGCGCCGCTGCCACCCCATATGGTGCAGAGCTGGAACCTGTTTGCTTTTGATGAAGCTGACGGGATTTTCGATGAAGATGATGACAACAAGTTGCGGTATTGAGCGCGAAACGAAGGGTCTTTTCAAAAAGATGCGCCCTGAACAGATTTTAATGCCCTTTTGCTACCGTGATCTATAAACTGCATGAAAATGCGTTATCCGACTTCGGAATTCAGTTTCAATGAAAGATATTCTTGGAGAAAGAGATCCGGCTGTTCCGCAAACTCCAACGCGCGTTGCCGAACCGAGTCGTGAAAGCCAACTGCCAAAACGCTTCTATAAGCAGGTCGGTGTCAGTGAAGACGACGGGGGATATCAAATCCTGCTGGATGGGAGCAAAATCAAGACGCCCGGTCGCGAGACAATCTCCGTATCCAATCGTTCTGTTGCTGATGCTGTTGCCCGGGAATGGGATGCACAGGGCGAACGCATTGACCCGATGACCATGCCGCTGACCCGCCTTGTGAACACCGCCATTGATGGCGTGGCGCAAGACCTGCAGGCGGTGAAGGAAGATATCATCAAATATTCCGGCACTGATATGTTGTGCTACCGGGCAGCGAGCCCGGAACCGCTGGTGGAGCGGCAGCGCGGGCGCTGGGACCCCTTGATTGATTGGGCACAAGCCAGCCTCGGTGCTCGTTTTGATCTGGCTGAAGGCGTCATGCATGTTGAACAACCGCCGGAGACCATTGCAGCGTTCAGCGTTCATGTGGGCGCCCTGAATGAGCCGCTCTTGCTGACTGCGACGCATGTTGTGACCACGTTGACCGGGTCGGCCATTTTGGCAATGGCGCTGGTGAAAGGTGAGGTGGATGTTGAGACGGCATGGAGCCTCGCGCATCTTGATGAAGACTGGAATATCGAGCAATGGGGCGCAGACGAAGAGGCTGAAGCCCGTCGCGCCGTGCGGTATAAGGACATGCAGGCGGCAGGTCTGATTGTGCAGGCGATGTGATGAGCGCGGCAGACACCTCTGCCAGCTACTATCGTGCGCGGCTGATCAGCGGGCTGATCACAGCGCTTGTCATCGGCATATTAAGTGGCTTTCTGGGCGAACTGTATGGCGCGATTTTCTACGGTGAAGATGACGGTACGGACTACTATCAAGGCTTTCGCACCGGCTTTTTCATTGGCATCGTCGCTGCCTTAATCGAAATTTTCTACGTGCGGTCTGTACGCCGCAGCTGGATACGCCGGGTTGCGTTTGTGCCGGGGCTTCTGGTGCGCATTCTTGTTATGACGCTGATCGTACGTGTGGGGCTGGTCGGTAATGAAGTCCTGACCGCCTATCTTGTTTCCTCGGAGTTTCAGTTTGAAACGAGTTCGGGCGAGCAGATACGTGATACGCTGTTCAGCATTGCCTTCGTGGTCATATTTGTCGTCCTTTCGCAGCTGTCTTCCATTATCGGCTTCAAGCGCTTTATGAATCTGGTTTTGGGTCGATATTTCCGACCGGTATCGGAAGACCGGGTGTTTTTGTTTGTTGATATGGTTGGGTCGACACGGCTGGCACGGGAGCTGGGTGATGTGCGGTTCCATGAGCTGTTGTCTGAATTCTTCTATCAGATCGACCGCGCTATCGTTCAAACCGGTGGTGAGGTGGTTTCCTATGTGGGGGACGCCGTCATCGTGACATGGCCGCTTGGCAGTGATTCCGTCCGCAATGGCAAGTGCCTGCGGGCGCTGCAGATCATGCATGCGCATATCGGCCGACAACGCGGCATGTTTGAACGTGAATTCGGTGTGCAACCCAAGTTTCGGGCGGCCATGCATGGCGGGCCAGTGGTTGTGGGTGAGTGTGGCGATCGCCGTCGTCAGGTGACATTTCTGGGTGATGCGGTGAACATGACGGCGCGCATTGAAGCCAAAACCAAAGAGCTGCAACAGGACTTTCTGATCTCGGATGAGCTACTTCAAAGATTGCGCGTGCCGGATGGTATGATTGTTGAGCCTGAGGGGGATGTTGAGCTTGAAGGCGCTGATGCAAATTTCGTGCTGCACCGGGTGAAAATTGAAGAACAAAAACCCCGGCGCAAGAAAATTGCGCAGTTGGTTCAATGATCCTTTGAAATGGCACCTTCTTCCCGACTAAGCACAGATCTGAATATTTCTGCGGAGCAGGAAAGCGAGCCGGATCGCGGCGGCCAGGTTGCCAAGGGCATGGTGCTGATGGCGATCGCCATGCTGATGCTGCCGATTATGGACGGCATCGCGAAGATGCTGACGCTGAGCTATGATGTGACAGCTGGCCAGACTACGATTGGCCGCTTTTTTGTACAAGCCATTCTGCTTTGCCCGGTCGTCATGGTGGTTCTGGGGCCGGCAGGGCTTTGGCCGCGGCGGCTTTTTGTCAACCTGATACGCGGTGGCATCATGAGTCTCGCGGTGATGATTTTCTTTGCAACTTTGCGCTATATGCCAATTGCCGACGCCATTGCCGTGTTCTTCATTGAACCGTTTTTCCTGACCGTGCTTTCGGTCATCATTTTGAAGGAAAAAGTCGGTTGGCGGCGCAGCATGGCCGTGGTCGTCGGATTTGCTGGCGCGTTGCTGATCATCCAGCCGAGCTATGCTATTTTTGGCGCTGTGTCCTTGATGCCCATCGCCACTGCTTTCCTGTTCGCCGTTTACCTGATCCTGACCCGTCAGATCGCCGGGCAAGATCACCCGTTGACCATGCAGTTCATTGCCGGTTTGGGCGGTGTTGCAACGCTTTTGACTGTCACCGGCCTTGCAGGTCAGTTTGGTGTGGAAGACTTCTCGGCGCCCGAGATTCCCGAGTTCGGCATTCGCTGGACGCTGATATTTGCGATTGGTGCGTTGGCAACAATTGGCCACCTCATGGTGGTCATGGCTTTCCGCCTTGCCAGCGCATCCGTACTCGCGCCATTCCAATATCTGGAGATCGTCATGGCGACGGCCATTGGCTATTGGCTTTTCGGTGAATTTCCCGACGCGCTGAAATGGCTTGGGATCGCCATTATCATCACATCCGGCATCTATCTGTTCATGCGGGAGAAAGCGCTGGCCGAGCAGTCAGGCTGACAGCCGCTCCGCATGCCATTTTATGTGATCATTCATGAATGTTGAGATGAAGAAATATGAATGATCATATCCCGGTTGCATGCGCAGTGTGAGGGGAATGCCGGCATCTTTGCACGCAGCCTCCAAACGCCAGGGGCGCAGCCCATCTTCCAGAAATGCATCTGCATCCCCCTGGTCAATCAGTATGTCGGCGACTCTGGAGCCGGACTTGACCAATTCTGTCGCGTCATAGGCCTTCAGTGCATCTTCATCGGTGCCCAGATAGGTTGTGAGCGCATCGCGGGACCACTCGGTCTCGCTGGCGGCGACGATTGGCGCAAAAGCGGATACCGATTTGTAGGTATGCGGATGGCGCAGGGCGAGGCACAGGGCCCCGTGACCGCCCATGGAGTGGCCGAATATGCTCTGGCGGTTCATATCGACATTGAAATGCTTCGAAACCAGTGCGGGCAGTTCTTCGGTCACATAGCTGTACATGTGATAATGGGTGCTCCACGGCTCCTGCGTGGCATCGACATAAAAACCGGCACCCTGACCAAGCTTGAAACTGTCGGGAACGTCGGCCACGCCCTCACCACGAGGGCTTGTGTCCGGGCAGATAATCGCAACGCCATGCTCAGCCGCTGCGGCCCGGTATTCGCCCTTTTCCATAACGTTGGCATAGGTGCAGGTGAGGCCTGACAGATACCATAAAACCGGCACCGGGCCGTTGTCGGCCTGCGGTGGCAGGAAAACGGAAAAGGTCATCGGGCAATGACATGTCGTCGATTCATGGCGATACACGCCCTGTTCGCCGCGGTGGGACCGCACAGTTGAAAGGGTTTCCATCAGTTTGTGTCCTTTTCTATTTGAATCACGATTTGTGTCTCGTTTTTGAGGCAAGGCGGTCTAGAGCCTGCAAGAAATTTGAGCGGTCTTTTTGTTCAAAACCGCGATTGCGGGTCTGGGTTTGAGTGGCTTCCCGAACATGTTGTTTCAAGGACCGCACCGCGAGCGCCATACCGATTGTTTCTTCGGTAAACTCCTTCCCGGTGGGGCCAAGCGCGTGGGCCTGTTTTTCCAGTATGCGCGCTGCAAGCGGGATGTCGCTCGTGATGACGATGTCGCCCGCATGCGCTTCGTCGGCAATCCAATCATCTGCGACGTCTGCGCCCGCACCCACAACAATTGTGTGCACCAGCGGATCGCGGGAAGGGCGCATGCCACCGTTTGAGACGATGAAAACTTCGATGGAATAGCGCTCAGCGACCTTGAGCGTTTCGTCTTTGACAGGGCAGGCGTCGGCATCAATGAAGATACGCATGGTCGCTCACTGATCTGTCGTTGGCGTTGTTCGCACCGGGCACTTCAGATAAAACCCGGTTGCATCGACCAAAAATTTGCCCGTGCCGCCGCGCGACGTTGCATCGCCAAAGCGCACGGCTGTGCGAAACACCTGGCCCGCGATGAGCCATTGATCCTGACCGTTACCGCGCTTGGTCTTCTCGACATCAGAAATCAAAAACATGCGGCCTGTCGCGATTTCGAACCGCTGGAGGCCGCGATTGGTGCGAAAATAGATAAGGTCGCCAAACCGGTTTTCGGCCGTTGGCAGGGCCCGTTCCGCCGCCGGTTCAATGTCGAGATTGGTCAGGCGCAGCGTTTTCACGCAGTTTTGCGCAGCCGTAGTGATCATTGCCCGGGAGACCGATGCGGATGCATCCGACGTGATCAGCGCCCAGGGCCCGAGAATGAGTGAATCCAGTTCTTTTTCGGTGTCCGACAATTCTGTTTCGGATGAAGGCTGTTCAGCGCCTGCACCGTTGCTCTGCTCAGTTTGAACCGTGTTTTCTTGCTGATCAGATTGCGCGGGTGATGTCGCGGTCTGCGCGAGTGCTTCATCAGGCGGAATGGCAGATGAAACTGCCAACCCCAGCGCAGCAGACAGACCAAGTGCCGCGAATTTCATCGCGCAACAGGGCAATTTTCGTGCGCTTGTCTTCAAGAGATCAGAATTCCACAACAGACCGGATCGATTCACCGGCATGCATCAGATCAAAACCCTTGTTGATGTCTTCCAGCGGCAGGGTGTGCGTGATCATCGGGTCGATCTCAATCTTGCCCTCCATGTACCAATCCACAATCTTTGGAACATCGGTTCGGCCCCGGGCTCCGCCGAATGCTGTGCCACGCCATGAGCGCCCGGTGACAAGCTGGAAGGGGCGGGTGGTGATTTCCTGCCCGGCACCGGCCACGCCGATGATGATCGATTCACCCCAGCCTTTATGCGCGCATTCCAGAGCGGCGCGCATGACTTTCACATTGCCAATGCACTCAAACGAATAGTCTGCGCCACCACCTGTGATTTCAACCAGATGCTCGACCAGATCCTTGTCGCCAATCTCGGACGGATTGACGAAGTGGGTCATGCCGAAACGCTCGCCCCATTCCTTTTTGCCGTTGTTGAGATCAACACCGACAATTTTGTTGGCACCAATCAGCCGCAGGCCCTGAATGACGTTAAGGCCGATCCCGCCGAGGCCGAATACCACGGCGTTGCAGCCGGGCTCCGCCTTTGCCGTGTTGATGACGGCGCCGATGCCGGTCGTCACTCCACAACCGATGTAACAAATCTTGTCGAACGGTGCGTCTTCACGCACTTTCGCCAGTGCAATTTCCGGCAGGACCGAGAAATTGGCGAAGGTGGACGTGCCCATATAGTGCATGATCGGCTTGCCATCGATTGAAAAGCGGCTCGTGCCATCCGGCATCACGCCAGCGCCCTGTGTTGTGCGGATGGACTGGCACAGGTTTGTCTTGGGGTTCAGGCAATATTCGCATTCCCGACATTCCGGTGTGTAGAGCGGAATGACGTGGTCGCCTTTTTTCAAGGATGTGACTCCGGGGCCGACATCGACCACAACACCCGCACCTTCGTGGCCCAAAATCGCAGGGAAAATGCCTTCCGGGTCTGCTCCGGACAGGGTGAATTCGTCTGTATGGCAAATGCCTGTTGCTTTCATTTCAACCAGAACCTCGCCAGCGCGCGGGCCTTCCAGTTGAACGGTGGTCACCTCAAGCGGTTTTCCTGCCTCAAATGCGACCGCAGCTCTTACATCCATGATTTTTCCCCGAAACAGACAAATAGACAATTTGAAGTGTTGCAAGCCGCTGAGTGTGAACGCAAGGGTGAAAATGCCAATATCACTTGGGCATCGCTTGAAAAGAAAATGGCTTCAAGGGGATCAACCCTCGAAGCCATTTTCTCATTCCCTTTTGGGACGTGTCCTAAAAGAATTTGCGCTGCCACCAGCCGGATCGTTTGGGTTTGCTGGTATCATCCGTGTTCTTTTCACTAGCAGGGTCTGGCTCCGATACGACTTCTTCTGACTCGTTATTCGCGGCTGCTGCCTCTTCCTTCTTGGAAACACGACGTGTTGTGCGCCGCCGCGGCCTGGAGTTTTCGCTCGTTTCTTCGGTTTGAGAGGCCTCTTTGGACGAATCATCCTGTGTTTCCGCAGGCCCATCCTCGCCATGGGCTTCTTCCGCGCTCTCGTCTGAGGCGGCTTCCACCGTTTCTTCTGTCACTTCTTTTGCTGGCGCTTCTTCCTGCTTTCCTTCCGGGGCAGGGGTTTCGGCATCGTCATTCGCAGCTTCATCGGACTGGGCGGATGTGTTTGCGTCATCATCCTGCTTGCCACCGCGCCGACGACGACGGCGACGTTTGCGCTTGCGGCCTTCGCCTTCGTTTGCATCATCTTCCGAAGCCGCCGTCTGCGGCTCTTCGCCGTTTGAAGGCAGTTCCTCTGACGCGATGCTGTCCGGTTGAATGGCTGTTTCCTCACGCGGTTTGCGTTTGGAAGGTTCGCCCTTCTCGATGACACAAGGCTGAAGACCCAGATCGTGATCGGTTTCTATCGTCAAAGACACGCCAAAACGCGCTTCAAGATCGCTCAGTGACTCGCGTTTCGAGTTCAGCAGATACAATGCCGTTTGCGTGCTCACCTTGACGGTGAGGTGGTGCCGATCATTGCGGTTCAGGAAGTCCTCTATCGCGCGCAGCACAGTGAGAGCGACGGATGATGCCGAGCGAACATGGCCAAGGCCTTCACAGACCGGACAAAGCTGCGTGGTCGATTCTAGCACGCTGGCACGAATGCGCTGGCGCGACATTTCCATCAGGCCGAAATGCGAAATGCGCCCAACCTGAATACGCGCACGATCATTTTTCAGCGCATCTTTGAGGCGCTTTTCAACCGAACGTATGTTGCGCCGGTCTTCCATATCGATGAAGTCGATGACGATCAGGCCAGCGAGATCGCGCAGACGCAACTGACGGGCAACTTCGTCCGCCGCCTCAAGGTTGGTCTGGGTTGCGGTATCTTCAACGGAATGCTGGCGCGTTGAACGGCCGGAGTTGACGTCGATAGCAACCAGCGCTTCGGTTTGATCGATAATAAGGTAGCCGCCGGATTTCAGTGTCACCTGAGGCTGCAACATCGCGTCAAGCTGCGTTTCCACTCCCATGCGCGTGAACATGGGGACCTTGTCGCGATACAGACGCACGTTTTTCGCGTGCTCCGGCATCAGCATGGACATGAATTCCTTGGCTTCCTTGAAGCCCGCTTCACCAGCGACAATCACCTCGCCGGTGTCCTTGTCGTAAAGATCACGAATCGAACGCTTGATGAGGCTGCCTTCCTCATAGGTCAGGCAGGGCGCTGTCGATTGCAACGTCAGCGTGCGCACATTTTCCCAAAGGCGCATGAGATATTCAAAATCGCGCTGGATTTCTTCCGGGCTGCGCGATGCACCGGCGGTGCGCAGGATCACACCCATGCCCTGCGGGACTTCGAGCTTGCCTGCAATCGACTTCAGGCGTTTGCGGTCTGATGCATTGGTGATCTTGCGCGAGATGCCACCGCCACGTGCGGTGTTGGGCATCAAAACGGAATAGCGGCCGGCAAGCGACAGATAGGTTGTCAGTGCTGCTCCCTTTGTTCCGCGCTCTTCTTTAACCACCTGAACCAGAAGGATCTGTCGGCGCTTGATGACTTCCTGAATTTTGTATTGGCGGCGGCTTATGCGGCGCACCGGCACTTCTTCAAGCGCGTCTTCTGCGCCAACTTCTTCGACCGCTGCACCGTTTTCATCCGTATCGGAATCGTCAGACGTTTTGGCAGATTTACGTCCGCGCCCGCGTGACCGGCGTGACCGGGCAGGTTTGGCAGCTTCTTTGCTATCGGAATCTTCTGATTCCTTACCATCGTCATCTGACTTTTCTTCGGCCACGGCGTCCACGGCTTCGGAATCGTCAGTCGATTCAGCTTCTGCTTTCTTGCGCGACGTGCGGCGGGTGCGTTTCTTGGGCTTTGCCGCAGCGGCATCGGCCTCAGCAGTTTCTTCGGCCTGTTCAGATGCAGACGCATCTGAAGCTTGGGCAGCATCCGCGCTGGCTTCTTCCGTCTCCGCTTTCTTTTTGCGGGACGTTACGCGACGCGTTTTGCGAGGAGCAGGCTTGGTTTCTTCCGCCTCACCATCGGGTTCGTCGCTTTTATTTTCGGCATCCTCAGCGGCTGCCTTCTTTTTGCGGGGAGCGCGACGTTTGGGTTTTTTGTCTGCTTTGTCTTCCGTGCCTTCTGTCGCATCTGCATTGGCAGGTTCGGACACAACATCGTCACCGTCATTGTCAGCCGACTGGCTGTCGTCGCTGTCGTCACTCTCTTCGTCAGTCTGCTCAGCAACCGGTTCGGGCTTTGTATCTTCCGCCTGCTCGTCATCGGCCTTGGCTTCTACTGCGTCGTCGCTGCCCTCAGCCGCATCCGTTTCGTCGGAAGATGACTTGCGACCACCGCGCCTGCGCGAACGGCGTTTGCGAGCGGGTTTCTCAGAAGTCGCCTCAGTGGTTTCTTCATCGCCATTTTCGTCATCGTCGGAATCCGTATCGGCATCTTCGTCGGCTTTTGCCTCCGCTTCAGCCGCGATACGGGCATCTTCTGCTTCCGCATCAAGCAGAGCCTGACGATCAGCGACTGGAATTTGATAGTAATCGGGATGAATTTCGCTGAATGCGAGAAAGCCGTGGCGGTTGCCGCCATAGTCGACAAATGCAGCCTGCAATGAAGGTTCGACCCGCGTTACTTTTGCGAGATAAATATTGCCGCGAATTTGTGTCTTGTGTTCAGATTCAAAGTCGAACTCGTCGACCCGATTGCCCTTAACGATCGCAACCCGTGTTTCTTCCGGGTGGGAGGCATCGATGAGCATTTTGTTGTTTGCCATGGGATTGTCTTTCCGCAACCCACGCTGTCGTCTCTCGCACCCCATCTAAACTTGCGTTTTGGACGGGGTGTCGGAAGCTGAAAGCGGAATTGTCTAATGTGGAGACTGGCAACTCAACAGTCCGAATTCCGGCGGGTGCCTGGCACAAGCCTGTTCGGACGTTTAACGGGGGGCGTTGAAATGTTGAGTGAGTGTCGAAGACATTTCGGCGTGCAGGCCCGCCGCGAAAGACATCATTTCGTCTTCGCATCGCTTGGGTCATTTTGCTTTTCGCCTGTGCCATCGTGCTCAGTCTCGGCCTTGTTTTAAGATCGAACGCGAATTGTTCGCGTTTGAACGGTGAATGCGAGGCCCTCTCGACCGCGCGGCCTGCAAATCCAATGCAGGCTGTTTGTTCGTGCCGCCGATGTCCTTTGGAGCATGCAGGCACAAATAAGAATCTTCGGTGTCGACCAATTAAATGCGTTGACATGTCGGGAAAGCTGAAATGGCCCTGAAACAATCCGGCCTGAATTCAATTGGCACCGTATTCAACATGCGTATGCATGCTGGTTGGCGCTAAAGGAATGAATGAAACAAATTCCCCGATCACAGAAAACACGTGACCAAAAACCGCATTTCACATGTATGCCTGAAACGGAAGAAACACAAGCAGCAAATCGGGCCACGCAATGAGGTGCGTGAAAGATCGTCAGTTCTGCTGTATTCAGTTAATGGCCTGCAACGCCGACTTCGCAACCGGTTTAGCGAAGCACCGGACCACCCGGGGGCAGGGATGGCGGCACTGTTGAAAACCGGGATGCGCGAAAAGTTACTGGCCGTTAACCATGTTTCCGTTACGAAGTGATATGCGAATTCAACTTGTATCGATTCTCGGGTTTGGAGCCAAAGCCGGCTCCGAAAGTGGCATCTGGTGTGATGTTGCACGCGCAATGCTGGCATTGCTGGTTTGTGCGGTTTTCTCGTTGGAAGCGAGACAGGCGGCCTATGGGAGTGAACAGACTGGCAGTGCTGACCGGAAACCGGCCATTGCATTTGCGGCTCGTGTGATCGGGGATGACAACCGCGCACGGCTGATCGTCGATTTTGACCGTGAAGTGAGCTACGATTCCTATGTGCTGGACTCCCCCCGGCGCATCGTCATTGACTTGTCACCCACCCTGTTTTCGCTGGAAGGCGAGGCACAGAGACTGCCGCGCGCATTGGTGAAAGCCATGCGCTATGGCGCAATTGGCATCGAACAATCGCGAATCGTGCTGGAACTGGCAAAACCGGTCAAAATAGAAGACCATGTTTTGCGCGAAGTGGCGTCCCAGTCGCGCCACCGTTTAATGGTTGACCTTATTTCCTCAACCGAAGCCGATTTTGCAGCTGCGGTGCGCAAACCGACTAAGGCTGATGGGAATAACGATAGTGCTGTTGACCCATCGCAGACCGCGGCCATCGGCGTTGGCAAAGGTGCCAAGGCCGCGCCGTTCCGGGTTGTTCTTGATCCCGGCCATGGTGGTGTCGACGGCGGTGCCCGCGGGCAGGGCGGGACGATCGAAAAATACATCACCCTGGAATTCGCGCAGGAATTGAAGCAGGCGCTGGAAAAAGACGACCGTATCGAGGTGCTGCTGACCCGCAATAATGACCGCTTTCTCGCTTTGCGGGAGCGTGTTGAGTTTGCGCGTTCCAACAAGGCTGATCTGTTTTTGTCCATTCACGCCGATTCCCTGCGCCAGCGCTATATCCGCGGTGCGACTGTCTACACTCTGTCCGAGGAAGGTTCGGACGAAATATCGAAGGCTTTGGCGCGTAAGCAGAACAGGGCTGATCTGGCAGCCGGACTATCCCTGCCGACGGTCAAACCCGTCGTCACCGATATCCTGATTGATATGACGCGCCGGGAAACGGAAAACTTTTCGCGCCGCTTTGCGCAGTTGATGGTCAGTTCCATGCGCGAGAAGGTTAAAATGATCCGCAATCCGCATCGATCAGCCGATTTCTACGTGCTCAAGGCACCTGAGGTTCCGTCTGTGCTCCTGGAATTGGGATATCTGTCGAATCGCGAGGATGAAGCCCTCATGGCGTCGGCTGATTGGCAAAGGAAAACGGTCGAGCAAATCTCCACCGCGATATCAGATTATCTTGAGATAAGGCTGCGCTGACCATGATCCGCTCTGCACGAAAATGTGGTGCAATTTCGCGACAGTGTCGCGGAAGTTTGACACCAGCGAACTTGACGCAAGGGCAGTTTGGCGGTTTGAAGAGATATGGCCACATAATGTCCCCATTTGCCACTATAGCGGTGGGGCAGGCGCAAAGGTGCCGTGCGTGCAACTTTCTTGTCTGGCATGCGTCTGAATTGGGAACCAGCTGATTATGTTTTTGAGACTGTTTGGATATCTGTTCGGGATTGGAACCGCAGCTCTGCTGTTGGTAATCGCCGGTATCTATATGTACAGCGCCCGGTTGCTTGACGATCTTCCCGACTATGAGGTGCTCAGCAAATACGAGCCGCCGGTGACCACGCGTATCCACGCCGCAGATGGTGCCCTGATGGCCGAATATGCGCGGCAACGTCGCTTGTATCTGCCGATTCAGGCGGTCCCTGATCTGTTGAAGCAGGCTTTCATTTCTGCGGAAGACAAGAACTTCTATTCCCATGGCGGCGTTGATTTCATGGCCTTGTCAAAGGCCGCTTTTGACTATGGCGAAGCCAAGCTGAGTGGGCGCAATGCACGGGCGCGCGGGGCCTCGACCATCACGCAACAGGTTGCGAAAAACTTCCTTTTGACCAGTGACCGGACAGCCGACCGCAAAATCAAGGAAGCCATGCTGTCGTTCCGTATTGAAGAAGCCTATTCCAAGGACAAGATCCTTGAGTTGTATCTCAACGAAATTTTCCTTGGTCTTGGTTCCTACGGCGTGGCTGGCGCATCGCTTGCCTATTTCGACAAGACCGTCGGTGATCTTGATGTGCATGAAGTTGCCTACCTGGCCGCACTTCCCAAGGCTCCGAACAACTATCATCCTTACAGACACACCGAACGTGCGCTGGAGCGCCGTAACTGGGTGATCAGCCGGATGGTGGCCAATGGTTACATCACGGCGAAACGCGGCGAGGAAGCACAGAAAAAACCTCTGGGCGTGACACCGCGCAAGAAGGGCTCCTACCTGTTTGCTTCGGAATATTTTTCCGAAGAGGTGCGCCGCGAAATCATCGATCGTTATGGCCAAAAAGCGCTCTATGAAGGTGGCCTTTCGGTGCGCACAACGCTTAACCCGAAACTGCAAAAATCGGCCCGCGAGAAATTGAGCAAGGGCCTGATGAAGTATGATCGCAATCGCGGTTATCACGGCGCGTTTGCAAAAATCGACCTCGCTGAAGCGGATGGCGACTGGGGCAAGACACTCAGCGACGTTGCTGAGCTCAATGACCGTCCGGGTTGGACACAGGCGGTGGTTCTGAATGTCGATGAAACCAGCGCGCGGATCGGGCTGCGCCCGAAACGTCTGGTCAGTGGCGCACTGTCTGACGAACGAGAGCAGGCAACAATCACTCTGGAAGACGCGGAATGGGCCAAAAAGCTCACCACTAAAGAAAACGGCAAACGCCGGAGCGCATCGGCAGAGACTTTCAGCGAAATTCTGCAGCCTGGCGATGTGATCCATGTGTCGCGCAAGCCCGAAGGTGGTTTCGCGCTCGAACAGGTGCCCGAAGTTTCCGGTGCGATGGTTGCCATGGACCCCCATACGGGCCGCGTGCTGGCCATGGTTGGAGGTTTCTCTTTCTCTGAGTCTCAATTCAACCGCGCCACGCAGGCAAACCGTCAGCCCGGCTCATCCTTCAAACCATTTGTCTATGCAGCTGCACTCGATAATGGCTACACACCATCCTCCGTTGTGCTGGACGGTCCGTTCAAGAAAGATCAGGGCGGACGCCTCGGCATTTGGGAACCTAAAAACTATGGCGGTAAATATGCCGGCCCATCGACATTGCGGCTTGGTATCGAAAAGTCGCGAAACCTGATGACTGTACGCCTCGCCAATGACATGGGCATGCCGCTGATTGCGGAATATGCGCGTCGCTTTGGCATTTATGACAATCCCATACGCGGTCTGGCATCGTCACTCGGCTCACGCGAAACGACGGTTTTGCGCATGGTGAGCGCCTATTCCGTTCTTGCCAACGGTGGTAAACGCATCAACCCCTCCATGATCGACCGTATCCAGGACCGTTACGGCAAAACGATCTACAAACACGAGGAACGCAGTTGCCAGTCGTGCAAAAGTGAGAAGTGGGAAGGGCAGGAAGAGCCGGAACTGATCGACAATCGTGATCAGGTTCTTGACCCGATGACCGCCTATCAGATCACATCCATGATGGAAGGTGTTGTCCAGCGCGGCACAGCGCGCGTGGTCGGCCAGCTGGGCGTTCCAATCGCAGGCAAGACCGGCACAACCAACGAAGAAAAAGACGCATGGTTTGTCGGCTATTCGCCTGATCTCGTGGTCGGTGTGTTTGTCGGCTATGATCGCCCGGAGCCGATGGGCAAAGGCAATACCGGTGGCGGCTTGGCGGCTCCGATTTTTGTTGAGTTCATGAAAGAGGCGCTGACGGAAACATCGGCGATCGATTTCCGCGTTCCAGACGGTATTCAGCTTTATCCAATCAATGCGAAGACGGGACTTCTGGCATCAGCGGGTAATCCCGGCGTGATTATGGAGGCTTTCAAGCCCGGTACGGAACCGCCAACGCGCAATTCGATCATCGGATTTGAATCAGACCTTCTGCAGGGCACCGTTTCCAAGGCAGCGCCAACAAGCGAAGCTGTGACAGGCGGTGGCGGCGGACTTTTCTAGGGCGCTTTTCGCGTGGGCCGAAGCGTCTGACGCAGAACTGTAATTCAACATTTGCACAAGCCCACATTGCTGTTGGACGGCATTCTCGCAACAATTGGGCTTGCGGCGTCTCCCGGCTGTGAGCTTACAGTCACCGCCTTGTGCGTCACTCAAAACAACACTAAGCGATGAACTGACGGCACCGTCATGCGGTGGCGCAACCCTTTTGGATTCAGGCTGGCGATGTTCATTTTTTACCGCGAGAATGCACGCTGGCTGCTGGGCGGATTTTTGCTCGCCCTGTTTTCCGGGTTTGGTCAAACCTTCTATATTTCCATCTGGGGCGCGGAAATTCGTGAGACTTTCAGCCTCAGCCACGGGGAATTTGGGCAGGTCTACATGGTTGCGACGCTTGCAAGCGCGGCCACTCTGCCGTTTCTCGGCAGGATCGTTGATCTGATCAGTGTTGCAAAAACAAGCCTGATCGTCATTTCTGTTCTCGCTGTCGCCTGCGCCATGATGGGGGTGATCAATTCTGTCGCGCTGTTGATATTCAACATCTATCTCCTGCGCCTGTTCGGGCAGGGGATGATGACCCATACGGCCATGACAGCCATGGGGCGCTGGTACAGCGCCAACCGCGGGAAAGCCGTCTCAGCCGCTTCAATAGGCCATCAGTTTTCTGAAGGTATATTTCCCAGTGTGTTTGTTGCGATTGCTGCCTTGATTGGCTGGCGTTACAGCTGGTTCGCCGCGTCTGCGGTGCTGATTGTTGTGGCGCTGCCGGTGATCCTTCTGCTTATGCGCGTGGAACGCGTGCCGCTGGCCAAGGTCTCGAGTGATCACAAACCGCTTGAGACCGGTCGCCAATGGACCCGCGCTGAAATGTTGCGCGACTCCTTATTCTGGCTCACATGTATCGGGGTTTTCTCGCCCGCTTTCATCGGAACATCGATCTTTTTTCATCAGGATTATCTGGTTGAAACGAATGGATGGGAGCCGCAACTCTACTACACGTCCTTCGCTTTAATGGCGATGACCACCGTCGTGGTGTCGCTGCTGACCGGCCTGGCCATTGATCGATGGAGCGCTGTCCAGGTTTTGCCGTTTTTTCTGGTCCCGCTGAGCTGCGCCTGCTTCGTGCTTGGCTCGTTTTCGCAACCCGCGATGATCTTCGTTTTCATGGTGCTGCTGGGCTTCAGCTACGGTATCAGTTCGCCGTTGTTCGGTGCCATATGGCCGGAGACCTATGGAACCCGGCATTTGGGCAGCGTGCGTGCGGTGACAGTTTCAATGATGGTTTTCATGTCGGCTGCAGGCCCCGGTGTCACAGGTGTGCTGATTGACCTTGGGATACCGTTTCAGACCCAGCTGATTGCAATCGGGTTTTTCTGTATTGGGGCCGTAGTGCTCATGAGCCTCGCCTCCAGACTGTATCAGCGACGACTGGAATTAAAATATGAGGCCCCTGCCTAGTCTGACATTGAGTTTGGCGACTGGCTGATTTACACGGCGGCATGACCCATTCATCTTCTCCCGTCGTTCGCTTCGCGCCGTCCCCGACCGGCCGTATTCACATCGGTAACATCCGCACCGCGTTGTTCAACTGGCTTTTTGCCAAAACACAAAATGGGCAGTTCATTCTGCGTTTGGATGACACCGATACGGAACGTTCTACCGAGGCGTTTGCCGAGGGTATTGTGACCGACCTTGAATGGCTGGGCATGTATCCTGACAGAACTGAAAAACAGTCTGACCGGTTTGCTCCGTACGATGCGGCGGCTGAGAAACTGCGTATGGCGGGGCTTTTATATGCCTGCTATGAAACGCCCGATGAGATTGAGCGCCGCCGCAAGCGTTTGATGGCGCGCGGGTTGCCGCCCGTCTACGATCGCGCCGGACTGAAGCTGACCGACGAAGAAAAAGCGGAATTCGAAGCGCAGGGTCGTAAACCGCATTGGCGTTTCCTGCTCCCGAATTTTGCATCTTCGCCTTTCGAGACGCAAAGAACGGAAGTGCAGTTTGACGACATCGTTCGCGGCACTCAGACGGTTGATCTGGCGTCGATGTCTGATCCGGTTCTTATTCGCGGCGACGGAACCTATCTCTACACGCTGCCAAGTGTTGTTGATGATCTGGATATGGGGGTCACCCATGTGATCCGGGGGGGCGATCACGTCACCAATACCGGTGCGCAGATAGCGATCTTCAAGGCTCTGGGTGACACAGTGCCCGCCTTTGGGCACCATAATTTGTTGCAGGATGCATCCGGTGGTGGCTTGTCCAAACGGTCCGGTGCCCTGTCGATTGAGAGCCTGCGCGAGGAGGGTCTTGAACCCATGGCGATCTGTTCGCTGGCAACGCTCACCGGTACATCACAGTCGGTGGAAGCATGCCCCGATTTGGACACTTTGGGGCAATTGTTCGACCCAACGCATACATCGAAATCGGATGCGAAATTTGATCCCTCTGATCTGATCGCTCTCAACGAACGTCTTTTGCACACCATGCCTTATGAGGCGGCGAAGGACCGGCTGAAAGCCATGGGCGCTGACCACGGTGAAGCATTCTGGCTTTTGGTGCGTGCAAACCTGTCCCGGTTTGAAGATGTTGCTGATTGGCACAAGGTGATTGCCGGAGATTTTGAACCTGCCGTTTTGGAACCGGACGATCAGGCTTTTGTCACGACGGCAAAAGAAGCCTTGCCAGCCGGGCCGTGGGACGAAGCAACCTGGGGCCAGTGGACCGGCGTGCTGAAGGAGCAGACAGGTCGTAAGGGCCGTGCGCTGTTCATGCCTTTGCGTCTGGCACTGACCGGAAAACCGCATGGGCCGGAGCTTGCAGGGCTCTTACCGCTTATTGGTTTGGAAGAAACGTCTCGCCGATTATCCTGACGCGGCTTTTTGGCGGAGGTGTTTTGAGAACAGGATGTTCGCCGACAGTGGCGGCATCCTGTGCGTTCGACGCCAATTGCTGTTCTTGCTGGCTTTTCCCGCCATCGACCACAACAGCGCGAAGTTTTGGAGCGACCACCCGCTTATTGCGGGGATCGAGCTTCGTGCCACCAATCGGAGGCAGTTTGCTTGAGGGCCGTGTCATGAACGCGCGCTTGGAAACGCGATAATTGCAGGTGCATGTCGCGTCATAACGAACCTTGTGAAGATAGGCATTGGGAAGCTCGGTATAAGGTTCGCCGAACTCCGCAGATACCATATCATCAATACCTTCGCCCCTAACGCGATGCAGGTAGAGCTGCATATCCGTTCCGGGGCAGAGATTCTGACACGCCTCGGCATCGCGTTCGAGAGATGACGTGCGCGTGGAAAAACTGACCGGAAAATTGTGCCCGTCGCAGGTTCGCACGCATATGGTGCGGATTTTTCCGTAATTGTTCAAAAAGCGTCCGTTGAAACGCGATGTCTCGCCCTGATCTTCGCGCAATCTGGCCAGCTGTTCCTGTTCACGCTGGGCCCGTCTGCGACGTCGTTTTTCAGCATCCGTTCCAAAAACCTGTTCCATAACCGAGCGTCTGCGCGCTTTCTCGCTTGCTTTCGCTGAGCGGCGTTGAGAACAGCCCTTGCGGTCAAGCTGCCTTTGGATCCGCCTGCGTTCGCTCTTTGCTGAACCGGCAGAGACTTTGCCGCCCGACCGTTCCAGCGAGGCAAGGTTTCGCTTCATCTTTTTGAAAGTCGATTTCAAACCGTCGCAAACGGCAGGATCACCACGCTTGAAAAAAGCGAGTGCACCGCTGCACCGGTTGCGCCGCAAGGTGCGCCGCATGCTGCTGAGCTGGCGCTTTTGCGCCTTGATCGCTGCAATGTTGTTGCGCGGTGTGCTTCTGCCTGATTGGGAAACGGCTGCAAGCTGGGTGCGAAGGCTTTTGCAACTGGCTGCATGGGCTGTGTCATTAGGCGAGAATGCGAGAAGCATGCCGAACGTGCAGACCAGCGCCGCGAAAACACTTTTCGCGCGCCTAACCAGCTCTTTGTTCTGCAAATCAGACTTGCACAACCGACCACACCCTCGTTCGCAACATCTTCAAGGCCGATTACTGGGCCATTTCAGCCTAAACCGGATTGGCGATGTTTTAGGTCGGTACCTTTTGCAATCGTATTAAATCAGAGGCGCCAGCCCCCGAACGAGGGCTGGATTTCATGCGTTACGGTTTCCAGAACCTTAAGATCAGAACGCGTGGGGGAACAATCCGCCATCCAGCAAGATGTTCTGACCGGTGATGTAGCCTGCATATTGCGAGCACAGGAACGCGCACGTATTGCCAAATTCCTCCGCAGTGCCAAAGCGTTGGGCGGGGATCTCGTTGATCTGTTTTTGCGCGATGACATCAAAATCCACGCCCTGTCCATCGGCGGCAGCCTGCAATCCGCCACGCAGGCGTTTCGTGTCCATCTTTCCGGGAAGTACATTGTTGATGGTGACGTTGTGCGGCGCGTAGATGGGCCGCACACCGGCCAGAAAGGCTGTCAGGCCAGCGCGGGCACCGGATGACAGATCCAGCCCTTCAATGGGCATCAGAACCGACAACGAAGTGATGTTCACGATGCGGCCAAACTTGCGTTCCGCCATGCCGTCCGCGACCGCCTGGATCATTTCGATGGGGGTGATCATGTTTTGAACGACGCCATTAATCATCGCGTCGCGATCAAGGTCGGTGAAGTTGCGGCGCGGTGGTCCACCATTGTTGTTGATCAGGATATCCGGGTTGGGACAGGCGGAAAGCAATGCTTTTTGCCCTTCACGAGTGCCGACATCAGCTGCGACGCCCGTGATGTTGGCACCGGTGGCGTCGCTCAATTCCCGCACTGTGGCTTCAACCGTTTTTTCTGTGCGTGCATTGACGATGACATCGCAACCGGCCTGCGCCAGCGCCATGGCGCACCCTTTGCCAAGACCTTCACTTGATGCACATACGATGGCCTTGCGGCCTTTGATACCCAGATCCATTTGTTTTCTCCACGGCCATTTTGGCTGATTCAGCCGCGCAGCGGCCAGACTGATCAATTTCCTACCACACTCATCGCCAAGCGCCATAACCGTGATGCGGAACAACATGACACGCTGTTCGTCTTGGCCTAGTCTGCAAGTCTGTCTTATCCTGCTTGTGACGTCGCCATGACCGATCTTCCCGACATTTCCGATATTCGCGCGGCTGCTGAAACTCTGCGTGGTGAAGCCGTGCGTACGCCGCTGATCAATTCCAGGGTTCTTGATGATCTCGTCGGTGGCCAGATCTTTTTGAAGTCCGAAAATCTGCAACGCACTGGCAGTTTCAAGTTTCGTGGCGGCTACAATGCCGTTAGCAATCTGCCTGCTTCTGCGGCGCAAACGGGCGTTTTGGCCTGTTCGTCGGGAAATCACGCACAGGGGGTCGCGGAAGCGGCTCGCCTTATGGGCTACAAAGCCACAATCCTGATGCCGCAGGACGCTCCTGAGACCAAGAAAGAGCGTACGAAGCGCTCCGGCGCGGGAGTCGTGGAATATGATCGCTGGACACAGGACCGTGACACGGTGGTTCAGGAAATGGCCGACAAGTCCGGAGCGCCCATCATTCACCCTTACGAGACGTTTCACGTCATTGCCGGGCAGGGCACAGTGGGGCTTGAGATTGCCGAAGATATGCAGGCTATGGGTCTTGTTCCCGATCATTATCTTGTTTGCACCGGAGGCGGTGGATTGCTGGCTGGCTCTGCGCTTGGTCTGACAAGCTCGTTCCCGGATGTTCAGATGCACACGGTTGAGCCCGAAGGCCATGACGACCAGCGCCGCAGTCATGAAGCCGGTGAGCGACTGGGGGGAAACAGCAAAAATCCGAGCGTTTGCGATGCTATTGTAACGCCCATGCCGGGCTTCAAATCCTTCGCCATGTGTCTGGGCAAGTTGGGGCAGGGGCTGGTTATCAGCGACGAGGAGGCTCTCAAGGCGGTTGCCTTTGCCTTTCGTGAGCTCAAACTGGTTGTGGAACCGGGAGGCGCTGCCGCTTTGGCCGCGATACTCAGCGGCAAACTTGATGTTCGAGGTAAAACAATTGTTGCAACCCTGTCGGGTGGCAACATTGATGCAGCAATGATGGCCCGGGCGCTGGAGCTCTAGGGTGACGTTGACCGTTTTCATCGCAGTTATCGGGGCTGCCGTGTTGCATGCGCTCTGGAACGCGCTCGTGAAGGGCGGTGCCGACAAGGATCTGAATATGGCTGCGGTGGTGATCGGACATGCGCCGCTGGCATTGCTTCTGTTACCCTTTGCCCCCATTCCGGCTGCAGCAAGCATGCCATATCTGTTCGCGGGATTGATGCTGCATTTCGGCTATCAGCTTTTCCTGTTGCGATCCTATCGACTGGGTGATCTGACACAGGTCTATCCCATTGCCCGTGGCACCGCGCCGCTGATTGTTGCCGGTGTTTCTGTCCTCTATCTTGGGGTTGATTTGAGGCCAATCGAGCTTCTTGCGGTGTTGATCATTGCAGCCGGGATCATGAGCATGAGCCTCGTGCGCCGAAGCGATGGCTTGCGCAACGGCTCTGCGTCCGGGTTCGCGTTCGTCACCGGCTGTTTCATTGCAGGCTATTCGCTTGTCGATGGTTTGGGTGCCCGCGCCGCAGGAACCGCTGTTGGCTATTATGGCTGGCTTACCATCGGCAATGCGCTGGTTTTTGTCATATTCCTGGCGCTTCGCAATCCAGATGTTCTCAGACGTCTGCCACGCGATGGCAAGCGCGTGTTTGCCATTGGCGGCAGCGCTTCTTTTATCGCTTATGCGATTGTGACATGGGCGTTCACGCAGGCTCCCATTGCGCTGGTAACAGCGCTGCGTGAAACCAGCATCGTCTTCGCCTTGCTCATCGGTGTGTTTTTCCTGAAAGAAAGGCTCAATCTGGCCAAGGTCGTTTCAACAATGGTGACGCTGTTTGGTGCCGCTCTCTTGCGCATGGCGCGTTTATGACCACATACAAGACCATATTGGAGATCAAGCGAACACGGAACGCATTGAATGGGTGATCTTGAAAAGGGCGGTAAAGCCCGTTTTCAGATAGATACAACGGAGGAAAACTCCTCCGGCACCGCGCTGGTGCTCGTCCCCGTTTTGTCCGGCAACGGACTGCGCGAGGGCGAACGCTCGCGCCTTCACCGGCGCAGCGAGGCAGCTCGTCTTGAAGAGGCCGTTGGCCTTGCCCGCGCGATTGATCTTGATGTTGTTCATCAGGGTGTTGTCCAGCTTGCCAAAACCAGACCGGCGACACTGCTTGGCAGTGGCAAAGTTGAAGAGTTCAAGGGTCTGATTGCCGCGCTTCATGTCGGCATTGTTGTTGTTGACCATCCACTTACCCCGGTGCAGCAGCGCAATCTTGAAAAGGAATGGAACGCCAAGGTTCTCGACCGGACAGGGTTGATTCTGGAGATATTTGGTGCGCGTGCCCAGACCAAGGAAGGTCGCCTTCAGGTCGAACTCGCGCATCTCAACTACCAGAAAGGCCGCCTTGTGCGATCCTGGACCCATTTGGAGCGTCAGCGTGGTGGTTCAGGCTTTCTGGGTGGCCCCGGCGAAACCCAGATCGAATCGGACCGCCGTCAGTTGCAGGAGCGGGTCAACAAGCTGGAGCGCGAGCTGGAGAAGGTGCGCCGCACCCGCACATTGCACCGTGCGCAGCGCAAGAAAATTCCGCACCCCGTTGTGGCGCTTGTCGGCTATACCAATGCCGGGAAATCGACCCTGTTCAACCGCGTCACCGGTGCTGATGTTCTGGCGAAAGACATGCTGTTTGCCACGCTTGACCCGACCCTGCGGCGGCTGGTCCTGCCGGAAGGGACGTTGGTTATTCTGTCCGATACGGTGGGTTTTGTGTCCGATCTGCCAACCCATCTTGTGGCCGCTTTTCGGGCGACGCTTGAAGAAGTCATTGAGGCCGAACTTATTCTTCACGTTCGTGATGCGGCTGACCCGGATAACGCGGCGCAGGCGGAGGATGTGTATTCCATTCTCTCGCAGCTTGGCGTCGGTGGTGATGGGCATGAGCGGGTTGTGGAAGTCTGGAACAAGATTGATCTGCTTGATGCTGAAACCGCAGAAGCTTTGCGGCAAACCCGCGAAACGGGGCAGGGGCTGGACGGTCCGCAAAAGGTGCTCGTATCCGCGCAAACCGGCGATGGGATCGACGGCTTGCTAGAGCTGATGGAAGAGCGAATTTCAGGATCAGAAAATGTTGTTGATGTCGTTGTTCCGCTTCACGCCATGGGAAACCTCAACTGGGTTTACGAAAACACCCATGTGATTGAGCGCCACGACAGCGACGATGGTTCGATTGCGCTGAAAGTGCGCGTTTCCCCACAATTGCGGGGTGATCTTTTGGGCCGCGTCGCCTGAAGCCGTATCAGGCGTTCGATTTCGCCTCGACCCAAAGGCTTTCCAGCGTATCGAGATCAGCGTCGTCCATTGTGGTGCCAAGCTTTGCGATATTCTGTTCGATATAGCGAAATCGGGTTCGGAATTTCTGATTGGTGCCACGCAGGGCGCTTTCGGGGTCGACGCTGAGATGGCGTCCCAGATTGGCCAACGCAAAAAACACATCACCGAGTTCGTCCTCGATTTTAGCCGTGTTGTTGCTATCGATTTCAGCTTCAAGTTCGTTCAGTTCTTCCCGAATTTTGGAAATGACAGCTTTTGGGTCGTTCCAGTCAAACCCCGTTTTTGAAGCCTTTTGCTGAAGCTTCACGGCTTCCAGAATGGCGGGCATGGCGGCGGGAACATCGTCAAGGCGGGATGATTTTTCGGGCTTGGGCGCAAGGCCCATCGCGGCGCGACGCTCGGCCCGTTCCGCCTTTTCCACAGACTTGATACGCTCCCACGCGCCCTTCGCCATGCCTGCGGTGCGGGCTTTCTCGTCACCAAAGACATGTGGGTGGCGACGGATCATCTTGGTCGTGATTGTCTCCACGACATCGGCAAAGCTGAATTGCTCCAGTTCCTCGGCCATGCGTGCGTGATAAATCACTTGTAAAAGCAGATCGCCCAGTTCTTCGCGCAGATCATCCATATCGTTGCGCTCAATCGCGTCGACGACTTCATAGACTTCTTCGATCGTGTAGGGCGTGATGGAACGGAAGTCTTGCTCCAGATCCCAGGGGCAACCGGTTTTGGGCGTGCGCAACGCCGCCATGATTTCGACCAGTCGGGAAACGTCGCGCGCTGGTTTCATGGTATTGCCCCTGATCCGGCTTTCGCCGCGTTTATTTCACGTAATGGGTCATCAGTTCGACCATATGCTGATCGCGCAGCTTGCCGGAATTTTCGCCCAGAATAACGCCAATATAGTTGCGCCCGTTTTTGCGCATGGACGTGACGAGATTATAGCCGGAAGCACGTGTGTATCCAGTCTTGATGCCATTGGCACCGCGCAAGCGACCCAGCACCCGGTTGTGACCACGAATGGTTTTGCCGCGAAACGTTGTGTTGCGTTTGCTGAAATATCCAAACTGGCGCGGAAAGCGTTTCAGCAACGCGGTGCCGAGTTTTGCCATATCACGCGCGGTCGACACCTGCCCCTTGTCCGGCAGGCCGGATGCATTGCGGAACACGGTGGATGACATCCCCAGCGCGCGTGCTTTGCTTGTCATCTGTCGTGCAAAGGCTGCTTCAGAACCGGCCATGAATTCAGCGACGGCATAGGCGACATCGTTGGCGGACTTGACGGCAAGTGTGCGCAAGGCCTCATCAACGGTGATTGTTGTTCCCGGTTTCAAGTAGAGTTTCGATGCGGGTTCGGCGGCGGCCTTGGCTGAAATCGGAATTTTGGTTGTTTTGCTAATCCTGCCCCGCTCAAGAGCGTCGAAAACAAGATACATGGTCATCATTTTTGTCAGTGATGCGGGATAACGGATCGCATCCGCACGCGTTTCGTGCAGAACCTTACCGGTTGAGGCATTGATCACGATGGCTGCATAGCGATCCGATGGCGGCTGGTAGGGAGCCGCCGACCGAAATACACTGGTTGTGGTACAGGCACTAAGAGCAAACAGTGCTGCAATCAACACAGCCAACCGTGCGAATAAATGGGTGCGCGCCCGTGTGGTCGCCTCGTCCCCGTTGTTTTCGGCTTGTGGCCTGAGCAATAGTGGCCAGGTTTCGATGATGGTTGTCACAGCCAGTCCCATTCAAATCAGAATCTGTTCGCCAATGCCCCACTCATGCTTACGCAATTTCCTAAGGGTCTGACAACGTTTCGACGTTGTTCAGCGAGTTTGAACGCTGATTGGCTGTCTTGCAGTGTGACATTTCGCACATATCGTGAGCGATTCAGAGCCTTGTGACGCGGCCTGGCTATGACGTTTTGGTGAGTGCAACCGCGATCTGAGCGGCGAGCCGCGCATTGTTCTCCACCAGAGCGATATTGGTTTTCAGGCTTTGGCCGCCCGTCAGCTCCAGCATTTTGCCCAGCAAAAACGGTGTGGCTTCTTTTCCCGCTATGCTTTGATTGTGCGCGTCCCGAAGTGCCGCTTCGATATGAGCAGCAATTTCACTGGCATCGATCTCGTGTTCTGCGGGCACGGGATTTGCGATGAGAGTGCCGCCTTTCATGCCGTATTTTGCGCGGGCAAGGGCGTGGTCAGCGATCTGTTGTGGCGTGTCGAGGCGCAGTGGCGCTTTCAGACCCGAGCTGCGCGACCAGAATGCGGGCAATTCATCGCTTCCATAGACAATGGTCGGCACACCCAGTGTTTCCAGCACTTCAAGCGTCTTTGGAATATCCAGAATGGCCTTTGCGCCGGCGCAAACGACGATCACATCTGTATTGGCCAGTTCCTGCAGGTCGGCGGAAATATCAAAGGAGGTTTCTGCGCCGCGATGAACGCCACCGATACCACCGGTTGCGAAGACGGGAATTCCGGCCATTCGTGTGGCGATCATTGTGGCGGCAACGGTGGTTGAACCCGTCCGGCCCGCCGAGATGGCATAGGCAAAGTCGGCACGGGACAGTTTCATGACATTTTTCGCCTGCGCGAGACTGTCCAGTTCATCGTCGTTCAGCCCGATGTGAAGCTGACCATCAAGCACAGCTATTGTGACCGGCTCCGCACCATGGGCGCGGACCACATTCTCTACGGCGCGCGCCGTTTCCACGTTCTGGGGAAATGGCATGCCATGGGTGATGATTGTGGATTCCAGAGCGACCAGCGGTTTCCCCTCGCTGCGCGCTTTGGCGACGGCATCACTTTCCACATAAAGCGGTTTGGACGAAGCGCGGGAAGAAGCCGAATGGGTCATGTTTTCTTTCTTGTGCCGGTTCACGAATTCAATTGGCTTGAATATCGATCCCTAACTGGTCCGACCACGGCCCGGCAACCCGAAGAACCTGATGGGCCATCCGTATACCCCGCACAACGCCGTTTTCCAGCGTTCTCCCACGGATAAGACTATCTATCACACCGGTCGCCAATGCGTCGCCAGCGCCTATGACATCGCCGTCGGCCTGAGTTTTTACGAATGCCGGAACTTCAAACTCGTGAATTTGCCCATGGTCGATTGCAACAACGGGTTTGTCGCTATTGGTCATCACCACGATTGGCACGCCGAGCCTGGCCAGGCTTTGTACCGGATCAGAACTTTCTTGTGCAGAAGCCTCGCCACCCGCGAGCACCTCAGCTTCAGCGGCGTTGGTCAGTAAAATGTCCATATTGGCAAGGAGGGTGTGCAGGCGCTGGGATTTTGCAGCTGAAACAGTAAGACCAACTGTTTTGGCTTTGCTGTATGAGGCAAGTTTAACCAGTTCGCTTGATGGCAGATTGGCGTCCAAAATGAGCCAATCGTTCTTGGAAAGCTGTTCCAGTGTCGCTTTTAAAGGCGTGGCCTCAAACGCATCGTAGATCGCCATATCAGCCACAGCGATAGCGAGAGTGCCATCCGGATTGACCACGCTGAAATAGGATGCGGTGGGCAGAGCGCTGTTGAATTGCGCCTGAAAGCTCACATGTCGGTTCTGCAGCGCGGCTTTCAGAGTCTGTGCGGCGGCATCATGCGACACGATGCTGTAAAGTTCCGGTCTGTGACCAAGCGCTGCAAGGTTCGACGCGACATTCAGTGCAGCGCCGCCGGGCCTTTCCGCCGTCGTGCCGGGAATGGATTGCCCCGGCTGCGCTGGATGCAGCAAATTTGCTGTGCGGTCCATATGCGCAGCACCGACGACCACGATGCGGCTTGGTTCGTGTGTGGAGAAGGGGGCGTTCATTGCCAAACGAGTTGCATGGAAGTTCCTGTCAATCAAGCGTTTGCAATATCAGTTCTCACAGCGCGCGAATCTCTCCTAGCCTCTCGTTTGCACTGGTCCGCGCACCATTCCAGGATTGCATGTTCACCAGGCGGAGTGTGTGAATGAGAACAAAAAATGAATAAAGGGGAATTTAAGGCATGATTTCAACAGGATGGGTGCGGGTTTACAAAATGGAACAAAATAAGTACAAATCAGAAAATTGCAACGGCACGTTGCCCGTGAAATAAGGATTGAGAACAATGGCTGCACCGAACCTTAAACTGGTTGAGGAAAACAAAGTGGATAAATCTAAAGCTCTGGAAGCAGCACTCGGCCAGATTGAGCGGGCGTTCGGCAAGGGCTCCATTATGCGGCTTGGCGCGAACGAGCAGGCCGTTGAAATTGAAACCATTTCCACCGGTTGTCTTGGGCTTGATATTGCGCTCGGCGTTGGCGGTCTTCCACGCGGCCGTATTATCGAAGTTTATGGCCCTGAATCATCCGGTAAGACAACGCTTGCCCTTCATGCGGTTGCGGAAGCGCAAAAAGCGGGTGGCATCTGTGCTTTTGTTGATGCTGAACATGCGCTTGACCCCGTCTATGCCCGCAAACTGGGCGTTGATCTTGAAAATCTGCTGATTTCCCAGCCGGACACAGGCGAGCAGGCGCTTGAAATTACGGATACGCTCGTTCGTTCCGGCGCTTGTGATATTCTCGTTGTCGATTCTGTTGCAGCACTTACGCCGCGTGCTGAAATTGAGGGCGAGATGGGGGCATCGCTCCCGGGCTTGCAGGCGCGGCTGATGAGCCAGGCATTGCGCAAGCTCACGGCGTCCATCTCCCGTTCCAATACGATGGTTATTTTCATCAACCAGATTCGTATGAAAATCGGCGTCATGTTCGGCTCGCCGGAGACGACCACGGGCGGCAATGCGCTGAAATTCTATTCATCGGTTCGTCTTGATATCCGCCGTATTGGCGCGATCAAGGACCGTGATGAGGTTGTTGGCAACCAGACGCGTATTAAAGTCGTCAAAAACAAGCTCGCACCGCCCTTCAAACAGGTCGAGTTTGACATCATGTATGGCGAAGGCGTTTCCAAGGTTGGTGAGTTGATCGATCTTGGTGTGACAGCCGGAATTGTTGAAAAATCGGGCTCGTGGTTTTCCTATGACAGTCAGCGCCTGGGGCAGGGGCGGGAGAACGCCAAAACCTTCCTGAAGGAAAATCCGGATGTTGCGGAAACCATTGAAAAAGCCATTCGTCAGAATGCCGGTTTGATTGGCGAGAAACTTCTCGATGAACCAACCGGTAAAGACGAAGAAGGTGTGGAACCTGACTTCTCAGACGGTGTGGCTGAGGGATAGTTGTTCCGAACACAGCCGATGCCTGTTGATTTAGATGGGCACTCGAAGATTTCTATATGTGTTGCATGAAGAAGGGCGCTGAAAAGCGCCTTTTTTCATGTTTGCGGCCCGGCGGATATTTTATGGTTCGGGAGGTACTGCCGGGCCAGCGGCTTGAATTTCAGGCCTGAGCCCATAGCTGATGGGCAAACCAGGAATGCAGATTGTCCTCAGTGGTTGAAATTCACGCGGGAACCTGTTCAAAGCTGGCGCAATATTGAAACTTTCCAACTTGGGACGACGAGCCATGAGCCGCGTGAATTCCGGAGTGAACGACATTCGTTCGACCTTCCTTTCCTATTTTGAACGGAATGGTCATACGGCGGTGGCGTCGTCTCCGCTTGTGCCGCGCAATGATCCAACACTGATGTTCACCGCAGCAGGGATGGTACAGTTCAAAAATCTATTCACCGGCCTGGAAACGCGTGACTACACAAGGGCTGCCACCTCTCAAAAGTGCGTGCGGGCCGGTGGCAAACACAACGACCTCGACAATGTGGGGTACACTTCGCGCCACCACACATTTTTCGAAATGCTGGGTAATTTCTCATTTGGCGATTACTTCAAGGAACACGCGATTGAACTCGCATGGAACCTGATCACCAAGGAATACGATATTGATGCCTCACGTCTGCTCGTGACCGTTTTCCATGAAGACGATGAGGCGCATGCACTTTGGAAGAAAATTGCCGGTCTGAGCGATGATCGCATCATACGTATTGCGACGTCAGATAATTTCTGGGCCATGGGTGACACCGGTCCATGCGGTCCGTGTTCCGAAATATTCTATGACCACGGTGATCATATCTGGGGCGGCCCTCCGGGAAGCCCCGAGGAAGATGGCGACCGTTTTGTCGAGATCTGGAATCTCGTCTTCATGCAGTTTGAGCAAGTATCGCTGGACGAGCGCATAAACCTGCCGAAACCATCTATCGATACGGGCATGGGGCTGGAACGTATTGCGGCTGTGCTGCAGGGCACGCATGACAACTATCAAACGGACCTGTTTCGCGCACTCATTTCCGCCAGCGAAACGCAAACAGGGGTGGAATCAAATGATGAAACCCGCGCCAGCCACCGGGTTATCGCCGACCACCTGCGCGCTTCGGGCTTCCTGATCGCGGATGGGGTTCTGCCATCGAATGAAGGGCGCGGATATGTTTTGCGCCGCATCATGCGGCGCGCCATGCGTCATGCGAGCCTGCTTGGCGCACGCGAGCCGCTTTTGTGGAAGCTCGTGCCAACACTTGTCGAGCAGATGGGCGCAGCTTATCCGGAGCTTGGCCGCAGCCAGTCTCTGATCACTGAGACCCTGAAGCTTGAAGAGAGCCGTTTTCGCAAGACGCTTTCGCGCGGTCTGGACCTTCTCGATACAGCTTCCGACAATTTGTCGGCTGGTGATCAGCTTGATGGCGAAGTCGCTTTCAAACTTTACGATACCTACGGATTTCCTCTCGATTTGACGCAAGACGCTCTTCGCCGCCGTGAAATCACGGTGGATACAGATGCATACAACGCCGCCATGGAGCGCCAAAAGGAAGAAGCCCGCGCATCGTGGTCCGGTGCTGGTGGTGCAGCAGAAGAGGCCATCTGGTTCCAGTTGAAAGAGAAACACGGTGCGACCGAATTTCTGGGATACGAGACCGAGAAGGCGGAGGGCGTTGCCCTGGCGCTTGTTCGGGACGGTGAAACTGTCGACGCTGTTCAGGCAGGCGACGACATCGCTCTGATAGTCAACCAGACGCCGTTTTACGGCGAGTCCGGCGGTCAGATGGGAGACGCCGGCACGATCACATTTGGCGATACCGTGGTCGAAATCCGGGATGTCAAAAAGAAGGGCGAAGGCCTGTTCGTTCATTTCGGCACGGTTGCCAATGGAACACTCAGCGTTGCTGACAGTGTTGTTCTGGAGGTCGATCACGAACGCCGCGCGAAATTGCGGTCAAATCACTCGGCCACCCATTTGGTCCATGAAGCCTTGCGGCAGGTTCTGGGCGACCATGTGGCTCAGCGAGGCTCATTGGTGGCGCCGGAACGCCTGCGTTTTGACTTTGCCCATCCAAAACCAATGGAGAGCGACGAGCTGAAGCAAGTGGATCAGCTTGCGAATGATTTCTTGCTGCAAAACAGCGAAGTGTCGACCACATTGATGGCCGTTGACGAGGCGATCGAACTGGGAGCGCAGGCGCAGTTCGGCGAAAAATACGGCGATGAGGTCCGTGTTGTCTCGATGGGCCTGTCCTCGGATGGGAAACCGGTTTCTGAAGGTGCTGATGGGGCGAAGCCATGGTCGCTGGAACTCTGTGGCGGCACGCATGTCAAACGAACCGGTGATATCGGCCTGATCACCTTGCTGTCTGAAAACGCGGTGTCATCGGGTGTCCGTAGGATCGAAGCGCTGACGGGCGAAGAAGCGCGCAATCATCTGCAACAGCAGGATGCGTTGCTTCGCGAAGCGGCGAACGTTCTCAAAACACCACCAGCCGACTTGCCCGCGCGTCTTACGGCCCTTCTTGAAGAGCGCAAGAAGATGGAGCGGGAATTGTCGGATGCCAGAAAGAAACTGGCGATGGGCGGCGGTTCAGGCGGATCAGAATCTCCAACCGAAACCATTGGCGGAAAATCCGTTTCCGCGCGTGTGCTCGACGGCATTGCCGCTCGTGATCTCAAAGGTCTGGTCGACGAAGAAAAACAGCGCATCGGTTCCGGCATTGTCGTGATCGCTTCAAAAAGCGAGGACGGCAAGGCTGCGATTGTGGTTGGTGTGACTGATGATCTGACGGATCAGGTGAGCGCGGTGGATCTTGTGCGCGTGGGTTCAGCAGCCGTTGGCGGCAAAGGCGGCGGCGGTCGCCCGGATATGGCGCAAGCCGGTGGCCCTGATGGTGCTGCATGTGATGCTGCCGTGGTGGCCATCAAGAGCGCTCTCGAATAGCATGTTTGCGTTCTTCTGTAGCAAGCGGCAGCTTTAATAGAAAAAGGCCCACGGACGATATATCCGCGGGCCTTTTTTGAATGACATTGGTATCAGTCGACCTAACTCATTGCTTTTTGAAGGTTTTCGTCGACTTTGTCGAGGAAGCCAGTCGTTGACAGCCAAGGCTGATCAGGGCCAATCAGCAAAGCCAGGTCTTTGGTCATATGGCCGGACTCGACGGTGTCGATGCAGACTTTTTCCAGGGTATTGGCGAAATTGGTAAGTTCCTCGTTTCCGTCCAGTTTGGCGCGGTGGGCGAGGCCTCGCGTCCAGGCAAAGATGGATGCGATGGAGTTTGTTGACGTCTCTTCGCCTTTTTGATGGGCGCGGTAGTGGCGTGTCACCGTACCGTGGGCCGCTTCAGACTCAACCGTTTTGCCGTCTGGTGTCATGAGAACTGAGGTCATCAGGCCCAGTGAACCGAAGCCCTGCGCCACGATGTCGGACTGAACATCACCATCGTAGTTCTTACACGCCCAGACATAACCACCGGACCATTTCAGAGCCGAGGCGACCATATCGTCGATCAGGCGGTGCTCGTACCAGATTTTTTTCTTGTCGAATTCGGCTTTGAACTCGCGCTCGAAAATGTCCTCGAAGATGTCCTTAAACTGCCCGTCATAGGCCTTCATGATGGTGTTTTTGGTGGACAGATAAACCGGCACGCCGCGTTGCAAGCCGTAGTTCAGCGACGCGCGGGCAAAGTCTGTAATCGACTCATCCAGGTTGTACATGCCCATGGCGACACCGGAGGATGGAGCATCGAAAATGTCATAGTCCTGTGTCGTGCCGTCTTCACCGACAAATTTCATGGTGATTTTGCCGGGGCCGGGAAAGCGGAAATCCGTCGCGCGATACTGATCCCCGAAAGCATGACGGCCAACAATGATCGGCTGTGTCCAGCCGGGCACGAGCCGGGGGACATTCTGCATGATGATGGGTTCGCGGAAAATGACACCGCCCAGAATGTTGCGGATTGTGCCGTTCGGCGAGCGCCACATCTTTTTCAGTTTGAACTCTTCAACGCGCGCCTCGTCTGGCGTGATGGTGGCGCATTTGACGCCGGCGCCGTATTTCTTGATCGCCTCGGCGGCGTCGATCGTGATCTGATCGTCGGTATCGTCGCGCGCTTCAATGCCCAAGTCATAATATTTCAGGTCGATGTCGAGATAGGGGTGAATGAGCTTGTCTTTGATGAACTGCCAGATGATGCGAGTCATCTCGTCGCCATCAAGCTCCACCAGTGGATTTTCGACCTTAATCTTTGCCATTGTAAACGCTTTCGAAATTGAGAGTTGTTGCGCTCGCGCCGAAATGTGGCGGAGCATGTGTCGGGAAACATCTGCGCGGCTCTATAACACCAGCTTGCCACAAGGCAAAGGCTGGCCGGCATCTATGAGTGCAAACAGCACTCAATTTTCAGTCAGCGCTGTCTGGCAAGATCGGCGCGAACGATTGTGTTGAAAATCCGCCGAAAGTCTTCGCGGGATACGGGCCATTGGCTTGGATCTTCGGAACGGAAGGCAGGGCCTTTCCATTCGCGATAGAGGCGAATGGCGTTGTCGCGGTTCTTAAACAACACAAAAGCTGCGACCAGACCTTCATCGCGATTTTCAACGAAGTTTCCGCACACCAGATAGAGCACGGCTTTGTTGGGTGTCGTTTTGCCGGGCCGTACCTGAAAATTGCTCAACTGGCACGGGGTGCGATACTTGCCGATAATCTGGCGCGCATGGTCGCGAATGGAGCCGGGAAACGTTTTTTGCGCTGTTATGGAATAGCGGTTGCTCCAGTCCTTTTTGTCCTCGTTGATTGGGATCATCTCCATGTGGAACAAATCGTCTTCCGACTGGCGTATGAACTTGGTCGATGCCAAAGGGTTTTTGGAGCGATCGAGCGGTGTCCAGTCGGGAAGGGGATAGATCAGCGTGCTGTTGAAGAGCTTAATGGTGCCGTTGACCGAGTTGTAATTGACCGGGGGGCGTTCCGGCATGAGGCTTTCAAGAGAGTCGCCCGTGGCCTGAGTTTTGATGACAGGTGGCTGCGTCCGCACGCTTTCAACGGCCTGAGACGCAGTGCTCGCAAGGACCAGGCCTGCTGCTGTTGTCAGAAGTCTTAGAGCGGTTCTTATTTGCAGGTGCATAATCAATTCGTTTTCCGGTATGGGACTGGCATATCGCTGCACTGAATGGACATGAATTACCATGGCTGGAACCGATCGTCGCCAAAAATTGATTGCCGAAGGGCCGGTTATCGTTCTGGTAAGTCCGCAACTGGGCGAAAATATAGGCGCTGCGGCGCGGGCCATGGCCAATTTCGGTCTGGCAGAGCTGCGACTGGTTGACCCACGCGACGGCTGGCCAAATGATGTTGCCCGCGCCAATGCCGCGAAGGCGGATCATATCATCGACGGTGTGCAAGTCTTCGATACATTACGTGACGCTATCGAAGATCTTGACTTCCTGTATGCAACCACCGCGCGGCAGCGTGAAATGTTGAAGCCTGTGCGCGGTCCCCATGAAGCAGCGGCCAATCTACGAAAGCGTCATTTGTCGGACCAAAAAACAGGCGTTCTGTTTGGCCGCGAAAGGTCGGGTCTGGAAAGTGTTGAGGTCGCGCTCGCCGATGAGATTGTGACCTTTCCGGTCAATCCTTCATTCGCCTCGTTGAACATCGCGCAGGCCGTTTTGCTCATGAGTTATGAGTGGATGGTTTCGGGCGATGCCGATCTGCCGATTGCTGAGCCATCCAGTCTGCCGGCAAAAAAGGGCGAATTATTCGGCCTGTTTGATCATCTGGAAAGCGCGCTTGACCGCGAGAACTATTTCCGGCCACCCCACAAGCGGGCGACAATGGTGGAAAATCTGCGCACTATTTTTCAAAAGGCCGAGCTCAGCCAGCAGGAAATTCATGCGCTGCGCGGTGTTGTGGCAACGCTGGAAGGGCGCAAAACGCGTCCGCGCACGGACCGGCAAAAGCCCGCCACCAAACCGGTGAAGAAAGAGAAATAGCCTCGGCCAGCCTGCTGGCTAGCGGTTGCATCCACATGCTGACTTGTCGCTGGAAACGCGTGGCTTTACACAGCATCGGACGGTGCCTATCAGTTGCACTTCAATCAGGAACGAGAGCCAAGCTTCATGCGTGCAGAGATGCAAACCCTTAGCGATGATATCACCCAGGCCATCAGCCTGCTGCGCCGTCATCTGGATTGGGAGAAAGCCAATGCCCGCTTGGCGGAACTGAACGAGGCTGCAGAGGACCCGGAACTGTGGAATGATGCTGGCAAGGCACAGCTTCTGATGAAAGAGCGCCAGACCCTGGAAACAAGCATCACGTCGATCAATTCGCTGGAGGCCGACCTGCGCGACACGAGCGATTTAATCGAGCTGGCCGAAATGGAAGACGACGCAGACGTTCTCAAGGAGGCCGAGGAGGCGTTGCGCACGTTGCACGGCGCTTTGGGCAAACGGCAGGTCGAGACACTACTTTCCGGCGAGGCGGACGCAAACGACACGTATTTCGAGGTTCATTCCGGCGCTGGCGGCACGGAATCGAACGACTGGGCCAATATGCTTTTGCGCATGTATGTGCGGTGGGCCGAGCGCAATGGCTTCAAGGTCGAGGTGCAATCCACAACATCGGGCGATGAAGCGGGCATCAAGGCCGCGACCGTTTTGGTCAAAGGCCACAATGCCTATGGCTGGTTAAAAACCGAGTCGGGGGTTCACCGGCTTGTGCGTATTTCGCCCTATGACAGCAATGCGCGTCGCCACACTTCGTTTTCGTCTGTCTGGGTCTATCCGGTGATTGACGACAATATCGAAATCAATATTCCTGACAGCGAAATTCGCGTCGACACCTACCGTTCGTCCGGTGCCGGCGGGCAGCACGTCAACACCACGGACTCGGCGGTTCGCATCACCCACATTCCAACGGGAATCGTTGTGACTTCCTCTGAGAAGTCTCAGCACCAAAACCGGGCCAATGCGATGAAAGCGCTTCGCGCGCGCTTGTACGATATGGAAATGAAAAAGCGCGAGGAAGCCACTCAGGCGGCGCATGACAGCAAGACGGACATCGGCTGGGGCCACCAGATTCGGTCATACGTTTTGCAGCCCTATCAGTTGGTGAAAGACCTGCGTACCGGTGTTGAATCAACCAACCCGAGTGCGGTGCTGGACGGTGATCTGAACGACTTCATGGAAGCTGCCCTTGCCCATCAGGTGAGTGGGGAAGACAAGCAGATTGAGGATGTTGAGTAAGACCAGACCTTAAAGGTAGGGCTTCAGGGCTTTTTCGAGACGCACATAGTTGATCGGATTGAGAACACGACCTTTGCGCCGGACTTCATAGTGCAGGTGAGGGCCGGTTGACCGGCCTGTGCTGCCCACTTTCCCGATGATATCGCCACGTTTGATGCGTTGGCCTTTTTTGACTTTGATCCGGCTCAGATGCGCATAGCGTGTGGTCATGCCGTGGCCGTGATCGATCTCGACCAATTTTCCGTAACCACCGTTGCGCCCCGCTTTACGCACAATTCCAGAGCCAGTGGCATAGACAGGCGTTCCGCGTTTCGCGCGGAAATCCAGACCCGCATGCATGGCGGAGCGCTTGGTGAAGGGGTCGCGGCGAGTGCCGTAACGAGACGAGATGCTGCTGCCAGGGGTCGGGCTGCCATGCGGCACATGTTTCGCCATACGCTGCATTTCTTTCAGCGTTTCAAGCGTGTCTTCGAGCGCTTCAAACCGCTCGACAAAATCGTTCATCCCTTTCAGTTCAATCAGCGGGCCACCAACCGCCGTATCTTCGGGCATGCGAATACCCTGTTTTGAAAGAATTTTCGAAAGCTTGCTGGCCTTTGTCTGGGCCTGTTGCTGTCTTGTTGTCAGCTCAGCAATCTGGGCCTGTTCAGCTTGTGCGAGCGATTGCTCCAGCGTTTGGAGCATATCGAAGCCCGTGCCTTCAGGGAGTGAGGCAAGCTCGACAAAGCTGGGCGAATTGACCGGTTGATCTGCCATCTGGGTGCCAAAGGAGCCAAGGCGCAACCCACTCGCTGCAAGCTTCTGCTGTGCCGGTGCAACCTCAAGTGTCGCCCGTTTTTCGACTGTGGGCTTCTTATTTGCAGGCGGTGCCCCGAATGTTTTATCCAGATGTGACTGGCGCATGCCAAGCTCTGTCTGCTTTGCCAGCATTTCGGCCAGTCGCTTGCGGAGTTCCGCTTTCTCCAGCAATTGCTGGCTGGTCATCATGTCAATCTGTGTGCGCAGTGAAACGATCCGCGTTTCGTATTCGCGCTGCATTTCGGCGTGGCGGGCGAGAGTCTTGCCGATCAGATCATCCCGAAAGAAGAGATAGGCACTGCTGGCGAGTGTTGCGGTGCAAAAGCATGTCAGGAGTGTGAGCAGAAGAATGCCGCGCAGGGAATTGAAGGCTATGTGTTTGCGACTCTTTCCCAGCTGCAAAGTAAGTGATGAACTGGGATGGCGATGCCTTGCGAAACCAGCTCCCCGCGTCGCTTGTGGGGCGCTCGAAAAAGATGCAGCAGGAGAGGTGGAGATGGCAGGCAAAGGATATTAAACGCGCAAAAACTGATTACATAGGCACCTTCAAGTGTGAACGAATATGGTTAACAAGTCCTTGCTGGCGGGTGGCTGTATCAGGCAGTAAATGACGCCAAATAAACGGCGTTGAACGTGTTCAGGACAGATCAGGTGCCCGCGCTGGAGAGGGCACGATAAAACCCCGGCGTCAGGCCGGATCGCGCGCGGGCAAGATCGTTGAAGGGTGGTTTGAGCGGTCCACGAAAATGCTCGCGCACCAGAGTCTGGAAGGCGGATGCCGGCTCTATGCCTTCACGCAGGCACAGATACCGGAACCACTTGGCGCCCACTGCGACGTGACCCTGCTCGTCGCGATAAATGATTTCAAAAATGCGCTTGCTTTCGGTGTCGCCAATTTCATCCATCTGGCGCAAAAGAGCAGGGGTCACATCCAGCCCTCTTGCTTCCAAAATCAATGGAACGATTGCGAGCCGCGCCGTCAGCGAATGGCCGGTCACCTGCGAGGCTTCCCACAAGCCATCATGGGCGGGGTGATCGCCATAGTCGGCACCCAGTTTTTGAAGGCGCTCGCGGAGCAGCGAAAAGTGTTTGGCTTCTTCCAGCGCAACGCGCACCCAGCCGTCATAAAATGAACGCGGCATGGTTTGATGTGAAAACCGGGCGACGATGTCCCATGCAAGATCGACCGCATTCAGCTCTATATGAGCGATCGCGTGCAACAGCAGAACGCGTCCGCGTTCAGACCGGAGCGACCGCTTTTTCAGCTGGCCGGGTGGCACAAGGTCAGGTTTTTGAGGGCGACCGGATCGGTCGGGAATAGCGACCGTCTTGGAGCCACCAATGCCCAAAGTTCCCTTGAACCATTGAAACGCAACCCGGCGCGTGACCGCAATTTTCTCGTCAAGGTCGCTGCTGGCAAGGGCGGTGACCGCACCAGTCTTGAGTGACGTCGGTTCAGGAACGCCGTCAGAATGTGCGGTCGGGGTGTTTCCCCGCCAGTGTTCCGGCCACTCACTGGCTGAAAACATCTGTTCAAGATCGATCATGCGACTGCGCTTTTCGCAGACCGGAAATCGCTAACCGAAATGCTCTCTGGCAGCTTCGAGAACCGCTTCCACATGGCCCTTCACGCGAACTTTGCGCCAGACCTGCACAACGGTTCCGTCCGCGTCGGTCAGGAAAGTCGAGCGTTCAACACCCATATAGGTTTTGCCGTACATGCTCTTTTCAACCCAGACGCCAAAAGCGTTCAGCGTTGCCTGATCTTCATCCGCCGCCAAGGCTATGCCCAAATCGTGCTTGGCGGAAAACTTGTCGTGTTTTGCGGCTGTATCGGGTGACATTCCAATGATTTCAACGCCAAGAGCGTCGAAATCAGCCTTCATTTCGGTGAATTCCTTCGCCTCAGTGGTGCAGCCGGGTGTGTCGTCTTTCGGGTAGAAATAGATCACAGCAGGTTTCCCGGTCGGAAATTCGATGGTGCTTCCGCCATTGCCGGGAAGTGAAAATGAGGGAGCTTTAGAACCGACATCAACCATAATTGTATCCTGTGTGATTATGCGGCCGGTTTCGGCCTTTTCTAACCACATTCATGTGGCAAGTGATCGAGGCTTAGACAAGAGTTCAAACAGCCGCAAGCCACACAAATACCATCGCGTTTGCGAAACTGAACTCACAGTTTTCGATTATGATGTCATAAGCAGCTTGATTCGAATGCTCTGGGGCGCAGACGTTAAGAATGATCCAACCGTTTAAAAAGGACGAGCAGCCGGATCTCGGCGGATTCCCGTCGGCGATGGCTCAGGAACCGTCGGACGTGCAGCGTGGTGCTTCCGTTGCCGGGCCGCGCCGAAGATGGCTGCGGTTCTGCGCGAAGGTGGCTGTTCGCCTCACGGTCGTCGCGGTCATTCTGGCGGTTATCGGGACGGGTGTCCTTTTCTTTGCATTGTCTCGCGGTCCTATTTCTCATGAACAGTTGCGCGCACAGATTGAAAGCCAACTGACGGCGTTCCTCGGGCAGAACTTTCAGGCGCGGTTGCGTGATGTTGAACTGGCGCTGGGGCAAAACGGATTGCTTTCGCTGGACGGTGAGGGACTGCTGATCGAAGGCGCTGACGGCACCAATATGGCCGTCGCGAACAATGTCGGTGTGAAACTCGATCCTGTCGCGCTTCTGGGCGGCAAAGTGCGGGTTTCCAAAATCACGTCCAGTGGCGGATCGGTTTCCCTGCTGCCGCAGCTGGAAAAAATGCGCGACGAGGACAAGCCAAGCGTCTGGCCCGGACATTTCGACTTTGCCCAGGCTCTGGAACGTTTGGGAAAGGGCGTGGCCGGGTTCAGCACAGCCATCGCAAAAGCGGGGCTTGATGAAGTCGATCTCATAGACACCAAGCTTGTGGGCTTCGAGGCGCTTGGTTTTCGCTCATCGACCGGCAAAGCATCGCACCTTTCACTACGACGCGATGCGAATTACCAGGAAGGCCTGTTCTTTGGTGCCGCCATTCGCACAGAGTTTGAAAATCTGAACCTGAACGGCAGTTGGCGCCCGAACGGTGAAGCAGGGCATATTCTCACAATGTCAATTGAGGGAATGAACCTGCGTGAACTGTTGCAAAAGCAGGGCGCTGAACCTTCGCCAACCGTCGAACTGGGCAGTCCGGCGACAGTATTTCTCGCTGTTCCCTACGATGCTGAAGGGCAGGCCGGGCGCGCCGAAATTCGTGTTCTGCTTGATCGCGGAAAATTCGTTTTGGGGCGCGGCACCAATTCGCAGCTGGTCAAAGCAGACCTCAATTTCACCGTCGATCCGGTTGAAAATCAGGTGATATTGACGCCTTCTCCGGTTCACTTCCCGGATGTGCGCACAAATCTTTCGATGCGGTTCGACGTTCCCAAGAATGCAGAAGCGCCGTCCGCCGGGGAAATTCAGTTCGAAATTCTCGCAGATAAGCTGATCTCTTTTGCGTCCGTCCCGTCGGGGCAGGCGGCGGAGGGGCAGTTTTTGGCGAAAGGCCGTATTGATGCGCCCAATCGCAGCGTGGAACTGCCCGAATTGTCGTTGTCGACGCAAACCGGCACGCTATCCGGTAAGGCAGCTGCTCAGTTCAGTGAGGGGTCGCCAGCGCTTCAGTTTGAGCTTGGCTTGCCCGAAATGGCGGTTGATCAGTTCAAGCAGATCTGGCCCTTGTTTCTGGCGCCAAAGGTACGCGAGTGGGCGGAAGCTGGAATTGAAGGCGGAACCATTACCAATTCCTGGGTGAAGGGCGATTTCCATGCCGGATTGCTGAGCCGTCGCGAGCCTTTCAGAACCGACCAACTCAATGCTGAGATCAACATCAGCAATGCAAAGGTGAAAACCACCGGTGAGCTTCCCCCGCTTATCAATGCCAACGGCCAGATACTCTATTCGGGTATGGAAACCGACATCGTGATTTCCGATGGTCAAAGCATTGTTGAGGAGGGAGAGGTCGTTGATGTGACCGGCGGCAGAATGGAGATCGGCAATTTCCATATCAGACCACTTGGTGCGCAATTAACCCTTAATTTGACGGGCAGTTCCAGAGCATTTGCGCTGATTGGTGACAGAAAACCACTCGCGTTTTCCAAAGTCATCAATCTGCGTCCCGAAGCAGTAAAGGGCAAAGTTGATGCGCTGGTGAAAACCGACCTGACATTCCTGCCGGAACGCAAGATCAAAGCTGAGAACTGGACGGCTGATCTGACGATTGCGAACGGATCATCTTCCGACCCGCTGGCCGGACGCAAGATCAGCGACGCCAATGTCACCGTTGAGGCGACGCCGGAGGAAGCAAAGATCTCCGGCACAGCCAATATTGATGGCGTGAAGGCCGATATCGCGATGGTGCAGCCATTGGGCAAGGGCGCTTCAAGCCAGCAGAGCGTTTCGATGGAGCTTGACGAAAAAGCCCGCAAAAAGATGGGCATCAAGACCGGCGATATCATTTCCGGCCCTGTAACCGTCTCCATTGGGTCTGGCGCTACGGGCACGAGTTCTGTGACCGCCGATTTGAAAAACGCAAGAATATCATTTCCCTGGATAGGCTGGAGCAAGGGCAAAGGCATTGGTGGCACAGCCACTTTCAACATGGCGACAGCAAAGGGCGTGACCAAAATCACCAAGCTTGTGTTGAATGGCGACGGGTTTTCCGCACAGGGTGATCTAACGGTCGATAAAAACGGTTTGCGGTCAGCGAACTTCCGCCGTGTGCGCCTTAATAAGACGGACGATTTTGACGTTGCCATTCGCCGGATCAAAGGTGGATTCAGTGTGGATATCGATGCGCGCAGCTACGATGGCCGCGCTTTGGTCCGCAGCATTCTCGACAGCAAGCAGGGCGAGGTGGATGGCAATACGGTGGTTGTCGTCAAAGGCAAGGTGAAACGGCTGCTGGGTTTCAATCAGCAGACATTGACCGGTGTTCAACTCGATTTTTCTCAACGTGGATCGCAAGTGCGTGGTGCTCAGATCAGAGCGGTTGCCGATGGCGGGGCTCCCACACGTTTGGCGATGGAGCGCGTCGATCAGGGATTGCGCACGACGATCTACACCGAAAATGCCGGCTCGCTTCTGGGCTTTTTCGACCTCTATTCGAAAATGCGCGGTGGACTCTTGGATGCCCGCATTGTTCAGACCAAAGGCAACATTGCGACGGGTGTCATCAATGCCGCGAATTTTCAGCTTTTGAACGAACCGCGTTTGGCGACGCTGTTGAGCAAGCCTGACACTTCAGAGGTTCGTATCGACAAAAACCAGGTTGTGCAGGCCTTAAACCGTGTGAAACCACAGAATGCCCGCGTCGACAATCTCGTTGCGACGATTGAAAAGGGGCCCGACTATTTCAAAATCCGCAAGGGCAGGCTGTCAGGTGGTGACGCAAGCGCGGTTTTTCAGGGCGATGTTTATGATGCACGCCGCCGGATGAACATCCGGGGCACGTTTTTGCCGGGCCGCGCGCTGAACTCGCTGGTTTCCAAAATTCCGATTATCGGTAAGGCGTTTGCCAACAATAAAACCCGTGGTGTTCTGGGCATCACGTTCCGATTGGTGGGTCCGTTCAGCAATCCACAGATCAGGGTCAACCCGCTTTCGATTATCGCTCCCGGCGTTTTCCGCAAGCTGTTTGATTTTTGAGAGCGGCGACTGTGCTGCGCCGCCCTGTCGCTTCCCATGCGGGTTAAACGGGCTTCACCAATACATGCCGTTTTTTGCCAAATGAGACCTTAATTGCCCCATCGGTCAGGAATGATGAATTCACGGTCAGCGTTTCATCATGAACCGGCTGATCATTCAGTTTCACGGCGCCTGATTTGACGTGACGACGCGCTTCACCATTTGACTTTGCAAGCCCCGTTCGAACAAGCATTTCCAGAAGGCCCATTCCCGCTTCGATATCTGCGCTGGGCACATCAACTGAAGGAAGGTCGGCAGCAAGCGCACCTTCTTCGAAAGTCTTCCTTGCGGTTTCTTCCGCCTGAAGTGCAGCCTGCTCACCATGGACGAGTGCTGTGGCCTGCGTCGCGAGCACTTTCTTTGCCTCGTTCAGTTCCGCACCTTCCAGCACCTCAAGACGTTTAATCTCTTCCATTGGCAGCGTGGTGAAAAGGCGCAGAAACTTTCCAACATCTGCATCTTCGGTGTTGCGCCAGTACTGCCAGAACTCGAAAACAGGCAGCATTTCGGGGTCCAGCCAGACAGCGCCATTGGCTGTTTTGCCCATCTTCGCGCCGGATGCTGTCGCCAACAGCGGCGTGGTCAGGGCGAAGAGTTGGTCTGAACCGGAACGACGACCGAGATCGACACCCGAAACGATATTGCCCCACTGATCCGACCCGCCCATCTGCAGGCGGCAATCGTAGCGGCGAGACAGTTCAACATAGTCATAAGCCTGCAGGCACATGTAGTTGAATTCGAGAAACGACAGATGCTGCTCGCGATCCAGACGGTTTTTGACTGAATCCCGCGCAAGCATGGCGTTGACCGAAAGATGACGGCCGTAGTCCCGCAAAAACTCTATATAGTTGAGCTTCAGCAGCCAGTCGGCGTTATCAGCCATAATGGCATCCGTAGGCCCATCGCCGAAATTCAGGAACGAGGAGAATCCGGTCTTGATCCGCAATTTGTTGGCTTCGATCTGATCGATGGTCAGCAGCTGACGAGACTCATCCTTGCCGGATGGGTCGCCAACCATTGTCGTGCCGCCGCCCATGAGTGCGATTGGCCGGTGTCCGGTTTGCTGAAACCAGTACAGAAGCATGATTTGCGTCATATGGCCGACATGAAGGCTTGGCCCTGTCGGGTCGAAGCCGATATAGGCAGTCGTGACTTCACGCGAGAGAAGTTCATCCAGACCCGTTTCATCCGAAATCTGGTGGATGAAGCCGCGCTCTGACAATGTGTTGAGGAATTCGGATTTAAAAGCAGCCATTTGTCTTGCCGGTGCGTTTGTCGCTAATTTGGTAGGGCCTTAGCACAAAGCGTGCGAAAGTTTCACGCTCTAATGCGTGGTTTCTCCATCAGCCCGAAAAAGAGAACGAAGCAGGTGCCAGAATTGCTCAAAGCCATTGGACTGATGAGTGGAACATCGATGGATGGAATAGATGTCGCTCTCATAGAATCGGACGGCGAAACCATCAAGAGCTTCGGCCCGACGCTGTTTGTGGAATATTCCCATGCTCGCAAACAGCGTATTGAGGCTGCGCTGGAGGACGGAGAGCAGGTTGTTGAGAGGGCCGACCGACCGGGCGATTGGGAGGCTTTGGAGAGAGATATCACCAGTTGGCACGCGGAGGCGGTCGAACTGTTCCTGAAGCACGGCAACGTCACAAAAGCGGAAATCGATCTGATTGGTTTTCATGGACAGACCATGTTGCATCGGCCTGACGATGCCTTGACCGTGCAACTGGGTGATGGCCAAGCCCTTGCGGATGCAACCGGTATCGATGTCGTCTACGACATGCGTGCCAAAGACATGACGGTCGGCGGGCAGGGCGCGCCGCTGGTGCCCGCCTTCCATGCCGCATTGGCGAGACAATTTGACCGGTCCGATGACAGCGTCTGGCCCGTCGCGTTCGTCAATATCGGCGGCATCTCCAATGCAACATATGTGGATCGCGACGGGACTATCGCCGCTTTCGACTGCGGGCCTGGAAACGCGCTGATCGATCAATGGGTGCAGATGGAAGCCGCTATTCCCTATGATCAGGGCGGGCGAATTGCCTTGGAGGGTGGTATCAACGCGAAGATCGTGAACCGGTATATGGCATCACCATTCTTCGCGCGCAGGGGCCCGAAGTCTCTTGACCGCAACGACTTTCCGCCGCTCAAATCTGGAGAAGCGGAGTTGAGTGACGGTGCACGCTCTTTGGCTCGCGTTACGGCACAAGCCATTGTCGAATCCGGCAAACTGATGCCTTCAGTTCCAAGGCGCTGGGTCGTCTGCGGCGGCGGCAGAAAGAATTCGATCATTGTTGACGACATGATCGCATTGTCGGCGCCGGGTACTATCGTGGAAGTGGCCGAGGCTGTTGGTCTGGACGGAGATATGATGGAAGCGCAAGCTTTCGCTTTCCTGGCAATCTGCAGCCGTGCGAACCTGCCACTGACCTATCCAACCACAACAGGTTGCACGCAGCCTGTGAGCGGCGGCGTTTTTGCTGCGGCAAGCACGTCCAACTAACTGTCGTTGATCAGCTTTTTGGCGGTCGGCCACATGTCGCGGAAATGCGAGAGCACGATATCCGGTCCGAGCTCTCTGACCGGTACATCGGTGTAACCGAAATCAACGGCAATGACGGGAATACCCGCTCGTTTCGCAGCTTCAATATCGTTGATGCTGTCGCCGACCATCACCGCGCGTTGGGGAGAGCCATCTGCTTGTCTGACCGTCTCGACGATGTGACGTGGGTCCGGCTTTTTGAAGTCGAAAGTGTCGCCGCCGGTGATCGCATGAAAACGATGTGTCGTGCCTAAAGCATCAAGCAGTTTTCTTGCCAGATACTCGTATTTGTTGGTACAGACCGCGATCTTCCAACCATCGGCGGCAAATTGGTCGAGGCTTTCCAGCGCGTGGTCAAAAAATACCGTGTGGCGGGCCGTATGCGTTTCGTATTCCGCCAGGAAGACGCCCAGCAATCGCTTGTGATGCTCCGCTTCCAGTGTTCTGTTTTGCAGTGCATAAGCGCGGCGGATCATTTCCATCGCTCCTTTTCCGACGACCTGACCAATGTCCGAGCGGGTCAGGGGGGAAAGTCCGTCTGTTGCGATGGTGTGATTGAGGCAGGGCAGCAGATCAAGAACACTGTCGACGAGTGTGCCGTCCAGATCAAATACAATCGTTGGACTTTCAAGCGTCGCCTGAGGACGTGCTGGCATGAATTCGTTCCGCAAACTTTCGATATGGATGGGCTTCTAAGTGGTTTCAGTGGGCAACAACAGCAGAAAGTTCTGGGTTGCGGTTTTGGGAACAAAATCATGGTGGCGTGGCTGTTCACGCCATGTTACCCGCTCGTCTATCAAGTTTTTTGCACATGTACGGTCTGGTGTTTGCAACGCGGACCATTATTGAAAGATCAGAGGCGCGTTATGTCAGAATTGCTCAAAGCGAAAGCTGGTGAGGCGGCGCTGCAGTGGGTCGAAGACGGTATGAAACTTGGCATCGGTACCGGCTCGACCGCTGAAGCTTTTGTCCATGCACTTGCCGGTGCTGTTAATGATGGATTGGACGTTGTTGGCGTCCCAACGTCGGAGCGCACACGCAGCCTGTGTCAGGATTTAGGCATCGCGCTGACAACGCTGGAAGACACACCGCATCTGGACCTGACAATCGATGGTGCTGACGAGGTCGATCCGGCGCTTAATCTGATCAAAGGGGGTGGGGGCGCTCTTCTGCGCGAGAAAATTGTTGCCTGCGCCTCAGATGAAATGCTTGTGATCGCCGACGACAGCAAGATGGTTGACCATCTGGGTCGTTTTCCGCTTCCCATTGAGGTTAATCCGTTTGGATTGAAGGCGACAACAATGGCGATAGAACAGGTGTCCGGGAGCTTTGGGCTTTCAGGTCCGCTCAACTTGCGTGCATTGGATGATGGTCAGCCTTTCATTACGGACGGGGGGCATTACATCATTGATGCATCTTTTGGCCGTATTGATGATCCAACTGCTCTCGCACAAGCGCTTGTATCCATACCGGGGGTCGTGGAGCATGGTCTATTTACAGGTATTGCGACACGCGTCATCCTTGCGGGTGACGGGGGAATTCAAGTGCTACAAGGTGCTAACTAAGAACATTCGTCCATCTGCGGTTCTGGAAGAACGACGCTGGATGAAAAAATCAATTGGAGTGTGAAACACAATGATTTCTCAAATGATTTCGAAGGCTTTGGTTCCAGCGGTTGTGGCGGGAGCCCTTCTGTTTGGTGCTGCTGCATTGGCACAGGAACCAAGCGCCAGCCATTTGCAGGCCGCACGACAGGCTATGACCGCAACCAAGGCAACTTCTGAGTTCGACAATATTCTGATCAATTCGTCGAACAAGCTGAAGACCGAACTTATTGCGCAAAATCCGGATAAATCGGACCTGATTTCTAATGTTGTCGATGAGGAGGCTATCGCTCTTGCCTCCCGTCGTGGTGACCTCGAAGCTGAAGCGGCGCGACTGTTCACCAATTCATTTTCTGAAGAAGAACTGGTTCAGATCGCCAACTTTTTCAAATCGGATGCCGGGCAAAAATACCTTGCCAGCACCCCCATATTGGGGCGCGAGCTCGGCAAGGCCGCGCGGGTGTGGGCAAACGGCATCAATCGCGACCTCGGTCAAAAGGTTTCTGAAAGACTTGTCGCTGCAACCAAAGATACCAATAACTAGCAGCGGGCTTTGCGAAGCTACTGTCTGACCTGACAAACCGCGTTGCCCACGGAGAACCGCGCCATGAACTATGACTACGATCTGTTTGTAATTGGCGGCGGCTCCGGCGGTGTGCGCGCAGCAAACCGCACCGCTGCATTGGGGCACAAGGTCGGAATTGCGGAGGAAAGCCGCTATGGAGGAACCTGCGTCATACGCGGATGTGTTCCCAAGAAGCTTTACGTCTACGCATCGACATTTCCTGAATATTTCGAAGATGCGGCCGGATATGGCTGGGACGTTGGAGAGACCTCTTTCGACTGGAAAAAGCTGGTCGCCAATAAAGAGGCCGAAATCACCAGGCTCGAAGGGCTCTACAAGCGCGGCCTCGATTCCAACAATGTTGAGATGTTTGACACCCGGGCCGTGCTGCGTGGAAAGCACGAAATCTATCTGGTGAATGAAGACCGATCGGTAACAGCAGACAAGATCCTGATCGCTGTTGGGGGCACGCCCAATCGGCACGAAGCGCTTGATGGGCACGAACTGGGCATCGTTTCAGACGATGCATTCGATCTGGAAACACTGCCAAAGAGCATCATCATTGCGGGTGCTGGATACATCGCGGTTGAGTTCGCTGGTATTTTTGCAGGCCTTGGGGTCGATACAACAATCCTTTATCGAGGACTGGAAATATTGTCGGGCTTCGACAATGAGGTCCGCGAGCACCTTCATGAGGAGTATGAAAAGCGTGGTATAAAAATCATCACGCAGCAAATCTTCACCAAGATTGAGAAGGGCACCAATGGCAATCTGCTCGCCACCCTTTCCGACGGTGACGTGCTTGAGACGGAACAGGTGATGTTTGCCCTTGGTCGGGTCCCACTAACCAACGGTCTTGGGTTGGAGGAAGCTGGGGTCGAAACCGATGACCGGGGTTTCATTCCGGTCAATGAGTATTCGCGAACCAATGTCGAGAACATCTGGGCTGTGGGCGATGTCACAGACCGCGTTCAGCTGACGCCCGTCGCGATTCACGAGTCGATGTGTTTTGTATCGACCGAATTCAAGGGCGAACCGCAAAAACCCGATCACGAACATATCGCCACCGCTGTTTTTTCCCATCCCGAAATCGGAACGGTTGGATTGACGGAGGAAGCCGCAGGCGAAGCTTATGCGAAGGTCGATGTCTATCGGGCACGGTTTCGCCCGATGAAATACACATTGGCAAAACGCGATTCATTCATGCTCATGAAGCTGATTGTTGATCATGAGAGCCAGCGCGTGGTCGGTGCACATATCGTTGGGCCGGACGCAGGCGAAATGGCGCAGCTCCTGGCAATTCCGATGAAAATGGGCTGCACCAAGGCCGATTTTGATCGGACAATGGCTTTGCATCCGTCAGCTTCGGAAGAGCTGGTGACGATGTATGAGCCCAGCTACCACATAGTGGACGGAGAACGTCAGGACTGAGAGCTGCTTTGAGCCTCAAACAGTCGTCGCGGCGTGTTCAGGGATTGTGCCCTTCAGCAGAAAATCGCGCGCTATCGACCAATGGCTTTCGCGATGGCGTTGGCGAAAGTAGCCAAGGTGGCCGATTGGTCCGCTGTCACCGGGTTCGACCCAGACCTGATGGAAATCAGCATTCGTATAATGCTTCATAAAGGAGCCGATAGCGCGCTTGTTTGCCCACGGGTCGTCCGTGAGGCCTATCGATAGCAAGGGCAATGTCACTTCGGAAAAGCGACTGGTTTCCGGCAACTCAGCATCTTTGAAAAAATAGTCGGGATCAGCGATCCATCGGCTCCAGTCGCGAAAGATGGTGCCGGGGAACGTTTCACCAAGGCCGAAAGAGCCGGGGACCCGACCCAGCAAGCGAACGGCGCTCATGCCGACAATCTGGGTTTGAAACCAGACGCTCTTCGGCGTGCTCAAGTGCCGCCAATAACCGGACATCGTTGCAACCGTTGCATAGCGCTCAAACTGGTCCGATATGCCGGAAAGCCCTAGGGCCTGGCCGCCATAAGAGTGTCCGAGGCCCAAAAGCGGGCGGTCCGGATGCATGGACTGAAGGGCCTGAGCGGCGGCTGGAAAATCCAACAGACCCCAATCCTTCATGCGCAACTCGTTCCATCGTTTGCGGGGCGAAGACGAGTCCCCCATGCCCCGGTAATCATATGTCATGACGCTGTGTGCACCTGCGTCCACCAAGTAATGGGCAAAATTGGAGTAAAAGCCGCGAGGCGCGCCAGCGGCTGTAGAGACCAGCACGACCGGCGCATCAGGCTGGGAGTTCGCATTGGTGAAAAGCGTCGCGCTCAAAGTCCAATTGTTTGGAGCATCGATTTTGATGTCTTCCACACTCACCGACAAGACTGGTTCTCGTGCTTGCTTCGCCATTTCGTTTTCACTCCTCCGGAACCGAAAAGGGCAATATCCAAAGTGTTATTTACGTTTACGTTATAGTCAATAGTAGGCTTCGTTTTTTGATGTCGCGAAAAGCTGTCACTTTTCCATGACGCAAAGTGAAAGTCGAAGCCTTGGCATTTGTGATGGCAAGCGTAGTGTCGTTTCAAGGAAATCAAGGCGGAACTGACATGCGGTTTTTTGGGAAAGTTATTTTGGGCAAGCTGAAGGTTGCGTTGTTGGCCTCCTGTTGCACGGGGGCGGTCTTGGCAGTGGGCGCATCGGAGGCGCATGCTTGCGGACCGGATTCCGATTGCATGATCGGTGAGCGTAGCTATCGCATTCGCATGCCAGAGGCGACGCAACCGGGAAAACCCGTTGGTGCGGTCATCTTCAATCATGGATACAAAGGCACAGCAGACGGCCTGATGCGCAACAAACGGCTTGCCAGGGTTGTTTCCGATATGGGGCTTGCCTTTGTTGCGCCAAAATCCGCAGGTGACGATTGGGATATCCCCAATGCGCCGTTTCCCAACAGCAACAGCGATGTCGGCTTCTTCAAAGATCTCAAGAAGCAGCTGGTTTCTGAGCACAATATCGACGCTGATCGGATCATGGTCACGGGCTTTTCTGCTGGCGGTATGATGGTCTGGAATCTCGCGTGCCAGGTGGGCGATCAGTTTGCAGCCTATGTTCCGATATCCGGCACATTCTGGGCGCCCGTTCCGCAGAGTTGCGCGACGCTACCCGTCAATCTGGTTCACATTCACGGAACGTCCGACAAGGTTGTGCCCATGAAAGGGCGAAAAATCCTGAAAACCCATCAGGGCGATGTCTATAAATCGCTGGATCTGATGGCGCGCTCGGCGGATTTCGGCAAATGGCGCTCGATGGGTGAAGCCAATGGCCTGACATGCCAGCAACGCGACTCCGCGTCTCACATGCTACGCCTGTGCCTCCACCCCGGAGGGCACAGTTTCAAGTCGGAATGGCTTCGCGACGCCTGGAATGCATTCAAGGATGCAGGAACCTTCAAATCCGGCTAAGGTTTCGAGAAAACACTTTCCCGATTTGAATCACGCATGAACAGTGCCGACACAATTGCGTATTTTGGATTTGGCTCTCTGGTCAATCTAAATACGCTGACCACCCCGTATATTGCAGCGCATAGGGCAAAGCTGGATGGCTGGCGTCGGGTTTGGTTGCCGAGGCCTTCAACCGCACCCCATATCCTTGCGGGAATGCCGCCATTGGCCTTTCTGTCGGCGGAGCCAAGTCCGGGTATCATTATTGATGGCATGGTGGTGGTCGATCACGCCGCCAGTCTGCCAGCCTTGGATTTGCGTGAAGTCATGTACAAGCGAACTCCCATCGGGACGGGTTCGCTCACTGCTCTTGATGAAAATGCGGGTGCGCTGCAGGCACGGTCTGATCTGTTTTTGTATGTCGCAGAACAAGAAGCCGATCCGGACAGCGTTGAACCGCGACCATCGATCCTGCGCTCCTATCTGGATGCCGTGTTTCAGGGTTTCCTGCATAATTTCGGGGATGAAGCGCTGGAGCGGTTTGTTTTCACAACCCGCAACTTTCATTTGCCTGTTCTGGAAGATCGGGACAATCCCATCTACCCACGCCATGTCACCCTTTCGCGTCGCGAGAAGATCCGTTTCGATTCGATCGAGTTGCGCTAGGCATCTGACATGGGAGACGTTCTGGGCCATATAGACAGTCACTATGCCGCTCACCTGGAAAGTCGTCCGGTCAGAACTGGTCTGGTTGGCCGGATTGATGTGGACACTTGCGTTATCGGGGGCGGGTTTGCAGGGCTTCACTGCGCGCGCAATCTGGCAAGGGCGGGGCAGTCTGTTGGCTTGCTGGAAGCAAAACGCGTTGGCTGGGGTGCCTCTGGCCGCAATGGTGGTTTTGTCTCGGATGGCTTTGCTGAGGGTATGGACAATGTCATCGCGCGGGTCGGAATAGACAGGGCCAAGCGCATGTTTGCGCTCAGTGTCGAGGGAGCAGACACTGTGCGCACGTCCATTCGCGAAATGGGACGTGATGATCTGATTGCGGGCACCGGAGGGTTGAAACTCTCGCGGGTTGGCGATGCATCATCATTGCTTCGTCAAGCTGACCTCTATGAGACGCACTTTTTAACGCAGCGGACGTTTCTCGACCGCAAAGCATTGAGCGACATGGTCAAAAGTGACCGATATCAATCTGCATTGTTCAACAAAAATGCATTCCATATCGACCCGCTCAGATACGCGGAGGCACTGGCGGACGATGCGGAGCGGTTTGGCGCTCAAGTGTTTGAAGGCACTGCTGCGCGTCATATTTTTCGGGAAAAGGATCGTTGGTACGTCGAAACGGAGCAGGGCACTCTGCGCGCGCAATCGGTCGTTGTTGCTACGAGCGTGTATGGCGGTGTTTTACCAAAGCTCGCCCGGGCGCTTGTGCCGGTCGCGACTTATGTCGTTTCAGCGCGCTCCCCAAACCTGCCTTTACGCGATGTTATTCCGTTTAACGGCACCATGGCGGATACCAGGCGGGCTGGAGACTATTTCCGGGTCGTGGGAGAGAGGGATGATGCCAGGCTTATCTGGGGTGGGCGTATCACCACACGTCGCAGCCAGCCGTCGCAACTGGCCCGTTTTCTCCGGGATGACATAGAAAGTGTTTTTCCGCAGCTTTCCGGAATTGACATTGAACGGGCATGGATAGGCCTGATGGGATACACCCGCCACAAGATGCCGCTGATCGGCAAATTCTGGCCGAAGAATTCCCCCAACCTTTGGGCCTGTACTGGATTTGGTGGTCATGGACTGAACACAACAGCGATGGGTGGTAGGCTTGTTGCGGACGGTATTTTGGGCCAATCCGATACATGGAAAGAGTTTGATTCATACCGGCCGGATTGGGTTGGTGGAATAGTCGGGCGGGCGGCCGCCCAGGCCAAATACTGGCAGATGCAATATGCTGACTGGCGCGAAGAACGGGCGGACCAGCGCATCTGATTGCACTTCAATCAAGTGCTCTGATGGCGTTGTACACTGGTCCGGCCCAAAAGAATTTTCGAACAATTCGGGATAGTGAAACAAGTCCGCTTGTCGCGATGCGCGCTTGCGGGTATACAGCCGCCAATTGGTCAATTGGGCGGGCAATTTTGCGATCGCCCGGTGTCTATGGCCGGTGTCGATGGGAAGGGAGTGCCCAATGTCATCAATAACCAAAGAATACAGACCGAGCGACGACGAAGAGTTCATGAATCAGCGTCAGCTTGCGTATTTTCGCGAGAAACTGCTGGCGTGGAAATCTGAAATCAAACGCGAATCGGCTGAAACGCTCGAAACTCTGCAAGAGCATAATCTCAATCATCCTGATGTCGCCGACCGGGCATCTTCGGAATCGGACCGTTCCATTGAGCTGAGGGCACGGGATCGGCAAAGGAAACTGATTTCAAAGATCGACCAGGCCCTGGCGCGTATCGAGGACGGCTCGTACGGCTATTGCGAAGATACAGGCGAGCCGATCAGCCTGCAGCGACTGGATGCAAGACCGATTGCAACCTTGTCGCTGGAAGCGCAGGAGCGCCATGAGCGGCGCGAGAAAGTCTATCGGGACGACTAAAGGCTCGGCATTTCACGCCACTCATTGCCTATCCTGACGTCCGTTATCCGGACGCTCAGGATTTGGTGATTTCATCCAACAGCGCATCCATATCGTCGACGGGCGAGCGCTTATCCACTGACGAAACCGACGGCGCGGCCGATGCTGGTTTGGAAGGTGGTGTTAGCGATGGTTCTACACGCGCAGTCGGAGTTGCGGTTGTGCTTGTTGAAGAAGGTGAACTGACCGGTTTCGGTTCCGGTTGCACCGCACTTGAACCGGCGGTTGTAGACGAAACCGATGGAGCCGGTGCAGCGGGACGCTGAGTTGTCGTGGCCAACTTTGCCGGCTCGTCAGAAGTGACTGGCTTCGCAGTTGGTGGCGGGGTTTTCGCAATTGCAGGCTCCGGCTTTGCTGGTTCGGGCCTCGGCGCAGGTGTTGCAGCGGGCGGTTGTGTTGGCGTTGCCTGTTCCGTTGCAATTTCGGCCCGCGCACGCACGGGCGCATTTTTTCGAATGTCATTTTCGATGATCAGATCATTGCTGCCGCCGATCATGATCAGATGCTCGACATCATCGCGCCGCACCAGAACCAGCCTGCGCTTTTCATCAATCGCGGCAGCATCTGTAATGGCAAGCCTGGCCTGTTTACTTCGCCTGCCGCCAGCGAAGCGGGGGCGGCGGATAACGCGCACGAGATAAATGACCAGCAAAATGGCCAACACGACCGCGACGGCAATGACGACGTAGAGTGCAATTTCGCCATTTTCAGGCCCGAAAACACTGTCCAAGAATTGCTGCATGTCGCTTATCCCGCTTCAGTTTACCGATGCCACCAACAGGAGCAGGCAGACGCGCCAACCACCAGCCAGCGATTTTCGTCAGGCTGCTTTGCCTGTGTGCGCTTTAGCATAGGCACAACGGTCCTGTCTTTCCAGCCGTCTTGAATGGCAGTCCACTTGCTGTCGGCTGATCCAGTATCAGATCGCCTTTCCGGGGCTTCCAAGTCTCGTCGCGATGTGGTCCAAACAGCAAACAAGCCAAAATGCGGGAATCACTTTCTGATGGGCAAGAAAAAAGCCAATTCGATTGCGGTCGCTGAGAAAAAGAGTTCTGAAACGGAACGCTCTGCGCCATTCCCGGAGGCTGCGCCGGCCCAACCATCCAATGTGGAGACCAGTCCATTGATTGATCGAACCGATCGCGGTGGCAATATTGGCCGTCTGCTTCTGGTTGGTCTTGGGCTGCTGGGCATCGTTGGCCTGTTCTCCGTTTTGCCTGACGAGAGAGCACAACAGATAACGCTCGTTTTGCTGGCTTTGTTGTCCATGATTGGTGTGTTTTTCCTGTTCGCTATGGCGATTGGGTTCGTGCACCTTACGTCACGCACCCGAGGCGAGGGGTTTGCCCGGGCGTTTGTGGATGGTCTTGGTCACGGCGCTGTTGTGACGGACTGGGAGGGCCGCATCGTCTACGCGAACCGCGCTTACGGCGAACTCACGGGTGCGGAAAATGCTCGTGATGTTGCGACTATCGAACGGGTGTTTTCGAAGTCTGATGAGGCGTCGGAGATTGTATACCGTCTCAATCAACCGCATCCCAGGGAAATTGACACTTTAAGGCGCGCCATCGACCTTTAGGAGTCGCCGACAACATTTCAGGGGGCACCGGA